>NZ_LIXJ01000003.1:464909-701286 GCF_001905795.1 Streptomyces sp. CB01580
ATCGTGCTGTCCCCGGCCACCCGCATCGGCTATGCCATCTTCCCCGTCGTCCTCTTCGCCTGGCCCCGGTTCGCGGCCCGGCTGTCGGCGGGGCAGGCCACGGAGCCCGGGAACGAGGCGGGGGAGGCCGGGACCTCGCAGGCCCGGACCGCTGTGCCGCGGCAGCAGGAAACCGGACGGAGCCTGACCGGCACCGCCGACCTGTAGACGTCGGCGCCCTCGGGACCGCCCGCTTCTGCGGACGCGCGGCCTCGAAGCCGCTCCCCGACAGCGGCACACCGACATCGAAACCGACACCGCCCCGCCGGTCGCACGCAGTGCGCGACCGGCGGGGCGGTGTCGTGGCGGGGGCGGTCCCGGCCAGGTCATGGGACCAGGGCGGTCACGGCACCCGGGCGGTCCATTCGTCGGTGGTGAACTTGGTGCGTACGAGCTCCTCGGCCCTGGCCATCTCCTCCGGGGTGACCTCGCCCGGGGTGAGGCCGTGGCGCCTGCGGAAGGACTCGATCATGTTGTCGATGACGGTCTCGCGCGGGAGACCGGTCTGCCGACGGAGGGGGTCGACGCGCTTCTTGGCGCTCTTCGTTCCCTTGTCGGACATCTTCTCCTTGCCGATGCGCAGGACGTCGAGCATCTTGTCCGCGTCGATGTCGTAGGACATGGTCACGTGGTGCAGCACGGCACCGGGACCGCCGCCGGCGCCCACGATGCGCTTCTGGGCCGCACCGGCGATCTTCCCGACCTCGGTCGCGATGTCGTTCAGCGGCTGGTACCAGGCCTTGATGCCCATGTCGCCGAGCGCCCCGAGCACCCAGTCGTCGAGATAGGCGTAACTGTCGGCGAACGACAGGCCGGAGACCAGGGATTCCGGGACGGACAGCGAGTACGTGATGGTGTTGCCGGGCTCCACGAACATGGCGCCGCCACCGGACACCCGCCGGACCACCGTGACACCGTGCCGTTCGGCACCGGCCGGATCGACCTCGTTGCGCAGGGACTGGAAGCTCCCGATGATCACGGCGGGGGAGGACCACTCCCAGACCCGCAGCGTCGGAGGGCGACGACCCGCGGCCACCTCGGCGGTGATGACCTCGTCGAGCGCCATGTGGAGGGCGGGGGACTGCGGGCCCTCGTGGATGAGCCGCCAGTCGTAGTCGCTCCACTCGGTGGCCTGCGCGAGGGCCCGGCGCACGGCGACGGCGACTCCCTCGGTGGTGAGGCCCAGCATCACCGTCGAGTCCGGGAGGACCGCGTCGATCCGAGCGGCGAGCCCGGCGGTGTCCGTGTTCGCCGGAGCGCCCTCCAGCGCCGCGTCGATCGCCAGGATCGCCTCGTCGGGTTCCAGGAAGAAGTCCCCGGCCACCCGTACGTTCCGCAGCGCCCCGCCCTCGACATCCAGATCGACGACGACGAGCTTGCCGCCGGGGATCTTGTACTCACCGTGCACAGCCATGCCTCCAGACCCGACGGCCTCTCGTGTACTCGGGCGCCGACCCGTGCGTGACGACGCCGCTGCCGTGGAGTCTAATCCGTGCGATTTGCGCACCGGACGGCCCCGCCGAGCCGAGAACGAGCGGGTCCCGACACGGTTCCCAGCGGTCCTGACGGCCCTGACAGAGCTGACGGTCCCCCGGGGCCGCTGAGTTCCGGCGGGGTGCTACGCGGGCAGTGGAGCGCGGGTCTGCTCGACGAGCAGGGCGGTGACATCGCTGATCCTGCCTTCGCGGGCGTGAGCGGCCCGCTGACGATGTGCCCCGCTGCCGCAGCGGAGCAGCCGGTCGACGAGGCCGGTGACGACGGTGGTGTCGCCGCAGGCGTCCAGACCGGGCAGCGCGGCCTTCATCATGCGGTCGAGCAGGGCGCGGGCGGGTGCCAGGGCGCCGGTCGTGGTGTCCACGCCGTTCCCCTCCAGGCCGTCGTGCGCGGCCCGCCACAGGGCGAGACGGAGAACCCGGTCGGGTACCTCGGCGGCGGGGCGGTCGTCCGCGACGGCCTGGAGCGCGGCGGTGGCCAGTCCCCGGACGAGGAGTGCGAGCAGCAGTGCCTCCTCGGCGGTGGCGGCCACGTCGGCGACGCGTATCTCCAGGGTGGGCAGGCGCGGGGCGGGCCGGATGAACCAGTACACCATCCCCGGGTCGAGGGCGGCGCCGCCGTCGAGCAACGCGTCGACGGCGTGGTGGTAGTCGTCGGGGGTGCGGTACAGCGGCGGGGGACCGGACGAGGGGAGGCGGGACCAGAGGATGTTGCGCCAGCTGGCGTGACCGGTGTCCCGCCCCTGGTAGAAGGGCGAGTTGGCGCTCAGCGCGAGCAGGGTGGGCAGATGGGGCCGCAGATGGTTGGAGACGGCGAGGGCGGTGGGCAGATCGGGCATGCCGATGTGGACGTGGCAGCCGCACACGGTGTGGGACTCCACCAGATCGCCGAACCGGTTGCTGATGTGCCGATAGCGGGGCTTGTCGGCCAGCGGGAGCGGTACGGGGGTGCCGTACGGGGCACAGCCGGCGGCGACGAGACCGAGGCCGTGCCGCTGAGCCGCCTCGGCCAGCGCGCGCCGGGCCGCCGCGAGATGGTGGTGGGCCTGGTCGGCGAAGCGACAGACCGGAGTGGCGGCCTCCAACTGGAACCGCGTGATCTCCTCGGTCAGCGTGCCGGCCGCGGGGGCGGCGGGAGCGGCGGTACGCAGGACGAGGGGCGCCTGTGCCGCCGGACGGCTCGTCTCCGGGTGCAGCAGGAGGAACTCCTCCTCGATGCCGAAGGTGAGCGGGGCGTCGTCGTGGTGCGCGTTCAGCGGGTTGGTGCGACCGTGTGCCATGTGCGACTCCGTTCCTGCGGGGCGGAGGTGCTTCCCCGCATCAGAAAGCTGGTGTCGACGTGACCGGTCGGGCAGAGGAACCGCCCCGCGGCCCGGGTCACGTTGGTGAGGGCACGTGCTGACGGTGCGTCGGGCAACGTGGGGCCGGGTCAGGGTTGCATGTTCGGGCCGGGCTGACCAGGCCGCCCCCCGAACGGGTATCGACCTCGCCCACGATTGGCGGTGGGAGAAGGAGCGGTGTCCGGGGCCTTCGAATCCGAGGCGGAGGAGGGAGTCGACGCGGAGCGTCGGCAACCGACGACAACGCCGGAGGCGGAGGCCCCGGACGCTGCGACGCCGCTGACCATCGTGGGCGGGGTCGTAAGCGCCCCGGTGCGCCACCGTGCAGAAAGCGGTCCGGGGCCGTGTGGTGGGAAGTCACCACACGGCCCCGGACCGGGACAACGGCAGGGGAGCCCGCGCTGTCAGCCCTTGCGGGCCTTGATCTCGTCGGTGAGCTGGGGCACGACCTGGAACAGGTCACCGACCACGCCGTAGTCGACGAGATCGAAGATCGGCGCCTCGGCGTCCTTGTTGATCGCGACGATCGTCTTCGAGGTCTGCATACCCNGCGAGTTCGGCGTCGACGGCGGTGAGGGAGGCGCCGATCTCCTCGCCGACCGTACCGGCGAGGCTCGTCGCCACCTGCTCCTGCTGACCCATTGCACACCCTCCACCATCAGACGGTTTCCGCTTCACGGAATCAACAATCCGGATAGCGAAGCTATAAGGCCGTCGATTCGGCGTCAATGGTGATCGGAAAAGGTCCGGGGCCGTGTGGTGGGAAGTCACCACACGGCCCCGGACCGGGACAACGGCAGGGGAGCCCGCGCTGTCAGCCCTTGCGGGCCTTGATCTCGTCGGTGAGCTGGGGCACGACCTGGAACAGGTCACCGACCACGCCGTAGTCGACGAGATCGAAGATCGGCGCCTCGGCGTCCTTGTTGATCGCGACGATCGTCTTCGAGGTCTGCATACCCGCCCGGTGCTGGATCGCCCCGGAGATCCCCGACGCGATGTACAACTGCGGCGAGACCGACTTGCCCGTCTGCCCCACCTGCGCGGAATGCGGATACCAGCCCGCGTCCACCGCCGCACGCGACGCACCCACCGCCGCACCCAGACTGTCCGCGAGCGCCTCGATCAACGCGAAGTTCTCCGCACCGTTCACACCCCGCCCGCCCGACACCACGATCGCGGCCTCGGTCAGCTCCGGACGCCCCGTCGACTCACGCGCCTCACGCCCCGTCACCCGCGTCCCCGACGCCCCCTGCGAGAACGACACCTCCAACGCCACGACCTCACCCGCCGCCGCGACCGGCTCCACCGACGCACTGTTCGGCTTGACCGTCACCACCGCACCACCCCGCACCACCCGGGACCGCGTGGTGAACGACGCCGCGAACACCGACTGCGTCACCACCACACCCCCCTCCCCGGCCTCCACATCCACCACATCGGTCAGCAGACCCGAACCCGTCCGCAACGCCAGACGCGCCGCAACCTCCTTGCCCTCCGCCGACGACACCACCAGCACCGCCACCGGCGACACCGCCTCACAAGCCGCCCGCAGCGCATCCACCTTCGGCACGACCAGGAACTCCCCGTACTCCGGAGCCTCGTCCACCAGCACCCGCACCGCACCGTGCTCACCCAGCACACCCGCCGTCGCGCCGGCCCCCGCACCCAACGCCACCGCAACCGGCTCACCCACACGACGCGCCAGCGTCAACAACTCCAGCGTGGGCTTGCGAACCACACCATCCACATGATCGACAAAGACAAGCACTTCAGCCATGGAAAACAACTCCCGCCACGATGAATTGAGGAACAGCCACGCACAGCACGCGCCGTCAGATGAACTTCCGGCCCGCGAGGAACTCGGCAACCTGCCGGCCACCCTCACCCTCGTCCGTCACGACCGTACCCACCGTCCGCGCCGGACGCTCCGCCACGGAAACGACCCGGGTGAACGCACCACCCAGACCCACCTCCCCGGCCTCCACACCCAGATCATCCAGATCCCACGACACCACCGGCTTCTTCTTCGCCGCCATGATCCCCTTGAACGACGGATACCGCGCCTCACCCGACTGGTCCGTCACCGACACCACCGCCGGCAACGACGCCTCCAGCCACTCCGAGGCCACATCGCCATCACGCCGCCCCCGCACCACACCACCCTCCACCGACACCTCCGACAACAACGTCACCTGCGCCACCCCCAACCGCTCCGCCAGCAACGCCGGAACCACACCCCCACCACCATCCGTCGACGCCATACCAGCAACCACCAGATCGAACCCGGCCTTCTCCACCGCCCTCGCCACCACCAACGACGTACCCATCACATCCGAACCATGCACAGACTCGTCCTCGACATGAACCGCCCTGTCCGCACCCATCGACAACGCCTTGCGCAACGCATCCCGCGCATCCTCCGGACCCACCGTCAACACCGTCACCTCGGCATCACCGGCACCCTCCGCGATCCGCAACGCCTGCTCCACCGCGTACTCGTCCAACTCCGACAACAGACCATCCACATCCTCACGGTCCACCGTCAGATCATCCGAGAAACGCCGGTCACCCGTCGCATCCGGCACATACTTCACACAGACAACGATCCTCAAGCTCACGCCGGCTCTCCTACTGCATCGTCTTTTCCGGGCTGCCCTGTTGCACGCAGCATAGGCGCCTGATGGTGCGGTTTCCGGTCGGGGCACCCCGCGCTCCGAAGGAAATATTACTAACCAGTACAGCCAGTGGGTGGCGTATGAGCAAGCGCTTGGAATGTGATCTGGCCGACGTACGACGGGTCGGCAGGGCACGGGGCGCCGCCCGGCGCCTCCCCGGATCCCGTCCGGGGCGCCGCCGGGGGGGCGCGTCCGCGTGCCGCCCGGACGCCTCAGTCCCGCAGCGCGTTGAACCGGCCCTGGTGGTAGAGGAGCGGACGCCCGCCACCGGCCGGATCTCCCACCACGGCCTCGGCGATCACGATCCGGTGGTCACCCGCCGGGATCCGGGCCACCACGCGGCACACCAGCCACGCCAGCACGCCGTCCAGGACCGGCACCCCCTGCGGCCCGCTGCGCCAGCCGGTGGACGGGCCGAACCGGTCGGCGCCGCTGCGGGCGAACGTGGCGGCCAGCTCCTCCTGGTGCTCCCCGAGTATGTGGACGCCGATGTGCTCCGCCTCGGAGACGACCGGCCAACTGGACGACGAGGTCCCCACGCCGAAGGAGACCAGCGGAGGTTCGGCGGCGACGGAGTTGAGGGAGGTGGCGGTGAAGCCGACGGGCCGGCCGGCCGCGGCCGTGATCACCGCCACCCCCGCGGCGTGTCGTCGGAAGACCGAGCGGAGAAGGTCGGGAGAGGCCGGGCGGGCGGTGCCGAGCCCGGGTGAAGCCGTCATGGACTCGGGTGAAGCCGTCATGGAGAAGTCCTTCTGCGAAGAGGCGTACGGGGCCGTGGGTGCTCAGGCACCCGGACAGCGCACACTGACATCGCGGGCGAGGTCCACGTGGACCCGATCGTGGAGAAGGAGTTGCGGAGGCATGGCGTCAGACTGACGATTCGCATCAGGCCTGGTCAAGTACGTTCCGCGAGGTGGGAGATGCGTCACGGTCCGTCACATCGCCTCGCCCAGTGCCGCGACGACGTCGACGGTGCGCGGCTGTCCGACGGCCCTGCGGACGATCCGCCCGCCCGCGTCGAGCACCAGCACGGTCGGTGTCCTGGTGATCCCCAGCTCACGCACGAGAGCCAGGCGCGCCTCCGCGTCGACCTCGACATGGGCGACGCCGTCGACCATGCGCGCCACCTCGGCGAGGACTCGACGCGTGGCCCGGCAGGGCTGACAGAACGCGGTGGAGAACTGCACCAGGGTCGCCCTCTCCCCCAGTTCCGCGCCGAGTCGGGCCGCGTCCAGCGCGCTCCCGTGCGTCCGCCCGTCCACCGTCGCCCTCCCGTCGTCGCCCCTCCCAAGAGGGCAGCGCCGCGTGGTACGGGAACATTCCCGACCGGCCGCACGTGACGAGAATCTCGCCTCCCGCGCCCGCGAGGACTGGCCACCGCGTCGCGCATGGGGCACGATCGGCCCGATGCCGCAAACCTACGGCTGCGTAACTTCCGCCGGGAGAACCCTCCTCAGGCGCTGAAGAAGGGTCTCCCCAGAGATGGCAGAACTCGTCTATCGACCGGTCATCGGCGCCGCTCGCACTTTGTTCAAGGCGCTGGACCTGAAGATCGACGCTCGGGGTTCGGAGCACATCCCGAAGACCGGTGGCGCCGTGCTGGTCTGCAATCACATCAGCTACCTGGACTTCATCTTCACCGGTCTCGCCGCACTGCCGCAGAAGCGTCTCGTCCGCTTCATGGCGAAGGAGTCGGTCTTCCGGCACCGCATCTCCGGACCGCTGATGCGCGGGATGAAGCACATTCCCGTGGACCGCAAGCAGGGCGAGGAAGCCTATGCCCACGCGCTCGCGTCGCTGCGCTCCGGCGAGATCGTCGGTGTCTTCCCCGAGGCCACCATCTCGGAGTCGTTCACGCTGAAGAGCTTCAAGTCGGGGGCCGCCCGGCTGGCCCAGGAGGCCGGTGTGCCCCTGATCCCGACGGCGGTGTGGGGCACGCAGCGGCTGTGGACCAAGGGACGGCCGCGCAACTTCAAGCGCGACCACCTGCCCGTGACGATCCGGGTGGGCGAGGCGGTGGAGGCGCCCGCCGACCAGTACGCGGGGGCCATCACCCGGCGGCTGCGGGAGCGGGTGCAGGAGCTTCTCGAAGCGGCCCAGCGCGCCTACCCCGTGCGTCCGAGGGACGCGAGCGACACCTGGTGGGTCCCCGCGCACCTCGGGGGCACCGCGCCGACCCCGGCCGAGGTACGCGCCCGGGGCTGACACGCATCGCCCCCGCTCCCGGCTGAAACGTCACTCCGGGCATCGGCGACGGTCGGGCCCGGAGTTCCGCGAGGAAGCTCAGAGTTCCGTGGGGAGCGTGTGCCAGAGCTGCGCGCGGTCCGCGGCGGACCTCAGGGCGCTCAGCACCGCCGGGTGCGGTGCCGCGTGGAGCGTCGGGTAGTCCGTCTCGTGGAACCCGGGCCGGACGGGCCATGCCAGCCGTTCGCCGTCGAGCGAGAACCGGGCGTCGACCCCCGGCTTGTTGCCCCGGGCGTCCTGGCGGTCCCAGCGGTCGCGGCCGGGCAGCCGGACCGCGACGAGGCCGTGCACGGGGCCGGGGGATCCGTGGGCGTCGGCGAGCCGCTGGTAGCAGAGGGCGGTGGGGATGCCGGCCGCGCGCAGGAGGGCGGCCAGGGCGTGCGCCTTGGCGTGGCAGATGCCGTGGCGCGCGGCGAGGACGTCGGAGGCGCGCCAGGTGACGTCCGCCTTCCCCGCGTCGCCGGAGTGCGCGATGGTGTCACGCACGTGGACGAAGGCGGCGGCCGCGTATGTGTATGCGTCGGAGGTGTCGCCGCAGAGTTCGGCGACCGTTTGTCGCACGAGCGGGTGCTCGTGATCGATGGCCTCGTCGGCGGCGAGATACGCGGAAAGTTTCGGCACGTGCTGAATCAGCTGCATGATCGCCGAGCGTAGGCAGGCGGCCGGCCGGGAGTCAATGACTTTCCGACCGACCGCATACCTATTCAGAACTATGACTCTCTGGACCGTGACGCGTCCTCGGACGGCGTCACCTGGCCATCTCTTCCTTCAGCGCGAGGACGAACGCGTCCACGTCCTCCTCCGTCGTGTCGAAGGCGCACATCCAGCGCACGTCCCCGGCGGCCTCGTCCCAGAAGTAGAAGCGGAAGCGCTTCTGGAGCCGTTCGCTCACCTCGTGCGGCAGCCGCGCGAAGACGGCGTTGGCCTGGACGGGATGGAGGATCTCCACGCCGTCCACCCCGCGCACGCCCTCCGCCAGGCGCTGGGCCATGGCGTTGGCGTGCCGGGCGTTGCGCAGCCAGAGGTCCCCGGCGAGCAGCGCCTCCAACTGCACGGAGACGAAACGCATCTTGGAGGCGAGCTGCATCGACAGCTTGCGCAGATGCTTCATGGCGCGCACGGCGTCCGGGTCGAGCACGACCACGGCCTCGCCGAAGATCGCCCCGTTCTTGGTGCCGCCGAACGAGAGGACGTCGACGCCGACGGTGTTGGTGAACGTGCGCATCGGCACGTCCAGCGACGCCGCGGCATTGGCTATCCGGGCCCCGTCCAGGTGGACCTTCATGCCGTGACCGTGGGCGTGGTCGCAGATGGCGCGGATCTCGTCGGGCGTGTAGACCGTGCCGAGTTCGGTGTTCTGGGTGATCGAGACGACCTGCGGCATGGCGCGGTGCTCGTCGTCCCAGCCGTACGCCTGCCGGTCGATGAGCTCGGGGGTGAGCTTGCCGTCCGGCGTGGGGACGGTGAGCAGCTTGAGGCCGCCCACGCGCTCCGGGGCGCCGCCCTCGTCGACGTTGATGTGGGCGGACTCGGCGCAGATGACGGCGCCCCAGCGGTCGGTCATCGCCTGGAGGGAGACGACGTTGGCGCCGGTTCCGTTGAAGACCGGGAAGGCTTCGGCGGTGGGGCCGAAGTGACTGTGCATGACGCGCTGGAGATGCCCGGTGTACTCGTCCTCGCCATAGGCGATCTGGTGACCGCCGTTGGCGAGGGCGATGGCCGCGAGGATCTCCGGATGCGTGCCCGCGTAGTTGTCACTGGCGAAGCCGCGTACCTGCGGGTCGTGGTGGCGTCGCGCGTCGGTCCTTACGGTTGTGGGGTCAGCCACAGGCGCTTTCCGTTCACTTCCGGGGCGGGCCGGTCCCAGACGCCGACGATGGCATCGGCCAGATCCTTGACGTCGGTGAAGCCCGCGAATTTCGCATTCGGGCGCTCGGCGCGCATCGCGTCGTGCACCAGTGCCTTGACCACCAGGATCGCAGCCGCGGACCTGGGCCCCTCCTCGCCCCCCGCCTTGCGGAACGCGTCCGCGAGGGCGAGCGTCCATGCCTCGGCGGCCGCCTTCGACGCGGAATAGGCCGCGTTTCCCGCAGTGGGCTGGCTCGCCCCGGCCGCGCTGATCAGCACGTAGCGCCCGCGGTCGCTGCGCTGCAGTCCCGCGTGGAAGGCCAGCGAGGTGTGCTGGACGGTGCGGATCAGCAGCTTCTCCAGCAGGTTCCAGTCGGCGAGGTCGGTCTCGGCGAAGCCGGCGCTGCCGCGCCAGCCGCCGACGAGGTGGACCAGACCGTCGATCCTGCCGAACTCCTTCTCCGTCTTGTCCGCCCAGTCGCGGGTGGCGGCGAGGTCCAGCAGATCGACCGTGTCACCGGTGACGGTGGCTCCGCCGTGGGCGTAGCGCGCGGCGTCGACCGCCTCGGCCAGGCGTGCCGCGTCGGCGTCGGAGGCCACGACGGTGGCGCCTGCCTCCGCGAGCCTCAGCAGCGCAGCCCGGCCCGCCGGGCCGGCGGCCCCGGCGACCGCGACCACGGCACCTTCGAGGGCACCGCTCCCGTTGCCCGTGCCGTTCCCGTTCATGGCCACCGCCTCCTCTGCCCCGGCGCTCACGCGGCTGCCCTCTCGGCACCCGCGGCGGTGATCCCCTTGGTCGAGGCGATCACGTTCTTCAGCTTCTTGGAGAGCGCCTCATAGAACATGCTCAGGGGAAACTCGTCCGGAAGCACCTCGTCGACGAGCTTACGCGGCGGCAGCGACAGGTCCAGTGCCTCGGGTCCCTTCGCCCAGCGGGAGCCCGGGTGCGGGGCGAGGTAGGTGGAGACGAGTTCGTACGCGGCGAACCAGTGCACGAGCTTGGGGCGGTCGATGCCGTCGCGGTACAGCTTCTCGATCTCGGCGCACAGCTGGTTGGTGATCCGCGGGGCGCGTTCCCAGTCGATCCGCAGCGTGTTGTCGGTCCAGCGGATCACGTCGTGCTTGTGGAGGTAGGCGAAGAGCAGCTGTCCGCCCAGGCCGTCGTAGTTGCGGACGCGCTCGCCGGTGACGGGGAAGCGGAACATCCGGTCGAACAGCACGGCGTACTGGACGTCGCGGCCCTGCGGGAAGCCGTCGGCCTCCAGCTGCACGGCCTCCTTGAAGGCGGTGAGGTCGCAGCGCAGCTCCTCCAGCCCGTACATCCAGAACGGCTGCCGCTGCTTGATCATGAAGGGGTCGAAGGGCAGGTCGCCGTGGCTGTGCGCACGGTCGTGGATCATGTCCCAGAGCACGAACGCCTGCTCGCAGCGCTGCTGGTCCGCGACCATCTCGCGGATGTCGCCGGGCAGATCGACGCCGAGGATGCCGACGGCGGCCTCGGTGACCCGGCGGAACCGGGCGGCCTCGCGGTCGCAGAAGATTCCGCCCCAGCTGAAGCGTTCGGGGGCCTCGCGCACGGCGACGGTCTCCGGGAAGAGCACCGCGGAGTTGGTGTCGTAGCCCGAGGTGAAGTCCTCGAACGTGATGCCGCAGAAGAGCGGGTTGTCGTAGCGGGTGGCCTCCAGCTCGGCGAGCCACTCGGGCCAGACCATCCGCAGCACGACGGCCTCGAGGTTGCGGTCCGGGTTGCCGTTCTGGGTGTACATCGCGAAGACGACCAGGTGCTGCACCCCGTCGGCACGCCCCTGGGCGGGCTGGAAGGCGAGCAGCGAGTCGAGGAAGTCCGGCACGCCGAAGCCGTCCGCGGCCCAGCGGCGCAGGTCGGCGACGAGGGCCCGGTGGTAGGCGGCGTCGTGCGGGAGCAGCGGGGCGAGCTCCTCGACCGCGGAGATCACGCGGTCCAGCGTCGCCTCGGCGGTCGCGCGGGACGGGGCGCCCTCCGCGTCGAAGTCGATGGAACCGTCCTTCGACTGCCAGGGACGGATCTCCTCCACGGCGTCCTTGAGGAGGGGCCAGGCAGGGTGGTCGACCACCGGCTGCTCCGCAGCAATACCTCCTGCGGCGGCGTCGTGCACAAGAATTTCCGTCATAACACTTCCTCCACAGGAGAACCTCGCGTCAAATCACCGTATCCGTGCGTGGTTACTCCAGACAAGTGGATCTCAGTAAATTATCCTGCGCGCTCGCGATGTCACCGCGATTCTTCCTGCGCAAAACTGTGGAGGGAGCACTTCCGTCGGAAGCGGAGGCTCCGGTGGCCGCAGCTCCGCTCCGTCGCACACGGGTACGCCCGAGCGGTCCCGCACGCGCCGGACGCGCGCCCGCGCACGGGTGGCACAGTCCGCCTCCCCTGTCGGCGTACGGACCGGGCCGGTTCGCCCGGACGCCGGACGGCCGTGATGACCCGGCACCCGGCGGGTAGGAGCCGCATGCGGAGGAACACCGTCTACGGAAGCGAGTCGCCTTGTCTTTTCTCACCATCGGTCATCGCGGAGTGATGGGTGTCGAGCCGGAGAACACCCTGCGGTCGTTCGTCCACGCGGAACGGGCCGGGATGGACGCGATCGAACTGGACCTGCACCTGAGCAAGGACGGCGCGCTGGCCGTCATGCACGACGCCGACGTGGACCGCACGACGGACGGCAGCGGCCCGATCGTCGGGAAGACCCTCGCCGAACTGCGCGAGCTCGACGCCGGACAGGGCGAGCGGGTGCCGGTCTTCGAGGAGGTCCTCGATGCCGTGCGGTCCCCGCTCCAGGCGGAGATCAAAGACGCGGCGGCGGCCCGCGCGCTGGCGGAGGTGATGCTGCGGCGCGGCCTCGTCGAACGGGTCGAGGTCTCGTCGTTCCACGACGGGGCGGTCGCCGAGATCGCCCGGCTGGTGCCGGGGGTGAGGACCGTTCTCATCGCGAGCCGGCGGCAGGACGATGCGGTGGAGCGGGCGAAGGCGGTGGGTGCGGCGACGCTGGCGCTGAACATCCGCCGCCTCACCCTGGAGATGGTCGAGCGGGCGCACGCCGAGGGGCTGAAGGTCATCGGCTGGGTGGTGAACACCCAGGACCATCTGCGACTGGTACGCGCCCTGCGGCTGGACGGCGCCACCACGGACCATCCGGAGATCCGCCGCGCCGTCCGCTTCACCGCCTGATCAACACTCCGGCCGGACCAGGTTCTTGATCAGGAGTTCGAACGCGAGGTCGTCGCGCTGCGGGATGCCGAAGCGCTCGTCGCCGTAGGGGAACGGGCTCGTCCTTCCCGTACGGCGATAGCCGCGGCGCTCGTACCAGGCGATCAGCTCCTCCCGCACCGAGATCACGGTCATGTGCATCTCGGCCGCCCCCCAGTCCTCCCGTACGGCGCGCTCGGCCTCGGCGATGACCACCTTGCCGAGCCCGGCGCCCTGGAGGTCGGGGCGGACCGCGAACATCCCGAAGTAGGCCGCGTCGCCCCGGCGTTCGAGCTGGCAGCAGGCGACGACCGCGCCGTCGCGCTCCACCACGAGCAGTCGGCTGCCAGGGGCCTCGACGACCTGGCGGACGCCGTCGGGGTCGGTGCGCTGCCCGTCGAGGATGTCCGCCTCGGTGGTCCACCCGACCCGGCTGGAGTCGCCCCGGTACGCCGATTCGACCAGCGCCACGAGGACGGGAACATCGGCGTCGACCGCGTCGCGGAACGTCAGCCGTCCCGAATCCTGGGTGGGGGCCATGTCCATGACGGCGATTCTCCGTTCCTCGGCTGCGGACGTGCCGCAGCAGCGTAACCCGGTGTCGCACGGCGGGCGGCGGGGTGGGGCAGGCATAGAGTCCGCCGCATGGTTCATGTGCTGAGCAGCCGGATCCTGCTGCGTCCCACCGATCCCGAACGGTCGCGCGCCTTCTACGGGGAGTCGCTCGGACTGCCCGTGTACCGGGAGTTCGGGACCGGGCCCGAGCGGGGCACGGTCTACTTCCTCGGCGGCGGCTTCCTGGAGGTGTCCGGACGCGCGGACGGGCCGCCGGTGCCGAGTCTCGCGCTGTGGCTGCAGGTCGCGGACGTGCACGCGGCGCACGAGGAGCTGTCGGCCCGCGGGGTCGAGGTGCTGAGACCACCGCTGCGCGAACCGTGGGGGCTCGTCGAGATGTGGATGCGCGACCCGGACGGGCACCGGATCGCCGTGGTGGAGGTCCCGGCGGACCATCCGCTGCGCCACCGCCCCTGAGAGCCTGTCGGGTGACCTCTGATCGGGCGGACGTGGCGTGGCACGCACGCTTCCGGCGTTGCCGAAATGCCCTAGTAGCTCCGCTACGAGGACATCCCGGCGCCTTGGGATCGCACGCACCACGCCACGTCCGCTCTCCGATCGAAGGTCACCCGACAGGCTCTGAGGGACCGGCTCGGCATCCGCCACTCGGCGGCGGCCGCACGGCGACCGGCTCCGGCGGCGCGGGCCTCGGGGCGGCCTCAGCGCGGGGCGCGGCTGCGTCCGGCGCAGTCGACCAGCACGGGCAGGGCCCGCTCCAGGGCGCCGTCGTCGTCCGCGAACGGGAGGCGCAGGTGGTGCCGGAAACCGTCCACGGCGGAGAAGGCGGGACCCGGCACGATCAGGACGCCCGCACGGCGGGCCAGTTGTGCCGTGGCCTCGGCATCGGCGCCGGGCATCTCCACCCAGAGGGCCGACCCCCCGGCAGGCCGTTCCCACCGCCATCCGGTCCCCTGCGCGCGCAGGAGACGTTCGGTCTCCGCCAGGCGTTCGCGCAGCCGGGAGCGGCGCCGGGCGCGGGCCTCGGGCAGTTGCTGGAGCAGACGCACGGCCAGCATCTGCTCGACCACCGGGCAGGACAGGTCGACGGACCTCTTGATGTCGGCCAGTCGGCGGACGACGGTCGTGGAGGAGCGGATCCAGCCCAGCCGCAGACCGCCCCAGAACAGCTTGGACAGGGTGCCGATGGTGGCGGACCCGGCGGGCGGCAGCCGGGAGGCCAGCGAGACGGGCGCCTCGTCGTGGTCCAGGGCCAGTTCCGCGTACGCGTTGTCCTCCACGGCGTACAGGCCCTGCTCGGTGAGAACGGCCGCCCAGGCCCGGCGCGTGTGCTCGTCCATGCTGCGCCCGGTGGGGTTGTGGACGGACGGCTGCAGATAGACGAGGCGTGGGCGCACGTGCCCGGACAGCCGGGCCAGGACGGCGGCGTCGCGGTGGGAGGCGTCGGCCGCCAGCGGGACCAGCCGGGCGCCGCGGGCCCGCAGGGCTTCGAGGGCGCCGCGATAGGTCGGGTCCTCGACGATCACGGTGTCCCCCGGCTCGACCAGTCCCTGGGTGATCAGCCAGACGGCCTGCTGGGACCCGGCGGTGACGAGGATCTGCTCCGGCGTGGTGGGCAGGCCGGCCGCGCGGTGGTAGCCGGCGATCGCCTCGCGCAGCTCGGGCAGCCCGTACGGCAGGTACCCGTCGTAGGCCAGCGCCGCGGTGAGGTCGCGGGCGGTCAGGGATCCGGCCGCCGACGCCACCATCGGCAGGCCGTCCAGCGCGCCGCTGGAGAGGTCGATGCCGTCGTCCCTCGTGCCGAAACTGGCCAGCCGCCCCTCGGTCGCCGGTTCGCCCACGCCTCCCGATCCCCGCAGCCGGGAGCCGCTGCCCTGCCGGCTCTCCAGCCATCCGTCGGCCTCCAGCAGCCCGTACGCGGCCGTCACCGTGGAGCGGCCGACCCCGAGCGCGGTCGCGAGGGCCCGTTGCGAGGGCAGCACGGTGCCGGGAGCGACGTCCCCGCGCTCCGCCAGCTCCCGCAGCGCCTCGGCGAGCAGCTGCGGCAACGCGCCCGCGCCGCCCTTGGACCACCCGGTCAGCAGACGCGACAGGCGGGTGGGAGGAATGCGGTCCATGCGTTCATCATCACCCGGCACAGGCCAATTGCCCTCAAGTGGTCCTGGTCGCCCTCCGGCCGCGGGCACATGATCGGGAGAACGCCGTTGCGAAGGAGCAGAACATGGCGACCGTCGTGCTCGTCGGAACACTGGACACCAAGGGAGCGGAGTACGCGTGGCTGTCGGCGCGGCTGCGCGAGTCGGGATGCGACGTCGTGCTCGTCGACGCGGGCGTGCTGCCGCCGCCGCAGGACGGCCCCGCGAGTGACGTCGACGCCGCCGCCGTGGCGCGGCGTGCCGGGCACGATCTGGACGCGCTGCGCGCCGCCGGAGACCGTGGGGCGGCCGTGACCGCCATGGCCGAGGGCGTCGAACTGGTCGTCGGCGACCTGCACCGGGAGGGGCGGCTGCACGCGGTCCTGGCGGTCGCCGGCAGCGGCGGCTCGTTCATCGCCGCCCGCGCCATGCAGGCGCTGCCCGTCGGCGTGCCGAAACTGCTGGTCTCCACCATGGCGAGCGGGGACGTGTCGCCGTACGTGGGCAGCAGCGACGTCACCATGATGTACAGCGTGGTCGACGTCGCGGGCATCAACTCGGTGTCGTCCCTGATCCTGGGGAACGCGGTGGCGGCGGCTGCCGGGATGGCCGCCCACCACGAGCGGAGCGTGAACCGGTCGCATCCGCAGGGACGGCCGCTGATCGGTGCCAGCATGTTCGGCGTGACCACGCCCGCGGTCGACGCCGCCCGGCGGCGTCTGGACGAGCTGGGTTACGAGGTGCTGGTCTTCCACGCCACGGGCGCGGGGGGACGGGCCCTGGAGAAGCTCGCCGCCGGGGGGTTCCTGGCGGGCGTCCTGGACCTGACGACCACCGAGCTCGCGGACGAACTGGTCGGCGGCGTGCTCAGCGCCGGGCCGGACCGGCTGACGGCGGCGGGCCGGGCGGGGCTGCCCCAGGTCGTGGCCCCCGGCGCCCTGGACATGGTCAACTTCGGCGCCCGCGAGACGGTTCCGGAACGCTTCGCCGAGCGCCGTCTCCTCGTCCACAACCCCACCGTGACCCTGATGCGCACCACCGCCGGCGAGATGACGGAACTCGGCACCCTCATGGGGCGGAAGCTGGCCGCGGCCCAGGGCCCGGCGGCGGTCCTGTGGCCGCTGGGAGGGGTCTCCGCGGTGGACGCGCCCGGCGGACCGTTCCGGGATCCGGAGGCCGACACGGCCGGGCTCTCGGCCCTGCGCACGGCACTGGAGGGCAGTGCCGTCGAGCTGCGCGAGGTGGACGCGCATCTGAACGACCCGGCCTTCGCCGTGGCCGCCGCCGACCGTCTTCACCAGCTGATCTGTGCCCCCGCGGACCCGGAAACGGGCGTCCGCTCCTGACCGGCGTCCGAGCCCGCACGGCGTGCCCGCGCCATGTGACCGCCCATGTCACGCGCGTCTCCTAGGCCCCGCGCGCCCGACAGAACTCGACCGCATCCGACCGATCCCGAACGATCTCACCCGAACAGGAGTCCTTCCGTGAACCGCGACCAAGCCCTGGCCCGCCTGACCGCACAGGTCGGCGCCGGCAAGCCCGTCATCGGCGCAGGCGCGGGCACCGGCCTGTCCGCCAAGTGTGCGGAGGCCGGCGGCGTCGACCTGCTGATCATCTACAACTCCGGTCGCTACCGGATGGCCGGCCGCGGCTCGCTGGCGGGCCTGCTGCCCTACGGCGACGCCAACGCCATCGTCCTGGACATGGCGGGCGAGGTCCTCCCCGTGGTGCGGGACGTGCCCGTGCTCGCCGGGGTGTGCGGCACCGACCCGTTCCGGATCATGGGCAATTTCCTCGACCAGCTGAAGGCCGTCGGCTTCACCGGCGTGCAGAATTTCCCCACGGTCGGCCTGTACGACGGGAAGTTCCGCGAGAACCTGGAGGAGACCGGCATGGGCTTCGGCCTGGAGATCGACATGATCCGCCAGGCCCACGAGCGCGATCTGCTCACCGCGCCCTACGTCTTCGACCCCGAGCAGGCCGCCGAGATGGCGCGGGCCGGCGCGGACGTCCTGGTCCCCCACGTCGGACTCACCACCAAGGGGTCCATCGGCGCCGCCACCGCCCTCACGCTCGATCAGGCCGCCACGGCCGTGCAGGAGATGCACGACGCCGCCAAGCGTGTCAACCCCGACATCATCGTGCTCTGTCACGGCGGGCCCATCGCCGAGCCCGAGGACGCGCGCTACGTCCTGGAGCACACCACGGGCATCGCCGGGTTCTTCGGCGCCTCCTCCATGGAGCGGCTCCCCACCGAACGCGCCATCACGGAACAGGCGCGCGCCTTCAAGTCGCTCACGATCGGCTGATCGAACGGGGAAGCACGGGGCCGGCCCGGACCGGGACGGCGGGGCGCGCGACGGGGAATGCTCCGCCGCGCGCTCCCCGTGTACTCCCGTGCGCCGCGTAGGACGTACCGTGCCCGGGCATCGACCCAGGGGACCGACTCGTGCGTCCAGGGGGGTGCGCTGTGCACGGACCGGCGATGTCCGGCTGGCTGCTGATGGCGTTGTGCGCGATGACGGGCGCATACTGCCTGCTGCGTACGCGCGGCGAGACCGGTGAGGGGCGCAGGGCCGCGCGCGCGGAGGCGCTGATGGGATTCGCCATGGCCGCCATGGCGGTGCCGACGGCCGTCATGACACCGCCCGCGTGGGGGTGGGCGGTGTACGCCGTGCTGTTCGGCACGGCCTCGGTGCGCGCTTTGTGGTTCTCCCGGCGCGGCGGGCACCATCTGCACCATCTGGTCGGGTCGTCGGCGATGGTCTACATGGCGTTGACGATGGCACCGGGCGGCGGGGGCGCGGACGGTCACGGCGGGCACGCGGATCACGCCACGGCCGCCTCGGCCGGGGGCATACCCCTGCTGACCGGGCTGTTGCTGGCCTACTTCGCGGCCTATGTACTGCGTGCGGGGGCCCGGTTGATACCGGTGACCGCGGGCGGCGGACCGGCCGGGAACGGAATCGGCGGACCGACCGGGGTCGGCTGGGCGGCACGGCCGGAGCTCGCTCTCGCCTGCCGGATGACGATGGGGATCGCCATGTTCGCGATGCTGCTCACCGTATGAGGAGCGCGGGGGCAAACCGTGGCGTGCGTCACTTGCCGTGCCCGGGCATACCGCGGGCCCCTCGACGCTCATAGGCTGACGCCATGTTGGTCTCCCTCGCACTGCTGTCGCTCGGTGCACTGGCCGCTGTCGTGACCCCGCGCCTGATGGCGCGGGCCCGGTGGCCGGAGCGGGAGCCGGTGGTCGCGCTGTGGGTGTGGCAGTGCGTGGTGGCCGGGGTGCTGTTGTCCTTCGCGCTGTCCATGACGTTCAGCGCGGCCGCGGCCTGGCAGGCGGTGCGCGGGCACGTGTTCGCGCCCGCGCCGCGGGCCGTGGTGGAGGCGTACGCGCTGGGCGACCACGACCGGTGGCCCGCGGCCATGGCCGTGCTGCTGGCGCTGGGCGGCGTATGGACGGCGGCGATGCTGGCCCGCGAGGTGCGCCGGGCCCGCGTGCGCCGGCGTCGGCGCAGGGCCGAACTGCTGGTGCGCTCCCCGCTGTTGCCCGGGGAGAAGCCCGGCAGCGGGCGGCTCGTCGTGCTGGAGGGCGAGCGTCCCGGTGCCTGGTGGCTTCCGGGCGCGGCGCCGCAGCTCGTCATCACCACGGGGGCGCTCGGCCGCCTGAAGGGGCGTCAGCTTGATGCGGTGCTGGCCCATGAGCAGGGACACGCGAAGGCCCGGCACGACTGGCTGCTGCATTGTTCCGACGCACTGGCCACCGGATTCCCGCAGGTCCCGGTGTTCGCCGCCTTCCGCGACGAGATGCACCGGCTGGTCGAACTGGCCGCGGACGACGTGGCGTCGAAGCGGTTCGGACGGCTGACGATCGCCCTGGCGCTGGTGGAACTCAACGAGGACCGGGGGGTGTTCGGCCCGTCCCCCGCCGCCGACGCCCAGCTGCCGCTGCGCGTGAACCGGTTGCTGACTCCGGTGGAACGGCTCACCGCGGGCCGTCGGCTGCAACTGACCGCGGCGGCCGCCCTGGTGCCGGTGATTCCGCTCCTGGTGGCTTTCCTCCCGGGGCTCAGCGCGCTGCGATAGCCGGGGCGGGGGGCTTTCCGCGAAGATCGCCTCATGCCCCCACCACCCCCCGCTCCGCAGCCCCGAGCGCGTCGCTTCGTCACACCGTTCTGCGCGGCCGCGGTCTGCGCCGCAGTCGCCGTGGTCCTGCTGGTTCTGGTCGCCGTGCGCTGGTCGCCGCTGATGGCCGCGGACCTCTCGGTCGCGCGGGCCCTGCACCGCAGGGCGGTGACGGAACCCGGTCTCGTCCATGTGAACCGGATCCTGACCGACTGGGTGTGGGATCCGTGGACCATGCGCGCGCTGATCGCGGTGGCCGTGGTGGTGCTGTGGTGGCGCGGCGCGCGCGTGCTCGCGGGGTGGGTCGCCGTGACGAGCGTGCTGTGCACCGTCCTGCAGCAGGGGCTGAAGTCCGCGGTCGGACGTCAGCGCCCCCGATGGCCGGATCCGGTGGATTCCGCCCACTACGCGGCGTTCCCCTCCGGCCACGCGATGACCGCGATGGTGAGCTGCGCCCTGCTGCTGTGGCTGCTGCGCCGAAGCGGTCCGGGCCGGCCGGTGTGGCGGGCGGCACTGGCCGTGGCGGTGGTCTCGGTCGCCGGGGTCGGCGTCACCCGGCTCTACCTGGGGGTGCACTGGATGAGCGATGTGCTGGGCGGCTGGCTGCTGGGGGCGGCCCTGGCCGGGTTCTGCGTCGCCGGGTACGACCGGTACGAGCGGCGGGGCCGGTACGAGCGGTGCGGAAGGGCGGCCTTGCCCCGGCGTTCCTGAACCGGAAAGGATCGCCCTCATGCGAATCAAGGGTGTGCTCTTCGACTTCTCCGGGACCCTCTTCCGTATCGAACCGGTCCGGTCCTGGCTGCGCGCCGCCCTCGCCGAGCGCCGGGTGCCGATGGGCGAGGACGAGTTCGAGCGGTGCGCGCGGGAGCTGGAGGCGGCCGGGGCGCTGCCGGGCGGTCCGCCTCCCCTGCGGGTTCCCGACGAGCTGGCCGGACTGTGGGCCGCCCGCGACGAGAGCGCGGAGCTCCACCGGCGGGCGTACACCGCCCTGGCCCGGCAGGTGGAGCTGCCGGACCCCGGGCTGTACGACGCGCTGTACGAGCGGCAGAGGAATCCCGCCGCCTGGCGGCCGTACCCGGACGCGACGGAGGTGCTCGGCGCGCTGCGCGAGAGCGGCACCCGCGTCGGTGTGGTCAGCAACATCGGCTGGGACCTGCGACCGGTCTTCCGGGCGCACGGCCTGGGCCCCCTGATCGACGCCTATGTGCTGTCGTACGAGCACGGCGTCCAGAAGCCGGACGCACGTCTCTTCCACACGGCCTGCACACTTCTGGGGCTGGATCCGGCGGATGTGGTGATGGTCGGTGACGACCTTCACGCGGACGGCGGGGCGGCGGCGCTGGGCTGTGACGTGCGGTTCGTGCGCCATCTGCCGGTGGAGGAGCGGCCGGACGGGCTGCGGGCGCTCCGACTGGTGCCGGGCGCCGGCTGAAGAACATGTGAGGGATGTCCCTGACGCACAATGGGTCGGATTTTCACACCAGGGCCTTAGCCTGTATGCATGTCCCGTTCTCCGTGCCCCTCCGATTCCACGCGTACCGCCGCCGTGGTGAACAAAGAGATTCGTGACCTGTGGCAGCGTTCGGGCGGCCGACTGTCCCCGGAGGACGAGGAGCAGTACCAGCGGCTGCTGGTGGAGTGGGCGGCGGTGACGGGCGGGAGTTCCAGGCCCGCCGCGTGACGCAGCCGTGCGCCCCGGCCCGGCCGCGGTGACCGGGTGGGCGCGTGGTGGCTACCGGCCCTCGCCGACGCGCCGGGCCTGACGGTTCGCGCCGTCGAGGACGCTGTCGAGGAGCCCGGGGAACAGCGCATCCAGGTCGTCGCGGCGCAGCCCGTTCATCTTGGCCGTGCCTCGGTAGAACTGCCGCACGACGCCGCTCTCGCGCAGCACGCGGAAGTGGTGCGTGGACGTGGACTTGGACACCGGCAGGTCGATGCGCGAGCAGGGCAGCTCGATCCGTGCGGCAGCCAGTTCACGGACCACGCGCAGCCGCATCGGATCGGCGAGCGCGTGGAGCACTCCCTCGATCCGGATCTCGTCCCGCGCCGGGTGGTCGAGCACACGGCCACCGGCCGCGGCGCTCACCGCGGGGGCGCTCGCTGGGGTCACCACGACGTCACTTCCTGGCTCCTTGGTCCGGGTCAGCCATGATACGAGACCCGTCGTAGTTCGACGTTCCACGTACGAACGGCTCCGGCCGGGCGCCACGACGGGTGCCGGGCTCGGCGTCACCGCCGAGCAGGTCCGGCCCGTCGGCGAGCGAGGCGAGGTGTCCGGCCGGGATCGGCGATCGGCCCGCGGGTGGTCGGATCGGGCATCCCCGCCACGCCGGTGATCCGCGCCGCGACCGTGCCGTCCTCCTCGACGACCTCCTGCACGACCTCGAACGTCTTGCCCTCGCCGTACACGAACCGGCAGGTCACGCGCACGCGATCGCCGCCGCGGAGCTCCCGCAGGCGACTCGCCCTCGTTTCGAGGGCCACCGGTCCGACGCCGCCGACCAGCGACTTGTCCCGCGGGAGGCCTGCCGCGCCAGGGAGTTCCCACCGCGCGTGCTCGGCGTACTGCGGCTGGACGGCCTGGTTCGGACAACCCTGGAGGCGAGCTCGTAACCCCGCACGGTCACATCCACGGAAAAAGTCATGGCGCCCCCGCGCCATTCGGTGTTCGATCGTCCCTCACGCCCCCGCACCCACCCCGCGCCCTTCACAACGTCCGACGCCCCCTCCCAACGTCCGGGAGAGAATCCTCATGACGGCATCGTCACCCACGACTCCCCCGCGCCTGGTTCCACTGCTGGAGCAGTTCGACTTCGCACGGGGGCGACTCGTCGACCGCCTGGCCGGCCCCTGTGTGGACAGCGGGAACGGCACGGCCGTCGCGGTCGAGCCGATGACCGACGAGGAATACCTCTGGGAGCCGGTGCCGGGCTGCTGGTCGTTGCGCCGCCGCTCGGACGGACCGGGGCCGACGGCCACCCTCCTGGCCGGCGCGGGCGAGTGGGGACGCGACTCCGCGGACTTCCCGCATCCCTCTCCGCCGCCCTTCACCACTCTGGCCTGGCGGCTGAGCCACCTCGGCGAGATGCTGACGCTGCGCGCCGACCACACGAACGGCACCCATACCCTGGCCCGGGACGACTACCGGATCGTGGCGGACGCCGCCACCGCGATCACCGATCTCGACTCCGCCGCCACGGCCTGGCGGGAGGCGCTGCTCGGCGCCGACGACGCGGCGCTGGACACGGTGGGGCACAGCACGTACCCGTACGGCAGCGATCCGGAGGACCCGTTCCTGGAGACCGTCTGGTGGGTCAATCAGGAACTCCTGCACCACGGGGCCGAGATCGCGCTGCTGCGCGACCTCTACCGCGCCCGGCGGCACTGAACCGGATGCGCGCCGCCCGGCCCCGCCGCGGCGCGGGAACGGCCAGGACGCAGGGGCGGCGCCCCGATCCCGTCAGACGGCGCGCAAATACTGGTCCGGCACGCGCGGTCCGGCGCCCAGTTCACGGGCCGCGTGCTGGGCCCACGACGGATTGCGCAGCAGCTCGCGGCCGAGCAGGACGGCATCCGCCCGGCCCTCGGCGACGATCTTCTCGGCCTGGTGCGGCTCGGTGATCAGACCGACGGCCGCCACGGGCAGGGAGGTCTCCGCCCGGACACGTTCGGCGAAGGGCACCTGGTATCCGGGACCGGTCTCGATCCGGACGCCCGGCGCGTTCCCGCCGCTGGAGACGTCCAACAGGTCGACGCCGTAGTCGCGGAGCTCACGGGCGAGCCGCACGGTGTCGTCGACGGTCCAGCCCTCGCGCTCGTCCTCCTCGTTCTCCGTGAGCCAGTCCGTCGCGGAGATCCGGAAGAGGACGGGCAGGTCGTCCGGCCAGACCTCCCGCACCGCGTCCACGACCTGGAGGGCGAAGCGCGCACGGTTCTCGAATCCGCCGCCGTACTCGTCCGTGCGGCGGTTGGTGTACGGCGAGAGGAACTGCCCGACGAGGTAGCCGTGGGCTCCGTGCACCTCGGCGACCTCGAAGCCCGCGTCGAGTGCGCGGCGGGCGGCCTCGCGGAACCGGTCGACGACATCCCGGATCCCGTCCGCGGTCAGCTCGTGCGGCACTGGACGGCCCTCGTCGAACGGCAGGGGGCTGGGGGCCACCGGCGTCCAGCCGTGCGCGTCGGGGCCCACGGGACCGCCGCCCAGCCAGGGCGCCGCTGTCGACGCCTTGCGCCCAGCATGGGAGAGCTGGATTCCCGGCACCGTTCCGCGCGCCTTGAGGAAGTCCGTGATCCTGCGGAAGGCGTTCACCTGGGCGTCGTTCCAGATGCCGAGGTCCGCCGGGCTGATCCGGCCCTCGGGAGCGACGGCCGTCGCCTCGGTGAGGACGAGTCCGGTCCCGCCGATGGCACGCGCCGCGAGGTGCGCGAAGTGCCAGTCGGTCGCGACGCCCGCGTCCGGGCCCGTGGGCTCGGCGCTGTACTGGCACATGGGTGCCATCCACACCCTGTTGGGGATGACGAGCGATCGCAGGGTGAAGGGCTCGAAGAGGGCGCTCATGCGCAACTCCGTTCCGGTGGGTGTTCCCGGTGGACAGGGGAAGGGCGGCAGCTAGTACGATAATGGCCGTACTACGATACTCGTCAAATTACGACGGCTCTCGTACGACAACGCGGGCGCACGGCCCATTCCCGCCGGGGACCGACCAGGAACGGCCTCCCGCGCACCCCGACCGGACCGCCCCCTGTTCGTCGACGGAGCGGGGCCGCCGCCCCGCCCGTCCCGGCCGACGCGACGGTCAGCCGCGCCGCCGGAGCACGATGGCGGCGTCCGCGTCGTACCCCTGGGTCCAACTGCGCCCGGCGTCCGACGTCCAGGTGACGTGGACGGTCTCCCCGGCGGCCCTGACGGCCTCCACCGTCATGACCCGGTCGCCGTCCCTCACGTCCCCCCGGCGCAGCTCCCGCGCGCGGACGGCCACGGGTTCCGACGCTGCCGCGGCCTCGGCCCGGTCCGCCGCGAGGACGAGGGCCGCCGCCAGTTCCCGGGCGCGGGCGGGGGTGCAGACCAGGGACAGCTCCCCCGACGGCGCCGCGGCACGGATGCCGACCCCCGTCCCGGCCGGGGCCACCTCCAGGGTCGCGACGCGCCCCTCACGGTCCTCGACACCACTCGTCATCGCTCCGCACTCCTCCCGCACGACCTGCTCGCCCGTCCCGTGTCGGGCGAACCTTCCCGCCGGTCCGCCCGTAGAGCAATTGCGTTGCCGGCCGGTCCGCGCCCGCATACCGTCCCACACATGGCAACACCCACTCTGAACACCGAACGGCTGCTTCTGGAGCCGTACTCCCCCGCCGACGAAGAGGCCTTCGTCGGGCTCTTCCAGGACACCCGGGTCTCCCGATGGATGGGCGACGGGACGAAATCCGAGGCCGAGGACCGCGCCATGTTCCAGCGCGTCTTCAGCAAGGTGTACGCGCAGGAGCTCTTCGACGTATGGGCGGTGCGGCACGACGGCCGCCTGATAGGACACGCGGAGATCAAGCCGACCGAGGAGGTGTCCGGTCACGAGCTCGTGTACGCCCTGGAGCCGGGCGCGTGGGGACGCGGTTTCGGCACCGAGATCGCCCGGGCGCTGATCGCGTACGGGCACGATGCCCTCGGGCTCACCGAGGTGCATGCCACGGTGGCCGCCGAGAACACCGCGTCCCTGGTGCTGCTGGACCGGCTCGGGTTCCGGTACGTCCGGGACATCACGGAGGACGACGGCAGCACGACCCGGGTGCTGGCCCGGTCCGCCGCCGCGGACACCGCCGACGAGGCGCCGCAAGCGGCGTCCGGTCAGCCGCTGTAGACGTCCAGTCGGCCGCACATACCGAACCTGCCGTGGGCAATGGGCCGTTCGGCGTGCACGGCGGCGGCGGCGAGATGTCCGCCGTCGCCACGCGCCAGGGCGTCGAGCCGGTCACCGGTCGCCGCCGCGGCGGCCGCGGCCCCCTCGCGCCAGCGCCGCCGCCACTCCCCGGCCATCGGCCGCACGAGCGCGGCGGCGGCCCGGTGGAAGGCGGCGAGGGGACCGGGGTCACCGGCCTCGGTGGCCCGGCGCAGCGCCAGGAAGCCCTCGACGGCGAGGTCCCGGCGGGCGAACGCGGCCCGCTCCCGCTGCGCTTCGGACCCTTCGACGGGAAGTGCGGCCGCCGATCGGTAGCGAGCGGGGTCCGCCAGGTGGTGGGGCGGCAGGGTGAGGACGGCGTCCCCCGCCTCGGGCAGTCCGCCGTTCTCCATGAGGACGACGACCCTCAGCTCGTCCTCGTCGACGATGCGATGGATCGTGCCCGGCGTGAACCGGACCAGGGCGCCCGGAGCCAGCGGCGTCTGCCGGAAGCCCGAGGTGGTGAGCGTCTGCACCGATCCCGTGCCCCCGACCACCACGTACGCCTCCGTGCAGGCCAGATGGAGATGGGGCGTCCCGCCGCGCAGCCCGTCGATGGCGGGACGATCGTAGACCCGCAGATGAGAGACGGCGACGGCGCCGGGAAGCCCTTCGAAGGTCGACACGCGTACTCCTTTTCGGTGTGTCGGTCGCAGCGCTGGGAAAGCGCTTTCCGCATGTCCCGCACCGTAGCGGCACCGGCCGGGAAGCGACAGGGGCGGATCGCCGGGAATCGCCCTGCGGGGTTGCGCCGGGGACGAGGTGCAGACTTGCGCGTATCCGGCAAAACGGCGTTTCGGGAGGTTCGGTCATGGCCGACGTACTGCTCACCGTGGGCACCCGCAAGGGACTCTTCATCGGCCGCGGGCGCGGTGGCGCGTGGGAGTTCGACGGTCCGCATTTCAACGCCCAGGCGATCTCCTCGATCGCGATCGACACGCGCGGCCGGGTGCCCCGGCTGCTGGTCGGCGGGGACAGCGCGCACTGGGGTCCGTCCGTCTTCCACTCCGACGACCTGGGCCGCAGCTGGATCGAACCCGAGCAACCGGCCGTGAAATTCCCGCAGTTCACCGGCACCTCACTGGAGCGGGTCTGGCAGCTGCAGCCGGCGGGGGCCGAGGCGCCGGACGTCGTGTACGCGGGGACGGAGCCGGCCGCACTCTTCCGTTCCCGGGACGGCGGGGTGTCCTTCGAACTGATCCGCCCACTGTGGGAGCATCCGACGCGCTCCGCGTGGGTGCCGGGCGGGGGCGGCGAGGGGCTGCACACCGTGCTCACGGATCCGAGGGACGCCGGGGCCGTGACGGTCGCGGTGTCCGCGGCCGGGGTCTTCCGCACCGGGGACGGCGGGGCGAGCTGGGCCCCGGCCAACAAGGGGGTGTCGGCGTCCTTCCTCCCCGGGCCGGATCCGGTGTTCGGGCAGTGCGTGCACAAGGTCGCCCGGGACGCGGTCGATCTCGACCGGCTCTATCTCCAGAACCACTGGGGCGTGTTCCGGAGCGACGACTCCGGGGACCGCTGGACGGACATCGGCGGCTCCCTGCCCTCCGACTTCGGTTTCGCCATGGCGGCGCACCCGCATCGTGCGGACACCGCCTACGTCTTCCCGATCAGCGCCGACGTCGACCGGGTGCCGGCCGAGCACCGTTGCCGGGTGTTCCGCACCGGGGACGCGGGCGGAACCTGGGAGCCGCTGTCGGCGGGGCTGCCCGAGGAGGCGCACTACGGCACGGTGCTGCGCGACGCGCTCTGCACCGACGACGCCGACCCGGCCGGGGTGTACTTCGGCAACCGCAACGGCGAGGTGTACGCGAGCGCGGACGACGGGGACAGCTGGCGGCAGCTCGCCTCCCACCTGCCGGACGTGCTCTGCGTCCGGGCGGCGGTGGTCGGCCCGTGACGGCCGCCGGAGGGAGCCGGCCGCCCGCGGTGACGCGCGGTTCTCACCGGGAGGGCCAAACGCTCGCCGGGGTCGTGCGCAACGCCCGTCGGCGCCGGGAGGCCCGCCGCCGGAAGAGCTCCGACGGCGGGCGTCCGGTCACGGCAGTTGCCAGTCCACCGGCTGGGCACCCTGGCGGAGCAGCAGCTCGTTGGTGCGGCTGAAGGGGCGCGATCCGAAGAAGCCGCGGTCCGCGGACATGGGCGAGGGGTGCGCGGACTCGATCGCCGGGAAGTCGCCGAGGGACGGCCGCAGATTGCGGGCGTCGCGCCCCCACAGCACGGACACCAGGGGCTTGCCGCGGGCGGCAAGGGCACGGATGGCCTGCTCGGTCACTTCCTCCCAGCCCTTGCCGCGGTGCGCGGCCGGCTTGCGGGGCGCCGTGGTGAGTGCCCTGTTCAGCAGCAGCACGCCCTGACGCGTCCAGGGCGTGAGGTCGCCGTTGGACGGGCGCGCCAGTCCCAGGTCCGTGTGGAGTTCCCGGAAGATGTTCTCCAGGCTGCCGGGCAGTTGGCGGACCTCGGGGGCCACCGAGAAGCTCAGCCCCATGGCCATTCCCGGTGTGGGGTAGGGGTCCTGACCGACGATCAGGACCCGTACCTCGTCGAAGGGCTGCTGGAAGGCGCGCAGGACGTTCGCGCCGGCGGGCAGATAGGTGCGACCGGCCGCGATCTCCGCACGGAGGAAATCACCCATCGCGGCGATGCGTCCGGCCACGGGGGCCAGGGCCTCGGCCCAGCCGGGCTCGACTACTTCATTCAAGGGTCGTGGTGCCACGGAACATCACTCTACCGGCGTAGCCGACACTCCCCCGCTCCCTGTCGACAGCTCCGACCTCCGGACTCCCGTTCCCGGTCTCCCGCCTCCCGGCTCCCGGCTCCGGGTTCACCGGCTCCGCATTCCCCTTCCTCGGGGCTTCCGCCCCTCCCTCCTGTCGAACTCCCGGCCCCACCGCCCGGCACGGGGAGATCCGCCGTACAACCGGTTCCGCCTCGGGCGACCCGCGACGGTCGGGATAGGCTGCCGCCGTCATTCCTCGTTCCTCCTCGCACTGGAGCCGGTCCATGAGGTCACACAGGCGTCCGCCGGTGAGCGGCGATGCGCGTCACACCCCGTGGAGGCGATCGTGACGACGGGGACGGACACGCCCTCCAAAGCGACGGAGGCACAGGGAGCGACCAGGGCGAAGGCGACCACGGGGGCGGGTGCGCCGGGCCCCTTCGTGCTCGGCGTGGACTCCGGCGGCTCCGGGCTGCGGGTGGCGCTGGGCAGCGTGGACGCGTCCGGCGCCCTGGACACCGCGGTCTGCGGCGAGCCGGTGCGGACCGGTCCGGAGGGGATCGACGCGGGCCACCTTCTGGAGCAACTGCTGCCCGCCGCCCGTCACTTGCTGGAGGGGCAGGGCGCCCGCCACGACTCCGGGATCGCCGCGGTGGCGATCGGCGCCGCCGGAATGGCCACCCTCGGCGGGCAGTTGCGCGCCGAACTGCCCGCTGCCCTGGAACGCGCGCTCGGGGTGCGGCTGCTGGCTCTCGCCGCCGACGCGGTGACCGCGTACGCCGGCGCGGTGGAACAGCGTCCCGGCGCGGTCGTGGCGGCGGGCACGGGACTGATCGCGCTGGGCACGGACCTGACGCGTTGGCGCCGGGTCGACGGCTGGGGTCATCTGCTGGGCGACAGCGGCGGCGGCGCCTGGATCGGGCGGGCCGGTCTCGACGCCGCCATGCGCGCGTACGACGGCCGCCGCGGCGGGTCCGCCGCACTGCTGGCCCGGCTGGAGGCGGTGTTCGGGCCCGCGCCGGAGCTCCCGGGGCGGCTGTATCCGCGCACCGACCGGCCCGCCGTGCTGGCCTCGTTCGCGCCCGAGGTCGCCGCCTGTGCCGGTCACGACCCGGTCGCGGCGGGCATTCTGCGGGAGGCCGCCGCGCACATCGCGGCGGCGGCCGCGGCCGTGTGCCCGGAGACCGGAGCCGACGGCGGACCGTGCGAAGTGGCCCTGACGGGCGGCCTGTTCCGGATGGGCGATCCACTGCTCGTACCGCTGCGCGAGGAGCTGTCCCGGCAGGTTCCACGGGCCCGGGCGGTCCCCGGTTCGGGTGATCCGCTGACCGGCGCCCTGTCCATCGCACGGGCGGCGGCCGACGGGGATCTGCGGCTGCCCCGCCATCCGACGCTGTTGTACGTACACGGCGACGGGCCTCGCAATGACCCGGACAGGCGCCGACAGAACGGGACGGTCAGCCGGTAAGCCTCTCATCGGATAAAAGCGGACAGATGGCGCCTGGCTGGGCCCTCCCCGAACGGGGAGGCACTCGAAGCCAGTAGCATGCGGCGCCATGAGCACCCCCACTGGGCCCGCTTCCGGCCTGCCTGTACGAATGCCGCGACCTCGCCAGTCCGGACGGCACCGCCGCCCGGAGCCCGTGGTCGCACCCGAGGGCGCCGCGGCGCTCGTTCTCGCCGTCCCCGGTGCCCCTTCCTCGGCCACGCGCAGCCTGGCCGAGGAAGTGATCAGCATCGCCCGTTCCGAGCTGCCCGGTCTGAACGCCCTGATCGGCTACCTCGACGGCGACGACGCCGAGTTCCCCACGCTCGCGTCCGTCCTCGCCCAGAACGCCGCCGAGCGCGTCGCGCGCGTCGAGCAGGCGCGGGCCGCGGGTCGCGAGGTCGCCGACCCCGAGGGCCCGTCGGCCGTGGTGGTGCCGCTGCTCGCGGGGCCGGACAGCGCGCTGATCAGGCAGATACGGCAGGCCGTGATGGACAGCGGCACGCAGGTGGAGCTGACGGACGTGCTCGGCCCGCACCCGCTGCTCGCGGAGGCGCTCCACGTCCGTCTGTCCGAGGCCGGCCTGGCCCGCGCCGACCGCGCGCGGCTGTTCACCGTGGCGACGGCGGCCGACGGCATCGTGCTGGCCACGGTGGGCGGAGAGGAGGCCGTGCAGGCGGCCGGGATCACCGGCATGCTGCTCGCCGCCCGACTGGCGGTTCCGGTGATGGCCGCGGCGCTCGACGTGGACGGGTCCGTCGCGTCGGTGGCCGAGCAGCTGACGAGCTCGGGCTCGGCGCAGCTGGCGCTGGCCCCGTACCTCGTCGGCCCCGAGGTGCCCGAGGGTCTGCTCGACATCGCCGCGAAGGAGGCGGGCTGCGCGGCGGCGGAGCCGCTCGGCGCCTACCCGGCGATCGGCAAGCTCGTGCTGTCGATGTACATGTCCGCGCTCGGCATCACGCCGGCCGTGCCGCAGGGCGCCCCGGCGCACTGAGCCGGGGCCGGGCGCGCCGCCCGGTGGGGTCGCCGTTCGTTCCCGACGGCCGGCCGGGTCCGGAGGAACCGGACCGGGCCGACCGTCGTGGTGCTCGGGACGTGTCGGCGGCCGTCAGGCGAAGACCACGCAGGAGGCGGCGGGGACGTCCAGCGAGCCCGCACGACGCGGGATGCCGGTCGTCGCGTCGACGGCGAACCAACTGACGTTCCCCGACCGCTCGTTGGCCGCGTACAGCCACCGCCCGGTGGGGTCGAGCGCGAGATCGCGCGGCCAGTGACCGCCGCAGGCCACGGTCGTGACCGTCCTCGCCCTCTCACCGGCCGGGTCGAGGGCGAGGACGGAGATGCTGTCGTGACCCCGGTTCGCGGTCCAGAGGAACCGGCCGTCGTGCGAGACGACCACCTCCGACGGGTAGGTCACCAGATCCTCGGCCCCCTCCTCCCCCTCGGGCAGCACGGCCGTCTCGGCGACCGGTTCCAGAACGCCCGCGGCGGCGTCCCACCTGCACACGGTGACGGTCGGTTCGAGTTCGTTGAGGACGTAGGCGTGGCCGCCGTCGGGGTGGAAGGCGAGGTGGCGCGGGCCCGTGCCCGGCCGCAGGCGCGTCTCGCCGTGCAGACGCAGCGCGCCGGTCGCGGTGTCGAGGGCGCAGATCCGCACGGAGTCGGTTCCGAGGTCCACGCTGAGCACCCAGGCGCCCGAAGGGTCGGGCAGCACCTGGTGCGCGTGCGGGGCCCGTTGGCGCTCGGAGTCCGGACCGCTGCCCTCGTGGCGGAGCACGGAGCCGACGGGGCCGACGGAGCCGTCCGGCCGCAGCGGCAGGGCGGTCACGCTGCCGGAGCCGTAGTTGGCGGTGAGCAGTTGACCGGCCGCGAGGGTCAGATGGGTCGGGCCCTCGCCCTCCACGGGCCAAAGTTCGCCGATCGGTCGCGGCACGTCGCCGGTGATGTCGAGGGCGGCCACCGCGCCGTGCTCGGTCTCGCTGACCGCGTAGAGCACCCCGCCGCCCGACCCCGGCCCGTCGCCGACGGCCAGGTAGGAGGGATCGGGGACGGCGTCCGTCGCGCCGAGGAAGCTCAGTTGCCCGGTCCCGGCCTCCACGGCGACGGCGGTGATTCCCCGTCCGCCCGCCGAGGTGAAGGATCCGATGTAGGCCCGCCCCGTGCCGTCGCCCGTCGCACCGCTTGTCACCGCACAGCCCCTCTCCGCCGACGGACCGCAGCCGTGCGTGCCGCCGCGGTCTCTCCGGAGCGACGGTAGCAGTCGGCCGGTCAAGGTCTGGACCAGGGCCACGGCGGGTGGTACGGGCCCGGCCCCGCCGTGTCACGCGCCGATCAGCGGCGCCCCCGGCGCACTGCGCAGCGGCGCGGCGAGTTCGGCCAGGGCCCGCTCCAGGCCGTGCAGATGGGCGAGTGCGGGCTCGGCGACGGTGACGGGCGGCGGCATGCCGGGCACGTCCGCCCGCCGCGCCGGGTCCGGGGCGGTCAGTGCCTCGACGGACGCCTCGACACGCCAGCACGCGGCGGCGAGACGGGCGTCGTGGGACGCCTCCGGGTCGGCGGCGACGGAGGCCAGTCCGCGTACTTCCCAGGCGCACGCGTCCAGGAGCGCGAGCACCTGCCGGGCCCTGACCCGGCGGGCGCGCAGCGGGCTCAGCGGGTGCACCAGCGGCGCCAGTGAGAGCCGGACCCGGCCGAGGAGCGCATCCAGTTCGGCGATGCGCGGCGCGGGGTCGGCGGTCGCCGAGCCCGCCAGCCGCGCCGCGGCCTCCGCGGTGCAGGCGTGCACGCAGCGCAGGGCCCGCTGGATCCACGCGTCGGTGGTGGCGTGGGTGGTGACGGGCAGCACGAGGAGCACCGCGAGGGCGGCGGCGAGCGCCCCGGCGGCGGTCTCCGCGACCCGCAGCAGGAGCAGGGCGGGGTCGAGCACGCCGAGGAGTCCGTAGAGCGCCCCGGCCAGCACGGTCACGGACAGCATCATCCAGGTGTAGGAGACCGCGGCGGTGTAGAAGATCCCGAAGATGCCGAGCGCGACGAGGAGGGCGCTGGGCACGGGCGTCCCGTGCAGCGGCACGACGACGGCCAGTCCGACGGGAACGCCGATCAGGGTGCCGAGGACCCGGCGGAAGCCGCGCACCAGGGTCTCGCCGCGCGAGGTGGTGTTGACGAAGACCCACCAGGTGGCGCCGACGGCCCAGTACCAGCGCTGTTCGGACAGGAGCAGGCCCGCCGCGAGCGCGACCGCGCCGCCGGCCACGGCCTGGACGGCCTGCCGGGTGGTCACCCTGGCCAGTCCCGTGCCGGTCGACGGGACGGGTACGGGGACGGCCGGCAGCCGTCGTTCGTAGCACCACAGGCCGAAGCGGACGGTCGAGGAGGCGAGGAGGGAGAGGGCGACGGCGGAGTACAGCTCGGGGAGCTGCTCCGGCAGTGTGTGGAGGAACTGCGTGGTGAAGAAGGCCATGAACGCGAAGACGCCCAGTGAGTGGCCGCGCGGCCCCCACCTGCGCGCGTACACCCCGAGGCCCATGACGGCGAGGAACGCCGCGCCCCGCGCGGTCGGGTGGTCGTGGAGCACGGCGGCGAGCGCGAGCACGGGGAAGCCCGCGACGGGCAGCAGCGCGGTGGTGAGGGCCTGGTCCCTGACCGTGGTGTCCAGCACGGTGAACAGCGCGAGCAGCGCGGCGAGTCCGCCCGTGACCGCCGCGACGAGCGAATGTCCCGCCAGTCCGCAGAGGGTGACGGCCAGGCCGATGCCGAGGACGGCCCTGAGCGCGCCGCGCAGCCGCAGCCGGCCCGGGTCCGGGGAAACGAACATCCTCTTCAGCACGTGGCTCCCGTTTCGTGCACCGGTTCCGCGCACCGGCATGAAAAAGGCGCCGCGGAGATCCGCAGCGCCATCGACGGGTACATCACAACACCCCTGAGGACCGTGGCTCAACCGAAGGCCGATCCACTGGGCCATTGGTCCAGTCGATGGCTGTCAGGCCGGGCCAGGGGTGGGCCAACGGACCGGGGGCGACATGCAGTCCGCGGGCGATCCGGTTCCGCTCCTCCAGGAGGGTGCGCCGCGCGCGTTCCTCCGCGGTGCGTTCCTCCTGGACGACCAGCCGGGTGCGGGCCACCCCGAGTCCGCCCGGCGCGGCGCCGACCACGACGGTGGTGACGAGGACCAGGAGCGCGAGGCGGAGGTCGCCGCCGCCGGGGCGTGGGATGCCCGCGACGCAGCCGAGTCCCGCGAGCACCGTGATCGTGAGCGCCTCGACGGCGATCCGGGGCCGTACCGGCAGGGCCGGCAGGAACGGCGACCCGGCCTGCTGGGCGACGGAGGCCCCGTCCCGGGGGAAGGCCGGGCCGCCGGGGACGGCCGGCCATGGGCACGCTGTTCGAGGGGAACACGTCGCCCTGGTGGGCGTTCGCGGCGAACGGGGTGACCGCGACCATGACGAGCAGGGACGTCCACCAGGCCGGGACTGGGCGGTAGAGCGCGACGACGAGCGACACGGACCGGGCCCCGTCGAAGAGGATGCCGAGCAGGATGCCCGTCCGGCAGTGGAAGGCGTACTGGTTCGTGGCGAGGACGAGCATGCCCACCGCGAGCAGCGTCGGCGGCACGGCGATCACCGGCCGCCATTCCAGCCAACGCGGCGCTCCCGCCCGTCCGTCCGGTTCCGCCCCGGACGTCAGGAGGTCCGCGCGCAGGGTGCCCGGCAGCGCCCGCAGCGTCCGCAGCGTCCGCGGCAGCCCTCGCACGGCCCGTTCCCACGGCCTTCGCCCCGGGCGCCGCGTCGTCCGTCCCCGTCCCCCCGTGTCCCCCCGATCCACGACGCGCACCCTACGGCCCGGGGACCCGGCAGGAGTCGTCGCGGCTCGGCCGGGCGGGGCGCCCTTCCCGTACGGCGGTGCTCCCGGCCCGCGACCGGCCCGTCTCATAGCTGCGGAACGCCGCCCGGCAGATCAGTAGGGCCACGGCGAACGCGGGCAGCCAGGCCAGGCGGGCGAGCACCCAGCCGGGGGTGTCGGGCGGGGTGTGCAGGCCGGGCAGGGGGACGTCCAGCAGCAGACCGGTGACGGTGACCGCGATCATCGCCGTCTGGTGCCACAGGAATATCGTCATCGCGGAGAGGTTCGTCACCGCCACCGCCGCCCAGACCGCCGGGCGGCGCAGCACCCTGCGCAACGGCGCGAGGAGCAGCAGGGCCGCTCCGCACTGGGCGAGGCCGAAGCAGACCGCGGCCAGGGTCGGCGGGTCGAGGTTGGAGACCTCCTCGCCGGGCACGCCCACCATGGTCGGCGGATAGCCGGCCCACAGCACGAGCGCGACGGCGGCAGCGGCTCCGCCGAGCAGCAGGGCCCATCCGGTCCTGCGTCCGCGCAGTTCGCCCCGGGACCAGGCCGCGCCCAGGCAGTACGGCACCAGCCAGCCCGCCGCCACGTTGCCCCAGGCGTACGCGCCGGGCGCGTCCGAACCGAACCGGTGGACGTCGGTGATCAGGACGACGGCGAAGGGCCAGAGCGGGTGCAGTCGCGTCACCAGCGGGGTCACCGCCGTCAGCAGCGCGAAGACCGCCACGAACCAGAGCGGGGACCAGACGAGCCGGCAGAGTGTGAGCACGGTGTCCTGGTCGGCGCCGAGGGCGAGCATCGCCGCCACCGCCACGGCCCACACGACCAGCACGACGACGACCGGCCGCAGCAGCCGGGCCAGCCGCCCGCGCAGCCACTGCCCGTGGCTCTCGCCGCGGGCGCGTGCACAGGCGTGGCTCCGTGCGCCGACCAGCCCGCCGACCACGAAGAAGACGGCGAGGGTCTGGAACACCCAGGACAGCGGGGCGAGTCCGGGCATGGCGCGCAGGGGGCTCGCGCCGTGCAGGGTGCCGCTGTCGGCGACCAGCGCGGTCACCAGCCAGTGGCCGAGGACCACGCCGAGGATGGCGAGGGCGCGCAGGGCGTCGACGGCACGGTCGCGGTCGACGGGGGTGGCGGCGTCGATCCGCCGGACGAGGTCACGCACGGCGGTCTCCCACGGGTGCCGCGGCCGGGGCCGCCGCGGCCACGATCCCGGCGATGTTCCTCAGCGGTACGGAGCCGGGGCTCAGGTAGTCGCTGTGTCCGCCGTCGCCCGCTTCGAAGATCCGGGCGCCGAACGCGGGCGAGACCGGGTCGGTGCCGAATCCGATGTCCGTGAAGGGGAGCCGGAGCCTCAGATGGGGCACGCCCGCGATCCAGTCGTCGTCGCCGCGGCCCGCCCAGACGGTGGCCGTGGTACGCAGGTCGGCGGCCGTCGCGTAGCCGGTTCCGGGGCTTCCGTACAGGACGATGTCCTGGACGGGCAGTCCGTGCGCGGCCCTGGCGCAGACGACGGAGCCGTAGGAGTGGCACAGGAGGGTCGTCGCGGCCCCGGGCCTGAGTGCGCGCATTTCGCGCACGAAGTCCCGGAGCGCGGGCGCCGCTTCGCCGGCCCGGCCCGGGGTGAGCGCGGCCGGGCTCACCGTCGCGGGGGTCCGGTAGCCGAGCCAGACGACGACGGCCGTCCCGTCGCCGAGTTCCTCGTGGAGGGCCGTTCCGCCGCCGCGCAGCCGCCCGTAGTGGTCAAGGTCCATCCCCGCGCCGGGGACCAGTACGGCGATCCGCTCCGCGTGCGCCAGGTCGCCGAAGACCTCGGCGCCGCGGCCGCCGTCGCGGCCGTCGAAGGAGAGGAAGCGGCGTCCGGGCTGCGCCATGACGCGCAGCGCGGCGGCCCGTCCGCGGTCGCCGTGGGCGGCGGCGGCCCGCTCGGCCGCCCGGATGTCCGCGCGGGTCGCGGCGTAGCGTTCGGCCAGTGCCCCGGGGGTGGCGGTGCGCAACGGGTCCTGTGCGGCCGGGGCGGGTGCCGGTACGGCCGCGGGTCCGGCGGCTCCCGCGACGGGCACCGAGACCGAGGCGGCCACCAGTGCGGCGAGCAGGCCGCGACGCAGGCGGGAGGTGCGCGTTGGGGACGGCATGACGGTGTTTCCTTCCGTACCGGACGGCCGGGTCGCCATCGGGTACCGAAGCTAGGGACGCGGCCCCGTAGTCGGCGTCACGCCGGGGCGTGAAGCTCTCCCGTAGCTCCGGAGGACTAGGGGTACGAGGGGGCTGCCCGGCCTCTCCCGGTCTGTCCGGCAAGGGCATTGACGGGTCATTGGTACAGTCGCAACCGGATCGTCCCGTACAGGAGGCCGACGGAGCATGGCGGTGGACGCCCTCGACACCCGCATCCTGCGGCTGCTCATCGAGCAGCCGCGGACCAGCCTCCGCGAGTACGCGCGCATCCTCTCCGTCGCCCGGGGCACCCTCCAGGCTCGTATCGACCGGCTGGAGCGGACCGGTGTGATCACCGGAACGGGGCCGGTCCTCTCCCCCGCCGCGCTGGGCCACCCGGTGCTGGCCTTCGTCCATCTGGAGGTCACCCAGGGGCATCTGGACGAGGTCGGCGAGGCGCTGGCCTCGGTGCCGGAGATCGTCGAGGCGTTCTCGACCACGGGCGGCGGCGATCTGCTGGCCCGGGTGGTGGCCCGCGACAACGAGCATCTGGAGGACGTGATCCAGCGGTTGATCCGGTTGCCCGGGGTGGTGCGGACGCGGACCGAGGTGGCCCTGCGGGAGCGGGTGCCGCACCGGCTGCTGCCGCTGGTCGAATCGGTGGGCCGCACGGCCGCGGCGGGGCCGGACGTGTCGGCGGGCCGGTCGCCCGGCAGTCGCTGACGCCGTATCGGGGGATCGTGGGGCATCCCCGACGGCGCCGCCGGGTCCTGGAGCCACCCGGGTTCCGCAGGCCCGGTCGACCGGCGGGCCGGAGGTCCACCGGGTCCGGGCCGGGGCCCGGACCGGGGCGCGGTCGGAGGGCGTCGCAGGGCCGCCGTCGGCACGACCACCGGCACCTCACGAGCCGAAACCCCCTGAAACACGACGAATCCCCATGGGTCCGCGCGGACCGTACGGGCGGGAGCGGGGCGTGCCGTCGCGGTCCGGCAGCCCGATATCCTGATCACGCCGCGCGCCCCCCACCTCGCCCCGATCACGGTCGGGGCGCGCCGTGGCAGTCGGAGCGGCCCACAATTCGAGAATGGTGCACAGGTGCTGGTAGCTGGTCGGTACCGCTTGACGTCCCCCATCGGCCGTGGCGGCATGGGTGAGGTGTGGCGCGCCGAAGACGAAGTGCTCGGCCGCGCGGTGGCCGTGAAGCTGCTGCTGGGCGATCACGCGGACGAGTCCGCCACCGCCCGGTTCCGCCTGGAGGCCCAGACGGCGGCCCGCCTGAGCCACCCTCATCTGGTGGCGGTCTTCGACTTCGGGGCCTGGGAGGGCCGCTTCTTCCTCGTGATGGAGCTCGTCGAGGGCATAAGCCTGGGCGGTCTGCTCACGGCCGAGGAGCGGCTCGACGCCGAGCGCGTCGCCCGGATCGCCGGCCAGGCGGCCGCGGGGCTGGCCGCGGCCCACCGACAGGGCATCGTGCACCGCGACATCAAGCCCGGGAACCTGATGCTGGACGCCGAAGGCTCCGTCAAGATCGGCGACTTCGGCATCGCCCAGTTCGTCGACGACCCGTCGGCCGCCCTGACCACCACGGGGCAGATCGTCGGCACCAGCCTCTATCTCGCCCCCGAGCGGGCCCTGGGACGTACCGCGGAAGCGGCGTCCGACATGTACTCCCTCGGCTGCGTGATCTACCAACTGCTGCTGGGCGAACCGCCGTTCCGCTCGGACACGGCGACCGCCACGCTTTACCAGCACGTCGACACGGCGCCCGTGCCGCTCAGGCAGCGGGGCGTCGACGTGCCCCCGGCCTTCGACTCCTACCTGCTGGGGCTGCTCGCCAAGCAGCCCGAGGACCGGCCCACCGCCCAGCAGGTCGCCGACTGGTTCCAGAGCGACGCGTGGCGGGGCCGGCCGGAGCCCATGCCGTCGTACGGTGCGCCACCCGCCGCGGCGCCGGGCGGCGTCCCGTACGCCTCGGCTCCCGCGCCCCGGTTCGACCCCGCCCCGGCGACGGGCGGCGCACCTCAGGCCCCGGGCCCGACGACGTACCGCATGCCGCAGGCCGGGGGGCACCGGCGCCGCCAGCCGGCCCCGCCCGCGCCCGCCCTGCGGCTCACCACCGCCCGGGCGGCGATCAGGCGTCGGCCCAGGGTGGCCAGTGCCATCGCCGGTACGGTCGCCTTCATCGCGGCCGTGTACCTGGGGATGAGCCTGTTCGCCCCCGACTCGGGCCCGGCGGACACCCCGGACAGCGGTCCCACCGCGAACACCGGTCCCGCCGCGAACACCGGGGACTCCGAGACCCCGGCGCCACCGGCCAGGGACGGCGGGAACGACGAGGGCGACGAGGGCGACGAACAGGACTGAGGGGCGCACCGCCGTGACGCCGCCAGGACCGGCGATCCGGCCGGACCCGCCCTGACGCCTTGTCGGGGCACGGCGGACCAGGGCGAACTGTGCATATTCCCGGGACCGTTGCGCGAATCGGCCACGCGGCTTGACCAAACTTGCCAAGTCGCCCGGGGGCCTCCGCGATTTATTGACGCGGCCATGGCGACATGTGAGTGTTCGGTCGCTCGATCACGGACGACGGCGACGCGGGCGGCCGAGGCCGTGCCTTCGAACCGACTTCTGCAGCCCGGCCTTCGGCCGAACACCGCCGGTTCGAAGACATGGCCGAACCGGATTCGACACCGCGCGCCGCTGCCCGTGATCGGGGCCCCCACCGACCCGAGGAGCCTCGATGAAACGCAGACCGTTGACGGCCGGGACCACCCTGGCCGTCCTCGCCGGAATGCTGGTCGTCAGCGGCGGCCAGTCGGCCTCCGCCGAACCCTCCCCGCCCGCCCCCACCGCCCGCGCCGCGATCCAGGCCGCGGTGTCGGCGGCCGACCGTGCCGCCGCCAGCGGTCTCGACACGCTGGCAAAGGGGCCGGACGAGCGGTACGAACGCCAGATGGTGACCCCCTGGGTCGAGGGCATGTACTCCGTCGCCTACCAGCGCACCTACCGCGGTCTGCCGGTCGTCGGCGGGGACGCCGTCGTGATGGCCGACTCCGAGGGCCGGGTGCGCGGCACGCAGTCGGCGCTCCCCCGGCGGATCGACGTACCGACCACGCCGACCGTCTCGGCCGCCGCGGCCGAGAGCGTCTCGCGGGGGCGGCTCGCCGCCGTGGACCGGGTGGAATCGCACCGCCTGGTGGTGCGCGCCGCGGGCAGGACCCCTCGCCTGGCCTGGGAGACGGTTCTCACCGGACGCACGGCCAAGGCACCGAGCCGCCTGCACGTCTTCGTCGACGCGGGCAACGGCAAGGTGCTCGACAGCTACGACGACGTCAAGGCCGGCACCGGCAACAGCCAGTGGAACGGCCCCGGCCCGCTGACCATCGACACCACCGCTTCGGGCGGGAGCTACTCGCTGCGCGATCCGAACCGGACCGGGCTGAGCTGCGCCGACTACAGCACCGGCAGCGTCTTCAGCAAGTCGAGCGACTCCTGGGGCACCGGCAACGCCTCCAGCAAGGAGACCGGCTGCGTCGACGTCATGTGGGCGGCCCAGCACGAGTGGAACATGCTGCGGGACTGGCTCGGCCGCAACGGGCACGACGGCAACGGCCGCAGCTGGCCTGTGAAGGTCGGCCTGAACGACGTCAACGCCTACTGGGACGGCTCGTCGGTCTCCATCGGGCACAACAACGCCAACCAGTGGATCGGCGCGATGGACGTGGTGGGCCACGAGTTCGGCCACGGCATCGACCAGTACACGCCCGGCGGCGCCAACAACGAGTCCGGTCTCGGCGAGGCCACCGGCGACATCATGGGCGCCCTGACCGAGGCGTACACCAACGAGCCGGCGCCGTACGACGATCCCGACTACACCGTCGGCGAGAAGATCAACCTGGTCGGCAACGGTCCGATCCGGATCATGTACAACCCCTCGCAGACCGGCGACCCGAACTGCTACAGCTCCTCGATACCCAACACCGAGGAGCACGCGGCGGCCGGTCCGCTGAACCACTGGTTCTACCTGCTGGCCGAGGGCTCCGCCCCGGGCGGCGGCAAGCCCGCCAGCCCGACGTGCAACGGCTCCTCGGTCACCGGTGTCGGCATCCAGAGCGCCGGCAAGGTCTTCTACGGCGGCATGCTGCTCAAGACGAGCGGGATGACCTACAAGCGCTACCGCACGGCCACCCTCACCGCCGCGAAGAACCTCGACGCGAGCTGTGTCCTGTTCGACCGCGCCAAGGCGGCGTGGGACGCCGTCAGCGTGCCCGCCCAGAGCGGCGACCCGACCTGCACCTCCAACGGCAACAACGACTTCACGCTGTCCCTGGACCCGTCGTCCGGCTCCGTGAAGCCGGGCGCTTCGGTGACCGCCGCGGTGCGGACCACGGCCGGCTCGGGCAACGCGCAGACGGTGCAGCTGTCGGCGAGCGGTCTGCCGAGCGGCGTCACCGCCTCCTTCAGCCCGTCCTCGGTGCAGTCCGGGGCGTCCTCCACGATGACCGTCTCCGCGTCGTCGTCCGCCGCGCCGGGCGCGTACACGTTCACGGTGAAGGGTGACGGCTCCCAGAGCCACACCGCCCAGTACACCCTCACGGTCGACAACGGCGGCGGCAACCCGGGCGGCGGGGTGCCCGACATCGGCGTCGCGGCCGTGCAGGCGCACCTGACGCAGCTGAACACCATCGCCACTCAGAACGGCGGCAACCGCCGGGCGGGCAGCGCCGGTCACACCGCGTCGGTGGCCTATGTGAAGGGCAAGCTGGAGGCGGCCGGATACGCCGTCACCGAGCAGACCTGCACCAGCTGCACCTACCGCGGCAACAACCTGATCGCCGACTGGCCGGGCGGCCCGTCCGACCAGACCGTCATGTTCGGCGCCCACCTGGACGGCGTCTCGGCCGGGCCCGGCATCAACGACAACGGTTCGGGCTCCGCCGCCCTGCTGGAGAACGCCCTCGCCCTGGCCAAGGCGAGCCCGACGATGACCAAGCACGTCCGCTTCGCCTGGTGGAACGGTGAGGAACAGGGGCTGCAGGGTTCGAAGTTCTACGTCGGACAGCTCACCTCCGCCCAGCGCGCCGCCATCAAGGCGTACTACAACTTCGACATGGTCGCCTCGACCAACGGCGGCTACTTCATCAACAACCTCGCCTCCGCCGCGTCCGCCCCGATGAAGGAGTACTGGGACTCGCTGAACCTCGCCCCCGAGGAGAACGTCGAGGGCCAGGGCCGGTCCGACGACTACTCCTTCCAGCAGGGCGGCATCCCCACCTCGGGCTACGCCACGGGCGCGAGCGACACCAAGACCTCGGCGCAGGCCGCCAAGTGGGGCGGCGCGGCGGGCCGTTCCTACGACCCCTGCTACCACCAGTCCTGCGACACCACCGCCAACATCAACGCGACCGCGCTCGACCGCAGCGCCGACGGGATCGCCTACACGGTGTGGAAGACCTCCGTCGGCAGCACGGCGCCCGTCGACGACTTCTCCGTCGCGGTGCAGCCGGCCTCCGGCAGCGTCCAGCCGGGCGGATCCGTCACCGCGACCGTGAAGGCCGCGACCACCAGCGGCTCCGCCCAGACGGTGAAGCTGACCGCCTCGGGCGCCCCGAGCGGGGTCACCGTCTCGTTCGACCCGGCCTCCGTGCAGTCGGGTTCCTCGTCCACGATGACCGTCTCCGCCGGGTCCCGGACCGCGCCCGGCACCTACACCCTCACCGTGACCGGTACCGGCACGGCCACCCACACCACCACCTACTCGCTCGTCGTCGGCGGTGGCAGCGGCAGCTGCCAGGCGGCCCAGGCCGTCACCAACGGCGGCTTCGAGAGCGGGGTCGCGCCGTGGAGCCAGACGGACGGTGTGATCAACAACCGGACGTCGGAGAAGCCCGCGCACAGCGGCTCGTACATGGCGTGGCTCGGCGGCTGGGGCTCCACGCACACCGACACCCTCACCCAGCCCCTGACGGTCCCGGCCGGCTGCTCGACGTACCAGCTGTCGTTCCACCTGCGCACCGACACCGCCGAGTCGGCGGGCTCCCCCGCCTACGACACGCTCACCGTCAAACTGGGCACCAGGACGCTCGCCACGTACTCCAACGCGGACGCCACGAACTCCTACGTCCAGAAGACCTTCGACGTCGGCGCGTTCGCCGGACAAACGGTCACCCTCGGGTTCACCAGCAGTGAGGACGCCTACCTGCAGACCAGTTTCGTCGTCGACGACGTGACACTGAACGCGAGCTGACGAAGCCCGCACGGCACACCGGGCGGGGCGCGTGCGTACGCGCCCCGCCCTCACCGTTCAGCGGACGACGGCCGCCAGCCGGCGGGTGAAGTCGTCGTTCTCCGCACGGCCGGCGCGTGCGACGGCCAACCTGCCGAGCAGACCCCGCAGTTCGTGCCCGAGCAGCGCCGATGCCGTGACCTCCGCGGTGTCCAGCACGGGCCGGGCGATGGCGATCGCCGCCTGCGGGTCGTGGGCGCAGGCATGGGCGTCGGCCATCCGCACCAGGAGCAGTGCCCGCGCCGAGCGCATACCCGGCGGGAGCAGTTCCAGGGCGGCGCGGCTCGCCTCGACCGCGCGCAGCGCCAGCCGCCGCTCCCCGGTCGTGACGGCCAGGTCCCGCAGCGCACCGGCGGCCCCGGACTCCACCCTCAGACGCACGGAGGCGACGGACAGCCAGGGCGCCTCCCCCTCGTCCCGCTCACCGACCCGGTCCAACTGCGCCCGGGAGCGGTCGATGTGCCCCAGGGCCTGCCGGACGTCGCCCCGCACCGCGTGCCCGCGCGCCAGGTAGACGTCGCTCATGGCAGCGGCCCAGTCCCGCCCAACGGCGGCCTGCCGGACGGCGCCTCCGTAGGAGAGCGCGGAGGGCGCGTCACCCTCCAGCCGCGCCAGGGTGCTCATGTCGCTGAGCGCGGCCACCTCCGTCCCGACATGACCGGCCAGGTCCGCCCAGACCAGCGACCGGTCGAGCCAGGCCATCGCCGTCGCGCTGCGGCCGCGCAGCAGCCGCAGGCACCCGGCCGACTGCGCGTACTCTGCGGCCAGCGGCGCCAGTTGACGCTGGTACGGGGCGGCGGGCAGTGCCATCCAGCGGAGCATGGCGTGCAGGGTGCGTTCGACCACGGCGGTCGCCCCGGGCCAGGCCCGTTCCTCGTCGGCGCGCAGACAGACCGCGAGCAGCGCCGTCAGGGCGTGCACGGTGTCGGCGTCCAGCGGCGGGCGCGCGACGGCGGCCGGACCCAGCTCGCAGAAGGCCGAATGCAGCGCGACGGTGTCGGCCAGCGCGGGCACGGCGCAGCCGTCGCGGCCGTGCAGCGGGCACACCAGCCCGTAGGTGGGCAGTCGCGCGGGCAGGACGACGTCCGGCGGCAGCATCGAGAGCAGGTCGCCGCCCGCCGGTTCGCCGGGCAGCGGACCCGTGCGGGCGCCGGTCGTCGGCCGGCGCGCCGAGTGCCCGTCCTCCGGGACGCTTCCCGGCCCCTCCGCCTCCGCGGCCTCGCAGGCGCCGAGGAGGTCGCCGCCCGCGGTCAGCAGGTCGTCCAGCCTGCGGGCGAGCGGCAGCGGCGTCTTGCGGGTGCCGTGCTCCAGTTTACTGATGGCGGTGTGGTCGTATCCGACGCGGGCGCCGACCTGGGCCTGGGTGAGCCCGGCGCGCCTGCGCCACTGGCGCAGCCGGGTCCCGAAGACCAGCCACGCCTCGGCGGTGCGGGCATCCGGCGAGGGGCCCACGTACTCGGTCACCCGGTGCTCCGCGGAGCCGTGCGGGACGCCCCTCCCATGCCATGTCCATGGCTCATGGCGGGAGAATAGCGAGCACGTGTGCGTGCTGTCCCCGGTGCGTCGGGAAGACGGCGCCGCCCCGCACGCCGCCCGGACATCCGTCCCGGCTGTGCACAACACCCGTGCCTCCCCCGTCGGTTGGACCGGGCGGGGTTGCATGAACAAGTGGCTCGCCGGGCATAGGACCGGTAGTCCGAGTGGAGGTGGTGGCCGTGGGCCGCATCAGGATCGTCCGACGTCCGCAGCCGCCGTCACGGCCGCGCCCCCTCGACCTCCGGACCCCGTCCGGCCGCCCGTTGCCGTACTGAGTCCGCGCGGCGCGGTGCGCGGCTTCTTCCGCGGGACCGCCGCACGACCTGGCCGGTGAGGAAGAGCCGCAGGGTGATGTGTGCGCAGGACCGGAGCCCTTCCGGTGGTGTTCCGCGTACCGGCCCCGGCCGGCGCTTCCTGGCGTCGGTGGTGGGACGCGACGGACTTCTCGCGCCCGTCCACCACCGGTCGGGAGTCGGTTCATGGAGTACGCAGTGCTGGGGCTCGTTCGGGAGCCTGTGAGTGGTGTCGCGGGCCGAGCGGCCGATCTCGTCGACACGATGGGAGGCCCGGGGGCCGGTCCCGCCATCGCCCTGGAGAACCTCTTCCCACCGCTGCCCGGCGAGGTCGTCCTGCCGCTGACCGGCTCCGCGGCGGGCCCGGTTCCGCGGCGGCCCTCCCTGATCGATGATGGGGCCCAGGGCCGCCGTCCTCGGTACGGCACCGGCCGACGCGGAATCAGGAAGAAGGGGTCCCATGCGGGAAGCGACACCGGACCGGTCTCCGTCGGACGAGGGGCCCGTTCACGGTCCGGACGAGGAGGCCCAGGTCATCGTGGTCGGGGCGGGGCCCGCGGGCTCGTCGGCGGCCTTCCATCTCGCGCGGGCGGGGGTCGACGTCCTGCTCCTGGAGAAGTCCGGTTTTCCCCGGGAGAAGGTGTGCGGGGACGGTCTGACGCCGCGCGCGGTGCACCAGCTCATCCGGATGGGCGTCGACATCAAGGCTCCGGGGTGGACGCGTTCGCGCGGGATGCGCTGGGTGGCCGGGGACCACCGTGTGCACATCGACTGGCCGTCGCTCGGGCGCTACCCGGATTTCGGGCTGACCCGCAGCCGGCACGACTTCGACGACATCCTGGCCCGGCACGCCGTCGCCGCGGGGGCCCGGCTGCGCGCCGGGGTGAAGGTGACCGGGCCGTCGACCGACCGGGCCGGGCGCGTCACGGGCGTCACGGCCACCACGACCGCGACCAAGGAACCGCTGACGTTCCGCGCGCCGATCGTGGTCGCCGCCGACGGCGCATCGGCCCGCCTCGCAATCGCCCTGGGGCTGCAACGGGACGCGCGCAGGCAGATCGCGACGGCCGCCCGCCGCTACTACCGCAGCCCGGAGCGCTCCCGCGAGGACTACCTGGAGCTGTGGGCCGATCTGCGCTTCCCGGACAGCGACGCCCACCTCCCGGGCTACGGCTGGATCTTCCCCATGGGCGACGGCCGGGTCAACGTCGGTCTGGGTGCGCTGCCCCACCGCAAGCACGGCTCGGCCGATCTGCGCGCGGCGCTGGACCGGTGGCTTGACCGTACCCCGAGCGCGTGGGGGCTGAGCGAGGAGAACGCCGAGGGCCCCGTGCGGAGCGCGGCTCTTCCGCTGGGCTTCAACCGTCATCCCCTGTACACCCGCGGACTCCTCCTCGTCGGCGATTCCGGGGGCATGATCAGCCCCTGGAACGGTGAGGGCATCGGGCAGGCCATGGAGGCGGGGGAGGTCGCGGCCGAGACCGCCGCGCTCGCGCTCGCCCTCCCCCCCGGGACCCGGGAGGGAGCGGGTGCTGCGCGGCTATCCCGTGGAGATGAACCGCCGCTGGGGGCGCTACTACCGCCTCGGCAACGCGGCCGCCGACCTCGTCTTCAGCCGGTCGGGGTTCCAGCCGGTCCTCAACCGGTACGTGATGGGGTCGCCGTTCCTGCTGAACACCCTCGCCCGGCTGCTGACCAACCTCACGGACCGGCCCTCGCGCGATCTCGTCGACCACCTGCTGAACGGTGTCGTACGCGTCGTGCCGGAACCGAGGACGCGGACCGGACGCTGAGCCGGGGCGTGCGTCGCCGGGTGTCGCGCTGCCGCCCGCCGACCGGAGTCGGGTCCCGGTGCCGTCGCCCGCGACGGCTGCCGTAGGACGTCGGCCGGGGACGAGGGACAGCCCTCAGGACCGGCGGCGGGGCCTTCCGCGCCTGCTGCCGCCCTTGGTGCCGCCGCCGGAGGTGCCGCGTCGGCCCTTCCCGGCCGTTTGGCCGGCCGACCTGCCGGTCGCCCTGCCCGCGCCGCCGGCCGAGGACTTGCGGCGTGCGTCGCCCGTGCGGGGGCGCTCGTCCTTCGGCTGCGCCGGGGTCCTGGGACGGCCCCGCGTGCTGTTGACGGTCCGGCCTCGGACGATGCCGATGAAGTCGTCCACCAGGTCCGTCGTCTCGTCCTCCGGCCACGACAGCGCGACCCGCGACTGAGGGGCGTCGGTCACCGTCCGGTAGGTGAGGTCCTTGCGGTGGTGGAGGCGGGCGAGCGACTGCGGGACGACGAGGAGACCCACTCCGGCCGCCACCAGTTCGACGGCGTCCCCGGTCGTGGCGGGGCGCTCGATCGCGGGACGTCCCGGCGGGCACTCCCAGTCGAGGGTGTCGTCGAGCGGGTGCAGCACGATGTCGTCGGCGAGGTCCTCCGTGGAGACCTCATCGGCCGCCGCGACGACGTGGTCCTTCGGCACCACCACGACGGTCGTCTCCGTGTAGAGCGGGATCGCGCTGAGGCCCGTCCGGTCGGTCGGCAGCCGCAGCAGCCCGGCGTCGGCGCCGCCGTCCCGCAGCAGGCCGGCCGCCTCGGCGGCCGGCACCGCGACGAGCTCCAGCGGGACGTCGGGCAGCCGTTCGCGCCAGATCCGCACCCACTTGGCGGGCGTCACCCCCGGGGCATGGGCGAGCCGGAACACGGGGGCTTCTTCGGAGCTGGTCACCCCGCAAGGTTACCGGCCCTGGTCAGAGGCGGTGCGCACGCTCGATACCCTGGACACCATGACGTCGCACAAGACCGCCCAGACGATGAAGCCCGCGACCGCGGCGAAGAAGCTGGGCGTGTACCTCGAGGCCACCCCCGCCGCGTTCCGGGAGGGTGTCGTCTCGCGCACCGAACTGAACGCGCTGCAGTCCGATCCGCCCGAGTGGCTGCGCGAGCTGCGACGCAACGGCCCGCACCCCCGTCCCGTGGTCGCGGCGAAGCTGGGGGTCTCCATCTCGGGTCTCGCCCGCGGCGGGATCACGGACGCGCTCACCACGGAGCAGATCGAGGAACTGAAGAAGGAGAACCCCGACTGGCTCCAGCGGGAGCGCACCACCCAGGCGGAGGTCCGGAAGGAAACGGTCCGCATCAAGGAGAAGCAGGCGCAGAAGGAGAAGCGCGCAAAGGACTCCGGACAAAGCGTCGACCCGCGCGACTGACTCCCGCGCCTCGCGGCGGCCCCCGGGCCGTCGCGAGGGAGCTTGCCACCCCTCAAGGGCCCATTTGGCATACCATCCCTCCATGGCCCTTGCGACTCTGGTGAACGTCCGCCCCTGGGGCGCCGAACCCGTGGACATCGTGATGTCCGGGGCCGCGATCGAGGCCGTGGTGCCCGCGGGCCGGGCGAGCGTCGGCGGCGAACGCATCGACGGCGGCGGGCTCCTGGCACTGCCCGGCTTCATCAACGCACACGCCCATGTGGACAAGAGCTGGTGGGGGCAGCCCTGGGTCCCGTACGGCGGCGAGGCCACGACGCAGGGACGCATCGCTCACGAACGCGCGACGCGTGACGGACTTGGTATCCCGAACGCGGCCTCGGCCACGGCGGTGCTCCGCGAGTTCCTCCGGCACGGCACGACGGCGGTACGCAGCCACGTGGACGTCGACCTCGGTGTCGGGCTGCGCGGGATCGAGACCGTTCGCGAGGCGGTGGACTCCCTCGGCGGTGCCATCGAGGTGGAGATCGTCGCGTTCCCGCAGGACGGCGTGGTCCGCCGTCCCGGGGTGCTGGATCTGCTCGACCGCGCGGCCTCGGCCGGAGCGACGAGCATCGGCGGCATCGACCCCGCGTCCGTCGACCGTGATCCCGTGGCACAGCTCGACGGACTGTTCGCGGTCGCGGAGCGGCGTGACGTGGGCCTCGACATCCATCTGCACGACGGCGGGGAGCTCGGCGCGTTCCAGTTCGAGCTCATCATCGACCGCACCCGGCGCTCCGGGCTCCACGGCAGGGTGACGATCTCCCACGGCTTCGCCCTCGGGGAGCTCCCGGCGGAGCGCCGGCAGGACCTGCTCGACGGCTGCGCGGAGACCGGCATCGCCTGGACGACCGTGGCCCCGCCCCGCACCGCGCCGCTCCCCTGGCTCGGGATGCGGGAACGCGGCATCCCGCTCGGTCTCGGCACCGACGGAATCCGCGATCTGTGGTCGCCCTACGGCGACGGCGACCTGCTGCGCGTCGCGCTCGGCTTCGCACGGCTCCACGGCCTGCGCACCGACGAGGACCTCGTCCACGCGGTGGAGCTGGCCTCCACCCGCGCGGCCGGGTTCGTCCATCGAGCGGTCCACGACCTCGTCGCGGGGGCACGCGCGGACATCGTCCTGGTCGACGCCGAGAACACGCAGGACGCCCTCGTCCGCGCGCCGCGCCGACAGCTCGTGATCTCCGGCGGCCGAGTGGTCGTGCGCGACGGCGAGCTGCGGGTCTGACGTTCCCGGAAGGGCGCGGGTGCCGACGCCCGGGCGAGGCGCCCTTGAGCAGAAAGCCGGACGCTCCGGCGCGCAGCGCCTCGTACACGTACTCGTCGAGGTCGAAGGTGGTCAGGACGAGCACCCGGTGGCGGACGACGACGCGGTGACGCGTCGGGTCGCCTCGATGCCGCGGACCCCGGGCATCCGTATGTCCATCAGTACGACGTCGGGGGCCAGTTCAGCGGCCTTGGCGACGGCGTCGGCACCGTCCACGGCCTGCCCGACGAGCTACGCGTACGCTCCCGGTCCTGCGCCCCCGAGGGGTACCGGACCGGGAGCGAGGACCGCGGTGCCCGGAGCGGGCCACCGGGGAGGTCAGGGCTTGCGCGCCACTCCGGCGTACATGTTCGTCGTGGTGGCGGGCGGTTCCTCGCCTGCCGGAGGCCGCCACGAGGTCATCGGCACGACACCGGGATCCACCAGGTCCAATCCGGTGAACAGCCCCTCGACCTCCGCCCGGTCGCGCAGGTGCATGGGGATGCCGCGCTCGGTGTACTCGCGCGCGAGGGCCTCCGAACCCGGCGCGAGATCGGCCGTGGCGAGCGTGATCGCCAGATGGCTTCCGGGTGCGAGCGGTTCCATCAGCGTCTCGACCAGGCCCTGTGCGTCCGCGACGAACTGGAGCATCGCGATGACCGTCACCGCGACCGGCCGCGTCAGGTCGAGGGTCCGGTGGAGGACCTGATCGGCCAGGAGGGCGCCGGGGGCGTTCATGTCGCTCTGGATGTACGCGGTCCGGCCCTCGGGGGTGCTGCGCATCAGTGCGTCGGCGTGCGCGAGGACGACCGGGTCGTTGTCGACGTAGACGATCCGCGCCTCGGGGGCCACGCCCTGCACGACCTGGTGCAGGTTGGGTTCGGTCGGGATGCCGGTGCCGATGTCGAGGAACTGGCGCATCCCGGCCTCCGTCGCCAGCCAGTGCGCCATGCGGCGCATCGCCGCCCGGTTCGCCAGCATGCTCGTGCGCAGACCGGGCCAGGCCCTCAACGAGGCCTCGGCCGCCAGGCGGTCCACCTCGTAGTGGTCCTTGCCGCCCAGAATGCAGTCGTACACCCGTGCCGAATGGGCCCGGCCGCCGACCCGTTCGGTCTCCCGCTGGTTCATGCTCCACCGCCTGGTTCGTCGTCGTTCTCCGCGCCCGAGTCGGCGCGGCGGGCGCGGCCCGCTCGGGTGCGGGCCGTGCTCACGTGTCGGTCGCAACCCGTGACTCAGGAATAGAAGTTGCGCTGCCACCGGTGCCGGGACAGCACGGCGAGCTGCGCCGCGGTGAGCGAACGCCCGTCGCTGACGGCCGTGTTGCGCTCGACGTTGCGCACGCTGCGCATGCCGGGGATGACGGTGGAGACCTCGGGCGAACTCAGCACGAACCGCAGGGCGCACTCGGCGATCCCGTCCGTCGCGACACCGAGGTCGGCGGCGATCGCGGCCACGCGCCGTTCGACCTGTGCCGGGCGGTCGTCGCGGAAGTACCGCCCGCGCCAGTCCCCTTCGGGGAACGTCGTGCCCGCGGTGATGCGACCGGTCAGACCGCCCTCGTCGAGCGGCACCCGGACGATCACGCCGACGCCGTGTTCCGCGCAGGCCGGCAGCAGCTCGTCGGCCGGTGCCTGGTCGAAGACGTTGTAGATGACCTGCACACTGTCCACGGCGCCGCTGCGTACGAGCGCGAGCGCGCTGTCGGGCCGGTGGTCGTTGACGGAGACGCCGAACAGGCGGATCTTTCCCTCCTGTTTGAGCGTGGTGATCGTCTCCAGCCAGTCGCCGCGGCCGACCCAGTCGTCGCTCCAGACGTGGAACTGCAGCACGTCGAAGTGGTCCAGCCCGGATACGCGCAGACTGGTCTCCAGGCTCTCGCGGATGTGCTCGCCCGGGAACGTCTCGGCCGGATCGACGCCCTCGGGGGCCGGCCACATCTGGTTCTTCGGCGGCACCTTGGTGGCGACGAGCACCTCGTCGCCGGACCGTTCACGCACGACCCGGCCCACGATCCGTTCGCTCTCGCCGTAACCCCGGGCGGTGTCCACGAAATTGACGCCGAGTTCGACGGCGCGGTGCAGGGCGCGCACGGACTCGCTCTCCGTGGCCCCCACCCAGGCGGACTCGCCGATGCCCCAGGCGCCGTAACCGATCTCGGACACCGACAGCCCACTGCGTCCCAGCGCGCGACAGCGCACAGTCGTCCTCCTCGTCGTCGTCCCCGTCCCGGCGGCGCCGTCGCGCTCGCCGGTCAATCCCACCAGACGATAAGCGACTTGGGGCGGATGTGACGGGTGGGTTTCGCGAAGACCGCCACCGCGGCGCGCCGCACGACGGACGCGCCGCGGTGGTGCACCGCTTCGTCGTTCCGTTCGTCCGTCGTCTCGATCATGACGATCGCCTCCGGGCCCGATGCCGCGTCTTCCGTCGACGCGACGGCAGACCGCGTTGCGGTTTCCGGGAAAGGGCGGGTGGAAGGGGGCCATGGACGAGCACTCCCCGATCGCCGCCACGCCGGCCCGGGCGGGCCCCCGCCTCAGGCGCATCCGCCGCCGCGTGCGAAAGCGGTCTCCCCGGCGCCGCGCCCCGTTCAGCCGCCGGCTCGACGGCCGGCGAGCTCCCGACCGATCCGCGCGATGTGGGTGCGGGAGATGCCAGCCGCGTCGAGCAGTTCGGCGCTGGTCCCGGAACCCGGCAGGTCGCGTACGGCGAGATGGGCGAACACCGGGGTCAGCCGCTGCGCGGCGAGCGCGGACAGCACGGCCTCGCCGATGCCCCCCTCGGGGTGGTGGTCCTCCGCGACGACCAGTGCTCCGGTGTCCCGGGCGGCGCGGGCGAGCGTGTCGAGGTCGACCGGCTTGACGGAGTACAGGTCGACGACGCGCGCGGGGACACCGTCGGCGGCCAGCGCGTCCGCCGCGGCGAGGCATTCGTGGAGGGTGACGCCCGCGCCGACGAGGGTGACCCGGTCGGCGGGGCCGGAACGCAGGGTCTTGGAACCGCCGACGGGGAACGTCTCGTCGGGTGCGTAGAGGACGGGGTAGGCGCCCCGGGTGGTGCGCAGGTAGGAGATGCCGTCCAGGTAGGCCATGGCGGCGGTCAGGGCGGCGGTGGACGTGGCGTCGGAGGGGTAGAGCACGGTGGAGCCGTGGACGGCGCGCATCATGGCGAGATCCTCCAGACCCATCTGGGAGGGCCCGTCGGCACCGATCTCGACCCCGCAGTGGGTTCCGCACAGGCTCATCGAGATCCCGGAGACGGCCGCCATGCGGATGAAGTCGTGGGCCCGGGTGAGGAAGGCGGCGAAGGTGGTGGCGTAGGGACGGTAGCCGCGCGCGGCCATGCCGACCGCGGAGGCGATCATCTGCTGTTCGGCGATGTAGGTCTGAAAGTACCGTTCGGGGTGGGCCTTGCCGAAGTCCTCCGCGTGGGTGGAGTTGCCCACCTCGGCGTCCAGGGCCACGATGTCGGGCCGGTCGCCGACCGCGGCGAGCGCCTTGCCGAAGGCCACGCGGGTCGCGACGGTCTCGCCGGTCCGGAACTGCGGCAGCACGACCCGCACCGGGGCGGGCGGGGCGACCGTGGGGGCCGCGGGCGGCCGGTGGCCGCGCGCGGTGAGGTGGCGTACGCCGCCGAGTTCGGCGACGGCACGGGCGGCGAGGTCGTCGGGCAGCGCCTTGCCGTGCCAGCCCTCCGCGTCCGCGATCTCGAAGACGCCCTGGCCCTTGACGGTGCGGGCGACGACGACGGTGGGGGCCTGCCCGTCGCGCGCGGTGGTCAGGGCCTCGTCGACGGCCGCGAGATCGTGGCCGTCGACGACGAGGGCGCGGCAGCCGAACGCCTCGGCGCGGCGGGCGTAGGCGCCGGTGTCCCATCCCAGCTCCGTGGGACCGCGCTGGCCGAGCCGGTTGACGTCGATGATCGCGACGAAGTTGGCCAGACGGTGGCGGCCCGCCTTGTCCAGGGCCTCCCACACCGAGCCCTCGGTCATCTCGCTGTCGCCGCACAGGACCCACACGTGGTACGGCTCGTGCTCCAGGTCGCGTCCGGCGAGCGCGATGCCGACCCCGTACGCGATGCCCTGGCCCAGCGATCCGGTGGCCGCGTCCACCCAGGGCAGCACCGGAGTGGGATGCCCCTGGAGGCGGGAGCCGGCGCGGCGGTAGGTGGTCATCAGCTCCTCCTCGCCGATCGCGCCGACGGCGAGGAACATCGCGTACAGCAGGGGCGAGGCGTGCCCCTTGGAGAAGATCAGGTGGTCGTTGGCGGGATTGTGCGGGTGCTGCCAGTCGTAGCGCAGATGGCGGGTCATGAGGACGGCCATCAGGTCGGCGGCGGACAGGCTGGAGGTCGGGTGCCCGGAACCGGCGAAGGTGCTGGAGCGGACGGAGTCCACGCGCAGTTGCTGGGCCAGTTCGAAGACCTCGTCCAGGCCGCTGTCGGGTCCGAGGGCGGTGCGGGTGTTCTCGGCCGTCATCACGGCCTCCTCTCGTCCGGTCCTCCGCTTCCCGTCCGCCGCCTCCCGACGGTCCGGTTCCGCGTTCCGGGCGTTCCACGGCCGTCGGCGCGCGGCCACGGGGCGGCGCGCCCGGGAGCGGCGCGGCACAGCGGGGCACGCACCGTGCCCCGTGCCGACCGTATGTCCCGGGCGCGCGGGCCGCGATTCAGAACCTGCCGGGTGCCCTCGGGCCGGAAACCGGACGCGGCACGGCGCATGCGGTGCCAAGGCGCCGGAAACGTGCGTGCCGGGGTGTGGCCGCACCGGTCACAGGTCCCCCGACAGGCTCTCAGGCGCGGGACGGTCCGACGGTGCGGTCCAGGAGGGCCAGCAGCGCGGTCCAGTGGCGTTCGTCCGCGTCGCGGTCGTACGCGGCGGTGTCCGCCTGGGTGAATCCGTGCCGTGCCCCGGCGTAGATCTCGCCTCGATGGCGCACGCCCGCCGCGGTGAGGGCCTCGTCGAGGCGGGCGACCTGCTCGGGCGGCAGCGCGGGGTCCTCGTCGGCGTGGCCGAAGTACAGCTCCGCGGTGATCCGGTCGGCGAGCAGATGGGGGCTGTCGGCGGACTCGGTGGCCAGCTGCGCGCCGTGGAAGCCGGCCGCGGCCGCGATCCGGTCCGGGTAGGTGCCCGCGGTGCGCAGGGCGAGGCCGGCGCCCATGCAGTACCCCGTGACGGCGACGGGCCCGTCGGCGGCCGCGGGGCAGTCCGCCAGCCGGCTCAGGTAGGCGTCCGCGTCGCGCATCGCCAGGTCGGGGGTGAGCGAGCGCAGGATCGGCCCGAGGCGCTCGAAGATCTCCGGACGTGCGGCCGGATCGATGAAGTCGGGCAGCTCGACGACCGGGGCCCGGCCGTGGCGGTAGAAGACGTTGGGGACCAGGACGGTGTATCCGGCTCCGGCGAGACGGTCGGCCATGCTCCTGAGCCGGGGCCGGAGTCCGAAGGCGTCCATGTAGAGGAGGACCGCGGGATGCGGCACTCCGTCGTCCGGGTGGACCAGATAGGCGTCGGCGATGCCGTCCGGTGCGGCGATGTCCACGGATGTCCCGTGCACGGCGGTCATGGGCGGTTCCCTTCACTTCTCGCTTGCGGCGGTTCTTCGTGCTCTCGGCGGTGCTTCCCGCTGGTGGCGGTTCTTCCCGGCCGTGGCGCCGGCCGGCGCGCGGGGACGGCCGGGCGGTAGGTGACCGGCGCCCCGGCGGGAGGGGACGGCACCGACCATGTCATGAGCACAGTTCCTGTCCCCCGACTCGGTATCGTCGAGCGGCAGCCTCGGTCGAAGAACAGTACTCGGGCGGACAGCAGGTGCGGTTTCCGGCAGGGAACCAGGACGGTGAAGGATGCGGAACCCCGATGACAGACAACTCCGACATGATCGAATTCGTTCGGGCGCGTCTCGCCGAGGAGGAGCGGATCGCCCAGGCGGCCGGCGGGGACACCTGGCGCTGCCCGTCCGGCATGTCCGGCGAGGTCCACGACCGGACCGGTGCCATCACGTTCAGCCTGCGCGGTCACGGTTTCGATCAGCACATCGCCCTCCAGGACCCCGCGCGCACCCGTCGTCGCATCGAGACGAGCAGGGTTCTCCTCAACGAGTACGCGGAGGTCGCCGACCAGGACACCGACCGTCCCGACCACGACTTCTCGTCCGGTCGCGCGGTCGGTCTCGGTTTCGCCGTGCGGCAGCTGGCCGCGGAACACGCGGGCCACCCCGACTACCGGGCGAAGTGGCTGCCGCGGTTCATCCACTAGGGCGTCAGCGAGGCCCCCGGGGGCGGCCGTCGTGTCCGGCGGCGGCCGTCCGCCGACCGGAACCACCGCTTCGCCGGGCAGTCGACCGGCGCCGCCGCGGGTATACGTCCCCTGTCATCACCGGCCCGGGGACTGCACCGGAGGGAGCGGCGGCCATGGAACGGACCACATGCTGTGTGGTGGGCGGCGGGCCCGCCGGAATGGTCCTCGGGCTGCTGCTGGCCCGGGCGGGGGTGGCGGTCACGGTCCTGGAGAAGCACGGCGACTTCCTGCGCGACTTCCGCGGCGACACCGTGCATCCGTCCACCCTGGGGCTGCTGGACGACCTGGGCCTGGCCGGACGGTTCGGCCGGCTGCCGCAGCGTCGGGTGACGACGGTCCAGGTGCCCCTCGGACCGGACCGCTCGCTGGTCACCGTCGGGGACATCGGCGCGTTGCGCGGCCCGTACAACTACATCGCGATGGTGCCGCAGTGGGATCTGCTGAACCTCCTCGTGGACGAGGCCGCGCGGGAGCCGTCCTTCTCTCTCCGGATGAACACCGAGGCGATCGGGTTCCTGTGGGAGCGCACCGGTTCACGTCCCGGCCGCGCGGGGCGCAGGGCTCGGGGAAGGGTCACCGGGGTGCGGTATCGCACGTCCGACGGCCGCGTCGGCGAGCTGCGCGCCACGCTCACCGTCGCCTGTGACGGCCGGTTCTCGCTGGCCCGGTCGCTGCCCGAACTGGGGCTGCGGAGCTTCGCCTGTCCGATGGACGCCTGGTGGTTCAGGCTGCCGCGGCGGGACGGCGACCCGCACGGGCTCGTGGGAGGCGTCGGCGACCGGTTCTTCAGCGCCATGATCGACCGCGGGGACTACTGGCAGTGCGCCACGATGATCCCGAAGGGGACCGACACGCGGCGCCGCGCCGCCGGCCTCGACCGGTTCCGGGGCGAGTTCGCGGCCGGCGTCCCCTGGCTCGCGGACCGCGTGCACACGCTCGGCTCGTGGGACGACGTGAAACTGCTCGACGTACGGCTCGACCGCCTGCACCGCTGGCACCGCCCCGGACTGCTGTGCATCGGCGACGCCGCGCACGCGATGTCACCGGTGTTCGGCATCGGGATCAACCTCGCGGTCGAGGACGCGGTGGCCGCCGCCCGGTACCTCGTCGGGCCGCTGCGCGAGGGCGCGGTCGGTCTGCGGACCGTGCGCCGGATCCAGCGCCGCCGTCTGCCGACGACCGTCGCGACGCAGACCCTTCAGCGCCTCGCCCACACGAACATCATCGAACCGGTCCTCTCGGGCCGCCCGGCGTTCGGCGACGCGAGGCGCGCCCAGCGGCTGAGCGAGCTCGTCACGACCTCGCGGTGGCTGAACCGTCTGCCTGCGTACTTCTTCGCCTACGGGGCCCTGCGCGAGCGCCCGCCCACCGCCTCGGTGCGCTGAACGCGCACGGCGGACCGGCGTCGGACATCACGCGCCGGACACCGGGGACGCGGGCGCGGGCGGGGTCAGGCGCGCGCCTTGCGGGCCGACATCCAGGCGTAGACGAGGACTCCCGCGAAGAGGAACAGCACGCCCTGATAGACGGCGGCGTAGCCGGAGCCCGCGAGGAGCCACATGGAGAAGCCGAAGGCGGCGAGGGCGAGCGCGGCGTCACGGGCGAGGCGGGCCGGGCGGACCCGGTCGCGCCGCCCCGAGGCGAGGAAGTACAGCTGGGCCGCCGTCGCCAGCAGGTACGGGACGGCAGCGGTGAAGGTCGTGATCAGCACCAGGATCTCGAACACCCGGGCCGACCCGGCCATGTAGTTGTAGACGGTCAGCAGGGAGGCGAGCACGGCCGCGACGACGACCCCGAAGGTGGGCACTCCGCGTCGCTTCACCACGAAGCGGTCGGGGAACAGCCCGTCGCGGGCCGCCGCGTACGCCGTCTGGGCGCTCAGCAGCGTCCAGCCGTTCAACGCGCCCACGATCGACACGAGCGCCGCGCAGGCGACCACCGCGCCGCCCCACGTACCGCCGAACATGACGTCGACGGCGTCGGTGAAGGGCGCCTTCGACGTGAGCAGCTCGTCGTGCGCGACGGTGCCGAAGACGGCGAGCGTGCCCAGCAGGTACACCAGCGCCGCACCGAGCGTGCCGAGGACCGTCGCCCGGCCGACGTTGCGCCGGGGGTCGCGCACCTCCCCCGCGCTGACCGCCGCCGACTCGACGCCGAGATAGCTGAAGAGCAGGATCGCGGCGGACGCGGAGACCGCGCCGAGGGCACTGCCGCCCGTGGCCCGGAAGGGGCCGAGGTTGTCCGCGTCGAAGAAGAACATCCCGCCGACCGCGACCAGCAGCAGGGGCACGAACTTCAGCACGGTGGAGACGAGCTGCACCGCGCCCACGTAGCGGGTCCCGGCGAGGTTGGCGAGGGCGGGCGCCCACTGCACCACGAGTGCGGCGGTCATCATCGGCCACGGCGAACCGTGCAGGGGCAGCAGCACGTCCAGGTAGCCCACGGCAGTGACGGCGAGCGCGGCGTTGCTCACCCAGGAGGTGATCCAGTACGACCAGGCGGCCAGGAAGCCCGCGAAGTCGCCGAATGCCTCGCGCACGTAGACGTACGGCCCGCCGGTGCGCGGGTCGCGCCGCGCGAGCCGTCCGAAGACGAGCGCGAGCGCGATGGCCCCGAGCGTGAGCACTCCGAAGGCGACGAGGCTGATGGTGCCGTACGGGGCGACGGACGCGGGGAGCAGGAAGATGCCGCCGCCGATGATGTTGCCCATGACCAGGGCGGTCGCCACCGGAAGCCCGAAGCGTCGGGCGTGCCGGCCGTCCCCTTCCCGCTCCGGGGGCCGCGAGGACCCCGGCGAGGCCGCGGAGGCCGGGGCCGGAGCCGATGGTGGAACGGTTCCGGTGTCGCGCATGGGTGGTGTGCCTTTCGTCCTTCCGGGATGCCGTCGCCCGCCCCCGCGGGCCGCGTCACGGCCCCCGGGCGGCGCCACGGCAGCGGGCGGGTGCGCGGGCGCACACCTCTGCCGTGGTCATCGCCCGGGGATTTCCTCCATGCTCGGATATCGGACACCTCAGACAAAATCACCGCCGAATGTTCGGCGAATCATCCGCTTCGACCGGAAAACGGACGGGTTCGAGCGCATGGGTCGGCGCATCCTTCACCGGGAGCCCCGGCACCGCCCTCACCAGGAGCCCCGGCACCGCCCGCGCCGGGCCCACCCGAATGGAAAACACGTCGACATCGCCCCTCGCCTCCGGCACAGTGACCGCCCATGACGAGCAGCGAGCTGTGGACCCGCGCGACCGCCGAACGCTACGACGCCGAGGAGAGCGAGAGGTCCTCGCCCGCCTTCCTCGGACCGACTCTCGACTTCCTCGCCGAACTCGCCGGGGACGGCCGGGCACTGGAGTTCGCCGTCGGAACCGGGCGGGTGGGCGTCCCGCTCCGGGAACGCGGCGTGCCGGTCGTGGGCATCGAACTGTCCGAACACATGGCCGCGGTCCTGCGGCGCAAGGTGGACGAGGAGACCCTTCCGGTCGCCGTCGGGGACATGGCCACGACCACCGTCCCGGGGAAGTTCAGCCTGGTCTACCTCGTGTACAACACGATCACCAACCTGCTCACCCAGGACGAGCAGGTCGAGTGCTTCCGGAACGCCGCCCGCCATCTGGCCCCCGGCGGCCGGTTCGTCGTCGAGCTGGAAGTACCGCCGCTGCGGTTCCTTCCGCCCGGACAGGTCGCGGTGCCGTTCGACGTCTCCGAACGACATCTCGGCTTCGACACCTTCGATCTGGCCGAGCAGATCCTCGTCTCGCACCACCTCACCCGCGACGGCGACGACGGCCGCTACCGCCGCGGCGAGTCCCGGCACCGGTACGCCTGGCCGGCGGAGCTCGACCTGATGGCACGGCTCGCGGGGCTCGAACGGGAACGACGCGTCGCGGACTGGAGCGGGGAGCCGTTCACCGAGGACTCCACGAAGCACGTCTCCGTGTGGCGCAAGCCGGTCTGAGGCCGCCGCCCGGTCCTCAGGGCCCCGCGTGCACCTGGCAGGCCCACAGGCTCGGGGTCCGCGGATAGGTGTCGCGCAGGGTGCGCACGGCCCGGTGCAGGGCCTCGGCCGCACGGGCGACGTCGAGTGCGCCGTCGCCCGTGTTCAGCGCTTCGTAGACGCTCAGCGCGACCTCGGCCCCGATGGCGTCGTCGACGTGCCACAGCGAGCCGACGACGTGGGGGAAGCCGGCCATCTGGAAGGCGCTGACGATGTGCACGGCCTCGTCGGCGAGCTCGGGGCTGGTGCGCAGGGTGTCGCAGGCGGAGAGGTAGGCGAGCCGGACCGACGGCAGCCGCAGCCGGGCCAGGTCGCGCACGGTCAGCGGGTGCGCGGTGTGGTCGTGCAGGACGAGCCTGCTGCCGGAGGGACGTTCCGGGTCGCCCAGGGCGTGGCAGGCGAAATGGGCGTGGGCGTGGTGGTGCAGGGCGGAGACGACCGCGGAGCGGGTGGCGTCCGCGTCCGCCAGCAGCGAGGCGCCGGGGAGGAGGCTGGCCAGCTGGTCCGCCTCCCGGCGTGCGCCCGGGAGCGGGGCCTGGCCGGTGGCCCCCGCGACGCTGACCACGAGCGTGCCGCCGCCCGCCGGGCGGGCGGCGCGGCGACGGGCGTGGTGCAGGGCCCGCAGTGTCGGTGTGTACGAGGAGACCACCCGGTCCAGGGCGCCCGCGGCGTCGACGGGGGCCGCCGCGTGCAGGGGCAGCGTGCCCAGGAGACCGCCGGGCGACCACCACACGCGGGTGGCCTCGGGGAGGCGGTCGAGGACCGGACCGGTGACCGCCCGCCACAGCCAGGCGAGGGTCTCCCGTACCTCCTGTTGGGCACGACGCGACTGCTTGCGGGAGGTCCCGGGTGTCTCGATGCGGACCAGTGCGTCCTGGAAGGTGCGCCGACGCGCCGCCGTCGTCCGCTGGTCGAGCCCGGGGAGGGGCACGGCGTCGATGGAGTGCTCGGTGACGACCAGGGCGTCGCTGCCGTACGGCGAGATGTTGACCAGGATCACCGGGCCCGCCGCGGCGGTCGCGCGCAGTTCGCGCTCGCCCCACTCACGCACCGGACGCAGCATGCCCAGCTCGGGATGTTCGGCGCGGATCCGGTCCGTGAGGTCCCGCCACTCGGCCGCCAGCCGCTGCCGCAGATCGGCGCGGGCGTCGGGGCCGGGCGGTCGTTCTTCGAGGAACTCCCGGGTGCCGGTCGCGGTGTCGAGGGCCTCCCGGAGCTCCTCGAAGCGGTCGGCGAGGTCCGGGGCGGTCGCCCGGAGCCGCGTCAGATCGCTGTCGGCGTCGAAGGCGTGGGAGAGGATCACGCCCCTGGCCTGTTCGAGCAGTCCGACCGCGAGCCCGGGCCGGCCACAGCGCACCGCGCAGGCCGCCGCCCGGGCACCCAGCCCGACGGTCCCGCTCAGCAGGAACTCCTGGTCGTCGCGGACGAGATGACGGGGCGCCACGGAATGCAACAGGTCGACCGCCAGGGCGTACCCGTCCAGGGCTCCTTCCCAGTCGCCCAGCTCCGCCCGGACATCGCCCCAGGCCCGCGCCGCGTCCATGCGCAGGGAGGGCGCGCACTGCTGCTCCAGGGCCGCCGACCGGAACACGTCGGCCGCCGCGGTCAGGTCGGATCCGCGGCGACGGCGGCCGGGCCTCCGGTCGCTCAGCATGCGGCCGAGGTTCGACAGGCGCAAGGTGCGGTGGGGGTGACCGGGCGGGGTGGCCTCGACGGCCCGGCGGAAGAGCGCGACCACTTCGTCGCGGAGCGCGGACGACACCAGGATGCGGGGGGTCAGGAGCCGTGCCCCCGCCGCCACCGTCAAAGCACCCGCCAGCTCGGGCGAGTTCGCGGGCAGCGCCGCGATCACCGCGTCGGCCAGCTCGCGCGCCTCGCGGGCGTCGCCGGTCCGCGGCGTCCGTGCGAAGCGTGCCATCAGGGCGATGGCGAGGTTGTGGCGCCGACGGGGCAGCAGCGGGTCGTCCTCCGGGGTGAGGGCGAGCGCCTCTCTGAGCAGCGGTACCGCCTCGTCGAGCCCGCCGACCGGATCGGCGGCGCGTTCGAGACCGATGACCAGACCGATCCCCGTCGAGCTCAGCAACGCCGCGCGGTGCGCACGGCCCAGGCCGGGCAGCGCGGCGGCCCGACGCCGGCACTCCTGGGCCTCCAGCAGGTCCTCGCCGTCCTCGGTCAGCTGGTGACGCAGGCCCAGCGCCGCACCGAGGTTGAGCAGCCGCACTCCGAGCATCCGGTGCCCCTCGGAGGTGAGTGCCACCGCCTCCCGATGGGCGCGCACCGCCTCGTTCAACTCCCCGGGATCTCCGGAGCGTTGATAGCCGGCGGTCAGCACCAGGCCGAGATCGTCGAGCGTGGTGGGGCGGTCCGGGTGCCCCGGCGGTGCGAGCGCCTCGGCCTGCCGCAGTCGGCGCAGCGCCTCCGCCAGATCCGGCCCGTTCGCCTCCGGGTCGCGCGTGTAGCGGGTGTACAGGGCCATCGCGGTGGCGAGAAGCGGTGGTCGGGAGCCGTCCGGCGGCTCCGTCGAGGCGGTGGCCGGGCCGATGAGGCCGAGCGCCGCGTCCAGATCGGCCCGAGCGCCGGTCGCGACGGAACGGGCGCGCAGGGCGTTGCCCAGCGCGTTGCGCAAGGCGGCGCTCCGACCGGGATGCGTGGCCGCCCGAAGCGCCTCGGTCAGCACCGCGACCGCCTCGTCCAGGTCCTCGGTCCGGCCTGTGTACTGTGCCCTCAGCACGAGGGCCATGCCCAGGTCATGGCCCGCCGTCGCGGGTTCCGGATCGCCGGGCAGTGCCCGGCGGCACAGCTCCACCACCTCGTCGCACTCCTCGGGCGTCGCGCCCTCCCGCTGCCGCAGCAGCAACAGCGCACGCTTCAGGACGTCGAGACCGTAGGGCGGCCGGGGACTCCCGGGGGCTGTTTGGGCCAGTGCGTCACGTGCGATGCCGACCGCCTCGTGCAGGTCCTCCGGGTCGTACGAGCGCAGGTAGCGGTCCAGGAGCCGGGCGCCCAGGGCATCGAGGGCGAGGAGCCGCTCGGGCGACCCGGCCGGGATGGCCTTGAGGGCGCGGTGGGCCAGCCGGACCGGATCCGCGGTCTCGGCCTCTCCGGACCTGTCCCGGAGCATGTCGCCGAACGGGTCCCCGAACGGCCAGGTCGTCCCGGCCAGGTCCAGCGCCCGGGACAGGCCCGCGCGCCGGTCCGTGTACCGGGGGTCGTACTCCGGCGTCGCGAGGACGGCGAGGCCGCCGCATCCGACCGCGGTGGCGAGCCGGATCTCGGGCGGGGGCAGCTCGGCGCCGAGGGCCGCGGCCAGTCGGTGGAGCCGGCGGACGTCTTCGGAGGCCCCCGGCGGCGGGTCGTACTGCCGTCCCTCCGCCACGATCAGCCACGCGGCGCACTGGGCCGCCCACTCGGCGGGTCCGTCCGCGTCCGCCGGGTCGGGGCGAACGGCGGGATCGGTGGCCGCGTATCGTGCCGCCAGCTCCGGCGGCACCAGCCCCGGATCGGCGACCCAGACCGGGAAGAGCAGTGTTCCCGCCATGCACCCGTGCACGCCGCCGTGCTCCCCCGGTCCGGCCATCGCGTGGGCGAAGCAGAGCCACCCGGCCGCGTGCCGGGCCTCCAGGTCGGTCCTGACGTCGGCGGTCCGCAGCAACCCCCGCAGTTCCGCGTCCGCCTCGGGGCCGAACACCACGGCCCCGTCCACCCCGCCGTCCGCGGTCCCGGCCCGCGCGAGGCGCGCACGGATCGCCCGCAGGAACCAGTCCCGGTCGTACCTCACCCCGCCGCTCCCCCCACCGTCCGATCTCCTCGTCACGTCCATGCACGCCCAACTCTGCCCGATCTACGGCACACTTGGACCATGACCGCGTCTTCCGACCTCCCTCGTGCCGATCCCAGGGCGGCGGCGTCGTTGTGCGTCCTGCTCGGCTCGCCGGACGCTCTGCGACAGCCCGGGGTCCGGGAGGCGGCCGAGCACGCGCGGGACCTGCTGCGGTCGGGCGCGGGCGCCGACGAACTCGCGGCCTGCTACCGCGCGCTGGACACGGCGTTGCGCCGGGCCGGGGACGCGCGCGGGCTGGTCGACGGATCCCGGAGCTGGACGGCCCCCGGCGTCTCGCCCCACATCAAGGTGGCCGTGTGCCCCGGACCGGCCCGGTGCCCGCGCGTCGAACGGGCCCGCGACCTGCTCCCCGCCCCGCACTGCGCGGTCAACGGCACGCGCATGCGCAAGGGCCGGCTGGGCTCCGCCCAGTGACCCCGCTCCCGTGAATCCCCTCCTCGCCACCCTGGGCGGCAAACTCACCGAACGCTGGCTGAACCTGCTGGTGCTCCCGGGCGCGCTCTTCCTCGCCGTCACGGCCGTCGGCACCGCCCTGGGTCACCGCCACTGGCACGACATCGACCGGCTGCGCACCGCTCTGGACGACCTCGCCACCAGGCCCGCCCTCGACCGCGCGGGCACCGCCGCGCTCCTGGTCGCCCTCATCCTGCTCGCCGCGACGGCGGCCTCGCTCGCCGCGCAGTTCCTCGGCGGCGTGATCGAGCGGTACTGGCTGCGCTTCGGCCGGGACCCGCTCTCGCGCGCCCTCACCGTCCGCCGCGTCCGCAGGTGGAGGGAGAGGGACGCGCGGCTCGGCGCGGCCGTCGGCCGCGCCGGCTGGACAGGTGCCGGGCCCGACGACACGGTGACGGTCCCGAGCGGCACACTGGCCCGGATCCAGTCCCTCACCGAGGCCCGCGACCGTGTCGCACTGCGCGAACCGGCCCGCCCCACCTGGTACGGCGACCGCATGCAGGCAACGGCCGACCGTGTCGAGGCGGCCTACGGAGTGGACCTCGCCGCCCTCTGGCCCCGGTTGTGGCTGGTCCTCCCCGAACCCGCCGTACGCCACATCCAGTCGGCCCACGACTCCTTCAGCGCCGCCGCCCGCCTCGCCGCCTGGGCCGTCGGCTACGCCCTGCTCGCCTGCTGGTGGTGGCCTGCCGTCCTGGCCGCCCTCGGCTGCGCTGCCGTGGCCCGCTCCCGTGCGCGCACCGCCCTGGACGCACTGGCGGGCCTCGTCGAGGCCGCCGTCGACGTCCACGGCCGCGAACTGGCCACCCGGGTCGGCCTGCTCCCGCCGGAGGCACAGGGGCTGCTGGCCCATGACACGGGGGACGGGATGTCTGCGGTGTTCAGAAAGGCCGAGTGACCGCCGCCGGTCCGTGACACCGACGCACCCGCCGTGGCCCGGCCGGTGAGCGGCCCCGGTCGTTGAGCGGTCCCGGTCGGTGAGCGGCCCCGGTCGGCCCAGGAGGCCGAGGCGCGCGGAAGGGCACCTCGGCGCCGGCCGCGTGGGCGACCGGGCGAGCCGCCGAGGTGTCCACACGGCGGGGAAGGCGGCGGCGCCCGGTGCCGCCCGGGTCAGCCCGACTTCGGCGGCTTCTGCGCGTCGAAGGCGAAGAGGGTGTTCTTGGCCGCGGCCACGATCACCGTACGCCCCGAAACGGTCACGCGCGGGCTCGCACCCTGCTCGCCCGTCAGACCATCGGCCCGCGGGTCCGTCGTCCACAGGGATTTGCCGTCGTACGGCGCCAGTGCGACCACCCGGCCGGTGGCCGAGCTGAAGTACAGCGCGTCGGCTCCCGCGACGGGACCCGACGCACCCTCCACGGCAGTCTGCCGCGACCACTTCTTCCGGCCGGTCGCGGGGTCGAGCGCCGTGACGAGACCGGTCTGCCCGCTCACGTAGACGGTGCCGTCCGCCATGCCGGGCGTCCCCGCGTATGTCTCGGCCAGCCGGGAGTACGTGACCTTCCGGGAGGCCGGGTCCACCCGCGCCACCCCGTCGTAGCCGGCCAGTGTCGCTCCTTCCTTGTGTCCCTGAAGGAGTACGAGCCTGCCGTCGGCGACGCCCATCGGCACGGCGGGGCCGTCGACCGCGATGGGCCCGCCCAGTGCCCCCGAGGATCGGTCGACCGTGCGCAGGGTGGGGTGGCGCACCTCCAAGGCATCCACCTCCGCATCCGTCGCGCACATCGCGAGGAGCTGTGGGCCCACCGGGACGGGAGCGCACTGCGCACCCGCGGGGAACGACGTCGTCCAGGCGATCTCACCGCTGTGCGCGTCCCGGGCCTCGAAGCGGGAGTTGGAAGCGTCGACCGTCACGACGGCGGAGCCGACCACGAGGGCGTCCTGGCTCCGACCCGTGACGGCCATCGACTGGGCGCCGGACGGCACGGACCACAGCTCCCGGCCGTTGTCGGCGTCGATGGCCACCACCTCGCTGGGAGGGTCCTGCGGGGCGTCCTGGGCGGCGATGCGGTATCCGAGCACCGTGTCGCCGGTGACGCCCACCAGGTGCATGCCCTGGACGGGGACACCCGGGCTCTTCGCCGTCCACACCCGCGAGCCGTCCAGGGTCCTGATACGGGTCGCGACGACACCGCCGCCCCCGCAGAACAGCGCGTCGCCGCGCGCGACGCAACGCAGTTCGTCGGGGATGTCCTCACGACCGCCCTGCACGGTCCTGCGCCACGGCTCGAAACCGTCCGGAAGCGCGGCACCCGGCGTCACGACGCCGTTGCCCTTGCCGCCGCCATCGTTCCCCCCGAAGCCGCCCGCCTTCAGCGCGGCGGCTCCCCCGCCGATCGCCGCCACCGCGACCGCGGCCGCGAGCACAGGACGCCATCGGCGACGCAGACGGCGGCCGACGGGGGTGCCGGTGCTCCCTGTGCCGGGACCGGCCGGGGCGGTGGTCGGGGCTGACGGCGCCGGGGTGTCCTGCGTCGCGAAGTGATGCTGAGTGATCACGTCGCGGGTGCAGCCCGCGCCGACCCCGTTCGCGTCGGTCCCACCGAGGTCGGCCGGCAGGTCCCGCAGCAGCACGAGGAGTTCGTCCGCGGAAGGGCGTCCCTCGGGCTCCTTGTCCAGGCATGATTCGACGACCGCGCGCAAAGCCGCCGGCACGGCGCCCAGCGACGGCTCCTCGTGCACCACCTGATATGCCGTCATGTATGGGCTGTCCGCATCGAACGGCCCGCGGCCCGTCGCCGAGTAGACCAGCAGCGTCCCCAGCGAGAAGACATCGGACCGCGGCCCCACACCACGCGGCGCCTGCAACTGCTCCGGCGACATGAAGGGCGGCGTACCGATGACCCGCCCTGTCATCGTCAACGTCTGCTGGTCCACGGCGCGCGAAATGCCGAAGTCGATGACGCGCGGGCCCTCGGGCGAGAGCACGACGTTCGAGGGCTTCAGGTCACGGTGGACGACCCCCACCCGGTGGATGTCGCGCAGTGCCTCCGCCAGCCCGATGGCGAGCCTCCTCAGCTCCGCTCCGTTCAGCGGGCCCTTCGTGGCGATGTGCTGGGCGAGCGTGTGCCCCTCGATATAGGTCGTCGCCATCCACGGCTGCTCGGCCTCAGGGGCAGCATCGACCACGGCGGCGGTGAACGCGCCGCTCACCCGCCTCGCCGCCGCCACCTCCTGCCGGAAACGGATGCGGAACTCGTCGTCCCCCGCGAACTGCTGGTGGATCAGTTTGATCGCGACAGGTCGCCCCGAACTCGTACGGGCCAGAAAGACCGTGCCCATGCCACCCGAGCCGAGCCGAGCCTCAAGCGGATAACCGCCGATCTCGACCGGATCACCTCCGCGCAGCGACACTCTTCCCGCCCTCCCGTCCCCCGTGCACCTCTGCCACCAGGGGCCTGCGTACCTGTCCTGCACACAAACTAGCCGCAGGGCAGTACGGCACAGCAAAGCGGGTGACGAACAGGAAGCCCAGAGCTGCTCCCGTGCCGCACACGACGAAGCCCCGCCAAGAGCATGACGGAGGTCCGTCGTGTCGTGGAACACCGCACGGTGCGGCCCGTCGCCACGGACCGACGAAGCGATGGACTAACCGACGAAGCTCAGTCGCACCTGACGGTCGGGATTGTCCTTGTTGGTGTCGACCAGGCACACCGACTGCCACGTCCCCAGTCCGAGTCGTCCGCCGATCACCGGCAGCGTCGCGTGCGGGGGCACGAGGGCGGGCAGCACGTGATCGCGTCCGTGTCCGGGCGAGCCGTGACGGTGCTGCCAGCGGTCGTCGGCGGGCAGCAGGGAGTGCAGGGCCGCGAGCAAATCCTCGTCACTGCCGGAACCCGTTTCGAGCACGGCGATTCCGGCGGTCGCATGCGGCACAAAGACATTGAGCAGCCCGTCCCTGGCGGCGGCGGTCCGGGCGAGGAACTCCTCGCAGTGACGCGTCAGATCGGTGACGGTCTCCGTCGTCCCGGTGGTGATGCGCAGGACGCTGGTGCTGAAGGGGGATGACATGCCTCCCATCTTGCCGCCCTCACGGCGAGGTCGCGCCGTCCACGCCTTCCGCACCCAAACGCGCCTTCCGCACCCAAACGCGCCTTCCGCGCGGGAACGCGCGGGGTTCCGCCGAACGGGGCTTTCGCGGCGGCGCAGGAAGATCCTCACCGTCGGCACGGTTAGTAGAAGCGTGAACAACACTGAGGTGGCCGCAGCGCACATGGTCGATGTCGTCGTGATCGGCGCCGGACAGGCGGGCCTGTCCGGCGCCTACCATCTGCGGCGCGCGGGCCTGGAACCCGACCGCGACTTCGTCGTACTGGACCACTCGCCGCGCCCCGGTGGCGCCTGGCAGTTCCGCTGGCCCTCGCTGACGTACGGCAAGGTGCACGGCATGCACGCGCTTCCCGGCATGGAGCTGACCGGCGCCGACGACGACCGGCCCTCCTCCGAGGTGATCGGCGCGTACTTCGACTCCTACGAGCGCGCCTTCGACCTGCGGGTCCACCGGCCGGTGGACGTGAGCGCGGTGCGCGAGGGCGACGGCGGCCGACTGCTCGTCGAGACGTCCGAGGGCACGTACGCCACCCGCGCCCTGATCAACGCCACCGGCACCTGGGACCGCCCGTTCTGGCCGCGCTACCCGGGGCAGGAGAGCTTCCGCGGGCGGCAGTTGCACACGGCGGACTACCCCGGGCCCGACGCGTTCGCCGGTCTGCGGGTGGTGGTGGTCGGCGGCGGTGCCTCCGGCACCCAGCACCTCATGGAGATCGCCGAAGTGGCGGCCGGGACGTACTGGGTGACGCGTCGGCCGCCGGTCTTCCGGGAGGGACCGTTCGACCAGGACCGGGGCCGGGCCGCCGTGGCGCTGGTGGAGGAACGGGTACGTCGCGGACTGCCGCCGCAGAGCGTGGTGAGCGTGACCGGCCTTCCGTTGAACGACGCCGTGCGACGGGCCCGCGCGGAGGGAGTGCTGGACCGGCTGCCGATGTTCGACCGGATCACGCCGACCGGGGTCGCCTGGGACGACGGCCGGACGGTCGACGCCGACGTCATCCTCTGGGCGACCGGGTTCCGGGCCGCCATCGATCACCTCGCGCCGCTGAGGCTGCGCGAACCCGGCGGCGGCATCGGGCTCGACGGCACGCGGGCGGTCAGGGACGCACGCGTCCATCTCGTCGGATACGGGCCGTCCGCCAGCACCATCGGCGCCAACCGGGCCGGGCGGGCCGCGGTGCGCGAGATCATGCGGCTCCTCGCGACACCGGCAACCGGCGTCGGCCGCGCGGGCACGGCCTCGGAAACGGCTTCGGCCCCGGAAGCGGGCGCGATCCATGCCGTCCTGCCGCGGACCCGTCGACCGGTACGACAGACAGCTCAACTCACAGAACACACGAACACGGGATCGGATGTTCGCTGGAACGCGTGATCGTTTCGCATTTCGTTGCTCAGCGCCCCCGCGACGGATGATGATTACAGGGCGCAAGCAACGGGCTGCAGACCGCGACTGCGCTGTCCCACATATGCACCATGTACAAGGAGAAAATCCTCATGAACATCCTCACCAACCTGCTCGCCGGCATCGTCCACTTCGTGGGTTGGCTCGTCTGATCGTTGTTCCGCCCGGCGCCGTCGCTCCCCGTCCCACGGGATCGGCGGCGCCGCCGCGTGTACGGGCCACTCGGGACCGCACACCCGGCCTCGCCGATCAGGTCGCCACCGGGGTCAGGTGGCCACCGGGGCCAGTCGGCTGTCGCGCCGGACGAGCGCGGCATAGCGGCCGTCCTGCCGGAGCAGCTCGTCGTGGGTGCCGCGTTCGGTCGCGCGACCGCCGTCGAGGACGACGATCTGGTCCGCGTCGCGGACGGTGGAGAGCCGGTGGGCGATGGTGATGGTGGTACGGCCCGCGGAAAGCGCGTCGATCGCTTCCTGAACCGCAAATTCCGTACGGGTGTCCAGGGCGCTCGTCGCCTCGTCGAGCACCAGCACCGGCGGATCGCGCAGGATGGTACGGGCGATGGCCAGGCGCTGCTTCTCGCCGCCCGAGAAGCGGTAGCCCCGCTCCCCGACCAGGGTGTCGTAGCCGTCGGGCAGTGCGGCGATGTGGTCGTGGATCTGCGCCGCGCGGGCGGCCGCCTCGATCTCGGTGTCGGTCGCGTCCGGTTTGGCGAAGCGCAGGTTGTCGGCGACCGAGGCATGGAAGAGGTACGTCTCCTGGGAGACCACCCCCACGGCCCGCGCCAGGGTGTCGAAGTCGAGCTCGCGCACGTCGACGCCGTCGATCAGGACCCGGCCGCCTGTGACGTCATAGAGCCGGGGCACGAGGTAGCTGAGGGTGGACTTGCCCGACCCGGTGGGTCCGACGATCGCCAGGCTGCCGCCCGCCGGTACGGTCACGTCGATGTCGCTGAGGGTCGGACCGTTCTTCTCGTCGTAACTGAAGTCGACGTGCTCGAAGCGGACCTCTCCGCGGATCCTCTCCAGCCGGACGGGGTGCTCGGGCTCGTTGATCTCCACGTCGAGGTCGAGGTATTCGAAGATCCGCTGGAAGAGCGCGAGGGACGTCTGCATCTGCACTCCGGTGGAGAGCAGGCTCACGGCCGGCCGGAACAGCGCCTGCTGGAGCGAGACGAAGGCGACGAGCGTGCCGATGGAGACGGCCGGACCGCCCGATCCCAGGGCCAGCCCCGCCGCCCAGTAGATGACGGCGGGCATGGCGGCCATGACGACGCCGATCGTCGCCATCCGCCACCGCCCGGCCATGCTGGAACGCACTTCGAGGTCGACCAGCTTCTCCGACTCCTCGGCGAAGCCCTTGGTGAGGGAGTCCGCCCGGCCCATCGTGCGGCCGAGCAGGATGCCGCTGACGGAGAGCGACTCGGTGACCGTCGCGGCCATGGCGGCCATCTGCTTCTGGCGGCGGGTGGTGATCTTCTTGCGTTCGCGGCCGACCTTGCGGCTGATCCACACGAAGACCGGCAGCAGGAGCAGCGAGACCAGGGTGAGCCGCCAGTCGAGCGCCAGCATGGCGACGACCGTGGCGACGACCGCGGTGAGGTTGGAGACCAGCGAGGTCGCGGTGGAGGTGACGGTCGCCTGCATGCCGCCGATGTCGTTGGCGATGCGGGACTGCACCTCGCCGGTCCTCGTCCGGGTGAAGAAGGCGAGCGGCATGCGCTGCAACTGGGCGTAGACCGCGGTGCGCAGATCGTGCATGACGCGCTGGCCGACCGTGGTGGAGATCAGCGTCTGCAGGACCCCGAGGACGCCGTTCATCACGGCGGCCACGATCATCCCGAGGGCGAGCAGCGACAGCAGTCCCGTGCGCGCCTGCGGAATGGCGGTGTCCAGGATCTCGCGCAGCAGGAACGGCGAGGCGACCGACACCAGGGACGAGGCTCCGACGAGCAGCGCCACCAGGGCGAGTCGGCCTCGGTAGGGACGGAACAGGCGCAGGATGCGACGCACCTCGGCGGGCGGGTGTTCTTCGTCCCGGGGCGGGGGCGTCCAGTTGATTTCGTCGGGTTTCATGGGCTCCTTCGACGGTGCGGGGTCGTGGGGACCCGGGGTCCGGCCGGTCCGGCATCCGGCCCCGGGGTGGTTCGGGTCCGGATCGAGGGCCGGGTCTCCAGCATTTCGAGAGCTTAGCTCATTGTTACCTTCACTCACAATGAATGTGGTCCTGATATTATTCCGTCATGGACTCCTCCGACGCAGACGGCGTACTCGCCGAGCAGTTGCTGCGGGTGACCCGCAGGCTCCAGCGGATCCAGAGTCGCCAGCTGGAGCCGATCGGCATCACTCCCGCGCAGTTCCGGCTGCTGCGCATCGTGGCCCATTACGACGGGCCGCCCCGGATGGCGGATCTGGCCCAGCGGCTGGACGTCGTCCCGCGCGCCGTGACGAGTCTGGTCGACGGCCTGGAGGCGAGCGGCCGGGTGCGCCGCGCCCCCGACCCGGACAACCGCCGGGTGATCCGGATCGAGATCACCGAGGAGGGTCTCGCCACCCTCCGGTCGCTGCGCGACGCGCGCCGGGCCGCCGCGGAGGAGATCCTGGCCCCATTGACCACCGATCAGCGCGAGGTGCTCGGCGGGCTGTTGTCCGCCCTGGTCAACGGCATGCCGGAGCGTCGCTGCTAAACCTGTGGGAACGCGCGTCCGGCCGGTCCGTGCCCGGCACGCACCGGCCGGACGTACCGAACGAACAGAACAGAACCGCCGAGGAGAGCCCGACATGCCGCTGCTGGAGCCGAAGCCCGAAGCACTGCGTCCCGGTGCGGTGCGCACGCCGTCCCCGGACCGGGTCCCCGACCGGCGGTCCCCGGGCACGCCCGAACCGCTCCGCAGCGCACTGATCGGCCTGCTGGGGGCCGAGAAGGTGCTGTGGAAGGTCTCCGACCTGGTGAAGTACGCCTCCGACGCCAGCCCCTACCGGTTCGTGCCCCAGGTCGTCGTGGTCCCGGAGGACATCGCCGACGTCGCGGCGATCCTGTCGTACGCGCACGACAACGGCCGCGAGGTCGTCTTCCGTGCGGCGGGCACCAGCCTGAACGGCCAGGCGCAGGGCGAGGACATCCTGGTCGACGTGCGCCACCACTGGGCGGGCATCGAGGTGCTGGACGGCGGCGCACGCGCCCGTGTCCGGCCCGGGACGACGATCGTGCGGGCCAACGCCACGCTCGCCCGCCACGGCCGGCTGCTCGGCCCCGACCCGGCCAGTGCCATCGCCTGCACGGTCGGCGGAGTCGTCGCCAACAACGCCTCGGGCATGACAGCGGGCACGACCCGCAATTCGTACCGCACCGTCTCCTCCCTCACGTTCGTCCTGCCGAGCGGCACGGTCGTCGACACGGGCGCCCCCTCGGCGGACGAGGACCTGGCCCGGGCCGAGCCCCGGCTCTGCGAGGAACTGCTGGCGCTGAAGGCGGAGATCGAGGCGGACGCCGAGCTGACCGCGCGCATCCGGGCCAAGTACGAGATCAAGAACACCAACGGCTACCGCCTCGACGCCTTCCTGGACGGGTCGACGCCCGTCGAGATCCTGCGGGGGCTGATGGTCGGCTCCGAGGGCACCTTCGGCTTCATCTCCGAGGTCGTCTTCGACACGCTTCCGCTGGACCGGCGCGTCTCCACCGGCCTGCTGTTCTTCCCCTCCCTGACCGCGGCGGCGGCGGCCGTGCCGCACTTCAACGCGGCGGGGGCGATCGCCGTCGAGCTGATGGACGGCAACACGCTGCGCGCGTCGGTAAGCGTCCAGGGCGTGCCCGCGGACTGGGCCGGGCTCCCGAAGGAGACCACGGCGCTGCTGGTGGAGTTCCGGGCCCCGGACGAAGCGGGACAGGAGGCGTACGAGCGGGCCGCCGCGTCCGTCGTCGAGGGGCTCGACCTGGTCGCGCCGGTGGCCTCGGTGACCAATGAGTTCACCCGTGACGCCCAGGTCATCTCGGGTTACTGGAAGGCCCGCAAGGCGTTCGTCACCGCGGTCGGCGGATCGCGGCCCTCGGGGACGACGCTGATCACGGAGGACTTCGCGGTGCCTCCCTCCCGGCTGGCCGAGGCCTGCGAGGCCCTGCTCGCGCTCCAGGCGGAACATGGTTTCGACGCCGCCGTCGCCGGGCACGCGGCGCACGGCAACCTCCACTTCCTGCTCGCCTTCGACGCGGCGAAGCCGTCCGACGTCGAGCGCTACGCCGCGTTCATGGACGACTTCTGCCGACTGACGGTGGAACGCTTCGACGGCTCCCTGAAGGCCGAGCACGCCACCGGCCGCAACATCGCCCCGTTCCTGGAGCTGGAGTGGGGCCCGAAGGCCACCGAGCTGATGTGGCGCACGAAGCAGGTCATCGACCCGGACGGGGTACTGGCCCCGCGCATCGTCCTCGACCGCGACCCCAGGGCCCATCTGCGCGGACTGAAGACCATCCCCAAGGTGGAACTGATCGCGGACCCCTGCATCGAGTGCGGCTTCTGCGAACCCACCTGCCCCAGCCACGACCTGACCACGTCCCCGCGCCAGCGCATCGTGCTGCGCCGGGAGATGATGCGGCAGACGGGCGGCTCACCGGTGGAGTCGCGGCTGCTGGACGCGTACGGCTACGACGCCGTCGACACCTGCGCGGGCGACTCGACGTGCAAGCTGGCCTGCCCGGTCGGCATCGACACGGGCGCCATGATGAAGGACTTCCGCCACCGTCGGCACTCGCCGCGCGAGGAGCGGATCGCGGCGCTCACCGCGAAGAACTTCAAGGCGGTCGAGGCGGCGGCACGCCTCGCGGTCGCCGCGGCCGACCGGATCGGCGACCGCATCGGCGACGGACCGCTGGAGACGATCACCGGGCTCGCCCGCAAGGCCGTACGCCCCGATCTGATGCCCGAATGGCTTCCCGAGACCCCGGGCGCCGCCGCCCGGAAGCTCCCCCGCACCTCCCGCGTCGGGGCGAAGGCCGTCTACTACCCGGCGTGCGTGAACCGCATCTTCGGCGGCCCGGAGGGCCATCGCGGCCCGTCCCTGCCGCAGGCCGTCGTCGCCGTTTCCGCCCGCGCCGGGAAGCCGGTGTGGATCCCGGACGACGTCGCGGGCACCTGCTGCGCGACGATCTGGCACTCGAAGGGGTACGACGAGGGCAACACCGTGATGGCCAACCGCATCGTGGAAGCGGCCTGGGGCTGGACGGCCGGCGGCAGGCTGCCCCTGGTCGTCGACGCCTCGTCGTGCACGCTGGGCATCGCCCACGAGGTGGTGCCGTACCTCACCGACGACAACAGGGAGCTGCACCGGGAGCTGACCATCGTCGACTCCCTGGTCTGGGCGGCCGACGAACTGCTCCCCGGGCTGACGGTGCTCCGCAAGGTCGATTCGGCGGTGCTGCACCCGACGTGTTCCATGCAGCATCTGGGCGATGTGGAGCAGTTGCGCACGGTCGCGGAGGCCTGCGCGCAGGAGGTCGTGATCCCCGACGACGCCGGATGCTGCGCCTTCGCGGGCGACCGCGGGATGCTGCACAAGGAGTTGACGGAGTCGGCCACGGCCAAGGAGGCGGCGGAGGTGAACACCCGTGAGTACGACGCGTACCTCTCCGCCAACCGCATGTGCGAGATCGGCATGGACCGGGCCACGGGCCACTCGTACTACTCCGTGCTGATGGAACTGGAACGGGCGACGCGGCCGGGAGCGGTCGTGCGCTGACCCGCGCGGGGCCGCCCGGCGACCGCCTCACGGCCGGTCGTCCGACGGCCCGCCGACGTCCTCACCCGCCGGGTGGGTCCGGTCATGACCGGTCCCACCCGGCTTTCGCACGGGCACGAGGCCCGTGGTTCACGAAAGTCCATGGTTTGGGACCAGGAGTCCAATCGTTCCCCTTGCGCGTCGACGGACTCGACGACCAAGGTCCTCCACGAGGTTCATTCACCGGCCGCGCACGTCAGACCCCCCTTCTGGAGGATCGATGAACGACGCAGCACAGCACGACGACGGTACGCAGCACGACGCCACGCAGCACGGGAATCCCCGGCACCACGGCGCGGAGAGCGGCGACCCGGGCCCGATGAGCCGCCGCTCCGTCCTGTGGACGACCGCCTCGGTGGCCGGTGCCGGGCTCGCGCTCGGCGGTCTCGGCGCCGGGACCGCGTCCGCCGCCCCCGTCCCGGACCCGCAGTCGGCCGGCGCGGAACAGGCGTCCGCGCCGCGGCGCCAGGGGCGCACCATGGTGGGGGTTCCGTTCGACCGGCGCTCCACCGTCCGGGTCGGACTGGTCGGGCTCGGCAACCGCGGTGGCAGCATGATCGACCTCTTCCTCGCCATGGAAGGCGTACGGGTCGTCGCCGTCTGCGACCCGGTCAGGGCCAAGGCCGAGCGAGCGGCGGCGAAGGTGGGTGCCGCGGGGCAGCCGTCGCCCGCCGTCTACACCAACGGCGAGAACGACTACGAGAACCTCTGCAGGCGCGGGGACATCGACTTCGTCTACGTGGCGACGCCCTGGGACTTCCATTTCGAGATGGCGAGGACCGCCCTGCTGAACGGCAAGCACGTCGGCGTGGAGTGCCCGATCGCGCTCCGGCTGGACGAGCTCTGGGAGTTGGTCGACCTCTCCGAGCGCACCAGGCGTCACTGCATGCAGTTGGAGAACTGCTGTTACGGGCGCAACGAGATGCGTGTGCTGCGCATGGCGCACGCCGGGCTCTTCGGCGATCTGCTGCACGGCGCGGGCGCGTACAACCACGACCTGCGCGGCCTGATGTTCGATCCGGAATACTACGAGGGCCCGTGGCGCAGACTGTGGCACACCCGGCTGCGCGGGGACCTCTACCCCAACCACGGCTTCGGTCCGGTCGCCAACTACATGGACATCAACCGCGGCGACCGTGCGGTCAGCATCACCAGCGTCGGCTCCCCGTCGCTGGGACTCGCCGAGTACCGCAGGAACAACATGCCGCCCGGCGACCCGAGCTGGAAGGAGACCTACATCGAGTCCGACCGTACGATCAGTCTCGTCCAGACCGCCAAGGGCCGGGTCATCCGGCTGGAACACGACGTGTCGACCCCGCACCCGTACTCGCGGATCAACAGTCTCGGCGGGACGAAGGGCGTCTTCGAGGACTACCCCGCGCGCATCTACATCGAGCCCGACCACACGAACGACGCCTGGGGCGACTTCTCCCGGTACGCCCAGTGGGACCACTGGCTCTGGAAGGAACACGCCAACCCGCCGGGCGGACACGGCGGAATGGACTACCTGCTGGTGTTCCGGCTGATGCAGTGCATGCGGCTGGGCCTCGTCCCGGACTTCGACGTGTACGACGCGGCGACCTGGACGGCGCCCGTGCCGCTGAGCCATCTGTCCATCAAGGCGAAGGGCGCGCCGCAGCAGATCCCCGACTTCACGCGCGGTGAATGGAAGAAGGCCCGTTCCGGCATGGATTCGGAGCAGCCGGAGCAGATCTGACGGTCCGTGCGCGGGCCGCGGGGCCCCGGCTCCGCGGCCCTCCTCCGCCGCCGGTGCGGCGGCCGGGGCATGTCCAGAACGACTCCCCCGGGAAAAATCGATTGCTCCGGCCGCCGGGCCGGGGACAACCTGGGTCGGGTTTGCGGCTTTCTCCGAGCCGTCCGGCACACCGACCCCTGGGACGTCATGAAGATTCGCGATCTTCCGTACTCGGATCCCGGCGTTCCCGACGTCCGCTCGGGCCCGCGTTTCCTGCTCTGGCTGGGGCGCGGTCAACTCCGCGGCCAGTTCAAGGCGATGGGGTGGGGGCTGCTCCACCAGTGCGCGCTGGCCGGGTTCTCGCCCGCGGTCGGGTTCGCCGTACAGGCGGCCGTCGACCGTTCCGGCGCCCGGCTCGCGTGGTCGGGCGCCCTGTTCGCCGTCCTGGGCGTGCTGATCGCGCTGGGCGACACCATGCTCCACCGGACCGCCGTCACCAACTGGATCACCGCCGCCGCGCGCGTCCAGCAACTGCTGGCGCGCAAGACGGCGGAGCTGGGTTCGGCACTGACCCGCCGCGTCGCCGCAGGCGAGGTCGTCGCCGTGTCCACCGGCGACGTCGAGAAGATCGGCTGGTTCGTCGAGGCGCTCTCCCGCTTCGTCGCGGCCGTCGCCGCGATCGTGCTGATCTGCACGGCGCTCGTCGTCCATCTGCCCGCGCTGGGCGTCCTGGTGGCGCTCGCCGTGCCGTTGCTGGCCCTGGCCGTGCTGCCGCTGCTCCCCCGGGCCGCCCGGCGCGCCGATCTCCAGCGCGAGAAGGCGGGACGGGCGACCGAGCTGGCCTCGGACACCGTGGCCGGGCTGCGGGTGCTGCGCGGGATCGGGGGCGAGGAGCTGTTCCTCGGCCGTTACCGCCACGCCTCGCAGGAGGTCCGCCGGGCGGCGGTGCACAGCGCGCGGATGTGGTCGCTGATCTCGGCGGTCCAGGTGCTGCTTCCGGGGCTGCTGCTCATCTCGCTGGTCGGGTACGGGGCGGCGCTGGCCCGCGACGGCCGGATCGAGGTCGGGCAGCTGGTCACGGTGTACAGCGCGGCGGCGCTGATGCTGTTCCCGCTCCGTCGCGTCGAGGAGATCGCGATGGCGTACTCCTTCTCCCGGCCCTCCGCCCGCCGCGCGGTGCGGGTGCTCTCGCTGCGCCGCAGCGACTCGCCCGCGACCACCGGCTCCCCGGCTGCCACAGCCGCGCCTTTCGGCGACCTGTACGACCCGGTCACCGGGCTGCTGGCACCGGCCGGTCTGCTCACCGCGGTGGTCTGCGGCGATCCGGACGAGGCGGGCCGCCTGGCCGAACGGCTCGGTGGCCACGCCCCTGCGGGAACGGGCGCCGGCACGGACACCGCGACCGGCACCGGCCCGGACGAGGGCGTGCCGGAACGTACGGGGGCCGGTGCCGCGACCGGGCCGCAGCCGCCGTCCGTCCTCCTCGGGGGCGTGGCCCTGGACGAACTCCCGCTGGACACGGCCCGGACCGCCGTACTGGTCCAGGACAAGGATCCGGTGCTGCTCTCCGGCACCCTGCGCGAGCTGCTGGACGTCCCTTCGTCCGGGCGGGTGCCCGCCGACGAGGCGTTGTCGGCCGCCCGGTGCGGCGATGTGCTGGACGCGCTGGCGCAGGCGCCCACCGCCTCGGGCGGCGACCCGATGACGGCCCGCATCACCGAGCGCGGCCGTTCGCTCTCGGGCGGGCAGCGCCAGCGGCTCGCCCTGGCGCGTTCTCTGGTGACGGATCCGGAGGTGCTGGTCCTCGACGAGCCGACCTCGGCCGTCGACTCCCACACGGAGGCCGGGGTCGCCACCGGGATCAAGGAGGTGCGCCGGGGGCGCACCACCGTGGTGCTCGCCTCCTCGCCGCTGCTGCTCGACGCGGCGGACCGGGTGGCGCTGGTGCGCCGGGGCACGGTCGTCGCGGTCGGAACGCACCGTGAACTGCTGCACACGCAACCGCGCTACCGGGCGGTGGTCACGCGCGAGACGGACGAGGAGATCGCTGACCGGGCCGCCCGGGGCCCGCACGAAGCCGACGAGGAAATCGAGGAGCGGGCATGATCGGCGTCGCGAGACCCTCCCACGACCCGGCGGCGCCGGAGTCGGCGACGACCCTGCCGGTGGGCACCCCCGCCACGGTGCGGAGCTACGTGCGGGAGCTGCTGCGGCGCCATCGCGGGCCGTTCGCCCTGCTCGTCTCGTTCAACGCCGTCGCGGTGATCGCCTCGGTCGTCGGCCCGTACCTGCTGGGCGGGCTGGTCCAGGACCTCGCCGACGGCGTCGGTGACCTGCGCCTGGAGCGCACGGTCACGGTGTTCGCGCTGGCGCTCGTCGTGCAGACGGTCTTCACCCGGCTGATGCGGCTGCGCAGCGCGATGCTCGGTGAGGAGATGCTCGCCGATCTGCGCGAGGACTTCCTCGTGCGGTCGGTGCGGCTGCCGCCGGGTGTGCTGGAGCGCGCGGGTACGGGCGATCTCCTGTCCCGGATCACCACGGACATCGACCGGCTGGCCGAGGCGATGCGCGAGGCCGTGCCGCAGCTGACGATCGGCGTGGTGTGGGCCGGGCTGCTGATCGCCGCGCTCACGGCGACGGCCCCTCCGCTGGCGCTCTCGGTCCTGGTCGCGCTGCCGCTGCTGGTCGTGGGCTGCCGCTGGTACTTCCGGCGGGCGCCTTCCGCGTACCGTTCGGAGGCCGCCGGATACGCGGCGGTGGCAGCGGTCCTCGCGGAGACGGTGGACGCCGGGCGGACCGTGGAGGCCCACCGCCTGGGAGCGCGGCGGGTGGCCCTGTCGGACACCCGCGTCGGGCAGTGGACCGCGTGGGAGAGGTACACGCTGTTCCTGCGTTCCGTGCTGTTCCCCGTCATCAACGCCACCTATGTGCTGATCCTCGGTGCGGTGCTGATGCTCGGCGGCTGGTTCGTGCTGGAGGGCTGGCTGACCGTCGGCCAGCTGACGACGGGTGCGCTGCTGGCGCAGATGATGGTCGACCCGATCGGGCTGATCCTGCGCTGGTACGACGAGCTGCAGGTGGCGCAGGTGTCGCTGGCGCGACTGGTCGGCGTCCGGGACATCGAACCGGACGCGGGCGACGCCGGGGTCGTCCCGGACGGCCGGGACGTACGGGCCGACGAGGTGCGCTTCGGCTACCGCGCCGGGCTGGACGTCCTGCACCGGGTGTCCCTGGACGTGGCGCCGGGCACACGTCTGGCGCTGGTCGGTCCGTCCGGGGCGGGCAAGTCCACCCTGGGCCGGCTGCTGGCGGGGATCTACTCCCCGCGCACCGGTGAGGTCACGCTGGGCGGGGCGCGGTTGTCGCGGATGAGGGCGGAGGACGTACGGACGCATGTGGCGCTGGTCAACCAGGAGCACCACGTGTTCGTCGGGTCGCTGCGGGACAATCTGCTGCTGGCGCGGGCGGGTGCCGAGGACGCGGAGCTGTGGGCGTCGCTCGCGGCGGTCGACGCGGACGGCTGGGCGAGGGCCCTGGAGGAGGGGCTGGACACCGAGGTCGGTTCCGGCGGTCTGGCGCTGACCCCGGCCCAGGCCCAGCAGATCGCCCTGGCCCGGCTGGTCCTGGCCGATCCGCACACGCTGGTGCTGGACGAGGCCACGTCGTTGCTGGATCCGCGGGCCGCCCGGCATCTGGAGCGGTCACTGGCCCGCGTTCTGCAGGGCCGTACGGTCGTGGCGATCGCCCACCGGCTGCACACCGCGCACGACGCGGACGTGATCGCGGTGGTGGAGGACGGCCGGATCAGCGAGCTGGGCAGCCATGACGCGCTGGTGGCGGCGGACGGCGCGTACGCGGCGCTGTGGCGGTCCTGGCACGGCTGAGGCGGCGGACCCGGCCGCCCCTCGCGCGCCCCGACCGCCGCGGCCGGGGCGCGCGGCGCGGGTCAGAAGATGTTCAGCGCGGCCGCCCCGCCCAGCCCGCCGAGCACCATGAACACGGGCATCAGTACCTTCAGCTCGACCCAGCTGCCGGCCCTGAACCGCATGGCCTTCGGCGGTCCGATCGGGTACCAGCGCTTGCGGCCCACCGGTATCGGCCACAGGATCGGGCAGCCCGAGACGGTCAGCGCGTCGCCGATGTCGTGGACGAGGGCGCCGAGCACGATCGGGAGCCCGAGCCACAGGTACTCCTGGCCGGGGGCGGTGAACAGCCAGTCCGATCCGTTCCCCGGCTGGTCCAGCACGCCCGCCAGGATCCAGGCGCTGGTCGCGCCGAGCAGCCACACCAGCACGTCGCTGGACATCCGGGCGGCCCGCCACAGCAGCCCTTCGACGGCCAGCACCAGGTGGACGAAGAGGATCCCGAGGACCGCCCACCGGCCGCCGGTGATCGCCGCGAGGGAGGCCCCGGCACCGACCAGGACCGCCCAGAGCCAGGTGTGCGTCAGGGTCCGGTGACCGCCGTTCCTGCGCGGGTCGCCGGAGCCCCGGGTGGCCTTGTACACGGCGTGCGAGAGCGTGTCGACGACCTCGCAGAGCCACCGGGAGACCGGCCCGAAGGAGCGGGAGATCGTCGCGGACTTGTGGTCGAGGTCCGGGGCGAGCGCCGCCCCGGCGGTGATCAACGCCCCGACGACGAGCACCGGCCACGGCATCGCGTGGTCCGTCGCCGAGACCGCCGCGCCCACCCCCAGCCAGGCCGCCGCCCCGGACAGTGAGTGTGCCGGTCCCATCATGGTGCTTCCCGCCCCCAGTTCCATGTCGCCGCCACGACCGCTGCGGCGCGGCCGAGTTGAGTGGGAAAGCGTATCGTCCGTGATCTTCATACAGTCGTCCGGTTCCCTCATCCGGGCGGAAGGCAGGCAAGATGGGGGGCGTGACCCTTATCGATCAGCTGCCCCCGACCGACGACCCCGACGCCCTCTTCGAGGCTTTCTCGTCATGGACCGAGACCCGGGGCATCACCCTCTATCCGGCTCAGGAGGAGGCGCTGATCGAGGTGGTGTCCGGGGCGAACGTGATCCTTTCCACCCCGACCGGCTCCGGGAAGAGCCTGGTCGCGGCGGGTGCGCACTTCACGGCACTGGCCCAGGACAAGGTCACCTTCTACACCGCGCCGATCAAGGCCCTGGTCTCGGAGAAGTTCTTCGACCTGTGCAAACTGTTCGGCACGGAGAACGTGGGCATGCTCACCGGCGACGCCTCGGTCAACGCCGACGCCCCGGTGATCTGCTGCACGGCCGAGGTGCTGGCGTCCATCGCGCTGCGTGACGGGAAGTACGCGGACATCGGCCAGGTCGTGATGGACGAGTTCCACTTCTACGCCGAGCCGGACCGCGGCTGGGCGTGGCAGATCCCGCTGCTGGAGCTGCCGCAGGCCCAGTTCGTCCTGATGTCGGCCACGCTCGGCGACGTCAGGATGTTCGAGGAGGACCTGACCCGCCGTACCGGCCGCCCCACGTCCGTGATCCGCTCCGCCACCCGGCCGGTGCCGCTCAGCTACGAGTACCGGCTGACCCCGATCACCGAGACGCTCACCGAGCTCCTCGACACCCGGCAGGCGCCCGTCTACATCGTGCACTTCACCCAGGCCGCGGCCGTCGAGCGGGCGCAGTCGCTGATGAGCATCAACATGTGCACGAAGGAGGAGAAGGAGAAGATCGCCGATCTGATCGGCAACTTCCGCTTCACCACCAAGTTCGGCCGGAACCTGTCGCGCTACGTGCGGCACGGCATCGGGGTGCACCACGCGGGCATGCTGCCGAAGTACCGGCGCCTGGTGGAGAAACTCGCCCAGGCCGGTCTGCTGAAGGTGATCTGCGGTACGGACACGCTCGGTGTCGGCGTCAACGTCCCCATCCGCACCGTGCTGTTCACGGCGCTCACCAAGTACGACGGCACCCGTGTGCGCACGCTGCGCGCCCGGGAGTTCCACCAGATCGCGGGCCGGGCCGGGCGTGCCGGTTTCGACACGGCGGGCTTCGTCGTGGCACAGGCGCCCGAGCACGTCATCGAGAACGAGAAGGCGGTCAGGAAGGCGGGCGACGACCCGAAGAAGAAGCGCAAGGTGGTCCGCAAGAAGGCCCCGGAGGGCTTCGTCGCCTGGTCGGAGACCACCTTCGACAAGCTGATCCAGTCCGATCCGGAGCCGCTCACCTCCCGCTTCAAGGTGACGCACACGATGCTGCTGTCCGTGATCGCGCGCCCCGGCAACGCCTTCGAGGCGATGCGGCGCATGCTGGAGGACAACCACGAGCCGCGCAAGGCGCAGCTGCGCCACATCCGCCGGGCCATCGCGATCTACCGCTCGCTGCTGGACGGCGGTGTGGTGGAGCGGCTCGACGAGCCGGACGCGGAGGGCAGGATCGTCCGGCTCACCGTCGACCTCCAGCACGACTTCGCGCTCAACCAGCCGCTGTCCACCTTCGCGCTCGCCGCGTTCGACCTGCTGGACCCCGAATCCCCCTCGTATGCCCTGGACATGGTCTCCGTCGTCGAGTCGACGCTCGACGACCCGCGCCAGATCCTCGCCGCGCAGCAGAACAAGGCGCGCGGCGAGGCGGTCGGGCAGATGAAGGCCGACGGCGTCGAGTACGAGGAGCGGATGGAGCTGCTCCAGGAGGTCACGTACCCGAAGCCGCTGAGCGAGCTGCTGTGGCACGCGTACGACGTCTACCGCAGGAGCCACCCGTGGGTCGGCGACCACCCGGTGTCGCCGAAGTCCGTGATCCGTGACATGTACGAACGCGCCATGACGTTCACGGAGTTCACCTCCCACTACGAGCTGGCCCGCACCGAGGGCATCGTGCTGCGCTACCTCGCGAGCGCGTACAAGGCGCTGGAGCACACCGTCCCGGACGACCTCAAGTCCGAGGACCTCCAGGACCTGATCGCCTGGCTCGGCGAGATGGTCCGCCAGGTGGACTCCAGTCTGCTCGACGAGTGGGAACAGCTCGCCAACCCGGAGCTGGAGACCGCCGAGGAGGCGCAGGAGAAGGCCGACGAGGTCAAGCCGGTCACGGCCAACGCCCGCGCGTTCCGGGTGCTGGTGCGCAACGCGATGTTCCGCCGGGTCGAGCTGGCCGCGCTGGATCAGGTCGCCGAACTGGGCGAGCTGGACGGCGAGTCGGGCTGGGACGAGGACGCGTGGGGCGAGGCGATGGACGCCTACTGGGACGAGTACGACGACCTGGGCACCGGCCCGGACGCGCGCGGCCCGAAGCTGCTGAGGATCGAGGAGGATCCCGCGCACGGCGTGTGGCGGGTCCGGCAGACGTTCGCCGACCCGAACGGCGACCACGACTGGGGCATCGGCGCGGAGATCGATCTGGCCGCCTCCGACGAGGAGGGGCGCGCCGTCGTCCGTGTCACCTCCGTCGGCCAGTTGTGAGGGCGTACGCCATGAGGGCCGCGCCGCTGCGAGAGTGGAGACGAACCGCATGACGAACCCCGCCGAGCGTCTGGTCGACCTGCTCGATCTGGAACGGATCGAGGTCGACATCTTCCGGGGGCGCAGCCCCCACGAGTCGCTGCAACGGGTGTTCGGCGGCCAGGTCGCCGGGCAGGCGCTGGTCGCGGCCGGGCGGACCACGGACGGGGACCGGCCGGTGCATTCGCTGCACGCGTACTTCCTGCGTCCGGGGCGCCCGGGGGTGCCGATCGTCTACCAGGTGGAGCGCATCCGGGACGGCCGGTCGTTCACCACCCGCCGGGTCACGGCCGTTCAGCAGGGCCGGACGATCTTCAGCCTGACGGCGTCGTTCCACCGTCCGGAGGAGGCCGGTTTCGAGCATCAGCTGCCGCCCGCCCGGGAGGTTCCCGGCCCCGAGGAGCTGCCGACGGTCGCCGAGGAGGTGCGGGCGCATCTCGGGGAGCTGCCGGAGGCGCTGGAGCGGATGGCCCGCCGCCAGCCGTTCGACATCCGGTACGTCGACCGGCTGCGCTGGACGCGGGACGAGGTGAAGGGGGCGGATCCGCGCAGCGCGGTGTGGATGCGCGCGGTCGGGCCGCTGGGCGACGATCCGCTGGTGCACACCTGCGCGTTGACGTACGCCAGTGACATGACGCTGCTCGACGCGGTCCGGCTCCCGGTGGAACCGCTGTGGGGTCCGCGCGGCTTCGACATGGCGTCGCTGGACCACGCGATGTGGTTCCACCGGCCGTTCCGGGCGGACGAGTGGTTCCTCTACGACCAGGAGTCGCCGATCGCGACCGGCGGCCGGGGGCTGGCGCGCGGCCGGATCTACGACCGCGCGGGCAACCTGCTGGTGTCCGTGGTGCAGGAGGGGCTGTTCCGGACCCTCGGCTCGTAGTCGTACCGCTTCAGACGCCGGGCAGCGGGTCCTGCTCGACCTCGTGGCGGCGGGTGCGGATGTCCGGGGGCGCGGGGTGCAGTTTGACATCGCAGGAGGGGCCGAGTCCGGTACGGCGCGACTCCGTCCCCGTGAGGGGGCGGCCGCACAGGCGACAGCGCACCGTCCGTCGGAGGGGGGTCCGGCCGGCTGTGCCGTTCTCGGCCGCGGGCTCGGCGCCTGGTTCGAAGAGGGGTTCTGCGGGGTCCACGGCACGATCGTCCCAGGCGGGCGTCTGCTCTGCGACTTCCCGGCGACACACGACGCGAGGAGTTCACGGGTGAGCGCCCCGGGAGACCCGGCGTTCGAGTTCGTGTCGATCAGCTCGCGGGCAGGACAATGGCTGTTGGAAGCCACCCTCACAAGGAGCGCCGCATGCCCCTGTACGACATCCCCCTGCGCACCCTCTCCGGCGAGCCCACCTCGCTCGCCGAATACCGCGGCCGCGCGGTCCTGTTGGTGAACGTCGCGTCCCAGTGCGGGCTCACCCCGCAGTACGCGGGCCTGGAACGGCTGCAGAAGGCGTACGCGGACCGGGGCTTCACCGTGCTGGGCGTGCCGTGCAACCAGTTCGCCGGCCAGGAGCCCGGGAGCGCCGAGGAGATCCGGACCTTCTGCTCGACGACGTACGGGGTCACCTTCCCGTTGCTGGAGAAGACCGAGGTGAACGGTGAGGGACGCCACCCGCTCTACGCCGAGCTGACCGCGCTGACGGACGCGGACGGCGAGGCGGGCGACGTGCAGTGGAACTTCGAGAAGTTCCTCATCTCGCCGACGGGCGAGCCCGTCGCGCGGCTGCGTCCGGGCACGGACCCGGAGGCCGCGGAGCTGGTGGCCGCCATCGAGGCCCAGCTGCCCGCCTGACGGCCGGCTGCGCGCGGGCCCGCACCTCCCGCGGGCCCGTGCGGAGGGTCAGCGGATCTGCATGCCGGAGAGGGTGCGGGCGATCACCAGGCGCTGGATCTCGCTCGTGCCCTCGAAGATGGTGTAGATCGCCGCGTCCCGGTGCATCCGTTCCACCGGGTACTCGCGGGTGAAGCCGTTGCCGCCGAGGATCTGGACGGCCTGTGCGGTGACCTTCTTGGCCGTCTCGCTCGCGTAGAGCTTGGACATGGAGCCCTCGGCCGAGGTGAACGGCTTGCCGGTGGCGGCCATCCAGGACGCCCGCCAGACCAGCAGCCGGGCCGCGTCGATCTGCGTGCGCATGTCCGCGAGCTGGAAGGCGATGCCCTGGTTGTCGATGATCGGCCGGCCGAACTGGGTGCGGGTCTTCGCGTAGTCCAGCGCCACCTCGTAGGCGGCGCGGGCGGTGCCGACCGCCATGGCGCCGACGGAGGGGCGGGACGCCTCGAACGTGGCCATCGCCGCGTTCTTCACCCGCTCACCGCCGGACGCGGCGCGCTCCCGGGCCCTGGCCAGCCGCTGGTCGAGCTTCTCCTTGCCGCCGAGCAGGCAGTGCCCGGGGACGCGCACGTCCTCCAGGACCACCTCGGCGGTGTGCGAGGCGCGGATGCCGTGCTTCTTGAACTTCTGGCCCTGGGAGAGGCCGGGGGTGTTCGGCGGCACGATGAACGAGGCGTGCCCCTTGGAACCGAGCTCGGGTTCGACCACGGCGACGACGACGTGCACGTTGGCTATGCCGCCGTTGGTCGCCCAGGTCTTGGTGCCGTTCAGCACCCACTCGTCCTTCGCCCGGTCGTACACCGCGCGGGTGCGCATCGAGGCGACGTCGGAACCGGCGTCCGGTTCGGAGGAGCAGAACGCCGCGACCTTGACGTCGTCGGCGTCGCCGTACATCTGCGGGATCCAGGTGCCGATCTGCTCCTCGGTGCCGTTGGCGAGGACGCCCACGGCCGCCAGGCCCGTACCGACGATCGACAGGGCGATGCCCGCGTCGCCCCAGAACAGCTCCTCCATCGCCATCGGGATGCCGAGCCCGGTGGGGTCGAAGAACTGCTGGGCGTAGAAGTCGAGGGAGTAGATGCCGACCTTGGCCGCCTCCTGGATGATCGGCCAGGGGGTTTCCTCACGCTCGTCCCACTCCGGGGCCGCCGGGCGGATCACGTCGGCGGCGAAGCCGTGGAGCCAGTCGCGCACCTGCTTCTGGTCGTCGTTGAGTTCGAGCGTGAACTCGGCCATGTTGCCCCTCCAGGTATTGCCCTGAAATCAATGGTTACTTGCGGTAACAGAAGTCTGTTACCGGTAAGTAGCCCGTGTCAACCGGACGGGTGCCGATCCGCGCCCCGCGGGGTGGGGTGTTACGTTGCGCAGGCACGACGCACGGGAACGGCGGGGGCGGGGAGAGGGCGACATGGAGACCACACGACGGGCCGAGCGGCAACGGACAGCGGCCGAGAACCGCCGCCGCGAGCTGCTGGAGGCCGCCGACCGCGTGGTGCTCAGGGACGGGCCGGGCGCCTCGATGAACGCCATCGCCGCCGAGGCCGGGATCACCAAGCCCATCCTCTACCGGCACTTCGGCGACAAGGGCGGCCTCTACCGCGCCCTCGCCAAGCGCCACACCGACGCCCTGCTGATCGCCCTGCGGGCGGCGCTCGACGCGCCCGCCGAGCGCCGCCGGCGCGTGGAGTCGACGCTCGACACCTATCTCGCGGCCATCGAGGCCCGGCCCCAGGTCTACCGCTTCCTGATGCACCCCTCCGACGACTCGGCGGCCTCGGCGGAGCGGGGCTTCGACGTCGGACGGCACTCCGCCCCGCTGCTGCGCAGACTCGGCGAGGAGCTCGCCAAGGTGATCGCCGAGCGGGTGGACCTGGGACCGGACGGCGAGGTGATGGCCCGCATCTGGGGTCATGGCATCGTCGGCATGATGCACGCCGCGGGAGACTGGTGGCTGGGGGAACGGCCCTGTTCCCGCGAACAGTTGGTACGCAGCCTGGCGGATCTGCTGTGGGGCAGGCTGGCAGCCGTGGACGACCGGCCCGGGGGCCCGGGGTTCTGAGGGCGCGGCCGACCGCACCCCGCGCCCGGCTCGCTCGTGCCGCACCCCCTCCGCGTCAGCCGCCCCGCGCCCAGGGTGCCCGGCGGGCCGCGCGCAGCGCCCTGGACCGGCGCAGCCCGGTGAGCCGGTCGGTGTAGACCCTTCCGTCGAGGTGGTCGCACTCGTGCTGGAGGCAGCGGGCGAAGAAGCCGGTCCCGGTGATCAGGACGGGCTCGCCCCCGAGGGTCGTGCCCTCGACGACGGCCCGGTCGAAACGCTGGGTACCGGCCTCGATGCCGGGGAGCGAGAGACAGCCCTCCGGGCCGCGCACGGTGACGCCGTCCGCCTCGACCAGGCGCGGGTTGACGACGTGTCCGAGGTGCCGGACGTCCTCGTCGTCGGGGCAGTCGTAGACGAACACGCGCAGCGGCACACCGATCTGATTGGCCGCGAGCCCCACGCCGCCTGCCGCGTACATGGTGGCGTACAGGTCCTCGACGAGGCGGGCGAGCGAGGGGCCGAAGTCCGTGACGGGATCGCAGGCGCCATGCAGCACCGGGTCTCCGAGCAGGCTCATGGCGCGAACCAGTCCGGAACTGCCGGGGATCGGGCGGTTTCGCATGGCGGCCATCGTACGTTCCGGCCGCCCCGGGCGGTCCCGCCGGTGCCGAGGTGCGGTGTCCGGGCCGGACATCGATAGGCTGGGCGCGGACCGATGCAAGGAGGATCTAGGACGATGGCAGGCAACACGGAGCCGCTGTCGCCGCGGGCCAAGCTGGCCGTGACGGCGGGCAAGGCCGCGGCGGCGGTGTCGCGCGCCGCGGGGCGCGGCAGCGGATCGGTGATCGGCGGCCGGGTGGCGCTCAAGCTCGACCCCGACCTGCTGGGGCGGCTGGCGCAGCACCTGGACGTGATCCTCGTGTCGGCGACGAACGGCAAGACGACGACGACCCGGCTGATCGCCGAGGCGCTGCGGGCCGCGGGTCCGGTCGTGTCCAACGCGCTCGGCGCGAACATGCCGGCCGGCATCACCTCGGCGCTGGCGGGCGGCTCGGACGCGCAGTACGGCGTGATAGAGGTCGACGAGAAGTACCTCGCCGGGGTCGCGCGCGACACGACGCCCAAGGTGATCGCGCTGCTCAACCTCTCCCGCGACCAGCTGGACCGCGCCGCGGAGACCCGGATGCTCGCGGAGAAGTGGCGCGAGGGCCTGTCCGGCTCGAAGGCCGTGATCGTCGCCAACGCGGACGACCCGCTGATCGTCTGGGCGGCGTCCTCGTCCCCCAACGTGGTGTGGGTGGCGGCGGGTCAGGCGTGGAAGGACGACGCCTGGTCCTGCCCGTCGTGCGGCGGTGTGATGCAGCGCCCCGGTGACGACTGGTTCTGCGGCGAGTGCGGATTCCGCCGCCCCGCCCCCAGCTGGGTCCTGCACGGCGACTACGTCCTGGACCCGCACGGTTCGGCCTGGCCGATCCACCTCCAGCTGCCCGGCCGTGCCAACAAGGCCAACGCGGCCACGTCGGCCGCAGTGGCCGCGGTCTTCGGTGTGCCGCCGCAGGTCGCGCTGGAGCGCATGTACCAGGTACAGGCCGTGGCCGGCCGCTACGACGTCGTGACGTTCCTCGGCCGCGAACTGCGGCTGCTGCTGGCGAAGAACCCGGCCGGCTGGCTGGAGACGTTCTCCCTGATCGATCCGCCGCCGACCCCGGTGGTCCTGTCCGTCAACGCCCGCGGCGCGGACGGCACCGACACCTCCTGGCTGTGGGACGTGGACTACACCCAGCTCGCCGGCCACCCGATCTTCGTGCTCGGCGACCGCAAGCTGGACCTCGCGGTCCGGCTTGAGGTGGCCGGGCTCGACTTCCGGGTCTGCGAGAGCCTCGACGAGGCCGTGCAGCAGGCCCCGCCCGGCCGTATCGAGGTCATCGCCAACTACACCGCCTTCCAGGACCTGCGCCGTCGTGTCGGCAACTGACCCCGGCCCCGGCCACCTCCGGAGAGGACGAAGCATGAGCAACAACGGTCTGCGTGTCGTCTGGGTGTACCCGGACCTTCTCAGCACCTACGGCGACCAGGGCAACGCGCTGGTGGTCGAGCGCCGGGCGCGGCAGCGCGGCCTCGACGTGCACCGCGTCGACGTCCGCAGCGACCAGCCGATCCCGACGTCCGGCGACATCTACCTGGTCGGGGGCGGCGAGGACCGGCCGCAGCGCCTGGCCGCGGAGCGGCTGCGCCGCGACGGCGGACTGAACCGGGCCGCGTCCAACGGCGCGATCATCTTCTCGGTCTGCGCCGGGTACCAGATCCTCGGCCACGAGTTCATCAACGACCTCGGTGAGCGCGAGCCCGGTCTCGGGCTGCTCGACGTGGTCTCCACCCGCGGCGAGGGGGACCGGTGCGTCGGCGACGTGCTCGCCGACATCGACCCGCGGCTCGGCCTGCCGCCGCTGACCGGGTTCGAGAACCACCAGGGCGTCACCCACCTCGGGCCGACGGCGCGGCCGTTCGCCCGGGTGCAGTTCGGCCGGGGCAACGGCACCGGGGACGGCACCGAGGGCGCGTACAACGACACCGTCTTCGGCACGTACATGCACGGGCCCGTGATGGCGCGCAACCCGCTGATCGCGGACCTCCTGCTGAAGCTGGCGCTGGATGTCAACGCCCTGCCGCCGACGGACGACCGCTGGTACGAGGCGCTGCGCGCCGAGCGCATCGCCTCGGCGACCCAGCCCGCCTGATGAGGCACTTTTCGCTCAGCTGAGCGGCGTCCAGCAGGCGGACGCCCGGTTCGGTCCCGCCACCCCGCGCCGGTAGGGTGGCGGGCATCCAACCGGACGACGGGGTCCGGTCGTCGGCCCACGTTGCAAAGGTTTCCCGGGCAATGCGAATTGGTGTACTCACCTCCGGCGGCGACTGCCCCGGCCTGAACGCCGTCATCCGTTCCGTCGTGCACCGCGCGGTGGTCGACCACGGCGACGAGGTCATCGGCTTCCACGACGGGTGGAAGGGCCTCCTGGAGTGCGACTACCGCAAGCTCGACCTCGACTCGGTCGCCGGCATCCTCGCCCGCGGCGGCACGATCCTCGGTTCCTCCCGGGTCCAGCCCGCCCATCTGCGCGGCGGCGTCGAGCAGGCCAGGGGGCACGTCGCCGACCTCGGTCTCGACGTGATCATCCCGATCGGCGGCGAGGGCACGCTGAAGGCGGCCCATCTGCTCTCCGAGGCAGGCCTGCCGATCGTCGGCGTCCCCAAGACCATCGACAACGACATCGCCGCCACCGACGTGACCTTCGGCTTCGACACCGCCGTCGGTGTGGCCACCGAGGCACTCGACCGGCTCAAGACCACCGCGGAATCGCACCAGCGGGTGCTGATCGTCGAGGTCATGGGCCGCCACACCGGCTGGATCGCCCTGCACTCGGGCATGGCGGCCGGGGCGCACGCCATCGTCGTGCCGGAGCGGCCCTTCGACATCGACGAGCTGACCAAGGTGGTCGGCAAGCGCTTCTCGGCCGGCAAGAAGTTCGCGATCGTCGTCGTCGCGGAGGGCGCCAAGCCGCGCGAGGGCTCCATGCAGTTCGAGCAGGGCGCCAAGGACATCTACGGGCACGAGCGGTTCGCCGGCGTCGCCACGCAGCTCTCCACCGAGCTGGAGCAGCGTCTGGGCAAGGAGGCCCGCCCGGTGATCCTCGGTCATGTGCAGCGCGGCGGCACCCCGACGGCGTACGACCGTGTGCTCGCCACCCGCTTCGGCTGGCACGCGGTGGAGGCGGCGCATCGCGGCGAGTTCGGGATGATGACGGCGCTGCGGGGCACGGACATCACGATGGTGCCGCTGGCGCGGGCCGTCGAGACGCTGAAGACGGTTCCGGCCGAGCGGTACGCCGAGGCCGAGTGCGTGCTCTGACCTCCTCCCCTCGCCCCGCACAACCGCCCCCGGTCGCAGCCGTGACCGGGGGCGGTTCTACTCTGGTCGGGACAACCGGCGCGTATCGGGGACGTCCACAGCGGGAGTGAACAGATGGATCACAGCGGGCACGGCATGAACATGGATCTGCCGCCGTTCACGCTGGAACGGGGGCTGCAGTTCTCCCCCGACGCGTTCTTCCTCATCGGCTGCCTTCTCGCACTCGGCCTGTACGGGTACGGCGTGCTGCGGCTGCGCGGGCGCGGGGACGCCTGGCCGGTGGGGCGGACGGTCTTCTTCTTCGTGGGCGTGCTGAGCATCGCCCTGGTGATGTGCACCAAGCTGAACGACTACGGCATGGTCATGTTCAGCGTGCACATGGTGCAGCACATGGTGATCAGCATGCTGTCGCCGATCCTGGTGCTGCTGGGGGCCCCGGTGACCCTGGCGCTGCGCGCGCTGCCGGTCGCGGGCCGCGGCCGTACCGGCCCGCGCGAGCTGCTGCTCAAGCTGCTGCACAGCCGGTACATGAGGGTCATCACGCATCCGGTCTTCACGATCCCGATGTTCATCGCCAGCCTGTACGCCCTGTACTTCACTCCGCTGTTCGACTTCCTGATGGAGTCGAAGACCGGGCACATCGCGATGATGGTGCACTTCCTCGCGGTCGGTCTGGTGTTCTTCTGGCCGATCATGGGCGTGGACCCGGGTCCGCACCGGCCGGGGTACGTGATGCGGATGCTGGAGCTGTTCGCGGGAATGCCGTTCCACGCGTTCTTCGGCATCGCGCTGATGATGGCCACGACGCCGATGGTCGACACGTACGAGCACCCGCCGGCCTCGCTCGGCATCGACGCGCTGAGCGATCAGAGCGCGGCGGGAGGCATCGCCTGGGCGTTCAGCGAGATTCCCTCGGTGCTGGTGCTGATCGCGCTGGTCTTCCAGTGGTACCGCTCCGAGCAGCGGGCGGCGAGGCGTTCCGACCGCGCGGAGGAGCGGAACGGCGACCGGGAGCTGCAGGCGTACAACGCCTATCTCGCCTCCTTGCAGGCGCGCGGGCGGTAGCGGCGGGCCCGCCTCCGGGGTGACGATGGCACCCACGGCCGCGTGGCCGGTGAGGAGGGTGCGGACATGTCCGGGTCCACGAAGTCCATGGGCGTGATCACCTTGGTCGCCCTGGTGGTGGTCACCGCGTACACGGTGGCGCTGGGGAGCAGCGGCTGGCTCTGGTTCGGCTGGGTGGTGCTCGGGCTGATCACCCTGGGGATGGCCGCGACGCGCCGGTCCTGAGCCGCCGCCCTCCTGCCCGGCCCCGGCGGTCCGGTTCAGAACCGGAAGACGGGCCCGGTGGCGACGTCCGTCTCGCAGGGGTTGGGGAAGGTCCGGCGCCAGGAGACGCGGCGTCCGTCCCAGGTGCCGGTGGCCTCGGCCGTCACCGGGTCGGACTCCTTGGTGCACAGGTGCGGGTCGCCGGGCAGGGCGTCGAGATCGCCGTCCGCCGCCGCGAGGTCCGCACAGGCGGCGACCGCGTGGGGGTGGTGGGTGCCGGGCACCGGCGGGCAGAGCAGTCGGACGCCCCTGATCCAGGTGTTCCCGCCGCCCGAGACGGTGAGGAGGAGGTCCCCCTTCGCCACCGGCTTCCCGGGCGGGACGGCCACCGCGGGGGCCGCGGCGGTGAGGGTGATCAGTGCGGCGGTGGCGAGTACGGTGCGCAGACGCATCGGGGTTCTCCTGTGGCGGGGGTACGGCCGTCCCCGGGCGGACCGGGCGTGTCCCGGACGGGCCGGGCGCGCTGCCCTCGGGGAACCCCGCATGGTGCTCGTGGGAGCTCGCCCGGACAAGGCGCCACGCCGCCGGTGCCCCGTCCGGGCGCGGGCCGTGCGCCCGGACGGGGCACCGGGCGGTCCGCGTCACGGTGCGCCGCCCGCGACGGCGTCGGCTCCCCCGGCAGGAGACTGCGATGTCCCCGTCAGGCGGGCCGGACCCCGGGGCGGCCCGCCTCCGTCACGAGCGAGAGGCGGGTCGAGACGGGGGCGCCGGGCGTGGTGACGTACGGGAGCACCCGGAAGTCGGCCCGGCACCGCTCCTGGGTGAGCGAGCAGCGCACGTAGCCGCGTTGGAAGTTGGTGAACCTGATGTGCTCGTTCGCGGCGAGGAGCCGGGCGCCGGACGGGTCGAGGTCCATGCCGTCCTTCGAGGTGGAGATGGACGAGCCGACGAACTCGACACCGAGCGTGGGTGATTCCGGGTCGTCGAAGTCGCGCTTGAGGTCGGCGGCGAGGTGGCGGTGCATGTCGCCGGTGAGCACGACGGGGTTGTTCACGGAGCGGTCGGTGATCTCCTTGAACAGCCGCCTGCGCGCGTCGACGTAGCCGTCCCAGAAGTCCATCACGAACGACTGGCCGGGGCCGGGATCGGTGTCGACCTGGGACACCGGGATCTGCTGGGAGATCATGTTCCAGGTGGTGTCGGAGCGGCCGAGGCCCCGGTACAGCCACTGTTCCTGCTCCGGGCCGAGGACGGTCCGGCCGGGTGCCAGCCGCTCCGCGCAGCCGCTCCTGGTGCCGTCGCCGCAGGGCTGGTCGTCGCGGAAGAGCCTGGTGTCGAGGATGTGGAAGGTGGCCATCCGGCCGTAGCGCAGGCGGCGGTACATCCGGGCCTCGAAGCCGTTCGGCCTGTTCCCCAGCCTCAGCGGCAGATGTTCGTAGTACGCCTGGAAGGCCGCCGCCGCGCGACGCCGGAAGACCACCGGGTCCTGGTCGGGTTCGTCGTCGGTCTTGGACCGGTCCCGCGCCCAGTTGTCCTCCACCTCGTGGTCGTCCCAGACGAGGGCGAACGGATGGGCCCGGTGGGCGGCCATGAGGTCGGGGTCGAAGCGGTGCAGGGCGTGGCGGTTGCGGTACTCCACGAGGGTTGTCGGCTCGGGGCGCAGTTCGGCGGCGACGGGGACGCCGCGCACGCCGCCCATGGCGTCGATGGGGTTCTCGTAGATGTAGTCGCCGAGGTGCAGGACCAGGTCGATGTCCTCCGCGGCGAGGTGCCGGTAGGCAGTGTAGAAGCCCTCGAACCACGCCTGGCAGGAGACGAAGGCGAAGCCGAGTTCCTTGGGGCGGCTGCCCGGCGCGGGCGCGGTGCGGGTGCGGCCGACGGGGCTCAGCACCCCGCCGGCGCGGAAGCGGTAGTAGTAGTGCCGCCCCGGTCGCAGTCCGGAGACCTCGACGTGGACGGAGTGGGCGAGTTCCGGCACCGCCCGCGTGCTCCCCCGGCGCACGACGGTCCGGAAGCGTTCGTCCTGGGCGACCTCCCATCGGACGTCGACGGATTTCGGGGGCATGCCGCCGGTCCCGTCGGGGGTCAGGGGCCGGGGTGCCAGACGCGTCCACAGCACCACCCCGTCCGGCCAGGGATCGCCCGAGGCCACTCCCAGGGCGAACGGGTCGTCCCGGAAGGGCGTGCCGCCCCACGCGTCGGACGCGGTCAGCCCGGCGGCGGCGAGGGCCATGCCGGCCGTTCCGCCGAGCATCGCCCGTCGCCCGAACCCCCTGGCGCCGCCCACCCCACTGTTCATTCGCATGGAACTCGTCCCTTCGTCGGGCGGGATCCCGTCCGGTACGAGGTGGGATCGGTACGTGATTTCACGTCCGCCCATGTGGTAATCACACGCTGAATATCACACGGGATCAACCGCCACAAGACCGCACGCTGGGGGCGCAATGCCCTTCGGGGAAGGGCAGTTGGGCGGAGTTCGACCAGGTGACGGGGCGTCCCGGACGGGGCCGGAGCATACCCTTGACACCCCTTTGAGGTGCTCCTAATCTCCACGCCACAGAATGGCCGTTACATTTCACATCGGGAAACTCGGGGCGACGGAAGGACGTGCTCGTGTCCGATTCCTCGGCAGTGGACGCGCCCGTTCCCCGCTCCGCCGAAGGCGGCCCCGAGGAGCACCCCGGGGCACGGCCGCTCGGACTGTCCGGGCTGCGGTGCGAGCACCGCACCACGCCTCTGGGAATCGACGAACCGTCACCGCGGCTGTCCTGGCGGTCGGCGTCCGGGCTGCGCGGCGACGACCCCGTGGCCCACCGGGTCCGGGTCGCCGAGCACCTCGCGGACCTGGACGGGGACGAGCATCTGCTGTGGGACACCGGCCGGGTGACGGACGACGGCGCGATCGCCGTCGTGTACGCGGGGCCCGCCCTGCGGGAGCACACCCGCTACCACTGGCGGGTGTCCGTCTGGACCGCCCGCGCGGCACGGCCCGTCGACGCCACGTCCTGGTTCGAGACCGCCTTTGTCGGCGGCGCGCCCTGGCGTGCCTCCTGGATCGCCCACGACCCGGGTCCGGTCGCCGTGATGGACGCCCCCACCGAGGGCTCCCTCGCGCTCGACAGCCACGGGCTCGCACCGTGCCCCCTGTTGCGGCGCGCCTTCACCGCCCCGGCCGTCGCGCGCGCCCGGCTCCATGTCACTGCCCGCGGCCTGTACGAGGTCCGGCTCAACGGGGCACGGATCGGGGACGCCGAACTCGCGCCCGGCTGGACCGATTACAACCGCCGCGTCCAGTACCAGACCTACGACGTCACCGCCCTGCTGCGGGACGGCGAGAACGTGCTCTCCGCGACCCTCGCCGACGGCTGGTGGAGCGGGTTCGTCGGCTTCGAGCCGCGCAGGGCCGGAGCCCATTACGGCTCGTTCCCCCGGTTCCTGGCCGAACTCCACCTCACCGGAGCGGACGGCCGGAGCAACGCCGTCGTCACCGACGGCACCTGGCGCACCGGGGCCGGAACCGTGCGTCACGCGGACCTGCTGATGGGCGAGTGCCACGACCTGCGGTACGCGGCCGAGGGCTGGGAGCTGCCCGGCTTCGACGACTCCGGCTGGTCACCGGCGCTGGTCACGGACACCGACCACCGGCTGCTCGTGGCGTCCGTCGACGAGCCCGTCCGGGCGACGGCCCGGCTCGGCCCGCGTGCGGTCACCCGCCTCTCCCCCGACACGCATGTGGTCGACTTCGGGCAGAACCTCGCGGGCCGCGTGCGGCTGCGGATCGGTGAACTGGCCGCCGGGGCGCGGGTGGTGATCCGTCATGCCGAGGCGCTGGACGGGTCGGGCGGTCTATACACGGCGAATCTGCGCACCGCGGCCGCGACCGACGTGCTCGTCGGGGACGGCCGCCGGGACATCGTGTTCGAGCCGCGTTTCACCTATCACGGGTTCCGTTACGCCGAGATCCGCGGGCTTCCGGAACTCGCCGCCGACGACGTCGTCGCCGTGGCCCTGCACAGCGACACGCCGTGGGCCGGGGAGTTCGACTGCTCGGACCCCGAGCTGCGGCGCCTCCACGACTGTGTGGTGTGGGGGCAGCGCTCGAACTTCGTGAGCGTCCCCACGGACTGTCCGCAACGCGACGAGCGGCTCGGCTGGATGGCCGACGCGCAGGTGTTCCTGCCGACGGCCGCGCTCAACGCGGACGTGGCCGCGTTCTTCACCAAGTGGCTGCGCGACGTGGACGACGCCCGCACCCCCGACGGCGGGTTCGGCAACGTGGCCCCGCGCCTGGCCGGGGTCGCGGACGAGGGGGCGCCCGGCTGGGGCGACGCCGGGGTGATCATTCCGTGGCACCTCCACCGGGTCTACGACGACGACCGGTTCCTGTCCCGTGCGCTGGACGGCATGTGCGCCTGGGTGGAGCTGATCCGCCGTCACAACCCGGATCTGGTCTGGCGGGGACGGGTGGGCCCGCACTTCTCCGACTGGCTCGCCCCCGGCACCCCCACCCCCCGCGACGTCGTCGCCACGGCGTACTTCGCGCACAGTGCCCGGCTGACCGCGCGGGCCGCGGGCGTCCTGGGCCGCGAGGAGGTCGCGGCCCGCCACCACCGGCTGGCCGACGCCGTCCGCGCCACGTTCACGGAGCGCTTCGTCACCGTCGCGCACTCCCCGGGCGGCGGCCGGCCGACGGTACGCGTCGCCGGGGACACCCAGACCGGCTGTCTCCTCGCGCTCGCCTTCGACCTGGTGCCCCCCGGCCTCGTCGCCGGGGTCGCGGACCGGCTCGCCGAACTCGTGGAGGCGGCGGGGCCCGCCCTGCTGACCGGGTTCCTCGGGGTCGCGCTCGCTGCGCCCGTCCTCGACGCGCACGGACGGGCCGACCTCGCCCACGCGCTCCTGCTGCGCGACGAGGTCCCGTCGTGGCGGTTCCCGCTGCGGCACGGCGCCACCACCGTCTGGGAGCGCTGGGACGGGTGGACCCCGGACGCGGGCTTCCGGGCGCCGTCGATGAACTCCTTCAACCACTACGCGCTCGGTTCGATCGGCGAGTGGCTGTACCGGGGTGTCGCGGGGCTCGACCAGGCGCCGGACTCGACCGGCTACCGGCACCTGCGGATCCGGCCACGGCCCGGCCCCCTGCGCCACGCACGGGCCCGTCATGAGTCGGTGCGCGGCACGATCGAGGTGAGCTGGGAGCGCGACGGCGGCCGGATCTCGCTGCGCGTCCTGGTGCCGCCCGGCTCCACCGCCGATGTGTACGTGCCCACCACGGACCCCCGCTCGGTCCGGGAGTCGGGAGCGGTGCCGGGTGCCGACGACGCCCATGTCACCGAGCTCGCGTCGACCGCGGACCACGTCCTGTACCGGGTGTCCTCCGGCGTCTACCGCTTCACCGCCGCCCTTCCGCCGCCGGGCCCGCACGCCGCGTCCGCCCCGGTCCGCCCCGCACCAGCACCTCCGCCCGCCCGTTCGCACGAGGAGGACACACCATGACGACGGGTTCCCAGGACCGGCCCGGCCGGGGCGCGTTCGGCCGCCGGGGGTTCCTCCGGGCCGGTGGCTCGCTCGCGGCGCTCGTGGCGCTTCCGCCCGTGCTGACGGCCTGTTCCTCATCGGACGACGGTTCCGGGGAGCTGCGTGTGGTGGGCGTCGCCGACCAGCAGAAGCCCTTGGAGGAGATGGTCGGGCGGTACCGCGCCTCCCACCCCGCCGTCCGGTTCGCGACCTCCTTCGCGCCCACGGACCAGGTGCAGACGCTGGTGCGCACAAGGCTCGCCGGGGGCAACGCCCCCGACGTCCACGTGCTCTACCCCGGCAGCGGCAGCGCCATGTCGATGGCCGAACTGGCCCGCGCCGGGCTGCTCGCCGACCTCAGCGGCCAGCCGTGGACCGAGGAGGTCCCGGAGAACTTCCGCTCCGCGTACCGGCGCGAGGGCAGGACGTACCTGTACTCGGCGGGAAGCAGCGTCATCGGCGCCATCCACAACAAGCGGGTCTTCGCCGAGGCGGGCGTCGAACCGCCCCGGACCTGGAGCGAACTCCTCGACGTGTGCGCCAGGCTGAAGGCGAGGGGCGTGGTGCCGATCGCACTCGGCGCGCAGACGCCCTGGGTCACCCAGCTGATCACGTACGCCCTGGTGCCCAACGCCGTCCACGCGAAGAACCCCCGCTTCGACGCCGACATGGCCGCGGGGCGGGCGCACTTCCGCGGCTCCGGGTGGGCCGACGCGCTGGGCAGGTACCAGGAACTGCAGCGCTCCGGCTTCTTCAACGCGAACCCCAACGGCACGACCTACGAGCAGCAGACCGCGATGGTCGCGGGCGGGAAGGCGGCGATGGCCGTGCAGGTATCCGCCGTGCTCGCCGGCTTCCGTCAGGCCGCCAGGACACCGGACGACCTCGGCATGTTCCCGTTCCCCGGCAACGACGACGCGGCGGACCAGTGGATCCCGGCGGGCGTCGTCGTCGGCCTCGGCGTCTCCGCGCACTCCCGGAGAGCGGCGTCTGCGAAGTCGTTCGTCGAGTTCCTGGGCCGGCAGGAGAACGTCGACCGCTGGGCGCGTTCCGTGGCCGCGATCCCGTTCAGACGCGGCCCCGCCACCCGTGTCGATCCCGTGCTCGAGGAATTCCTGCCGCTCATCGACGCCGGCCGGGCGGTCCCGTTCATGGACCAGAACTGGCCCAACCCCGAGGTGCAGCCCGCCCACTTCGCCGCCGTGCAGGACCTCCTCGCGGGGAAGACGGACGTCGACGGCGCCCTGGGACGGATGGACGAGGCGTACGGGAGGACGCCGTGACGGGCACGTTCGAGCGGTCCGCGCCCGCCGCCACCGGCCGGTCCGGTGCCGGGCCGCGGCCCGGCGCCCGCCCGGCCCGGCACCGCGACCACACCGCCCCGCCCTGGCGTTTCGTGGTCCCGGCGCTCGTCGTGTACGGCGTCGTCGTGCTGTACCCGAGCCTGGCCGGGGTGATGTACGCCTTCACCGACTGGTCCGGCATCGGCGGCTTCTCGTTCACCGGCCTGGGCAACTTCCGCACCCTGCTCGACGACGAGCGCGCGCTGGGGTCCGTCGGCAACACCCTGCTGCTCACCGTCGTCGTGGTCGTCGTCCAGAACGGCATCGGACTGCTGCTCGCGCTGGGCGTCCACGCCCGCCTCAGGTCCCGGGCCGTGCTGCGGCTGGTCTTCTTCGCACCGGCCGTCGTCAGCCCCGTCATGGTCGCGATCCTGTGGAAGTACGTCTACAACCCGGACAACGGCGCCGGTCTCAACGGCCTCCTGGGGGCGGTCGGGCTCGGCGGGCTGCGCCAGGACTGGCTGGGCGATCCCTCGCTCGCCCTGTGGTCCGTCGCGGCCGTGGTCGTGTGGCAGTACGCCGGGTACTCGATGGTCGTCTTCCTCGCCGGGCTCCAGGGCGTGCCCGCCGAACTGCACGAGGCCGCGCGCATCGACGGCGCCGGTGCCTGGCAGCGCTTCCGCCACGTCACCTGGCCCCTGCTGGCACCGGCCCTGACCATCAACGTGATGCTGTCGACCATCGGCGGGCTCAAACTCTTCGACCAGGTCTACGCCGCCACCAACGGCGGCCCCGGCACGGCCAGCGAGACCCTGTCGACCGTGCTGTACAAGGAGGCGTTCGTCTACGGGAAGTTCGGCTACAGCACCGCCGTGGCACTGGTCCTCGCCCTGTTCGTCGCCGCGGTCTCGCTGGTCCAGCTCCGGGCCCTGCGCGCGAGGGAGGTCACCGCGTGAACGCCGCGCCGGCCCCGCCGTCCGTGAAGGCGCGTCCCGGACGCGGGCACCGGATCCGGAGCCGGGCCGCCTCCCGGCGCGGATACGGGCCCTACGTCCTGGAACTCGTCATGGCGGCCGTCGCCGTCGTGTTCCTGTTCCCGGTGTACGCGCTGGTCACCCTGGCGCTGAAGGACCCCCGGCAGATCGCGGACTCGCCGCTCGCCCCGCCCTCGCCGCCCACGCTCGCCAACTTCGGCGACGCCTGGTCCTCCGCGTCGCTCGGCCCGGCCCTGGTCAACAGCACGGTCATCACCGCCACGAGCCTGCTGCTCCTCGTCGTCCTGGGCTCCACCGCGGCCTGTTTCCTCGCGCGCCGCGCCCGCGGCGTCGGCCACGGGCTGTACGTCCTCTTCCTGCTCGGCATCGTGCTGCCGTTCCAACTGGGCATGATCCCGCTCTACGAGCTCGTCGACGGCCTGGGCTGGCTCGGCACGTACCAGGGCATGGTGCTCTTCTACACGGGCATCCAGCTGCCGTTCACCGTCTTCCTGTACACCGGATTCATCCGGGCCCTGCCGTCGGACTACGCGCAGGCGGCGCTCATCGACGGCTGCGACCACCTCCAGGCGTTCACCCGGGTCGTCTTCCCCCTGCTGCGCCCCGTGACCGGCACGGTGATCATTCTGAACGCCGTGTTCGTCTGGAACGACTTCTTCACCCCGCTGCTGTATCTGGGCGGGTCCGACAAGGAGACCGTGCCCGTGGGGGTGTTCGCCTTCGTCGGCCAGTACGTCTCCGACCACGGGCTCGTCTTCGCCGGACTCGTGCTGGCCGCGCTGCCGGTCCTGGTGGTGTTCGCGTTCCTCCAGCGCTATGTGATCAAGGGATTCGCGGGCGGTCTCAAGGGCTGAGGGGAACTCATGACGGATCGGGACGGACCGCCGCTGCCCCCGTGCGTCGCCGAGGTCGTCACCGATCCCCCGCGCGCCTTCTCGCCCGTCGCCCTGTGGTGGTGGAGCGGGGAACCGCTCGAACGCTCCCGGTTGCGGGCACAGCTGGAACGGTTCACGCGGGGCGGGGTGCACCAGGTCGTCCTGATCGGCCTGGCGCCGTCGGGGCCGCTGTTCGGCTCCGACGCGGACGACCCGCCATTCATGTCCGAGGCGTGGTGGTCGCTGGTCGACGGCGTGTGCGAGGACGCGCGGGCGCTCGGCGCGCGTCTGTGGTTCTACGACCAGCTCGGCTTCTCCGGCGCCGACCTCCAGGCACGTCTCGTCGACGAGGAGCCCGCCCACGCGGGGCGCGGCCTCGACCGGCTGCGGTCCGTCGTCACCTCCACGGCGGCACGGCCGGGCGAACTGCGGTGCCCGCCGGGCGCCCGGCCGCTCGCGGGGCGCGCCGAACCGGTCGACTCCGCCGGACGCGTCGTCGGACCTGCGGTCCGGGTCGCGGTGGACGACGGCGTCGTACGGGCGCCGGGCCCCGGCCGCTGGAGGCTGACGCTCCATCACCACACCGCGCTCGGTTTCGACTACCTCGGCATCCGGGCGTGCGCGGCGCTGCTGGACCGGGTGCACGGGGAATTCGAGCGCCGCCTCGGCGACCGGCTGGGGAGCGTGGTCGTCGGCTCGTTCCAGGACGAGCTGCCGGCGCTGCCCACCTGGTCCACCGGTTTCGCCGACACCTTCCTGCGGCGGCGCGGCTACGACCTCGTCGAACGGCTGGACGCCCTGTACGAGGACGGGGCGGATCCGGACCCCGCGCTCGTCCGGCACGACTACCAGACCACCCGCGCCGAGCTGGCCGAGCAGGCCTTCTTCCGGCCGCTGGCGGACTGGCACGCACGGCACGGCCTGCTCGTGGGCTGCGACCAGCAGGATCCGGCCCGTGCCGGACACCCCGTCGCGGGCGTGGAGCTGTACGCCGACTACGCCCGCACCCACCGCTGGTTCCCGGCGCCCGGCAGCGACCATCACGGGGACGCGCGCATCCACTCCTCGCTCGCCCATCTGTACGACCGGCCGCGCACCTGGATCGAGGCATTCCACTCCACCGGCTGGGGCGGCACCCCGGAGGAGACGTTCGACTGGCTGCTGCCGTGGCTCCGTGCCGGTGCGACCCTCTACAACCCGCATGCCGTGTACGGCACTACGAAGGGCGGCTGGTGGGAGTGGGCGCCTCCGGCGACCGACTGGCGGCAGCCCTACTGGTGTCACCACCGTGTCCTCGCCGACGCGGTGACCCGGCTCTGCGCGCTGCTGAGCCTCGGCCGCCATCTGTGCGACGTCGCGGTCCTGCTGCCCACCACCACGGCACAGGCCGGCACGGCCCTGGACGGTGTCACGGAGGCGGCGGCGCGGGCCCAGTCGGCCTATCTGGAACTCGTCGGGGACATGGCCTGGTTCACGGCCCGGCCGGGGATCCTGGACCGTCTCGGTCTCGACGCGGACGTCATCGACGACGCCTCGCTGACGCGTGCGCGGGTGGTCGCGCCGCCCGGCGGGGAGGCGCGGCTGAGGGTCGCGCAGGAGGCGTATTCGGCGCTCGTGCTGCCCGCGTGCACGGTCCTCGAACACGGCACGGCCCGCAGGATCGTCGAATTCGCCTCCGCGGGCGGCACGTTGGTCGCGGTCGGCGCCCTCCCCGAACGGGTCGTCGGCCCCGACCGCGACGGACTGCGGGAGGAGCTGGGCGCGTGCTTCACGGACGGCCGTGCCGTGTTCCTCCCCGGGACCGACGACGAGGGCGCGCTCGCGGCGGCGTTCGCGCGGGTGGATCCGGCCGTCCGCGCCCCGGTGCCGGCGCTCGCGCGTCGTACGGACGATGCCACGGTGGTGTTCCTGACGGCGGCGGCCCCGCGGGCGACCCGGGCGTCCGTCGCGACGCCGGACGCGCGCGGGGCCGCATTGGGATGGCTGGACGCCCGGTACGACTTCGATCCGGGCCGCTACGCGCGCCGCGCGCGGGTTCGGGTGCGGGACGTGGCGGGACCGGCCGTCCTGGTGGACCCGTTCGGCTCCGCGCCCCGGGCGCTACCGGTGCGTGCCCTCCCGCTCTCGGACGGCGGCGCGCGGGCCGTGGAGGTCGACGTCCCCTTCGACACGGGCCCGGCCGCCGTGCTGGTCTTCCCCGACCGGCTCCCGGCCTCGGTGCCCGCCGCTCCCCGGCCGCCCCGTCCCGTCCCCGGACCGGCCGTCGTCGAGATCCCTGCCGACGCGGACTGGGACGTCGTGCTGGTGCCGACCCTCGACAACACCTGGGGCGACTTCGCCCGCCCCGCGTCCGGTCCGCCCACCGGCCCGGCGGTCACCGAGTGCCGGACCTTCCGGCACCGGGTGGAGGCGGCCGGGGAGGACGGGGTGCGCGACGGGTGGGCCCGGCCGGACCTCGGGCGCGGACCGGTCACGGACACCGTCCACGCGACGTTCGGCCCGCACGCCGTCGTGGACCGGGACGGGCCGGGTCACGGCACCCGGTCGGTCCTGGTGTGGTCCGATTCCCTGGGCATCCGCAAGGACCCGGTCCACCGCGCCGTTCTGGGGCCCAAGGGGCATGTCCCGGAGGAGTTCGTCCACCTCGGTCCCACCGCCGCCGGAGAGGTGGTGCGCCTGCGCACGGAGCTGTTCCTCGACGCCGCCTTCGACGGCCATCTCGCGATCGGGGCCGCCGGGGCGAAGCGGGCGCGGTTCGACGGCGTGCCCGTGCCGCTGGACGACGGGGGCCATCTCGCGACGGGGCCGGTCCGGGCGGCGGCGGGCCGCCATCTGCTGGAGCTGGAACTGACGCCCGATCAGGACACCGACCTCCGTGCGTATGTGGCGCTCGTGCGCGATCCGGGGCGCTGTCGGCGCCCGGAGTGGATCCATGCCTCGGGGCCGATGGGAACGACGGTCCGGCTCCCGGCGGTCCCCGTCCGGGCCGTCGTCCAGGTGGCATCGCGCGTGCCCTGCGTCGTGCGTGTCAACGGACGGGTCGTGGGCCGACAGGGCGGATTCGACCCGTACGCCGCGCACGCGGTGCCGCGGGTGCGGCGGCACGAGGTGGCGGGGGCCCTGCGCGTCGGCGACAACGAGATCACCGTGCAAGCGTCGCCCGGGGCCGACCGGGCGGTCCTGGTGGACGCGTTCTTCGAGGACGGGCGCGGCGGCCCGGTCACGGCGCTGCACAGCGATGCCGGCTGGTGGGCGGGAACGGCGGCGGGGCGGGTGCCGGTCGCGGTCCGTCGTGAGCAGGTGGGCGATCCGGCTGCCCTGCATCTGCGCCGCCGTCCGCATCCGCTGCCGGGTGCCGCCTGGCTGGATCCGGACGCGGACGACGGGACGGTGCTGCCGGTCCGGTTCGCGGTGCCCGGCGGCCGGGGGGCGGTGGAGTGGCTGTGGTGCGAGCTGCCTCCGGGGGCCGCGCGGCTGTCGGCGCAGGTGCGCGGCGCGACGCGGGTGTTCGTGGACGGTGCCGAATGCGCCGTGTCCGTGGCCGTCGGCGCGCGGGGCGTGCGGACCGTCTCGGTGGAACTGCCGGCCACCGGTCCTCTCGGACCCCGCACGGCCGCCCTGCGCATCCGGACGGTCCCGGGCCGGGAGGGGGGCGCGGCCCTGGCCGGTCCGCTGCGCTGCGAGGTCGGTCCCGGGCGGATGCGCGTCGGCGACTGGGAGACGCGGGGACTGGCCGAGTACAGCGGGGGGGTGCGGTACCGCCGTGTGGTGACCGTGCCCGGCGGAACCGGCGGGGACCGGGTGTCGCTGGATCTCGGACGGGTCCGCGGAACGGCCGAGGTGCGGGTCGGCGGCGTCCTCGCCGGGGTGCGGGTGTGCTCCCCGTACGTGTTCGATCTGACCGGACTCGCCGACCCTGGGGACAACGTCCTCGACGTCCTCGTGTTCAACACGCTGGCGCCACACCTGGACGCGACGAGCCCGACCCACTTCGTCTTCCCGGGCCAGCGCGTGAGCGGGCTGCTGGGTCCGGTGGTGCTGCGGGTCGGTGGTCCCGCTCCGGTGTGAGCGCGGCGCACCGCCCACGCGCATCGCATCCGCGTCCCCGGCGGGCCCGGAGCGCTCCGGGCGGGAGGGCGGGCGCTTCGGGCGGCACCCTCCCGGTGCACGCACGCGGCAGGCCCGTCCGACGAACCGCTGGAGTTCCCCGAACCGTCACGCCGACAGCGAATCCGCGCTCGGTGAACTCCACTGCCACGGGCGGTGGTTCCGGCCTAGCGTCGCCTCATGAGCATGGGAAGCGCATGGGTACTGGGAGCGACGGGACAGATCGGGCGGGCGGCCGTGCGGGCGCTCGTCGAGGACGGCTGGGAGGTGACGGCCGCTTCGCGCGGCGGTGGCAGGGACGAGCGGTGGGACGGCGCGGTGCGCGCGGTGGCCCTCGACCGGAACGAGGACGGGGCGCTCGCGGCGGCGCTGGGCGACGGCTGCGACGTACTGGTCGACGCCGTGGCGTACGGGGCGGACCACGCCCGGCAGTTGACCGGTCTCGCGGACCGGATCGGTTCGGCGGTGGTCATCTCCAGCGGCGCGGTGTACGCGGACGAGCGGGGGCGCGGCTTCGACACGCAAGACGAACCCGACGGGGCTCCGCGCTACCCCGTGCCGATCCCCGAGACGCAGTGCACCGTGCCCCCGGGCGACGCCACGTACGCGACGCGGAAGGTGCGACTGGAGCGGGATCTGCTGGCGGCGGGCGAGGCACTGCCGGTGACGCTGCTGCGGGCGGGCGCGATCCACGGGCCGTACTGCCGTTCGCCCCGCGAGCTGTATTTCGTGAAGCGGGTCCTGGACGGCCGGGCGCGGCGGGTGCTCGCCTTCGGGGGCGCGTCCCGCTTCCACCCCATCCATGTCTCCAACCTGGCCGAGCTGATCCGGCTGTCCGCGCGACGGCCCGGTTCGCGGGTGCTCAACGCCGGGGATCCGCAGACGCCGACGGTCGCGGAGATCGGCGAGGCCGTCGACGCGGTGCTCGGCCGACGGACCGAGAACGTGCTGATGACGGGCGCGCCCGGGAAGGACGGGGTCGGCTCCACCCCGTGGACCATTGCCCATCCCGTCGTGTACGACATGGCGGCCGCGGAGCGCGAACTCGGATACCGGCCGGTGACCGGGTACGTGGAGTCCCTTCCGGAGACAGTCGAATGGCTTGCCGGCCGGCTGGAGGGCAGGGACTGGACGGAGGCGTTCCCCGTCCTGCTCCGGTCGTACGGAAGGCAGCTGTTCGACTACGACGCGGAGGACGCCTGGCTGGAGGCGTACGACCGCGGGGCATGAGACGCGGTGCCGCGCACGGCACGGGCGGCCGGTGGTCGAAACCACCGGCCGCCCGTGGCCCTTCACTCGCGTCGCGGTCGTGCTCGCGTCACTACGGCTTCGGTGTGGCGTGCGGGTCGCAGGTCACGTCGGCGCGGTCGGTCTTGCCGGTGAGCAGGTAGGCGTCCACCCGCTCGTTGACGCAGGGGTTGACCAGGCCGGTCACACCGTGCGAACCGGCGTTCCGCTCGGTGATGAGGCGCGAGCCCTTGAAGCGCTTGTGCAGTTCGACGGCGCCCACGTACGGGGTGGCGGCGTCGCGCTCGGACTGCACGATCAGCACCGGAGGAAGTCCCTTGCCGGTCTTCACGTTCAGCGGGCTCTGCTGCTTGGCCGACCAGGTCGCGCACGGCAGGTTCATCCAGGCGTTGGCCCAGGTCATGAACGGGTACTGCTCGTGCAGCCGGGTGTTGTCGCGGTCCCACTTCCGCCAGTTCGTGGGCCACTTGGCGTCCGTGCACTCGACGGCCGTGTACACGGCGTTGCCGTTCTCCGACGCGATGTTCCCCTTGATGTCCGACATGTCCGGGGCCGCGGCGTCGACGAGTGCCTGGGTGTCACCCTTCAGGTACTCGCTCCAGGTCCGGGCGACGGGCACCCAGGAGGAGTCGTAGTAGGGGGCGCTCTGGAAGAAGCCGATGAGTTCGGCGGGGCCGACCACTCCGCCGATCGGGTTCTTCTTGGCGGCGGCACGCAGCGTCAGCCACGCCTGCTCGACCTTCTCGGGGGTGTCGCCGATGTGGAAGACGGAGTCGTTCTTCGCGACCCATGCCTTCCAGTCGTCCCAGCGCTTCTGGAAGGCGATGTCCTGGTTGAGGTTGGCCTGGTACCAGATGTTGTCCCGCGCCGGATCGACGACGCTGTCGACGATCATGCGGCGGACGTGGTCGGGGAACAGGGTGCCGTAGACGGCGCCCAGGTAGGTGCCGTAGGACACGCCGAGGAAGTTGAGCTTGTTCTCGCCGAGGGCGGCACGGATGACGTCCAGGTCGCGTGCGGTGTTCGGCGTGGTCATGTGCGGCAGCATGTCGCCGCTGCGTTCGGCGCAGCCGTCCGCGTACTCGGCGGCGAGCTTGCGCTGGGCGAGCTTGTCGGCCTCGGAGTCGGGTACGGGGTCGGCCTTGGGGGCCTTGACGAACTCCTGGGGGTCGATGCAGGAGATGGGCGCGGAGTGCCCGACGCCGCGGGGGTCGAAGCCCACGAAGTCGTACGCCTTCGCCGTGTTCGTCCAGAGCGGGCTCTTGTTGGTGATCCGGGTCGGGAACCTCAGGCCCGAACCGCCGGGTCCCCCCGGGTTGTAGAGCAGGGCGCCCTGCCGTTCGCCCTTGGTGCCGGTGCTGACGTGCCGGTCGACGGCCAGCCGGATCTGCTTGCCGTCGGGCCGGGCGTAGTCGAGCGGCACGGTCACCCAGCCGCACTGGATCGGCTTGGCCAGACCCCAGTCGGCCGGGCAGTCCTTCCAGTCGATGCCGGACCGGGCCGCCCGGGCCGCGGCCAGTTCGACACCGCGCGCCTCGGACACGCGGTGGTGACGCCCCTCGGCTGTGGCCGTCGGCGCGGTCACCGCGCCCGATATGAGCATGCCCGCCACCAGGGCACCGGCCGAGCCGAGAGCTGCTGTGCGTCTCAAGTGGAACCTCCCCCAGGCCTGAAGTGCCGCCGGTGGCGACGTGATTCATCCAGGACCTCTCGCGGATCCTGTCGGCTGTGAGGTTCCTGAGAACAGGCCGCGTACCCACTTCTTTACCGAATCGATAACCGGACGCCCGTATCCCGCTGAGCGGTGTTCGGCGCCCACCGGGCCTCTCGCGCTCCGCGGCCCCCTGCGCCCCACCTCCTCGCAGGCCCCGGGGGATGCGGCTCCGTGCCGTACGCGTCGAGCGCGCGGCGTCGGCACGTGGCGGGCTGCCGGACGCGCGAGCTGGTCGACAAGCCCCCTCGGGGGCGTCGCGGAGCGCGCGCCGGCTCAGCGCGTACGGCGCGCCCCCGAGCGCCCGTCACCTCGGCGCGCGCGGCGCCCGCGCGGCGCGGGTCATCGGCGGTGCGCCCGGCTCAGCGCCCCGGCTCGTCGCGCCCCGCACGCTCCTCGTGTCCCGCGTGCCCCGTTCCCGTGTGCTCCGCCGCGATGCCGAACCGTCGGCGTTCGCCGGGAGCGGACACCGAGGAGCCGATCGAGGAGACCGAGCTGATCACCCGCTCCTCGGCGGCCTTCGCTCCGCTTTCCAGTCGCTCCAGGTCAGCGGCCGAGACGAGGGCGACGAGCGGTTTGCCGTGCCGCGTCACGACCACGCGCTCGCCGCCGTAGACGACGCGGTTGATCAGTTCGGCGAGCTCAGCTCGGGCTTGCGTCACCGGAATCTCGTAGGCCATGCTCCCCATCATAGCCTTCTGTACGTCCTGTACATTTTTTACAGATGCGGACGCGAGCCCGGTCCAGAGCCGCGTGCATCCTGCGAGGAGAGGCAACGCCATGCCGTTCCGCCCCACCGCCCGACACGTGCTGCCCGAGTTCACCGAGCGCACACCCCACGGGACCCGCACCTTCGACCCGTACTCCAAGCTGCTCGCCGAGCGGATCGTCCTGCTCGGCACCGAGGTCGACGACACCGCGGCCAGTGATCTGATCGCGCAGTTCATGTACCTGGAACACGCCGCCCCTGACCGGCCCGTCTCCCTCTACATCAACTCCCCGGGAGGCTCGTTCGCGGCCATGACCGCCGTCCACGACACGATGGAGTACCTCACCTGCGAGGTGGAGACGTACTGCCTGGGCCGGGCCGACGCCTGGGCCGCCGTCCTGCTCGCCGCGGGCGCCCCGGGGCGGCGGCACGTACTGCCGGGGGCGCGCGTCGTGATGCGCCAGCCCGCGCTCGCCGAGCCCGTCCACGGCCGGCCGTCCGATCTGGAGATCGAGGCGCGGGAACTGGAACGGGTCCGCGAGACGCTCGTCACCCTGCTGGCCCGTCACACGGGCCGCGACGCCGGGCGGATCGACGAGGACATCGAGCGCGACCTCGTTCTCGACGCTGCGGGCGCCCGGGCCTACGGCCTGGTGGACCACGTCGTGGAGAGCCGGAAGACGTCGTTCCCGTCGCCCGGCTCGCGGTGAGGACCCGATGCGCCCGTCCGATCCTCCCCCGCTTCCGGCGCTGACCCGTGCGGAGGGGGAGTTCATCGACTGCTACCTCGACGTCCTCGACCAACTGGGCCGGATCAACCCGGCCCGCGGCAGCGACACCTACGGGGCACTGCGCGCCGCGCAGGCGCTGGCCTCGCACGCCCGGGCACTGCGGGACGCCCTGGCGCTGATGCACGAACGCGGCGAGACGCGGATCCACGCCGGGACCCTGGCACGGGCGCTGCGCGCCCTGGACGGGGAACGCCGGTCCGCTCGCGTCACCCTGCCCCCCGTGACACCCGGTCGATAGGTCGCCCGTTCGCTCCGCGGGTCGATCCCCCGTCAACTCCGCCGCACGACACGCCCGATGTGCAATCTGATTTTCCTACTCTTTTCAGAGTAAGAAACGGCGTTTTCGGCGAAATCTCGACTTGCGGACTCCTGGGGGCGGTGGGCGAAATCCGCCCTCCCGCCCCTGGTGGGCGACCGGTTGGCATGCGCGGCGCGCCATCCAAATGCGTCAGCTCCACTCGAGCGGTTCAGTCGTGAGGACTCTCACATATCGCCGTTTCAGCTCGGAAATCCGACTGTCGGTGAGTCAAGATCCCTGGGACGACAAGCCCCCGCCACCGCGGCGGGGCGGTCCGAGCGGACGCCGAGTCCTGCCGCCGCCCGGATGACTGGTCGACAGAAGTGGATCGGCAGGAGTGGAGGACCCAAGCACAACGGGTCGACCGGAACATCGGTCGTCCCTCGGGGTGAAGCCGCCGAGCGCGGCCGGGCACCTTCGCCAGCCCGAACCCGACAGGTCATCCTTCACAGGCGGCTGACGAAGGGTTGCGCATGACTGCGCAGGTTCATGTCCCGTCTCTGCTCGCCCGGGCCGGTACGGCCTCGGTTCTGACACTGGCCGCCGTCGGCGGCACCATGCTCGCCCCGGGCGCCGTCACGGAGGCCCAGGCGGCCACCCCGTCGCTCAAGGCGCTCAACGTCGCGGCGTCGAAGAAGGGCTCGCCGTACAGGTGGGGCGCCACCGGCCCTCACCGCTTCGACTGCTCCGGGCTGACGGTCTACTCGTTCAAGAAGGCGGGCAAGAAGCTCCCCCGCACCGCCCAGCAGCAGTACAACAGGACCCGCCACGTCTCGGCCTCGAACCGCAAGCGCGGAGACCTGGTCTTCTTCCACTACGGCCGAAGCGTCTACCACGTCGGGATCTACGCCGGGCACAACAAGATCTGGCACTCGCCTAGGACCGGCGCGGTGGTCCGGCTGGAGAAGATCTGGTCGAAGAGCGTCTACTACGGACGCGTCCGCTGACCCACGGTCCCGGGGCCGGAGCCGCCGAACGGCTCCGGTCCGCAAGGCCGGGCACGTGCGGCACGAGAGAAACCGGTCGGCCGGACGGTCGGCCCGAAAGACGGTCGGCCCGAAGGACGGTCAGTCCGGCGCGGAGGCGTCCCACGGGAGCTCGATCCATACCGTCTTGCCCCCGTCCGAGGTGGGTGTGACGGAGAGCCGGCCACCGCACTCCTCGGCCAGCATCCGGATGATCACCATGCCCCGCCCGTTGTCCTGCTGGACGGCGACGGGCAGCCGGCGGGGCCGGCGCGGATGGCTGTCCGTCACTCCCAGGAGCAGCAGTTCCTCCCGCTCCAGCCTCAGATCGACGGTGAAGGTGGGCGACTGCCCGAAGGTGTGCTGGACCGCGTTGGTCGCGAGTTCCGAGACGACGAGCCGCAGGGCGTCGGCGAGTTCGGTGTCCGCGGCCAGTCCCCATTCGGTGAGCACCCGGGACACGTGTCCACGGGCCGCCGGGACCGAGGCCGGCTCGCTCGGCAGAGTGATGCTTGCTTCCCGCTGGTCCGCCATGCCGAGCCACCCCTCTCCCACCCGGACCGACATGCGCCCGGTCCTGGTTGCGCTTCGCGCCAGACTGCCACTCGTCCCGCCCTCTGTGACGCCGATCCACCAAGATGTGCGGATATCTGTCGCTCGATGCGGTGAACTCCGTCCCGGAAATCCGTACGTGCGCGCCACGCCGTCCGGTCGGTACGAATCACTCGGCAGGAGAGGGACGAGGCCCGCGTGTGCGACGGCGTGGCAGGGACGGCGGGCGGCGGGGGCGAGGGGGTCCGGGAGCGTCCGTGGTCCCCCGACCGGCTCCGGGGCCCGTCAGCCCACGGGGGCGGTGCGCCGTACGGTCTCCACCGCCACCGCGATCTGCTCGTCGGTCAGGTCGGCGCGCGCGGTCAGCCGCAGCCGGGAGACGCCGTCCGGCACCGACGGCGGCCGGAAGCACCCGACCACGACCCCCTCCGCGCGGCAGTCCGCCGCCCAGCGCACCGCCGCGTCCGCCGACGGGGCCCGTACGGAGACCACGGCGGCGTCCGGACGCACGGCTGCCAGACCGGCCGCGGTCAGCCGCCCGTACAGCCCCGCGGCGACCTCGCGGACCCGCCCGGTGCGTTCCGGTTCCCGGCCGAGCAGGCGCAGGCCGGCGAGCGCGGCGCCCGCGGCGGCCGGCGCGAGGCCCGTGTCGAAGATGAACGTCCGGGCCGTATTGACGAGGTGTTCGATCACCCGGGCGGGACCGAGGACCGCTCCGCCCTGGCTGCCGAGGGACTTGGAGAGGGTGAGCGTGGCGACGACTCCCTGGTCGCCCGCGAGGCTCGCGGCGGCGAGCGCGCCCCGGCCGCCCTCCCCCAGCACCCCCAGGCCGTGCGCGTCGTCGACGAGCAATGCGGCCCCCTCCGCCCGGCAGGCCGCGGCGAGCGCCGGCAGCGGCGCGGCGTCGCCGTCGACCGAGAAGACCGAGTCGGTGACCGCCAGCGCGCGCCCTTCGTGCGTCCGCAGGGCCTTGCGCACGGCGTCGGGGTCGGAGTGCGGGACGACGACGGTCCCGGCCCGGGACAACCGGCACCCGTCGACGATCGAGGCGTGGTTGCCCGCGTCGGAGACGATCAGCGAGTCGCGGCCGGTGAGGGCGGTGAGGGCGGCCAGATTGGCCGCGTACCCCGACGACAGCACCAGCGCCGCCTCGAACCCGCAGAATTCGGCCAGTTCGCGTTCGAGTTCGGCATGCAGATCGGTGGAGCCGGTGACAAGCCGTGAACCGGTCGCCCCGCCGCCCCAGCGGCGTGCGGCCTCGGCCGCCGCCCCGGTGACCTCGGGGTGCCGGGTGAGGCCCAGGTAGTCGTTGCTCGCGAGATCCAGGGACGCCGTCTCGGCGGGCCGCGGGCGGAGCGTACGGACGAGTCCGGCGTCCGCGCGGCGGCGTGCCGCGTCGTCGATCCAGTCGAACGGGGCGTAGGACATGAGCGGTCCCTTTTGTAGGCAGTTCACAGACCCTAACCGCGGGAACAGCGGGTCATGGTGTGGCAATACACACACCCTTCCCGGGGTGTGTTGTCCGGTTCCTCCTTGGCGACAGGGCGGGCCATGGGACAGGATCAACGCCATGGACCTCCTGAACACGCTGGTGGACAAGGGGCTGCGGCGCGAGCTGCCGACCCGCGAAGAAGCCCTCGCCGTACTGGCGACCTCGGACGACGACCTGCTCGACGTGGTGGCCGCGGCCGGAAAGGTGCGCCGTCAGTGGTTCGGGCGGCGGGTGAAACTGAACTACCTGGTCAATCTCAAGTCCGGGCTCTGCCCCGAGGACTGCTCGTACTGCTCGCAGCGGCTCGGTTCGAAGGCCGGGATCCTCAAGTACACGTGGCTGAAACCGGACGAGGCGTCGAAGGCCGCCGCGGCCGGGGTGGCGGGGGGCGCCAAGCGGGTGTGCCTGGTGGCGAGCGGCCGCGGTCCGACGGACCGCGACGTCGACCGGGTGTCGGAGACCATCGAGGCGATCAAGGACCAGAACGACGGCGTCGAGGTGTGCGCCTGCCTCGGGCTGCTCACCGACGGGCAGGCCGAGCGGCTGCGTTCGGCGGGCGCCGACGCGTACAACCACAACCTCAACACGTCCGAGGAAACGTACGGGGCCATCACCACCACGCACACCTACACGGACCGGGTGGAGACCGTGCGGCAGGCGCAGGCCGCCGGCCTCTCGGCGTGCTCCGGGCTGATCGCGGGGATGGGCGAGAGCGACGCCGACCTGGTCGACGTGGTCTTCTCACTGCGCGAACTGGACCCGGACTCGGTGCCGGTGAACTTCCTGATCCCGTTCGAGGGGACCCCGCTGGCGAAGGAGTGGAACCTCACCCCGCAGCGGTGTCTGCGCATCCTGGCGATGGTCCGGTTCGTCTGCCCGGACGTGGAGGTACGGCTCGCGGGCGGGCGCGAGGTGCATCTGCGCTCGTTGCAGCCGCTGGCCCTGCATCTGGTCAACTCGATCTTCCTGGGCGACTACCTCACCAGCGAGGGGCAGGCCGGGCAGGCGGACCTGGACATGATCGCGGACGCCGGTTTCGAGGTGGAGGGCGCGGACACGTCGACGCTTCCCGCGCACCGGGCCGCGGCGGGCGGCTGCGACGGGCACGACGGGGGGTGTGCGCCGTGCGGCGACACGCCCGCGGAAGCCGCCGGCTGTGGCGACGCGCCCCCGCAAGCCGCCGGCTGTGGTGACGCGCCCGCCGAGGCCGTCATCGGTGGTGCCGACGCCCCGGCCGCGCGTCCGGATCTGGTGGCGGTGCGGCGGCGCGGCGCGGGTACGGATCTCGCTCCCAATGCCTGAGTCCTTCTCCCCCGCCGAACTGCGGTCGCTGGACCGCGCCCACGTCTGGCATCCCTACGGCCCGATGCCGGGACGCCAGGATCCGCTGGTCGTGGAGTCCGCGTCCGGCGTACGGCTGCGGCTGGCCGAACCGGCCCACGGGCACCGCGAGTTGGTCGACGGCATGTCGTCGTGGTGGTCGGCGGTGCACGGCTACAACCACCCGGTGCTCAACGCGGCGGCACGCGGCCAGCTGGACCGGATGAGCCATGTGATGTTCGGGGGGCTCACCCACGAGCCCGCGGTCCGGCTGGCCGCCCGGCTGGTCGAGATCACCCCGGAGCCGCTGCGGCACGTCTTCCTCGCCGACTCGGGTTCGGTGTCGGTCGAGGTCGCGGTGAAGATGTGCCTGCAGTACTGGCGCTCGGTGGGGCGACCCGCCAAGCAGCGGCTGCTGACCTGGCGCGGCGGCTATCACGGGGACACCTGGCAGCCGATGTCGGTGTGCGACCCCGAGGGCGGCATGCACGAGCTGTGGTCGGGCGTGCTGCCCCGGCAGGTCTTCGCGGACGCGCCGCCGGGCGGCTTCCACTCGGAACCGGACCCGGAGTACGCACGCCAACTGCGGGAACTGATCGCGGAGCACGCGGACCGGCTGGCGGCGGTGATCGTGGAGCCGGTGGTGCAGGGTGCGGGCGGGATGCGCTTCCACTCCCCCGCCTACCTGACGGTGCTGCGCGAGGCGTGCGACGCGCACGACGTCCTGCTGGTGTTCGACGAGATCGCCACGGGGTTCGGCCGTACGGGGACGTTGTTCGCGGCCGGTCACACGGGGGTCTCACCGGATGTCATGTGCGTGGGCAAGGCGTTGACCGGCGGATATCTGACGATGGCGGCGACGCTGTGCACCTCACGGGTCGCCGAGGGCATCTCGCGGGGCGAGGTGCCGGTGCTGGCGCACGGTCCGACGTTCATGGGCAATCCGCTGGCCGCGGCCGTGGCGTGCGCGTCGGTGGATCTGCTGCTGGACGGGGACTGGCAGCGGGACGTCGAGCGGATCGGTGCGGGGCTGCGGGACGGTCTCGCCCCGGCGGCGGACCTGCCCGGGGTGCGGGAGGTGCGGACGCTGGGCGCGATCGGCGTCGTTCAGCTCGACCACGAGGTGGACATGGCCGCCGCGACCCGTGCGGCGGTACGGGAAGGGGTGTGGCTGCGGCCATTCCGCGATCTCGTCTACACCATGCCGCCGTATGTGACCGACGACGACGACGTGGCGCGGATCTGCCGGGCCGTGTGCGCGGCCGCGAGGGAGGGCTGAGATGAGCGTTCTGGTGGTGTCGGGCACCGACACCGAGATCGGCAAGACCGTCGTGACCGCCGCCGTGGCGGCGGCGTGGCGGGACCGGCGCGTCGCGGTCCTCAAGCCCGCGCAGACGGGTCTGGCGCCCGGTGAGCCGGGGGATGTCGCGGAGGTGGCACGGCTGGCGGGCGGCCATGTGACGGCGGTCGAACTCGCGCGCTTCCCGGAGCCGTTGGCGCCCGCCACGGCCGCCCGGAGGGCCGGCCTCCCGCCGGTGCGCCCGTACGAGATCGCCGAGGCCGCCGAGAAGCTGGCGACCGAGCACGACGTGGTGCTGATCGAGGGCGCGGGCGGTCTGCTGGTCCGTTTCGACGACACGGGCTCGACCCTCGCCGACGCGGCCCGGCTGCTGTCCGCGCCCGTGCTGGTCGTGGCGCGGGCCGGGCTGGGCACGCTCAACGCCACCGCCCTGACCTCGGAGGCCCTGCGGGGCCGGGAGCTGGAGTGCCTCGGTGTGGTGGTGGGCAGCATGCCCGCCGAACCGGACCTCGCTGCCCGCTGCAACGTGGCGGACCTCCCGGTGGCGGCGGGCGCCCCGCTGCTGGGGGCGGTACCGGCCGGGGCGGGGGCGCTGGCGCCCGCCGACTTCCGTGCAGCGGCCGGGGGTTGGCTGGCCGCCGAACTGGGCGGAACCCGGAACGCCGGATGAGCGACCGGGCCGTGGTGCGGCCGACTGCCGCCCCGGTCCGGCGCCCGCCGTCGCCCGGCGCCCGCCGTCGCCCGCCGTCGCCGGGCGTGCGCCACGAGGGGCGGGCCCGGCAGGGGCCGTCAGTGGCTCCATTGCCGCAGTTCGTCGGCGATGGCCCGGACGTCCGCCTTTCCCTCCTTCACCAGTCGCGCCAGGTCCCGCACCCGTTCCGGGGAGGTGACGACCCGCTGCCCGGACGCGACCAGGTAGCCGTACGCGACGGCCGAGGAGAACATGGCGTTGGAGTGTTCCAGCGCGGGGACGTGGATCAGCAGCTGCAGGAGAGCCGCCGCCCTGGAGTGCGGGTCGCTGTAGACGGGGCTGCCGAAGATCTCCGCGTCGTGCCGGGCCACCGCGGCGACGAGCGCACCCCAGTCGACGACCTGCGGATCGCCCGGAGTCTTGTGCTCGGCCACCATCAGCAGCCAGGAAAGATCGATCCGGAGGTTCAACGCGCGCCTTCGCGCTCCGGACCGAACTCCTCCGCGAAGACCGCCTGGTACTTCTCCATGAAGTCACCCGCGGCCTCGACGAACGCATGCTCCACCGTGCCGGCGTCCTGTTTCACGAGTTCCTCTGTGCAACGGTTCACACTCGTCCCCCTCTGCGGCGCGCGCTGCCGCGCCGCCTCGGCGGTGGCCTCGTCCACTCTCACGTTCAGCTGGGTCCTGGACACGAAATCACGCTAGCGCCGGTGCGTCGGCACCAGCAAGGAGAAGCACGCGGGGCCCGGAGGCAGGGCTCGCCGGGTACCGAGGGTCCACGACGCCCCGGCGTCGAAATGCCGCTGGTCGAGCGGGGAGACGGTCTGCTTGGCTCGGGCCATGGACGATCCGCGCATCCGTTGCGCCACCCCCTCCGACATCGACGACGTGCTCCGGTTCTGGCGAGCGGCCGCGAAGGGCACGAGCATCAGCGACGACCACGACGGCGTGGCCCGGCTCATCGCACGGGATCCCGAAGCGCTGCTCCTCGCGGAACGCGCCGACGTTCTCGTGGGAACGGTGATTGCCGGATTCGACGGCTGGCGGTGCTCGGTCCACCGGCTGGCCGTACACCCCGACCGCCGCCGTCAAGGCATCGCCACCGCCTTGTTGGCGGCTGCGGAGGAACGATTCGCCAACCTGGGCGGGCGACGGGTCGACGCCATGGTCCTGGAGGCCAACGAGCGGGGGCACCGCACATGGGCCGCGGCCGGATACCACCGCGAGGACCACTGGCGACGCTGGGTCAGGCCACTTTGGCCGGGAACCGGCACCGGCGTCGAAGCCCGGGAGCACCACTCGTGAACACCGACGAGCGGCCCGGAGCAGCGTCGCGCCCCACGACACCACCGGTGGGTCGAGATACTTCCCGCGGAAATAGCGAGCGTTTTTGCCGATCCTTTACCATGGATGGCTCCTGACCGATTCCTTTCGAAAGGTGTGTACGTCCGCCCATGGGCGAGCCCCCCAGTTGTAGACACAGCCGAAACAGACGCAGCCGACATCGAGCGGTCCGCCCGTCCCTGCCCGACCATGGGACGGAGGTGACCCGATGACCGAAGTGCTTCTGCTGCTCGTCGCGGTGCTGCTCTCCCTCGCGTGCGGCGCCTTCGTCGCGGCCGAGTTCTCGCTGACGACGGTCGAGCGCGGTCAACTCGAACGCGCCGTCGAGCAAGGGGAACGGGGCGCGGCGAGCGCCATGAAGGCCGTGCGCGGTCTCACCTTCCAGCTGTCCGGCGCCCAGCTCGGCATCACGGTCACCAACCTGGTGGTCGGCATGCTCTCCGAACCGTCCATCGCGAAACTGATCCGCGGGCCGGTGGAGGCCGTGGGCCTGCCCCCGGGCGTGGCGTCGTCCGTGGCACTCGTGCTGGGAACCGCCCTGTCCACGGTGTTCCTGATGGTCGTCGGCGAACTCGTCCCGAAGAACTGGGCGATCTCCTCGCCGCTCGCGGTGGCGAAGGCCGTGGCGACCCCGCAGCGGGCCTTCACCGCCGTGTTCCGGCCGTTCATCAGCCACCTCAACAACACGGCGAACCGGATCGTGCGCCGCTTCGGCCTGGAACCCGCCGAGGAACTGGCCTCGGCCCGCGGCCCGCAGGAGCTCGTGGCGCTGGCCCGGCACTCCGCGAAGGAGGGCGCCCTGGAGGCGGACACCGCCGAACTGTTCGTCCGCACCCTCAACCTGGCGGAGCTCACGGCACAGAACGTCATGACGCCTCGGGTGCAGGTCACCGCCCTGGACGTGCGGGCGACCGCCGAGGACGTCGCGAACGCCACCCGCGCGACCGGCCTGTCCCGTTTCCCCGTCTACCGCGGCAACCTCGACACGGTCGTCGGCGTGGCACACATCAAGGACGTGCTGGCCATCCCGGCCGAGCAGCGGTCCCGTACGCGTGTCTCGCAGATGCTGCGCGAGCCCCTGCTCGTGCCGGAGACCCTCACCGTGGACCGGCTTCTCGACCAGCTGTCCGGCAAGCTCGCGATGGCCGTCGTCATCGACGAGTACGGGGGCACGGCGGGCGTCGTGACCCTGGAGGACATCGTCGAGGAGGTCGTCGGCGAGGTGCGTGACGAGCACGACCCGCACGAGACGCCCGACCTGGCACCGGCCGGTGAGGACGCCGACGGACGGACCCTCTGGTCGGCCGACGGCGCCGCGCGTCTCGACCAGCTGCAGAGGATCGGGCTACGGGTGCCGGACGGCCCGTACGAGACACTCGCCGGGCTCGTCGCCACCGAGGTCGGGCGCATCCCGGCCGCGGGCGACTCCGTCGAAATGGCCGGCTGGCGGATCGACGTCGTGGACGCCTCCGGCCGCCGGGCCGCGCGGGCCCTGCTGCACGCGCCGCTGCCCGGCGAGGACCACGAACGGACGGAGGACGCACGATGACCGCCGTCCAGCTCTTCATCGGCCTGATGACCCTGGTCGTCAACGCCTTCTTCGTCGGCGCGGAGTTCGCGCTGATCTCCGTGCGCCGCAGCCAGGTCGAACCACAGGCCGAGGCAGGGAACCGGCGGGCCCGAAGTGTCATATGGGGCCTGGAACACGTGTCGGCACTGCTCGCCGCGGCACAGCTGGGCATCACACTGTGCACGCTGGTCCTCGGTGTCGTCGCCGAACCGGCCATCGCCCATCTGCTCGAGCCCGTCTTCGACGTGGTGGGGGTGCCCGGCGGACTGATCCACCCGATCTCGTTCGTGATCGCCCTGTCCGTCGCGACGTATCTGCACATGCTGCTCGGCGAGATGGTGCCGAAGAACATCGCCCTGGCCGAGCCCGTACGGGCCGCCCTGCTGCTCGGGCCGCCGCTGGTGGCCCTCGCCAGGGCGCTGCGCCCGGTGATCTTCACCGTGAACGCCTTCGCGAACGGGCTGCTGAAGCTCCTGCGGGTCGAGGCGAAGAACGAGGTCGCCGCCACGTTCTCGGACGACGAACTGGCCCGGCTGGTGAAGGACGCCGGGGCCGCCGGTCTCGTCGACGACCGCTCGGCCGAACGCCTGCACCACGCCCTCGAACTGGGCCGGCGGCCGGTGCGGGAGGTGGCACTGCCGGTGGACCGGGTGACCTACACCAGGATCGGAACGACGCCGGAGCAGCTGGAGCGGCTGTCGCACGAGACGGGCTTCTCCCGCTTCCCGGTGATGGACAGCGAGGGTCGCATCCTGGGCTACCTCCATGTGAAGGACGCGCTGGACGCCACCCCGCGCGACCTGCCGTTCCCCGTGACGGCGATGCGGCCGATCGCCAGGGTGCGCGCCGGGACCCCGCTCGACGATGTGCTGACGGCGCTGCGCCGCAGCCGCACGCATCTGGCGGCGGTGCTCGACGAACACGGCCGGCTGGCGGGGATGGTCACGATGGAGGACGTCCTGCGCGAGCTGGTGGGGCGGCCGCAGGCGCACTGACCCGTCCGCCGGGCCGCGGTCGGACGTCCGCGGCCCGGCGGACGGGGAACGGGGCGCCGTGCGGCGCGCCGGTTCGGCGGCCCGTTTCCCCGGCCGCCGGGCCCTCTGCCGACGAACGGGGAACGGGTGCGTCGGGGGCGTGGGGGGTCCGGCCCGGCCCGCGGTGGGGGGTCCGGGCCGGAACGCGGCGGGTCGGGACAGGTCGAGGCTGTCCGGAAGGGGTCGGGTCACCCCGCGATACGATCGCATCGCCATGGAGATGAATGCCTCATACACCAGTCTGGTCGCGGTCGGCGACTCGTTCACCGAGGGCATGTCGGACCTGCTGCCCGACGGCACGTACCGGGGCTGGGCCGATGTTCTCGCCGGCCGGCTCGCGGTCCGCGCGCCGGGATTCCGCTACGCCAACCTGGCGGTACGAGGCAAGCTGATCGGCCAGATCGTCGACGAACAGGTCGAGGCCGCCGCCGCTCTGCGCGCGGACGTCGTGACGCTCGTCGGCGGGCTCAACGACGCACTGCGGCCCAAGTGCGACATGGGCATGGTCCGTGGACGGCTCGAAGAGGCGGTCGAACGCCTCGCGCCCACGTGCGGGAAGCTCGTGCTGATGCGCAGCCCCGGCCGCAACGGTCCGGTGATGGAACGTTTCCGTCCGCGCATGGAAGAGCTGTTCTCCCTGGTCGACGCGCTGGCCGCCCGCCACGGCGCGGCCGTCGTCGACCTCTACGGGGCGCCGTCCCTGGGCGATCCCCGGCTCTGGGACGTCGACCGTCTGCATCTGACGGCCGACGGGCACCGCAGGGTGGCCGAGGCGGTCTGGCAGACGCTGGGGCTGCCGCCGGAGAGCGACTGGCGGACGCCGCTCCCGGAGGGTGCTCCCGCGAAATGGGTGGTGCGGCGCGTCGAGGACGTCCGCTTCGCCCGTCGGCACCTGCTGCCGTGGGTCGGCCGTCGGCTGACCGGCCGCTCCTCCGGGGACGGGCGTACGGGCGCGCAGTACAGCGCCGAACTGGGGCGGGCGTTCTGGGTCACCCCCGGGCGTGACGGCGACCCCGGCCCGGTGGCGACGTGGCACAAGGTGGACGTGACCCCGCTCTCGTAGCAACCCACAAACCCGGCCACGGCGCTGGCCTGCACAAACCGCCAGTAGAATCCGGTCATGTGACTGCTGTGTCTGCGAAGCCTCGCATCCCCAATGTCCTGGCCGGCCGCTATGCCTCCACGGAGCTGGCCGTCCTCTGGTCCCCCGAGCAGAAGGTGAAGCTGGAGCGCCGGCTGTGGCTGGCGGTGCTGCGCGCGCAGAAGGACCTCGGGATCGAGGTGCCGGACGCCGCCCTGGCCGCTTACGAGCGGGTCCTCGACGAGGTCGACCTGGCCTCGATCGCCGAGCGCGAGAAGGTCACCCGGCACGACGTCAAGGCCCGGATCGAGGAGTTCAACGCCCTCGCCGGACATGAGCAGGTCCACAAGGGCATGACCTCCCGGGACCTCACCGAGAACGTCGAGCAGCTCCAGATCCGGCTCTCCCTGGAACTCATGCGCGACCGCACGGTGGCGGTGCTGGCCCGGCTGGGCAAGCTGGCGGCGGAGTACCGCGAGCTGGTCATGGCCGGCCGCTCCCACAACGTCGCCGCGCAGGCGACCACGCTCGGCAAGCGGTTCGCGACCGCTGCGGACGAGCTCCTGGCGGCGTACGGACGGCTCGAGGACCTGCTGGGCCGCTACCCGCTGCGCGGCATCAAGGGCCCCGTGGGCACGGCCCAGGACATGCTCGACCTGCTGGGCGGCGACTCCGCGAAGCTCGCCGACCTGGAGCGGCGCATCGCCGAGCACCTCGGCTTCGCCCACGCCTTCACCTCCGTCGGACAGGTCTACCCCCGCTCGCTCGACTACGACGTCGTGACCGCGCTGGTGCAGTTGGCCGCGGCACCGTCGTCCCTCGCCAAGACGATCCGCCTGATGGCCGGGCACGAGCTGGTGACCGAGGGCTTCAAGCCCGGTCAGGTGGGCTCGTCCGCGATGCCGCACAAGATGAACACCCGCTCCTGCGAGCGCGTCAACGGCCTGATGGTCGTCCTGCGCGGCTACGCGTCGATGACCGGCGAGCTGGCGGGCGACCAGTGGAACGAGGGCGACGTGTCGTGCTCCGTGGTCCGCCGGGTCGCCCTCCCCGACGCGTTCTTCGCGTTCGACGGGCTGCTGGAGACCTTCCTGACGGTGCTCGACGAGTTCGGGGCCTTCCCGGCCGTCGTCGCCCGCGAGCTCGACCGTTATCTGCCGTTCCTCGCCACCACCAAGGTCCTGATGGGTGCGGTCCGCGCCGGCGTCGGCCGTGAGGTCGCCCACGAGGCGATCAAGGAGCACGCGGTCGCCTCGGCCCTGGCCATGCGCGAACAGGGGGCCGAGCGCAACGAGTTGCTCGACAAGCTGGCCACCGACGAGCGCATCCCGCTCGACCGCGCCCAGCTGGACGCCCTCATGGCCGACAAGCTCTCCTTCACGGGCGCGGCGGGCGACCAGGTCACCACGCTGATCTCCCGCATCGAGGAGATCAGCGAGCGGCACCCCGAGGCCGCCGCATACACACCGGGCTCCATCCTCTGACGATCGACCACCTGCGCCGATGACACCCGAGGAGCTCCAGGCCGCCCGCGACCGCACCGTTCCCGATGTGGTCGCGGACGGCCTGCGTGTGCTGTTCTGCGGGATCAACCCGAGTCTGACGACCGGGGCGACCGGTCATCACTTCGCCCACCCCGGCAACCGTTTCTGGCCCGTGCTCCACCGGTCGGGGTTCACCCCCCGGCTGCTGAGTCCGACGGAGCAGACCGAACTGCTGCGGTACGGCCTGGGCATCACCAATGTGGTCGCCCGGGCCACCGCACGCGCCGACGAACTGTCCGCCGAGGAGTTCCGCGAGGGCGGGCGGATCCTGGCGGCCAAGGTCGAACGGTTGCGACCGAAGTGGCTGGCGGTCGTGGGTGTCACCGCGTACCGCACCGCGTTCGGGAGGCGGACGGCCCGGATCGGTCCGCAGGACCACACGGTCGGCGGCGCCCGTGTCTGGGCCCTCCCCAACCCCAGTGGTCTCAACGCCCACTGGACGACTCCGACGATGGCGGAGGAGTACGGGCGCCTGCGCGCCGCCGTCGAGCACGGCGACCCCGCCACCGCGTGAAGCCCGCCGCGCCAGGACCTCACCACGCGAGAACCCCACCGCGCGGCCCTGCCCGTGTGAGAGCCCGCCGGTCGCCACACCCGGCGCCACGGCCACCGGCCACCGCGCCCAGGCCCGTGGCCTCGCGGAGCGGCCCGTCTTCCCCATGCCCCCGGGCGGGCCGAGACCGTGGGACCCCCGTGGTCATGTCCCCGGGTCACGGTGCGGGCGGGGACGCCCGCGTCACGGCGGATCGATCTCCGTCACCACGACGTTCAGCTCGCAGCCCGGCCCGTCCTCCTCCAGGTACAGGCCCAGCGCGATCCACCGGTCGTCGATCCGCCACAGCTGGAGGTACTCGCAGCCCGCGACCGTCCCGGCCCACGCCTCCGGGATCTCCTCCCCTGCCGTCATCCGCTCCTGCGCACTCCACAGACTGATCACCTGCGGCTCGCCCCAACGGCTCGTGAGCAGGGTCAGCAGCGCATCGTGCTCCGCGAGGCACTGCGCTCGGTGTTGCAGCCGTGCCGCCTCGTCGTCGTCCCAGTGGTCGACGTCCGCGTGCAAGGACGCCGTGTGATAGCCGGGCCCGCTGACTCCCGAACCCGACCGGATGCGCTCCGCGGGAAAGACACGGGTCCGCATCCCGTCGATGAGGCGAAGGTGATGTGCGGTGGTCATGCCGTCAGTAAACCGCCCAGCACTGACATTCGACCCCGCGGCCCCGGGCCTTGAAGGTCCCTCAGCCCTTTCCGTGCCCTCCTCCGTCTTCCCGGCGCCCCGGAAGCAGGGATCCGGGTCCGGCATGGACGTGGACATCGGCGTGGGCGTGACGCAGCTCGTGGCCACCGATGCGGCGGCGGGACTACACGTCCCTGCGTCGGATCGCCCACCAGCCCGCCAGCAGCGCGGCCGCCGCCCAGGCCGCGGTCACGGCGAGTCCGCCCCACGGTCCGAGGCTGCCCTCGGGATTCTGCTGGAGCACCAACTGACCGGCCCGGTCGGGCAGGTACTGCGCGGCGCCACCCGCGATGTCGCCGACCACGAAGGAGACGATGAGGATGAACGGTATGAGGAGGCTGAGCACGGCCACGGCGCTGCGCAGCAGCACCGCCAGGCCGGCGGCGAACAACGCCATCAGGGCCAGGTAGATCCCGCCGCCGAAGGCGGCCCGCAATGCCCCGGGCTCACCCAGATCGATCGCGTACTCCCCCAGGAACAACTGCCCCACCAGGAAGGCGCTGAAGCTGGTGGCGAGGCCGACGACCAGGGCGAGCGCACCGACGAGCGCCACCTTCACCCCGTAGAGAAGGGTGCGGTGCGGCACGGCGGTCAGGGAGATCCGCAGGGCCCCGTTGACGTACTCGGACGAGATCGCGGTCGCGCCGAAGCCGATGGCCGCCACCTGCCCGAGGTTCAGGGCGTAGAAGGCGCCGAGGACCGGATCTGCGCCCGCGTCGTCCGCCTCCGCCCGGCCGACGGTGGCGAACACGAGCACGGTGACGACGAGGGTCACGAGAAGCACCGCTATCAGGGATCCGATCACGGACCGCACCGATCTGATCTTGATCCACTCGGAGTGGAACACTGCCGCGGTCGACATGGTCAGGCCTCCTGAAGGTCGGTGGACGGGGCCGACGCGGACGCGAAGTCCATGGCGTCGGAGGTGAGGTCGAGGTAGGCCTGCTCCAGTGTCGGGCGCTCGTCGAGGAGTTCGAGGATCGCGATGCCGTGCGCGGCGGCCACGGCACCGATCTCGGCGGCTTGTGCGCCTTCGACGCTCAGACTCCCGTCGTCGCCCGGAACGGGCTTGTGTCCCTTGCCGATCAGTGCCTCCCGGAGCCGGGCGGGATCCGTCGTACGCACGCGCACCACGGGGCGGCTTCGGGACTCCAGGAAGTCCCGCATCGGCAGGTCCGCGAGGAGTCGGCCGCGGCCGAGCACCACGAGATGATCCGCGAACGAGGACGTCTCGTTCATCAGATGGCTGGACACCAGGACCGTGCGGCCTTCCCGGGCGAGACGCCTCATCAGCTCACGAATCCAGACGATGCCTTCCGGGTCCAGCCCGTTCGACGGCTCGTCGAGCATCACGACCTCCGGGTCGCCGAGCAGGGCCGCCGCTATGCCCAGTCGCTGGCGCATGCCCAGTGAGAACGTCTTGATGCGCGCGCCGCCGACCGCGCCGAGTCCCGCCTCGTCCAGGACCTCGTCCACTCTGCGGGCGCCCATGCCGTTGCTCACCGCGAGGGCGAGCAGATGATCCCGCGCGGTGCGCGAGCCGTGGGCGGCCTGGGCGTCGAGCAGAGCCCCTATACGCCGCAGTGGATTGTCGAGCGTGATGTAGGGCTGCCCGCCGACCGTCGCCGTACCCGCGGTGGGCCGGTCCAGTCCGAGCACGAGTCGCATGGTGGTGGACTTGCCGGCACCGTTGGGGCCGAGGAAGCCGGTGACCCGGCCCGGGCGCACGCTGAATGTGAGCCGGTCCACGGCGCGGGTCGTGCCGTATTCCTTCGTGAGTTCGTGGACGTCGATGCTGGTCATGTCGTCAGCTTGGCGGTCCTGCAGGGGCACCGGCCTCCCCCGTGGGAGGGGATCTTCTCCCTCGCTCGGGGGAGTCGCCCGGCCCGGACGGACTGGCACGATGGCCGCATGCTCCGCCACATCCGACCGTTGGCCACGTCCGCCACCTACACCCGGTGGCTGCACCTCCTCATCCCGCTGGCCATCTGCAGCGTGTGGATGTTCGTCTCCATGGACACTCCGTGGGTGCTCGTGGTCCTGGCCATACCGGTGGGGTTGCTGCCGGGCATGCGGCTGGCGGAAGGGGTGCAGGCCCAGCTGCTGCTCACGCCCGCGGAGCGCGGCAGCCCCCACGCGGCGATCTCGGCCGCGGCCGCGGCCGACTGGGCGGACCGCTGGCGCACCGTCCTCTGGCTGGAGTTGCGACTGGTGTTCGGCGTCGCGGTGGGTGTTGCCACTGTCTGGCTGCCGATGATCACGGTGGACCTTGTCATCAGCGGTACCGGCGGCAACACGGAACAGAGTTGGCTGACAGCCGGGCTGCAGCCGCATTGGTGGCATCTCCTGCTGACTCCCCTGCCCCTCCTGGTACTGCTGGCCGTGGTCGTGGCGAGTGGTGAGCTGATCACCCTGGCCGCCCGCACCCTCCTCGGCCCATCGCCGGTACAGCGGCTCACCGCCTTGGAGGAGCGCACCGAACAGCTGCTGGAGCGCAATCGCATCGCGCGGGAGTTGCACGACTCCATCGGGCACGCGTTGACCGTCGCCGTCGTGCAGGCGGGTGCGGCCCGGGCGGCCGGTGATCCGGAGTTCACGGCGCGGGCACTGACCGCGATCGAGGAGACCGGCAGGGACGCGCTCGACGATCTGGAGCGGGTCCTGCGGGTGCTGCGTGAAGCGGGGGCGCCGACGGGACGGCAACCGACGCTGGTGGAGGCGGACCGGCTTCTGGACTCCGCGCGCCGGTCGGGGGCGAAGGTCGACGCGGACGTGTCCGGTCCGTTGGCGGAGGTTCCCGCGACGGTGTCCCGTGAGGGCTATCGCATCCTTCAGGAATCGCTCACCAACGTTCTCCGTCACGCCGGGACCGTTCCCGTCCGTGTGCGGATCAGCGTCGCGAACGGCCGGCTGGAGCTGAACGTGACCAACCCGCTGGGTGATTCGACGGGTTCGACGGGTGGCGGGAGCGGGCTGCGGGGCATCCGCGAGAGGGCCGCACTGCTGGGAGGAAAGGCCAGGACGGGTCCGCACAGGGGCGAGTGGAGGGTGTACGTGAGCCTCCCGTCGCACGGCCTAGGCTGATCGGATGGCGGTTACCGTTCTTCTGGTCGACGACGAACCCCTCGTCCGTGCTGGGCTGCGCGCGGTCCTCGATGCGCAGCCCGACATCGAAGTGGTGGGCGAGGCGGACGACGGCGCGGCAGTCGTCCCCCTGCTGCGTCGACTGCGTCCCGATGTGGTGGCCATGGACGTCAGAATGCCTCTGATGGACGGCATAGAGGCGACCCGACTGGTGCTGCGCACCGTGCCGGACCCGCCGAAGATCCTGGTGGTCACCACGTTCGAGAACGACGAGTACGTGTACGAGGCGTTGCGTGCGGGAGCGGACGGCTTCCTGCTCAAGCGGGCACGGCCGACCGAGATCATCCATGCGGTGCGTCTGGTCGCGGAGGGCCAGTCGTTGCTGTTCCCGGCGGCGGTGCGGCAGCTCGCCGCGCAGTACGGCACGAACAAGGCACGGGCGGTCATGGAGCGGGCGTCGCTCACCGAGCGGGAGGCGGCGGTGCTGCGGCTGATGGCCAGGGGGCTGTCGAACGCGGAGATCGCCGCCAAGCTCGTGGTGGGCGTGGAGACGGTGAAGACCCATGTCAGCGCCGTGCTGGCCAAGTTGGGCGCCAGGGACCGCACCCAGGCGGTGATCGCGGCGTACGAGTCCGGGTTCGTCGCCCCGAGCTGAGCCCCGCGGCTCCGGATGCCCGTTGAGGCCCTCGGTCGCCCGGCACCCGGGCAGCGAGTACCATCCGCCTGACATGCGCACGAGCTGGGAGGACAGACCGTGGGGCGGCTGACCGGTGGTGATCCATCGCTGTTGCGACGGATCAATTCCGCAGTGGTATTGCACGCCCTCCGGGGCGCCGAATCGCCCACGCTCACGGACCTGACCCGGATCACGGGTCTGTCCAGGCCGACGGTCGAGGGCGTCATGGAAGGGCTCTTGGAGGCCGGACTGGTCGTCGAGTCGATGCCCGACGGTGGCGAGGCCCGTCGGCAGGGACGCCCGGCGCGACGCTTCAGATTCCGCGCCGAGGCCGGTCATCTGCTCGGCATCGAGATCGGTCCGCATCGCGTCTCCGCCCTGCTCTCCGAGCTGGACGGCCGGATCACCGGGGCGGGTTCACGCGAGGTGTCGGAGACGGCGTGCGCCGACGACCGGCTCGAAAAGGTCCGCGTGATGGTGGCCGACGTCCTGCGGCGGACGGGGGTTGCCCGGAGCAGTCTGCGTGCCGTCGGGGTCGGCAGCCCGGGCATCGTGGAGGCCGACGGAACGGTTCGGCTGGGCACCGCGCTGCCGGACTGGACGGGGCTGGCGCTGGGTGAGCGGCTGCGGCGTTCGTTCCGCTGCCCCGTCATCGTGGAGAACGACGCCAACGCCGCGGCGGTGGCGGAGCACTGGAAGGGGGCTGCCACCGAGTCCGACGACATCGTGTTCGTCCTGGCCGGTCTGAGCCCGGGTGCCGGATCGCTGATCGGCGGGCGGCTGCACCGCGGCTACGGCGGCGCGGCGGGCGAGATCGGCGCCCTGCACCTCCTGGGCCGCGAGGCCACGCCGGAAAGGCTCCTCTCCACGACGGACAGGCCCCTGGATCCATTGGACGAGGCCGCCGTCGCGGCCGTGTTCGCGGAGGCACGGCGCGGGGACGCACGGGCTCAAGCGGCGGTCGAGCGGTACATCCAGCGTCTGGTGCACGATGTCGCGGCGCTGGTACTGGCCCTGGACCCGGAGCTGGTGGTGGTCGGCGGATGGGCCGCGGGGCTGGACGGTGTGCTGGAGCCGCTCCGCCACGAACTGGCCCGCTACTGCCTCCGGCCGCCGCGTGTGACGCTGTCGTTGCTCGGTGAGGCCGCGGTGGCCACGGGTGCCCTGCGACTGGCTCTCGATCACGTCGAGGAGCAGCTCTTCGCTGTGGAGGGAACGGTGACGTCCCGCCGCTGAGCGCGACGGGCCGTTCACGTACACCGCAGGCGCGTCCCGACGGCCCGCTCACGTACGTCCGGGGCGGGGTGGGCGGGCTCGGGAGCGTTCCGTCCGAGCCGTCCCGGGTGGTGTCGTCCGGGACGCCCGCCGCTCACGGCCGGGGTCAGGACGCCTGACGCTCCTGACCGTGGTGGCTGATCTCCAGATCGCCCGAGTCACCGAAGGTGAGCCGGCAGGTGTCGGCGCGGTAGGTGGCGACGGAGAGCGCCGCGGTACCGCCCGCCACCAGGTAACGGGTGGTGACGACGAGGACGGGGGAGCCTGGAAGCCGGTCGAGTTCCTTGGCGTCGTCCGCGCGCGCCGAACCGAGCTCCACCGACCGGTCCTGCCCGTCGAGGCCGAGGCGCTGCAGTTCGCGCAGGACACCGCGGGCCCGGGCGGGGCCGGACGACGCATCGATCGCCGGCAGTCCGGGCACCGACGACGACGGGACGTAGAGCAGCTCCGCGGCGATCGTCTGCGCCTGGGCGACACGGATGCGGCGGACGATGTGGACCGGTTCGTCACCGCCCACACCGAGCACGGACGCCACCGACGCCGGCGCGACCGCGGTCGTGCAGCCCACCGGCTGCCATGCCTCGCCGCCCCCGCCGCCCGACCAGTCGCGCTTCCCCGTGGAGACCGCGACCCCGACGCGCGGCGGCGCGACGGTGGTGCCGACGCCTCGGCGGCGCTGCAGCCTGCCCTCCAGTTCGAGCTGTTCCAGAGCCTGCCGGAGCGTGGCACGGGCGACTCCGAACCGAGCAGCGAGGTCACGCTCGTTGGGCAGGATCTCTCCCACCGCAAAGTCCGAGTCGAGTGCCTCGCTGAGCACGGTCTTGAGGTGCCAGTACTTCGGCTCCTGCACCGATTCCAGCTGCGTGGTCCCCACCCTGTCCTCCGCAATCGCCCAGCGGCTTTTCCGCGACGTTATTTATTAAAGGTTCCTGCCTTAACGGTGAGACCATAGGACGGGATACCACCTTGGTCAAGACCAATCCTCCTGTGGTCACGCAGCGAAATGAGCCCCTGCCGCAGAGCGTTCACAGGACGTTCGTGGTGCCGTGAGCCGCCCGCAGCAGAAAGGCCCCGCGGCGGGGTGGGCCGCGGGGCCCGGGATGGGCGCCGGGAGGATCGGGACGACCCGTGACCGTCAGGCCCCGGCGGCCGTCACATCCCCGGTGGACGGGTGCCGGGATGCGAGGAGGCCGGTCATTGGTCGACCAGACCGACGAGTTTGTCAGGGTTGCGCACGATGTACACGCACTGGATGAGCCCGTTCCTGAGCTCGATCTGGACGGCGGAGTCCGGCTTTCCGCCCGAGAGCACGATCACGGCGGGACGACCGTTGAGCTCCACGGCCCGTATGTCGAACTCCTGGGGCCGGTCGCGGACAACGGCGCAGAGGAAGCGGCTCACCTTGTCGGCGCCCTCGATGACGCGCAACGGCGCCTTGGCCTTTCCCCCGCTGTCCCCGACGAGCCGCACATCGGTGGCGAGCATCGCCAGCAGCCGCTCGATGTCACCGCCCGCCGCCGCGGCGAGGAACCGTTCCGTGAGGTCACGACGGTGGGCCGGGTCCACGTCGTAGCGCGGCTTTCGCTCGTCGACGTGGCGCCGGGCGCGCCCCGCGAGCTGACGCACGGCGGCCTCCGAGCGTTCCAGGGCCGTGGCGATCTCGGCGTACGGGAAACCGAACGCCTCACGCAGCACGAAGACGGCCCGTTCCAGCGGCGACAGGGATTCGAGGACGACGAGAACGGCGAGGGACACCGAGTCCGCGAGAACGGCCCGTTCCGCCGTGTCGGGTACCCAGGGGCCGAAGTCGGTGACGAGGGGTTCCGGCAGCCAGGGCCCCACGTACGCCTCGCGCTGCGACCGCACCTGCCGCAGCCGGTCGACGGCGAGACGGGTGGTGATCCGGACGAGATAGGCGCGCGGCTCCCGTACGTCCTCGCGGGAGGCGGACGACCAGCGCAGCCATGCCTCCTGCACCACGTCCTCGGCGTCGGCGATCCGGCCCAGCATGCGGTAGGCGACTCCGATGAGCACGCAACGGTGGGTCTCGAAGACGTCGGTGGCGGTGTCGGCTGTCACCCGTCCATTGTCACCCGTCCATCCCAGCGGACGCTCGGAACACTGTCCAGCACCGGCCGTCCGGCTCCCCTCGAACTGCGGTTCGCACGAAGGCGCTTGCCCCCGTCCCGCGGTCCGAGTCCGCTCCGCCCCCGTTCCGTTCACACCCGACGCACGCGTGCCACGTCGCAACGAACGCAACAGCCCTGCCCCACCACCCCGTTCGGCCTCCACCGCCCCGAAGACCTCCACCGCCCCGAAGACCTCCACCGTGTCCGACGGTCATCCGCTGCGAGGACCGGCCGTACGCTCTCCCGCCGCCGGGAAGCCGGGGCCGGGGCCGGCCGGGCAGTCCCCGTTGCCGGGTCGTTGCGGCTGCCCGGTCACGGGGACCTCCCGCGGAACGACGGACCGGCGCCGCGGGAAGCGCGGAGCACGCGTGACGCCGGGCGCCGTGCCGGTGCCTGGCGCGGTGCGGCGCCTGGGCAGCACGCCGGAGCCGAGCGCCACGCCCAGCCCGACCAGCACACTCCCGACGGCCTGCGCAACCCCGTAGGAGCCGGTCCCCACGAGTGGCGCGGTGAGGGCGGCGGAGACCGGGATCAGCCCGGAGAAGAGCGTGGCGCGCTCGGCGCCGATCCGCTGCACGCCCATGTACCAGCAGACGAAGCCGACGACCGTGACGACCACCGCCTGCCAGAGCAGGGCGGCGGCTTCGCCGGTCGTGGGTGTCCGGTCGACGCCGATGCCGTCCGTCACCAGGCCGAGCAGCAGAGATTCCACCGCGGCGATCCCGCACACCGCGGCCGACAGCAGTCTCGGCCCCAGCGGTCCCACCGGCCGCAGTACGGGCACCGCGAGAACGGCGAAACCCGTCTCACCGGCCAGCGCACCGGCCGCCCGCAAGCGCACGATGGACCTGGGCAACCCGGCCGTCGATCAGGCCGTCCTCGCCGAGTTCATCCGCACGGGCGGCTACGACCGGCAGTTGCGCCGCTGCCAACGGGCCTACCGCGAGCGCCGCGACGCCCTGGTCGCCGTGCTGGCGGAGTGCTTTCCCGGAACGGCCGTGAGCGGCATCGCCGCCGGGCTGCACGTCATCGCGCGGCTCCCCGAACGCTACGGGCCCGAGCCGTCGTTCATGAGGCGCGCGAACGCGGCAGGGGTGGCCCTGCGCCCCCTGAGCGACTGCGAGACGGTGCCCTCCGGGAGCCGGACGGTGGATCTGCTGCTCGGCCATGCGCACCTGACGCCGCATGAGATCACGCGAGGGATAAGGCTGCTGGCATCCGTCCACCGGGAGCCCGGCGGGTGACAACGGGTTCGGGCGAGAGGCATCGGGTGACCGCGCGCGAGAACGGGATACCGACGGGCGGGACAACGACGTCCGCGGGATCTCCGGCTACGGGAGCAGCGGCAACGGCAGCAGCAAGGCAACGGAAGAATCCGTGGCAGGCGGAACCACGGCGACGGCCGTGGCAGGCAGGACGGCCGCGCCGGACACGGGGGCCGAGACCGACGGGACGCCGGTGACGGCCTGACGCCCGGGATGAAGGTGACGGCCGTGACGGCCTCGTCATCCGGGACGACGGTGACGGCCGCTTTCTGGTGTTCACCTGGGATTGGTGTGCGCGCAGCCGACGGGCACGAGGGTGGGGTCGGCCGACCGGCCCACCCCTGGTCCACCGACGCACCCGCCCGTGGAGGCGCCCCCGATGCCGAACCGTCCTCTTGTTCCGTCCCTCGACCGTCGCGGTGTGCTGCGCGGTTCCCTCGCCGTGTCGGCCGCGCTGTCGCTGCCCGCGGTGGGGGCCGCGGCCCCCGCGTTCGCCCTCTCCGGCAGGCCGCGCGCCGCGTGGGGCGTGCAGGTGGGCGACGTCACCGCCTCGTCGGCGCTGGTCTGGGTCCGTTCGGACCGTCCGGCCAGGATGATCGTGGAGACGTCGGCCACGGAGTCCTTCCGGCGCTCACGCACCTGGCACGGTCCGCTTCTCGGCGCCGGAAGCGACTTCACCGGGACCACGCCGCTGTACGGGCTCCCGGCGGGCGAGCAGGTGCACTACCGGGTGACGCTGGCCGATCCGGCGGACCCGCGCCGCACCGGAAGGCCGGTGCACGGGACGTTCCGGACGGCGCCCGCCCGGCGCCGGGACGGGGTGCGCTTCCTGTGGTCCGGCGACATCGCGGGCCAGGGCTGGGGCATCAATCCGGACATCGGCGGCTACACCGTCTACGAGGAGATGCGCCGCCTCGACCCCGACTTCTTCCTGTGCAGTGGCGACAACATCTACGCGGACGGGGTGATCGAGCCCAGCGTGACGCTGCCCGACGGGCGCGTCTGGCGCAACGTCACCACCGAGGAGAAGTCGAAGGTCGCCGAGACGCTGGCCGAGTACCGGGGGAACTTCCGCTACAACCTTCTCGACACCAACCTCCGACGGTTCAACGCCCAGGTGCCCTCGATCGTCCAGTGGGACGACCACGAGGTGCGCAACAACTGGTATCCCGGACAGATCCTCGACGACTCCCGCTACACCGAGAAGAACATCGATGTGCTGGCGGCCCGTTCGACACGGGCGTTCCGCGAGTACTTCCCCGTGTCCACGCTGCGTGCCGCGTCCGGCGAGGGCCGGATGCACCGCGTCGTGCGGCACGGTCCGCTGCTCGACGTGTTCGTCCTCGACATGCGGTCCTTCCGCAACGCCAACTCCCCCGGCCGGCAGCCGGACGACGCCACCGGCATCCTCGGCGCCGGGCAGCTGCGCTGGCTCGAGCAGGAGCTGTCACGGTCCCGCGCGGTGTGGAAGGTGATCGCCGCCGACATGCCGTTGGGGCTGGTGGTCACCGACGGAGCGACCGACTTCGAGGCGGTCGCCCAGGGCGATCCCGGGCAGCCGCTGGGCCGGGAGCTCCAGATCGCGGAACTGCTCCGGTACATCAAGCACCGGCGGATCACCGGCACGGTCTGGCTGACGGCCGACGTGCACTACACGTCGGCCCAGCACTACGTGCCCGAGCGTGCGGCGTTCAAGGACTTCGCGCCGTTCTGGGAGTTCGTTTCGGGCCCGCTGGCGGCCGGTCAGTTCCCGGCGAACGCGCTGGACGCGACGTTCGGTCCCGACCGGGTCTTCGTGCGGGCACCCGATCGCGCGAACGTGTCGCCGATGGAGTCCCCGCAGTTGTTCGGCGAGGTCGACATCGACGGCGACAGCGGTGAGTTGACCGTACGACTGCGCGCCCAGGGTGGTTCCGTGCTGTTCAGCAAGGTGCTGCGGCCGGGCCTCGTCGGGCAGTGAGGCGTCCCCGACCGCCGTCTCCGGACGGCGGTCGGGGACCCGTTGTCAGTGGTGGGTCCTACGGTTTTTCCATGACCCGATCCGTTCAGGCATTGGCCTACGCACGCCCGTCCGCCGTGGAGTCCTCACAGGCCGGGCGGCTGCTCGGTCTGGAGACCTCCGGTGGACTCACTCCCCGGGGTTCCGAGCCCCATCCCCGGTTCTTCTCCGGATTCCTCACCTCGCCGAGCATCGCCGCCCGCGGCCTGCTGGCCGTGGCGGACGTGGCGTCCGCGCGCTACTACCAGCGGACCCTGCCCGCCTCGCTCGATCCCGTGGTGACGGGCAACGGCGATCGGTTGCGTTTCGAGTCGTTCTCCGGCTGCTGCGGCGTGTACGCGCGGCTCGACGTGCTGCGCGAGGGGCTGGACGGCGCGGAGACGGGGCACGGTACGACGAACGTGGATGTCAACAACCCGCTGCGGGAGGCCCTTTCCCGGATATCGGGTGACGATCCGCTGCACATGCGGGTGGGTCCGGAGGAGATGGCCGTCACCACGCTGGACGGACCGGTCGTGGAGAAGAAGGTGCCGCTGCCCGACCGGTGGCTGCGCGGCTTCGCGGAGGCCCAGGTGGTGTCGGCCGGTTTCGATCTGCGGGCCGAGCTGCCCGCCGCCGAGGCCGTGCGGTTCCTGCGGTCGCTGCCGCGCACGTCGGGGAACGCCTCGCGCGGCGCGCGCTGGGTGATCCCGGCGGGGAAGACGCTGCGGCCGACGACACGGCCGGTGGCGGGGGCGGTGTGTCTGCCGGGCCCCGAGCGGCTGGTGGCGTTTCAGCGGGTGCTGCGTCATGCGACGTCCCTGCGGGTGTACGGGCCGGTGGCCGACGGCGCGGCGACCGCGAGCGCCTGGGAGGCGGTGCTTCCCGGCATGCGGCTCACGCTCGCGCTGTCGCCCGAGGCCTCGCGCGGCTTCTCCGGCGAGGGCGGGGTGCTGGAGGCACTGGCCACCGAGGACGCCGCGGCCGACGCCGAGCTGGTGTCGCTGCTGCTGGCCTGGGAGCCGCGTATCGAGCCCGCCGACCTGGCGGAGCAGTCGGGTCTGACGGTGGAGCGGGTACGGGCCGCGCTCACCCGGCTGGGGACGGCGGGCCGGGTCGGCTACGACCTCGCGGACGCCGCCTATTTCCATCGTGAGCTGCCGTACGACGCGAACCGCGTCGAGCGGCACAACCCGCGTCTGGTCGCGGCCCGGGAACTGGCCGGCTCCGGAGCGGTCGCGCTCGACGGGGACGTGGCGGTCGTCTCCTCGGGCGAGCGTCGTTACCAAGTGAGGGAGAAGGACGGAATGCTCGGCTGTACCTGCCAGTGGTGGATCGACTATCGGGGCCGCCGGGGCCCCTGCAAGCACGCCCTGGCCGTGCGGATGGTCCGTCGTGGTGCGCCGGTCGCCGGAGGTGCGCGATGAAGGACCTGCTCACCGCCGTCCGGGAAGGGCACGTGAAGGACGTCCCGGGCCTGCTGGCCGGACTGGACCGGGCCGAACGCCGGGCGGCCCTCGTGGAGTTGAAGGCCCTGCGCAAGGAGGCACGGGGCTGGCACTGGAACGAGCGGGAGAGGTCACGCGACGCCCTGTTCGTGGCCGGCGCGGGTTGCCACACGGGGGCGGCGGCGTGCGCCACCTGGCTGGGGGGCCGGGATCTGGTGGGGTGGCGACGGACCCCCTTCTTCCGGGTCGTCGAGGTGCTGGGGGACCGCGACCCCGCCTGGGTCGCCGATGTGGCCCATCGGCTCGCGGCGCGGCCCGCGGCGGTGGAGTCCGCGTACGAACTCGTCGTCGGCCTGGTGAAGCTCGCAGGGTGTCCGGTCCCCACCACGGACGCCTTCGTGCGCGGCTGGGCGGAGCACGTGTCCACCGCTCCCTGGCGGACGCGCAAGACGCGCCCCTTGACCGACATCCTCCGCGCCGACCCGTACCTGCCGGTTCTCCTCCCCCGCGTCTTCGAGTTGCCGGAGCTGCCGTCGTCGATGATCTGGTTCGACGAGACGACGCAGAATCCGTGCCAGTGGCCGGTGGCGCTGCTCGCTCTCGTCGACGAGGGTCTCGTCGAACGGACGCCGCTCGTGGAGAAGTCCCTTACACGGTTGCTCCGGGGCGGGAAGCCCGCGGAACAGCGGTTCTGCCTGGCGTTGTTGCGGCGCCTGGAACTGACCGAGCAGGAGGAGACCGGGCATCTCGCCGACTGGGCCGCCATGGCGGCGGACGGGATCTCCACCGTGGCCGGCCACGCCCAGGAGGTGCTCGGCCGGATGGACGAGCGCGGCGAGCTGCCGGTGCGGTCGCTGGCGGAGGTCTCGGGTGCCGTGCTGTTCCGCACCGAGAAGAAGCTGGTCCGGTCCCAGCTCGTGCTGATCGGCAAGGTCTTGCGGCGCGACCCGTCGACGGCCGACGAACTGCTGCCCGCCGTCGCCGAGGTCTTCGGGCACGAGGACATCGGCCTTCAGGAGCGGGCACTGAAGCTCGTGACGCGCCACCTCTCCTCCACCGGTGAGACGACACGGGAAGAACTTGCCCTTTCGGCCGCACAGTTGAGCCCGGTGCATCAGGAAGCCGCGGCCGCGGCCCTCGGTGCCCTGCCCGGCGACCGGCCGACTGCGGAACCGTACGAGGAAGCACTTCCGCTCCCTCCCGTGCCGCGGCCTCTCGCGCCCGCCCCGGCCACGCTGCCCGAACTCATCGAGGAAGTGGCGCTCCTGACGGGTGATCTGCGGTCCGGATTCGGCGGCTCCGGCGCCCCCTTCGACGTGTCGGCGTTCGAGCGGACACTGGACGGGCTGGTGCGGCACGCCCATGCCGACCGGACGGCACTGGGCGACGCGCTGCGTGAGGCGCTGACAGGTCAGTGGCGGATCGACAGCGAGCCCAGCCCTCATCTCAGGCGGTGGCTCATCTCGCGCTCGGGCATCGAGATCGTCGTGGCCACGCTCCTCGGCGGGGAGTCGGCGCGGGCCGTGGCAGCCGACCGTCCGTCGCGGGAGCCCGATTGGAGGTGTGCCCACGCGGCACTGGACGGGATCCGCAAGGCCCGTCTGTGGGAGGCGGCCGACGCCGTGCTCGACGGCGGGGTGCCGTTCCTGCTGGCCGTACCCACATCGCACACCGGTTCCCTCGATCCGGCCGTGCTGGTGGAGCGGCTGCGCGCGTACCAGCGGCTGGGCGTCCGGCCCGGTGACGTCGATTTCGGTCAGGCCCTGCTCCGCGTACCCCGCGGCGAGGCACAGCACGAGGCAGCGGTGGCGGCCGCGGCTCTCGGCACGCCGGGGGGCGACCTTCTGGCGGCGTGGCTGCGCGCCGACGAACCGCTCGCCCGGGTACGCCGCTTCGACCTGGAGAAGCGGACCCATACGGCCGGCGGGCTGGTGTCGACGCCGGGCACCTGGACGCACCGCGCGCTGATGGCCAGTGAGGAAAACCCGTTCGTCCGGCGGGAGTTCCCCCGCCTCTTTCACTGGCTGGGGAAGCCGCACATTCCCACGCATCATGTGTGCTACCACTGGGGCGAACGGCCGGAGGGCTGGATCTCGTCCCTGCCCCAGGACGCGGAGACGCTGGCCGCCTGGATGCTGCCGAACATCTCGATCGGCACGGTCGAGGAGATACGGGACACCACGCGTCCGCTGCCGTCGCTCGCCGAGCTCGACGCGCCCGCGGGCGAGGCGGTCCATCTGGCGGTCGCGTACGGTCTGGCGTGCAGGCACCAGGAGGACCGACTCTCCGCGGTGGACGCCCTGCTGGTACTCGCCGCGCGCCAACAGCTGGACGCCCCACTGCTGGGCGAGCAGCTGACGACCCTCCTCGAACTCGGGCTGGCGAAGCCGAACCGGGTCGCGGAGTCGGTCCGCACCGCCGCCACCACCGGCGGGTACCGGACGACGCTCTCCGTGCTCGCCGCGCTCCTGCCCGGACTGCTCGCCCGCCAGAAGGCTCCGCGTGGGCTGAGTGATCTGCTCGCCGTGGCCGCCGAATGCGCGGAACACTGCGGCGCGGTGCGGGCCGAACCGATACCCGGGCTCGCCGAGACGGCGGCCCGCGGCGGCTCCTCGCAACTGGTACGGCAGGCGGCGCGTCTGCAGGCCGCCTGGGGGAAAGCGGGACCGGCGTGACCGCCTCGACCGTCGAGGCGTGACCCGCATGCGCGAACCGCGCAAAGCGTGGTCGGACACTGTCCGGACCGGCACCGGTCCGGACGGGCCGCAATTGATCAAGGCGATTTTGCGCCAAAACGGATGTTAGAGGTCAGATGCTCACTTAACCCATCGGTCACAGACTGTTCGCGATCGGGCAACACCGCTCGGTCACAGTGAACTCATGACCGACAGGACATCCAACACGACCTCCCGCCGCCCGCACCACTGGCGCCGGGACCTGATCGAGCCGGCCGCGCTGTTCACCGCCGTGGCGGTGGCCGACGCGATCGCCAACCTGATCGGGCACCAGCCCGACGGACCGTATCTCCTGGTCGCCTCGGCCGTGGCCCTGACCATGACCGCGGCGTTCCACACCTGGTGGGCGCGGCGCCACAGTCACGCTCCCCCGCCGACCGGGAGCGGTATCGTCGCCGACGACGTCGGCGATGCCGACGGGCCGCCCGGCCACCGCGTCGAGGCCGCGGACGGGCCCGGCTCCGCCGATGATGTCGCGGCGACGGTGATCGTGCCCGAGCCGGCGGGACCCGGGTCGGCCCCGGGCGCCGAGGGCACGGTGCTGTGGCGGATGCGTACCACCGTGCGGGACGCACCGGGGAGTCTCGCCGCACTGTGCCTGGCGCTCGCCCGGCACCGGGTCGACATCCTCACGTTGCAGACGCACCCGCTGGCGCGCGGAACCGTCGACGAGTTCCTGCTGCGCGCCCCCGCGTCCCTCCGGGCCCGGCAACTGAGCCGGTCCGTCTCCGCCGCCGGGGGCGGGTCCACCTGGATCGAGCGGGCCGACGCCCACGACCTGGTGGACACCCCGACGCGGGTGCTCGGCCTCGCCACACGCACGGCACTGGACGCAGCGGAACTGCCCCTCGCCCTGCGCCAGTTGCTGGGCCGCTGCACGATCCGCTCGCTGCCCCCGGTCCCGGTCACCGGTCGCGCGCAGAACAGGGACACGCCCCCGACGGAGGGAGTGCTGGAGGAAACGGTGATGCGGCTGCGAGACCCGTCCGGGGGCACGATCACCGTCGAGCGACCGTATCTGCCGTTCACGCCGACCGAGTTCGCCCGGGCGCGGGCCCTGGTGGAACTGGACGTCCGGCTGGGCCCCCGCGTACCGCGCACCGAACACGTGCTCGCGCTCCCCGAGGGCAACGAGATCACCGTGCGCCGTGCCGACCAGGACGATCTGGAGGCGGCCCGGGCCATGCACGACCGCTGCTCCGACCGGACGCTCGCCCTGCGCTATCACGGCCCGGTGCGCGACGCCGACCGCTACCTGGACCATCTGCTGAGCCCCCGATTCGGCCGCACCCTGGCCGCGCAGACCGCCTCGGGACGCCTGGTCGCCCTGGGCCACCTTCTGTGGGACGGCGACGAGACCGAGGTCGCCCTGCTCGTCGAGGACGACTGGCAGCGGCGCGGAATCGGTTCCGAGCTGCTTCGCCGACTGGTGGCGCTCGCCGTCGAGGCGGGCTGCGAGAACGTCTACGCGGTCACCCGGGCCTCCAACACCGGCATGGTCGCGGCCATGCGTGCGCTGGCCCTGCCGCTGGACTACCAGATCGAGGAAGGCACGCTCGTCATCACCGCCCGGCTGGACGCGACACCGGCCCGTTCGCTGCCGCCGTACGAGCAAGCCGGTCACTGACCACCAGGCCCATCACCGACCACCGGGCCGGCCACGGGGAAGGGAGCCCCGCACCGACCGACGAGCACGATCGGCGATCCGACGGCCCGCTCCGGCCACGCGCGCGACGGCCGGGGGCGTGTGGACCCCCGCCCACACGCCCCCGGCCGTCCTCGCCGGGCCGGACCTCGCCCCCTTACGAGGCCGGGCCTGTCCCGACGGCCCGGACCGCTCCGGGACCCCGGTCCGCTCCGGAAACGGAAGCGGCCTCGGACACGCCGTTCGTCCCGGGCGCACCGACCATCCCGGACACGTGGACCGTCCGCGACGCCGGTTCCCGTTCACCGGGACTCGCCTCGTCGCAGTCCAGCGCCCGGGAGAGGTCGGCCCACAGGTCCTCGACGTCCTCCAGCCCGACCGACATGCGCAGGAGCCGGTCCCCGACGCCGGACGCCTGACGGTCCCCCTCCTCCACGATGCGGTGGCTGATGGACGCCGGGTGCTGGATCAGGGTGTCGACGCTGCCGAGGCTGACCGCCGGGGTGATGAGCCGTACGGCCGAGATCACCCGGTGGGGATCGTTGTGCACCTCGAACGAGACCATCGCCCCGCCCAGTTCCGGGTAGTGGACCCGGGCGACGCGCGGGTGGGCCGCCAGCCTGCGCGACAGTTCCGCGGCGGTGGCGGAGGCCGCCCGCACCCGCACCGGGAGCGTCGCGAGGCCGCGCAGCAGCAGGTACCCGGCCATCGGGTGCAGCACGCCGCCGGTGGCGAAGCGCACCTGCCGCAGACGCGCCGCGAACTCCTCGTCGCAGGCGACGACGCCGCCCATCACGTCGCCGTGTCCTCCGAGGTACTTGGTGGCGCTGTGCAGCACGATCCGGGCGCCGTGCTCCACCGGCCGCTGGAGCACGGGCGTGGCGAAGGTGTTGTCGACGAGCAGCGGCACCGACCCGCAGGAGTGCGCGATCGCCCGGATGTCGACCTCGGCGAGCGTGGGGTTGGCGGGCGTCTCCACCATCACCAGACCCGTGTCCGGCCGGATCGCCTCGGCGATGCCCGCCGGATCGGTCCAGGTCACCTCGGTGCCCAGCAGACCGGTGCCGAGGAGATGGTCGCTGCAGCCGTAGAGCGGACGGACGGCGACCACGTGACGCAGTCCCATGCTCGCCCGGACCAGCAGCACGGCGGTGAGCGCCGCCATTCCGCTGGCGAACGACACGGCGCTCTCCGCCCCTTCGAGCCGGGCGAGCGCGTCCTCGAACCGGGCGGTCGTCGGATTGTCCAGGCGCGCGTAGACGGGCGGACCGTCGGGCCTGGCGCCGTTCGCGGCGAAGGCGTCGATCCGCCGGGCCTCGCCCCGGGAGTCGTACGAGGGGTAGGTGGTGGACAGGTCGATCGGCGGAGTGTGCAGGCCGAGTGCCGCGAGATCGTCACGGCCCGCGTGCACGGCTTCGGTGGCGAGCGCCCGCGACCGGGGGGTCGCCGAGGGCGCCATGAAGGAGTCGGTGTCCATGACATCACTCTGAACATCACCCGGAACTTGCCGGGATGGTCCCGTGCTACGTTCGGCAGATGTCCGAATCCGTCGTTCTCGACCCGGTGGACCTGCACATTCTGCGGCTGCTGCAGAACGATGCCCGGACCACCTACCGCGAACTGGCCGCCGAGGTCGGTGTCGCCCCGTCGACCTGTCTGGACCGGGTGGCCAGATTGCGTCGTTCCGGGGTCATCCTCGGCCACCGGTTGCGCCTCGACCCGGCGCGGATCGGCCGGGGGCTGGAGGCCCTGCTCTCCGTGCAGGTGCGCCCGCACCGCAGGGAGCTGATCGGTCCGTTCGTCGAACGGATCAGGGCGCTGCCGGAGTCCCGCGCGCTCTTCCATCTGACCGGGCCCGACGACTACCTGGTCCATGTCGCGGTCGCCGACACCGCGGACCTTCAGCGTCTGGTGCTGGACGAGTTCACGTCACGGCGTGAGGTGGCCCGGGTCGAGACCCGGCTGATCTTCCAGCAGTGGGAGTGCGGACCGCTGCTGCCGCCGGTGGCGGGAGCACAGGGAACAGGTCCCTGAGCCGGAGCACGGAGCGCAGGTCCCCGAGCCGGAGCGCAGGGAACAGGACCCTGGGTCCGAATGCTGATGACGCGGAGGCCCTCGCCGTACGAGGATGTCCGCATGTCAGAAATTGCCGGCAGCGCACTGCCCCGCCAGGTCGCCGACGCCTACGTCGACGCATACATCGAACTCGACCCGATCTCCGGCACGTACCTAGGTGTCGCGGCGAGTTCGCGGCACCTCCCCGATTTCTCCCCCGCCGGGCAGGAGGCCCGTGCGGAGCTCGCCCGCACCACCCTCGCGAGGCTCGACGCCGCCGAACGGCTGCCCGGCGCGGACACCGACGCCGAACGCCGCTGCGGCCGTCTGCTCCGCGAGCGCCTCATGGCGGAACTCGCCGTCCACGAGGCGGACGAGGGGCTGCGCACGGTCTCCAACATCCACTCTCCGGCGCACAGCATCCGCGAGGTGTTCACGGTGACGCCGACCGAGACCGACGAGGACTGGGCGGCGGTCGTGGAACGGCTGCGCGCGGTTCCCGCCGCGCTGGAGGGGTACCGCGAGTCGCTGGCGCTCGGCCTGGAGCGCGGGCTGTACGGGGGGCCGCGCGCCACCGCGACGTTCATCGGCCAGCTCGACGAGTGGGCCGGTGACGACGGGGCGGGCTTCTTCGAGGAGTTCGCCGCCGCGGGTCCCGCGCCGCTGCGCGCCGAGCTGGACGAGGCCGCCGCGCGGGCGACGAAGTCGGTCGCGGAACTGCGGGACTGGATGCGCGAGGTGTACGCCCCCGCGGTCGAGGGTGCGCCGGACATCGTGGGCCGCGAGCGGTACGCGCGCTGGTCGCGCTACTTCAACGGCACGGACCTGGACCTCGACGAGGCATACGCGTACGGCTGGTCCGAGTACCACCGGCTGCTCGCCGAGATGAGGACGGAGGCCGGGAAGATCCTGCCCGGCGCGGGTCCCTGGGAGGCGCTGGCCCACCTCGACGTCCACGGCAAGCACATCGAGGGCGTGGACGAGGTCCGGACCTGGCTCCAGAACCTGATGGACGAGGCCATCGAGGCGCTCGACGGGACGCATTTCGAACTCGCCGAACGGGTGCGGAAGGTGGAGTCCCACATCGCCCCGCCCGGCGGTGCCGCGGCTCCGTACTACACGGGCCCGTCCGAGGACTTCTCCCGCCCCGGCCGCACCTGGCTCCCCACCATGGGCGAGACCCGCTTCCCCGTCTACGACCTGGTCTCGACCTGGTACCACGAGGGTGTGCCCGGCCACCACCTGCAGCTCGCGCAGTGGACGCACGTCGCCGACAGCCTCTCCCGCTACCAGGCGTCGATCGGCCAGGTCAGCGCCAACTGCGAGGGCTGGGCGCTGTACGCCGAGCGGCTCATGGACGAACTGGGCTTCCTGCCCGACGCCGAGCGCCGCCTCGGCTACCTGGACGCGCAGATGATGCGCGCGTGCCGGGTGATCGTGGACATCGGCATGCACGCCGAGATGGAGATCCCCGCGGACTCCCCGTTCCACCCCGGCGAGCGGTGGACCCCCGACCTGGCCCAGGAGTTCTTCGGCAACCACAGCGGCCGTCCGGCCGACTTCGTGGAGAGCGAGCTCACCCGCTACCTCTCGATGCCGGGGCAGGCCATCGGTTACAAGCTGGGCGAGCGCGCGTGGCTGCTCGGCCGGGAGAACGCGCGCACGGCGCACGGCGACGCGTTCGACGCGAAGGCGTGGCACATGGCCGCGCTCTCGCAGGGTCCGCTCGGACTCGACGACCTGGTGGACGAGCTGTCCAAGCTCTGACCGGACGTCCACGCTCCGACCGGACGGGGATCCGTCCAGGCTCCGACCGGACGTTCGGACTCCGACGGGACCGTGCGATCAACCTCTCCTCCCCGGCGGCCGGGCGGCGGTGCCGGAGCGGGGAGAGGGTGATCGCACGCGTCCGCCCGCGTCGGCCGGCACCCGGGTCCCCGGAGGCCGGGCGGCGTGGGCGTGGGACCGGCCCCGGCACGGCCGCCCCCACACGACCGGCCCCGGCGCTGCCGACCGCACGGCGGGCTTCGGCGTGACGAAGACGGGCGGTCGAAAGCCGCCCGCCGTCAGCCGTCAGCCGTCGGCCGTGCCCGACGCGCGGTGCCGTACCGCCGATCCGTCGCGCTCCTTCACCACTTCGAGCTGGGTGGGGATACGGCGGCGCAGATCGGCCACGTGGCTGACGATGCCGACGCTGCGGTCCCGTTCGCGCAGCGAGTCCAGGACGTCGAGCACCTCGTCGAGCGTCTGGTCGTCCAGGCTGCCGAAGCCCTCGTCGATGAAGAGCGTGTCCAGCCGTACGCCGCCCGCCTCGTCGGTGACGACATCGGCGAGGCCGAGCGCGAGAGCCAGCGAGGCGAAGAACGTCTCGCCTCCCGAGAGCGTCGCCGTGTCGCGTTCGCGGCCGGTCCAGGCGTCGACCACGTGCAGACCGAGACCGGACCTGCGGCTTCCGGTCCGGGCGTCGGAATGGACCAGGGTGTACCGGCCGGACGACATGCGTTCCAGCCGCGCGGTGGCCGCGGCGGCGACCTGTTCGAGCCGTGCGGCCAGTACGTAGGATTCCAGCCGCATCTTGCGCTCGTTGTCCGCCGAGGTACCGGCGGTGAGCGCGGCCAGCCGTGCCACCCGGTCGTACTCCTCGCGCAGCGGGCCGAGCTCGCGCACCCCGTTCGTGGCAGCGCGCGACAGCCGGGCCAGTTCGGCACAGCGCTCCCGTGCGGCGGACAGCGCGGCCGACGCCTCCCGCAGCAGCCGCTCGGCGGCATCGCAAACGGCCCGCGCGGCGTCCACCGCGGCCGGCGGCCCGTCGGCGGCGGTACGGGCCGCGGTCTCGGCGAGGCGGTCGGTGACGGCGGCGGACTCCGACTGCCAGGCATCGGTCAGCCGCTGGAGTTCACGCTGTTCGGCGTCGGTCAGCAGGCTCGCGGCGGCGTCCTGCGGGGTGTCGAACCCGGCCCGGAACGCGGCGTCGGCGAGTCGGCCGTCGGCCTCCTTGCGACGCTGTGCGGCCGCCTCCTCCTCGCGTACCGCCATGGCGGCCGCGGCGAGCAGCCCGGCCCTTCGCTCCAGCAGCTCCGCGTGCTCGGCGACGCTGGCGCGGTCGCCCCGCGCGACCGCCAAATCGGCTTCCAGCGAAGCCTGTTCCCGGTCCAGCCCCTCCCGCAGAGAAGTCCGGGCCGCGACCCGGCGCTCGGCCGACCGCAGCCCTTCCAGCCGCTCGGAGTGTTCCCGCTCGGCGGCCGCCAGTGCCTCGCGCGCCGCGTGCGTCCCGGCGGCGGTCCGGTGCGCCTCGGCGTGCCGGTCGGTCAGCCCCTCGACGAGTTCGGCGAGTTCGGCGACGGAGGGATCGGCGGCGGGTTCCACGGCGGGCTCGGAGGGGGACGGCGTCGTCCGTGCCAGCGCCCCGTCGCCCACCGGGGCCCCCGGCACGGCCGGCTCCGCACCCGCGGCCCCGGCGACGCGCCCGGCACCGGCCCGTTCGACGGCATCCGCTCCGTCCCTCGGCTGCGGCACGGCCGACCGCGCCGCGGTCCGGGCCGTCAGGTGCTGCTCGCGCAGGATCCCCAGCTCCCGGTCGGCCCGGGTGCGCACGTCCTCGGCCCGCCGGTGGGCGTCCAGGGCCCGTTCCTCGGCGGCCCGGTCGACATGGCCGTCGCTCGCGCGCGCGGGGGCGGGGTGGTCCCTCGATCCGCACACCGTGCAGTGCTCGCCGTCCACCAGTTCCGCGGCCAGTTCCGCGGCGATGTCGCGCAGACGCCGTTCGCGCAGCTCCAGCCAGGACTCGTGGGCACCGACGGCGCGCTCCCGGGCCATGGCCAGCCGCTCGACGGCGGCCGACACCTCCAGGGCGAGCGCGTCGCGTCGCCGGGCCGCCTCCCACCGGGCCCGAACGGGTTCCAGCCGTCCCGCGAGCTGTTCCGCGCGGGTCGCCGCCTCCTGGGCCTCCTCGATCCGGGCCCGCAGGGCGTGCCGGGCCGCCTCCCAGCCGGCCAGCCAGCCCTTCGCCTCCTGGATCAGCTCGTCGTCCGCCCGGGCCTGTCGCTCCAGCCCGGCACGTTCCGCGTCGATCTCCGCGCTGCGCCGCTCGGCGCGCTTCGCGGCGTCCAGTCCGCCGAGTTCCTGACGGAGCCCGCGCTCCAGTTCGGCCAGTTGTTCGGCGCCCGCCTCGGCGAAGGAGGCGGGCAGCGGCGCGCGGGCGCGGTCCCGGGCCTCCCGGGCGGCGTGGTAGGCGCGCTCGGCCTCCTCGCGCAGTTCCAGGGCGGGGGCGACCTGGTCCGCCTTGCGGGCGCGGGCGAGCCGTTCACGGCGCCGGTCGTGGTCGGGACGGCCGGTTTCGAGCGCGGCGGCGCGGCGCCGGGTCTCCTCGTACCGCTGCTGGAGCGCGGCACGTTCGCGTTCGGCGTCGAGGGCCAGACGTGCGGACTCCTGTCGGCCCTCGGCGAGGGCCAGCACGGACGCGGCGATGTCGAGCCGTTCCCGGGCGCCGCTACGGGCCTGCGCGGCCCACTCCAGCACGCTCGCGGCGAGCCCGGGGTCACCGGGCCGGAGGCCGGGGAGCACCGCCTCGCGCGCGGCCGGACCGGCGGCCTGGGCGATCCGCTGAGCGGTTGCGAGGACGCGTTCGTCCCCGGCCCTGACCTGGGCCTCGGCGGCACGGCGGAGCTCGGCGAGCCGGTCCTCGACGGCGGCGAAGCGACGGGTGTCGAAGAGCCTGCCGAGCAGTTTGCCCCGCGCCTCGGCGTCGGCCCTCAGAAAGCGCGCGAAGTCGCCCTGCGGCAGGAGCACCACCTGGCAGAACTGGTCGCGGCTCATCCCGATCAGCTGCGTGATCTCCTCGCCGATCTCCTGGTGCGAGCGGCTGAGCGACCGTCGGCCGCCGTCCGGCTCGTACTCGCGCAGGCGGCTCTGCGCCTTCTCCGTCGTGAAGCCGTCGCCCTTCTTCTTGGGGCGGGGCTGGGCCGGACGCCGGGTGACTTCGAGGCGCCGGCCGCCGACGGTCAGGTCGAGAGTCACCTCGGTGGGTACGTCCACCGGGGCGTGGTCGCTGCGCAGCGAGCCGCCGGGGGTCTGGCGGACGCCGGGCACCGAGCCGTACAGGGCGTAGCACACGGCGTCGAGGACCGAGGTCTTCCCTGCGCCGGTCGGCCCGTGCAGCAGGAAGAGCCCGGCCGAGGAGAGCGTGTCGAAGTCGATGTGCTGGGTGCCGCCGAACGGCCCGAAGGCCGTGAGCGTGAGCCTGTGCAGCCTCACCGGTTCACCTCGCGCAGCGTGTCGTCCACCCGGACGTGGTCGAAGGCACCGCGCAGCACGGCGCGTTCCCGCTCGTCCGCCGCCGCACCGCCGCGCACGTGTGCCACGAAGTCCTCCGCGATCTGCTGATCGTCGCGCCCCTGGAGGCGCTGTGCGTACGAGGCGAGCGGGTCGTCGGGGGCCCGGTCGGGGTCGAACACGAGACTGAGGGTGTGGGGGAAGCGTCCGGCGAGTCGGGCCATCGGTTCGGTGGGGCGCACCGGGTCGGTGAGCGTGGCCTCGACCCAGGAGTCCCGGTGGCGTTCCAGCGCGGGGTCGTCGAGGAGGGAGTCGAGTCGGCCGCGGAGTCTGGCGAGCGGTCGGGGCACCGGGCAGTCGACGCGTTCGGCGGTGATGCCGCCCGAGGCGTCGAGGTCGACGAGCCACATCGTCTTGCGGTGGGTGGCCTCGGAGAAGGAGTAGGCGAGCGGTGAACCGGAGTAGCGGATCCGCTCGGTGACGGTCTGGCAGCCGTGGAGGTGTCCGAGCGCCACGTAGTCGACGCCGTGGAAGACTCCGGCGGGTACGGCGGCGACCCCGCCGACGGTGATGTCGCGTTCGCTGTCGCTGGGTTCCCCGCCCGCGACGAAGGCGTGGGCGAGCACGACGGACCTGGTGCCTCCGGGCCGTTCGGCGAGGTCGGCGCGCACCCGTTCCATGGCGGCGCCCAGCACCGCCTCGTGTCCGGCGCGCTCCGCCCCGAGGACGTCCTTGACCAGGGCGGGTTCCAGATAGGGCAGTCCGTAGAACGCCACGTCGCCGTGGGTGTCGCGCAGGACGACGGGGGTGGCGCAGTGGGCGGGGTCGGTCCGCAGATGGATTCCGGCCCGCCCGATCAGCCCGGCGCCGACACCGAGCCTGCGCGCCGAGTCGTGGTTCCCGGAGATCATCACGGTGGGCACCCCGGCGGCGGCGAGCCGGTGCAGCGCGTCGTCGAAGAGCTCGACGGCGGACAGCGGGGGCACGGCCCGGTCGTACACGTCACCCGCCACGACGACCGCGTCCACCTCGTGCTCGTGCACCGTGGCCACCAGGTGGTCCAGGTGGGCCGCCTGGGCTTCGAGCAGGGAGACCCGGTGGAAGGACCGGCCCAGGTGCCAGTCCGATGTGTGCAGAATTCTCACGTGTCGGCTCCGCCCTGCGTCATCTTCTTCCTCCGCCCCCGCGTCCGGTTCCGCGCCCGGCGCACACCACGATCGGCCCGCCTGCCGACGCGGCTTCGTGATCCGCGCCGATCGCCCGCCGCGACCGCTTCCGTACCGGTGAGCACACTGTTCTCACCGCTCACAGTGTCCCACCGGCATCGGCCGCCCACGGCGCCTTCAGCCGAGAAGATCGACCGGCGTCCCGACGCCGAGCCGTTCCGCCTGCCGGTAGGCGGCCCAGGCGACGGCCAGGTCCTGCCAGGGGAGCCCGACGGGTGCGTATACGGAGCGTGCGGTGTCCGGGACGCGGCCGGGACGGGTGCCGTCGAGCAGTTCGCCGAGCGTGGCGTGCACGGCGTCGGGCGGCAGTCCCGCCACGGCCAGGGCTCCCGCGGTCGCGGCGAGTTCGCGGTCGTCGACGACGAGGAGGGCGGAGCCGAGCAGGTCGGCGGAGAGTTCCTGTTTGCCGGGCTCGTCGGCACCGAGTGTGGTGAAGTGCTGGCCGGGACGGGTGTCGGCGAGGCCCAGCAGCGGGGTCCGCGACCAGGTGGCGAGCAGGACGACGTCCGCGGCGGCGGCGACCTCGGCCGCCGAGCCGAGGACACGGCCCCGGTGCCGGCCGGCGAAGCCTGCCGCGCGCTCCGGGTCGGTGTCGTGCACCACCAGGTCGCGGAATTCGCGCAGGCTCCGAACGCCACGGACCATGATCTCGGCCTGCGCGCCCGCTCCGACGACGCCGAGCACCGCTTCGCCCGCCGGATCGGGTGCGGCGAGGACATGGGTGCCGAGGGCCGCGGCGAGGCCGGTCCGCCAGGCCGTGACGGTGGCGGAGTCGAGCAGGGCGAGGAGTTCGCCGTCCCGTCCGCTGTGCAGGCAGATCACACCGCGCAGCGCGGGCCGGGCGCCCGGGAACTTGGCGTTGACCTTGACGGTGTACGCGTCGACGCCCGGCAGCAGTCCGGGCATCAGGGCCGTCGCCGTGCCCGGGAACGGGAGGTCCGTACGGATCCGCCGACCGGCGACGGTGGAGGCACCGGCCCGGCGGAAGCCGTCGCGCAGGGCCTCCAGACAGGCGTCCGGTTCGAGCACGGCCAGGAGATCGCTGTTGGTCAGAAGCCGGGTCATGGCCCCATTGTCCGATGCGGCCGACGGGCTCCCGCCCGTGCCCCCGCACCGGGACGTCGCGTGCGCGAGGCCGTCGGGACGGACGCCCCGGCGAGCCGTCCCGGCCGGTCCTCCCCGCCGGGCGCCTGCGTCACGCGTCCCCGTACGCCCCGCCGGGCGCCTACGTCACGCGTCCCCGTACGCCTCGCCGCCGAGTTCCAGCCGGGCCTCGCCCGCCGTCGCATCGGCGAGCCAGCCGCGGAACGATTCCACGTCGGAGTCGGGCAGTCCGACCTCGATGACGACGGCCTCCGCGTACCGGACCTCGCGCACGGACCGGCCGGTGGCCCGCAGATCGTTCTCCAGCCTGCCGGCCCGCTGATGCCCGATGGTGATCGTGGCGAGGCGGAACCGCTGCCGGGTGATGGTGCCGAGGGAGTCGAGGGCCTCGCCGACCACTCCCCCGTACGCCCGGATCAGGCCCCCCGCTCCGAGTTTCACGCCCCCGTAGTAGCGGGTGACGACGGCGACGACGTAGCGCATCTCCCGGCGGGTCAGCATCTGCAGCATCGGGACACCGGCGGTGCCGCCCGGTTCTCCGTCGTCGCCGGCCTTCTGCACGGACGCATCGGCGCCGATCACGTAGGCGAAGCAGTGGTGGGTGGCGGTGGGGTGCTCGGCGCGTACGCGTGCGACGAAGTCCTGCGCCTCCTGTTCGGTGGCGGCGGGGGCGAGCGCGCAGATGAAACGTGACCGGTTGATCTCGGTCTCGTGCACGCCCGCGCGGGCGACGGTCCGGTACTGCTCCTGCATCCGGCCAGCCTATGCCCCTTCCGGGAACAGCCGGAGACCGCCGTCCGTTGTCCCGGTCATGTACGCAGACTCGGAGACGATCCGCAGGATTCTTCTGGACACGGGCGACACCTGGGCCGTGGTCGGCCTCTCCGACAACCCGTCGCGGGCGGCCCATCGTGTCGCCGAGGTGCTTCAGCGCTTCGGCAAGCGGGTGGTCCCGGTGCATCCGAAGGCGGAGCCGGTCCACGGCGAGCAGGGGTACGCCTCGCTGGCGGACATCCCGTTCCCGGTGGACGTGGTGGACGTCTTCGTCAACAGCGGGCTGGCGGGCGGCGTGGCCGACGAGGCGGTGGCGATCGGCGCGAAGGCGGTCTGGTTCCAGCTCGGCGTGATCGACACCGAGGCGTACGAACGCACGCGCGCGGCCGGGCTCGACATGATCATGGACCGCTGCCCCGCGATCGAGATCCCCGCGCTGCGCGGTTAGGGCCTGTCTCCAACGGCCGCCTGCCGTGCGGCGCCCGGCACGTGCGGTCGTGGCGGCCCGTCCCCCGTCCGGATGTGCGTGGTGTGCACATCGGTGGGCGGCTGGGAGAATGACGGGCTGTGACCACTGTGCCGTCGCCGACCGCCCCCCACTCCCGAGCGGGGCTCGCGAAGCAACTGTCCGAGCTGGGAGTGGCGCGGGGCCGCGTCCTGATGGTCCATGCCTCGATGCGTGCGGTGGGCCCGGTGAGCGGCGGCGTCCGGGCGGTGGTGGGAGCGTTGCGGGACGCGCTCGGCGAGGGCGGCACGCTCGTCGTCCCGTCCTTCACCCCGGAGAACTCGGACACCTCTCCGCAGTACCTCGACCGGGTGCGCGGTCTGACCGACCGGGAGCGGGAGGCCCTGCGGGCGCGGATGCCCGCCTTCGACCCGGCGACGACGGCCGCGCCGTCGATGGGCCTGCTCCCGGAGACCGTACGGCTCACCGAGGGGGCGGTGCGCAGCGACCATCCTCAGACGTCCTTCACCGCGCTCGGCCCCCAGGCCGGGGAGCTGACGGCGGGCCACCGTCCCGACTGCCACCTCGGCGAGGACTCCCCGCTGGCCCGTCTCCACGAGCTGCGCGCCCAGGTGCTGCTGCTGGGCACCGGGTTCGACACCTGCACCGCGTTCCACCTGGGCGAGTATCGGATGCCGTCCCCGCCCCGTCGCCGCTACCGCTGCGTGGTGGGGTCCGGAGGGCGGCGCCAGTGGTGGGAGTACGAGGACGTCGCGCTGGACGACGGCGATTTCGCCGTGCTGGGAGCCGAGTTCGCGTGCGCGGACGGTGGTGCGGGGGTACGGAGCGGTCCGGTCGGTTCGTCGACGAGCCTGCTCTTCCGCCTGGACGCCGCCGTCGATTTCGCGGCCCGCCGTCTGCCCTCGCTCCGTGCCGGTGTCGCGGACCGTGCGCCGTGCCGCACGGACGGCTGACGGACGCGGCGTTCAGCGCGCGGGCGGGATGGAGACCGCCATGGTGGCCTCGGCCGGTTCGATGCCGTCGTTGCGGTAGGTGTGCGCGTGGTGCGCCTCGAACGTGGCGGAGACACCGGCGGGTAGGGCGTACGGGGTGCCGTCGACGACGAGGGTGAGCTCGCCCGCCGTGACGTGGAGCAGTTCGACGGCGCCCTCCGGGTGCGGGTCAAAGGTGCGGCTGTCGCCGGGCATCAGGCGCCACGTCCACAGTTCGAGCGGTCCCCGGGCCTCCGTGCCGACGCGCAGGACGGCGGAACTCCCCGCCGGCGTCGACCACATGCGTACCGCCCGGTCCCCGCGCACGAGGCGGACCGGCGGCACCGGTTCGTGGTCCAGCAGCGTGGTGATCCCGACCCCCAGCGCATCGGCCAGCTTCACCGTCGTACCGACACTCGGGTTGGTGCGGGCCTGCTCGATCTGGATGATCATGCCGCGGCTGACCCCGGCGCGGGCGGCCAGGGCGTCCAGGGTGAAGCCGCGTTCGCTTCGCCAGCGCTTGAGGTTGCGGGCCAGCGACTGGGTGAGCCGATCGAGGTCAGACACGTTCCGTCCAGGACTCCGGGGACGAGGGCCGACGACGGCGGCACCGCGGTGCGGCGCGACCGACGATGCACGGCACTGTACTGCGCCGTCCGGTCCGGCCGTCCTCAGCCGACGGGCGGGCCGGGGGTCTCGCCGGGCTCCGCCAGCGCGAGCAGCTGCTCGGGGGTGGCGTCCGCCGGGATCGGCACCGGTGCGGGGGTGCGCAGCGGCGGCTGCCAGCCCTTCTCCGGGTCCCAGCTGCGCACGACACGGGCGGGGGCCCCGGCCACCACCGCGTGGTCGGGCACGTGGCCGCGTACGACGGCGCCCGCGGCCACCACCACGTTGCGTCCGAGGGTGGCCCCCGGGAGTATCACCGATCCGGTGCCGATCCAGCAGCCGGGTCCTATGGCGACCGGCTCCATGCGGGGCCACTGCCGGCCGATCGGCTCGTGCGGATCGTCGTAGCTGTGGTTGGTGGACGTGATGTAGACGTACGGTCCGCAGTACGTGTCGGAGCCGATGGTGACCCGGGTGTCGGCGACGACATGGCTTCCCCTGCCGAGCACCACACCGTCGCCGAGGGTCAGGATCGGTTCGGGTCCCAGGTCCAGATCGGGCATGAGTCCCGCGGTGAGCGTGACCTGTTCGCCTATCACGCAGTGGGCGCCCAGTTCGATCCACTTCTCGCCGAAGACGGTGCCCTGCGGAAAGGCCAGCCGGGTCCCGTCGCCGATCCGGCCGAACCGCAGTCCACCGGGGTGCTCCGCGGTGACCGCGCCCCACTCCCGCACCCGGCGCCAGCCGTGGTGGACGGCGCGGGAGAGGACGCGCCGCCGCCAGGCGGCGAGAGGGGAGAACGTGTTCCTGTTATTCGGCACCCGCACACGGTAGTCGGCGGCGTGCGGCCCGATCGCCGCGAGCACCTGTGATGTTCACCCCACTCGGGGACGGTCCGTCGCCGGTCGCATAGCGTTCCTCCGACGCGATCGGACATCCGGGAACGCGCACCGGCTGAGCACGGAGGAACGGGCGATGGCAGAGCAGGCGTTGGCGACGGGAATCGGCGGCAAGGAACCGGAGGTCGACGCGGACGCCTTCACCGCGCCGACGTCCGTCGTGATCGGCGATGTCACGCTGGCGGCGGGCTCCAGCGTCTGGTACCACGCCGTCCTGCGCGCCGACTGCGGCCCCATCGTGGTGGGCGCGGACAGCAACGTCCAGGACAACTGCAGCGTCCACACCGACCCCGGCTTCGCCGTCACCGTCGGCGAGCGTGTCTCGGTCGGGCACAACGCGGTGCTCCACGGCTGCGTCGTCGAGGACGACGTCCTGGTCGGCATGGGGGCCACGGTCCTCAACGGCGCCCGCATCGGGGCGGGTTCGCTGATCGCGGCGCAGGCGCTGGTGCCGCAGGGGATGCAGGTGCCGCCGGGCTCCCTGGTCGCGGGAGTGCCCGCCAAGGTCAAGCGGCAGTTGACCGAGGAGGAACGCGAGGGCATCAGGTTCAACGCGGCGGGCTACGTCGGACTGGCGAAGGCGCACCGCCGTGCGCACGAGGACAGCGCCGGGCGATGACCCGAGGGGACGACCGGGGGCTCGGGCCGGAATCCGCCGGGCGGTGGGCGATCCGCCGCCCGCCCTGGGTCCGTCACCGCAGCCCGCTCACGGAACGCCGAGGCCCTCCAGCCCGATGACGACGCCCACCAGGACGTGCACACCGACGGCCGGGACCGTCTCCGGCCATTCCTGGACGTGCCACGCCGGTTCCTCCCGTGGTGTCCCGTGCTCCGCCGGTCAACTCCTCGGCGCACGGCGGGCATGCCACCCGTACGCCGCCCGCGCGGACGGCGTACGGGACTGCCGCTCCCCCGTTCGCCAGAGGTGCGGCAGCCCCGTACGGGCGGCCCGGGATCAGGCGTTGGGACGCAGCGTCCAGACGACTGTCATCTCGCCGGTCACCGCGCCGTCCGCACGCCGTATCTCGATGGCCACGGGGAATTCGGGCCGCTCCCCGCGGTCCAGTTCCGCGACGACGTCGGCCACCGGCCGGCCCAGGGTCGCCGTCGCCGTGACCTCTCCCATGGCCAGCTTCTTGTAGCCGATCTCCGCCCGCACGGCCAGTGGCACGGCGCGCGACAACTGGTCGCCGAAGGCGGCCAGGACGATCGCGCCGCTCGCCGATTCCGCGAGCGTGAACATCGCTCCGGCGTGGGGGCCGCCGATGTGGTTGTGGTACTCGGCCTGGTCCGGCAGCCGGACCACCGCGCGTTCGGCGGTCGTCTCCAGGAACTCCAGACGAAGGGTACGGGCCATGGGGACCGTGGCGGCGAGCATCTCGCCGACGGTCGACTGTGCAGCACTCATGACTTGATGTTACTTGTGAGTAGTCCGGCTGTGCCATCCCCGCTTCCCCGCCCCCGTCCCGTTCCCCCGTGGCTCCTCGCGGGTCCCCCGTCCCCTGCCCGCCGCTTCCTTCACCATCCGCTCACGGGGGCGGACGTAGCCGTCCCGGCGCGGCCCCCTTATTGTTTCCAGCCATGTGGCCAGGACAGCAGCCGCCCGGGGGCGAGCACAACCCGCAGGACCAGAACCCGAACCCGTACCAGCAGCCGGGGTACCAGCAGCCGAACCCCTATCAGCAGCCGGGATACCAGCAGCAGGGACAGCCCGGGCAGCACCCGGGACATCCGCAGCAGGGGCAACAGCCCGGCTACGGCTACCCGCAGCCGAACCCGTACCAGCAGCCGACCGTTCCGCAGTACGCGGTTCCCGGTCCGCCCGGCGCTCCGCAGCCCGGCAACGACAAGAAGAAGACCACCGCCGTGGCGATCGTCGCGGCCACCGCCGTCGTGGTGGCCGCGGCGGTCACCGGTGTCGTCGTGCTGAACAAGGACGACGACAAGGACAAGGACGTCGCCGACGACAAGAGGACCTCGGCTCCCGCCGACCCGTCCGAGTCCGCGGCCTCGCCGGAGGCGAACCCGCGCGGCGGCGACGACGCCAAGCCCCTCGTCGCGGGCTGGAAGGTGGTCACCAACCCCAAGTGGGGCACGCGGTTCGACGTGCCCGGGGACTGGGAGGTCGGTGCTCCCGGCACATTCTCGTTCTTCGAGGACGAGAAGAAGGGCGACCATTCGCCCCTGATCGGTTTCACCGGACCGTCGTACCTCCAGAAGAAGTGGTGCGTGGACGACTCCGACAAGAACGGCGTCGAGGAGACCTCCAGCCTGGCCAGTGCCGGCAGCAGGGGCGCCCAGGGGGCCACCGACGCCGCCAAGAACGCCCACAGCGAGGCCGGCACCTGGGCATGGGGCGCGTTCGCGCAGCACATGCCGCAGAGCACCATCAAGTTCACCCCGGCCCGGCAGTACACCACCAAGTCGGGGCTCACCGGCCAGGTCGTCACCGCCACCGCTCCCGGCGTCACGAAGCGCCAGAAGTGCGACAGCGACGGCAAGACGATCGCCTTCACCTTCAAGAACAAGAACGGCGAATTCGCGTCCTGGGTGCTGTACGCGGCCGCCAACGTGCCGGACGAACTCCCGGACACCACCATCGAGAAGATCCTGAGCACCGTGCGGCTGACGGACGTCGCCCCGTCCTCCTGACGCCTCCCGCGGCCGTTCGTGGGGGCGATCCCCGGGGGCGCCGTTTATTCGATTGGCACGAGGGGGCCTCGGCAGCGATAGTCCCGTGGTGAACGTCACCTCCGCCGCCGATGCCCCCGAACTCCCCGCACGCCGCTCCGGCCGCAACTACCGACTGCTGACCGCCGCCGCGATCATCACCGGCCTGGGTACCCATGGCGCGCTGATCGCGGCGGCGTTCGCCGTTCTCCAGTCCGGCGGGGACGGGGGCGACGTCGGCCTGGTGGCCGCCGCCAGGGCCACGCCGCTGGTGCTGTTCCTGCTGATCGGCGGGGCGATCGCGGACCGGCTGCCGCGCCACCGGGTGATGGTGGCGGCGAACGCCCTGAACTGCGTCTCGCAGGCCGTCTTCGCCTGGCTGGTGCTGGCGGGCGACCCCGAACTGTGGCAGATGATGCTGCTCACCGCTCTGTGCGGGACCGGACAGGCGTTCTTCAACCCGGCGGCCGAGGGCATGCTGATGTCGAGCGTCGACCGGGAACAGGCGAGCCGGGCGTTCGCCCTCTTCCGGATGGCCATGCAGGGCGCGACGATCGGCGGTGCCGCGCTCGGCGGCGCCATGATCGCGGCCATGGACCCGGGATGGGTGCTGGCCGTCGACGCGGCGGCCTTCGCCGTGGCCGGGGTGTTGCGCGCCTTCCTGGACGTCGGTCACATCCCGGCACGCGAACCCGGCGGCGGTCTGCTCTCCGATCTGCGGGACGGCTGGCGGGAGTTCATCGGACGCCCGTGGCTGTGGAGCATCGTCGCGCAGTTCTCCGTGGTGGTCGCCGCCGTGGCGGCCGCCGAGTCGGTGTACGGGCCGCTGGTGGCCCGGGACGAACTGGGCGGCCCCCGGCCCTGGGGCTTCGCGCTCGCCGCGTTCGGCGCCGGCACACTGGGCGGGGCGCTCCTGATGACGCGCTGGAAGCCCCGTCGGATGCTGCTGGTAGGAACGCTCTGCGTGTTCCCGCTGGCCCTGCCGTCGGCGGCGCTGGCAGTACCGCTGCAGGTGGTCGGCCTGTGCCTGGTGATGTTCGTCAGCGGCGTCTGCATCGAGGTGTTCGGGGTGGCGTGGATGACGACCCTGCACCAGGAGATCCCGGAGGAGAAACTGTCGCGGGTCTCGGCCTACGACTGGTTCGGTTCGGTGGCGATGATGCCGCTCGCCACCGCGCTCGCCGGTCCGGTGGAGATGCTGGTCGGGCGGAGCCAGGCGCTGTGGGGCTGCGCGGCGCTGATCGTGCTGGTCACCGGGGCCGTGCTGTTCGTGCCCGAAGTACGCCGGCTGACCCGCGCTCCCGCCACCACCGCAGCGGCGGGAGCGGTGGCCCCGCGGGAGCCGGTCTCAGCCGATCCCGAAGGCGCCGTCGGGCGGCTCGGGTGAGGCGACCGCCTCACCGTCCCGGACCGGCCGGGCTGCCCCGGTGAACCGGGTGAGCGTCGGGCCGTGCTCGACCCGGGCGGGGAACACGTCGGCGGCGCAGCGGCGGGTCAGCGCCTCGGTGTCGACGGGGTGCCGGGAGGCCACGAGTACGGCGTTGCCGAAGCGCCGGCCGCGCAGCACGGCGGGCTCGGCGATCAGTGCGAGCTCCTCGAAGACGGCCCCGAAGGTGGCCAGTTGGGAGCGGAGGAAGTCGAAGGGGGCGCCGTCCGCGAGGTTGGCGGCGTAGGTTCCCCCGTCGCGCAGCGCCCGGCGGGCGGCCCGCGCGTACTCGACGGTGGTGAGGTGGGCGGGCACGCGGGTGCCGCCGAAGACGTCCGCGACCAGGAGGTCGACGGAGCCGGGCGGGGTCCCATCCAGCAGGCCGCGGGCGTCGGCGCCGTGCACCGTGATCCCGGCGCCGTCGGGGACCGGGAGGTGTTCGGCGACCAGCGCGAGGAGCCCGAGGTCGGCCTCGGCGACGTCCTGACGGGATCCGGGCCTGGTCGCGGCGACGTAGCGGGGCAGCGTGAGGGCGCCGCCGCCGAGGTGGAGCACGTCGAGCGGCGCGCCCGGTGCTGCGGCCAGGTCCACGACATGGGCGAGCCGCCGCACGTACTCGAACTCGAGATGCTCCGGCGCGTCGAGGTCGACGTACGACTGGGGCGCGCCGTCGACGGTGAGCAGCCAGGCCCGGTCCCGGTCCACGTCGGGGAGGAGTCTGGCGGTGCCCTGGTCCACGTCCCGGATGACGGGTATCGGCTCGTTCACCCTCCCATTGTGGGGTGCCGGATCATCTGCTCACGACCGCGGCGACGGCGTCGGCGTGCGCCGCCGCCTGGGCCAGTCCGGCGCGGGCCGCCGCCGCCCTGCGACTCGGGTCCAGGGGATTGCGGCCGAAGGCGCGCTTCGCCGCCGGGTCCGGGGTGACGACCTCGACGCGGGCGCCCCGCGCGGCGAGCCGGTCCGCCTGCGAGCGCGGCGAGGCGATGACCTTGTTGCCACTCGCCGTCGGGGCGATGATCACGACGCGCTCATAGCCCTCGGCGAGCTGGGCGTTGGCCGGGGAGTGCACGCCGCCGTCGATCCAGGACCGGCCGCCCGCGGTGGCGACGGGCCAGACCGCCGGGACCGCGCAGCTCGCGGTGACGGCGTCCACGAGCGCCACCCCACCGCTCCTGTCGAAGGCGTGGAGCTCGCCGCTGACCGCGTCGACGGCGGTGATGAGCAGAGGGCGCTCGGGCCAGTCCGACGAGGGGAGGCAGTCGGCGATCGCCGCGCGCCGTTCCTCCGCCGTGATGCCGGCCTTGGACCGGGCGGCGATCCCCGCCAGTTTGCGGCCGTACGCCTCGGGCGTGCGCGCCGACAGCACGGCCCCCGCGTAGCGCAGCAACGCCGCCGCACCGAGCCGTCCGCCGGTCATGCCCCGCGGGTCGGAGAGCTGGAGTTCGTAGAGTTCGGCGAGGCCGAGCGCACCGGAGGCCACTTGCGCGCCGACCACCGCGCCCGCCGAACTGCCGATGATCAGATCTGCGGCGGTCGGGTCCGCTCCCGCCTGGGCGAGCCCGTACAGAATGCCGGTCTCCCAGGCGCTGCCGGTGACGCCGCCGGCACCGAGTACCAGTGCTGTGTCTGCCATGCCGTCAGTCTTGCCCACGGCACGGGGCCCGCCTCCCCCGGGGTGGGGGAGGGGGGCCCGGCCGGTGCGGACGTCAGAGCACCGCGGTGACGGTGCCGGCGCCGACCGTACGGCCGCCCTCGCGGATCGCGAAGCCGAGTCCGGTCTCCAACGGTACGTCGCGGCCCAGTTCGACGGTGACGTCGACCGTGTCGCCGGGGCGCGCCACCGCCGCCGGGCCGAGGTCGATGTCGCCGACGACGTCCGCGGTGCGGATGTAGAACTGCGGCCGGTAGCCGGTGGCGACCGGGGTGCTGCGGCCGCCCTCGCGGGCCGTCAGGACGTACACCTGCGCCGTGAACCGGCGACGGGGCGTCACACTGCCGGGGGCCGCGACGACATGACCGCGGCGGACCCGGTCTCGCTCGACGCCGCGCAGCAGCAGGGCCACGTTGTCACCGGCCTCGGCGGACTCCATCGGCTTGCCGAACGTCTCCAGTCCGGTGACGACCGTCTCGATGTCCGGGCCCGGCACCGTCACCCGGTCGCCGACCCGTACCGTGCCGCGCTCGACGGCTCCGGTGACGACGGTGCCTCGGCCGGTGATGGTCAGGACGTTCTCCACCGGGAGCAGGAACGGGGCGTCCGTGTAGCGCACCGGCATCGGCACGTACGTGTCGACCGCGTCCAGCAGCGCCTCGACGGCCGAGGTCCAGCGCGGGTCGCCCTCCAGGGCCTTCAGGCCCGACACCCGTACGACGGGGGCGGACTGGCCGCCGTAGCCGTGCGCGGTGAGCAGCTCGCGGACCTCCAGCTCGACGAGGTCGGTCAGTTCGGGGTCGCCCGCGTCCGCCTTGTTGAGGGCGACGACGATGTGGTCGACGCCGACCTGACGGGCCAGCAGGACGTGCTCGGCGGTCTGCGGCATGATCCCGTCGAGCGCGGACACGACGAGGATCGCACCGTCGAGCTGGGCGGCGCCGGTGACCATGTTCTTGATGTACGTGGGTCGCCTACCCTGTCATGACAGTTCGTGAGGGGTGGACGCGTTGGATGAGATTGATCTGTACCTACGCAAGAGCATCATCGTGAGGGAGGGCACCGAAGCTCTCACCTTCCGTACTCAGGAAGAGCGCGGACGTGAATGGGCACGGCAGAACAACTACACCGTGCGCAAGGTGTGGAAGGACAACCTGTCGGCGTGGACTGACGTTAAGCGACCCGACTTTGAGCGTGCGCTAACCGCTCTTCGTCGCAAGGAAGTGCCCGCACTCTGGGTGTACGCACTGGATCGCTTCGACCGAAAGGGCGCAGGATCGGTAGTGCAGATCCTTGATTCCGGCGCCAGGTTGATTTGCGATTACGAGAGACTGGATAGCGCCAACCCCCGTGACCGCGAGCGAATCATCAGCGATGCCGAGCGAGCAAAAGCGGTATCCGATCTCACATCTCACCGTGTTCGCGACACGAAGCAGGGGCAGCGTCGTCGGGGAGAGTGGATTGGGGCAGCCCCCTACGGTCTCCGAAAGGACAAGCGCGGGAAGTTGCACCACGCCAAGGGGTGGGATGTGGTAGTTCGAATCCTCACCGACGCATCCGACGGGATATCGCCCCGACGCATCGGCAGGGGCTTGACTCTGGACGGTGTGAGGTCCCCAAAGGGCGGTGACTGGAGCGCGTCCACCATCCGGCGAATCATCTACAACCCGGTGTACGAGGGTTTTCAGGTCGTCGCGCTATCACGCAAGTACACATGGCCCGTCGCGTACAGAGACGAGCGGGGGGAGCGCGTCAAGGTATTCGCTGACGGTGTCGACCCGGCACCGCCTGAACTCGTCGCAAAGGCCCGGCGCGTTCACGCCGGTCACCAACGAGGGGCCCTGGGCTCACGTGTTGGGCGTGCCACGCACCTGCTGACGGACCTACTTCGGTGCGCAGGGTGCGGGGCGAGGATGCCGACGAGCGGGCGATCCTACGTCTGCGACGCGCACGCAATGGGGAAGCTGTGTCCGGCACCCGCCTCCGCCATGCGCGTGCGCATAGAGGAGTACGTCTACCAGCGATGGGTCTCGGCTGTCAGTGCGGCCGACATCAACTCCGGCGACCCCCTGATGGTCGCTGTTGCGGAGCGATGGGCGGCACTCACAGCACCCGAGGAGACGGAAGAGGTATACGAGGCTCTAGGAGCCGTCAAGGCCGCGGAGACGGCCCTTGAACGTCTCGCCAACGACCGGGCGAACGGCATCTACGACGGCGCTATGGGGAAACACTTCCCTCGCCTCGTCGCGGAAGCTGAGGAGACGCTGACTGAGGCGCGGGCGCGGTACGAAGCACTCAGTGGCCAAGCCGTCGACCTGACGATGTTCGACGACGCGGTTCTTCTCGAAGAGGCGTGGGAGGCCGCAGACCTACCGCTGCGACGCGACCTGATCCGGGTAGCCATCGACAAGATCACCGTCACACAGGCCGCTCGACGTGGCGCCCCATTCGATGGGGACACCCGATGCGATATCGAGTGGGCTACACCAGAGACCGAGTAGACGCAGCACAGAACGGCCCCGTCGACGAGGACGGGGCCGTTCCCATGTTCGTGTCTACTCAGCCGGCGTGGACCAGGGTCCCGCCGGGGGCCGCTCGGGGAGCTTGGCGCCGGGGCGTCGCATGTACCAGTTCAGGAATTCGCGGATCACCTGCGTCCGCGGGCTCCGTCCAGTGGGGTGCATGGCTCTTGCGGCCTCCAGGAACGGCGCCCACTCGGTGGCGTCAGGCACCCGGATGTTCTTCGGCTTCTCGTAGGCACGTGGTGTCGGCATGACATCAGGCTAGCAGTTCTGTACCTACAAGATGCGCGAGATTCGGGCTTGCGTTGTACCTACAAACTGTCTAGCTTTGTACCTACAACGCAGCGACGCCCCGCAGTCCGGGAAGACAGGGCGGGGCGTCGCTCCTACAAGAGGAGACACCAGTGTACGCAACCCTCACCCCGGCCCAGCGCGATGGGACCGCCTGTATCGAGTGCGGCGACGAAACCGCCCCCATGGTCCCGCTCCCGGCCCTCGTCGACGGCGGCCAGGTGTTCCAATGCACCAGCCACACTGACGCCGACGACACCCCGGCCGACGTCTGCTACATCTGCTTCTCCGAGTCCGGCCCCTTCGTCCGCGTAGGCGAGGGAGACGATGAAGCCGCCGTGTGCCTGGACCACGTCGACGAGACCCCGGAGCGGAACGTGCTTGTCGTCGGCCCGATCCGCACCCGAGCCGACCGGGAACGCCTCAGGGAGTTCGCCCGCACCGTCGCCACGGAGTTGGGCGCAATGGCGACCTGGGCGACGTCGAGCGGCTTCGACGTTCGCCAGTACGAAGCCATATACGACATGGGAGGCCCGGCGTCGACGGGGGACTACGTGAGCACTCTCCTGAAGGGTGAGGCACTGCTCGCGGGCATCCCTGTCAGGGAGCGGCAGCATCCCGAGGCACTCGCGGAGTGCGTGTGCGGGCAGTCGACGACGGTTCGGTCCGTGGTCCGGGCGGACGGCGACGTCTGGTGCCAGGAATGCCGGGATATCTCGTCGTGCGCCCACTGTCTTGAGTGGTTCGACACCGACGAAATGGTGATCACCGAGTCCGGTACCGCGTGGATCCCGCTCCACCCCGAGTGCCACGAGGGGGACGCCTGGAAGGCGCCCCAGAGTGGTCGCCTGGCGATCGCCGCGTAGCTCACCCTGTGTGACAACGGCCCCGCGCCCATTCCGGGTGGCGGGGCTCTGTCGCGTCCGCTCTCCCCTCGTCGGTCGACGTCCTCCGCCTCCCGCAGGTCAAACTACGGCCCCGCGCGCCTACTTGGCTCACACTGTGAGGTACTTCCGGGAAAGGACCGTAATTTGACCTCGGGTACTGAGAGCTACATTTCGTCGCCCGAACTCACTCTCCGCCACCGGCTCGGGGGTCAGATTGGCCAAAGTGTCAAACTGACCCCCTATCTCAGTTTCTCCTTACACGCGTTAGAGGGTTTTGAAAAATAGAGTTAGTTTGTCAATTTGGCACCCACCCTGCCTGGAGGCCCCTCGTCGACGAGGAGTCGGGGCGGAGGAGAGGGAGGCGGCGGCTCTGAAAGCCGCAGGCGCCGTTCTGAGGCGCCGTGAGGGGCGTGCGCCAGAAAAGGGATTCACCGAGCCCCCTGAAGCGCTCCAGAGGGCCGTCTAGCGCGTTCTAGGGGCACGCGCGCCGACTGGTCGGCACGGGCGGGCGGTGCTCTCTGGCTCGTATCTCGCATTGCGAGACGGAGGTAACTGTCTCGTAACTAATATTGCGGCAAGCCGGGCAAACTACCGCACTGAGCGACACCCTCCCCCGATAACTCATGTAGAGGGGCTCGCGCTTCAGTAGAGATTACGGAGCGTAGTTACCCCCGCCATGCCGCGCCGCCCCGTACTTCCTCTCGCGGGATGTCGGCGCGTGGCCCCGGCGTTCGAGCCGCTGACGTTGACCGTGATTCTCCTCCGCGTCCGTCGGCGTGCTCCGCCGGGGTCTCTGATCTCTTTTCAAAGCGCTGCCCACGGGCGGCGCTCCTCTTTTTTTCAAGCCGTTGGCAGGACGAAAGGTCGTCAGAACGGCAGAACACCTTTGGAGGAACCATGCGCTGCATCGACGTGCCCGACGCTCCCCGGCGGCAGTGTCCCGGCTGCTTCCGGACGCTCGCCGTGAACGGCAACAACTTTCATGCCGACGCCCTGTGTGCCGACGGCTTCACCCGCAAGTGTGCCGACTGCCGGAATGCGGCGGAGCGCCTCCGGTACCGCCTGGAAGCGCCGGAGCGTGCCAGGAGGGTACGGGAGCGCCGCGCGGAGCGGCGGGCGTACTTCGAGTCGACCGGCCGATACGAGGCCGCCTGAGCGCCGCACAGCCACACCTTGACCTACACAGCCCCTGCCGTCGGCGGGGGATTTTCTATGCCCGACCGAGAGGAAACGAAATGCCAGCCGTTACCAACCCCGAGGAACTTGCGGCACTGGAGGCAGTACCCGACATCGAGCGCACGCGGAAGCTTCATGCGTCCGCGGAGGACCGTCTCCGTCGGCACCGGGCCGGAGAGACGCCCGACGAGGCGCGCAACCGCGTGGTGGAGGAGGCCGTCAACAGCTTCATCACCTCCGGCACATGGCCGCGTGACGTCGGCTCGAAGGCCGCGAAGGCGAACACCGAAGCGGTGGAGTGGGAAGCGGAGCGCCTGGCGCTCAAGCGTGCCGTCGACGCTGCCGAAGACCTGGCCCACGACACCCGGCAGGTACTCAGTGACGACGCCCTGGAGTTCCTGGGGACGCGACTGGCGGGGATCCTGAGCGCAGTCAGGACGGCCGCGGAAGCTCTCGGCGACGTCCGATCCGCAGAGGGCGCTATTAAGGCCGGAGGGGCCGCCGTGGAGGCGTGGGGCACCCTCTCCGTGCTCCTGGAGGACTACCGCAACGTGCGGCGCGCACAGTGGTCGTTCCTGATGCCGCAGCGACACCGCCTGGACTTGCCGGGCGTGCACGAAGAGAGCAGCCGCGAGCTGAAGGCGTGGCAGCGTGACGGGCACGGTCACGTCGCGGGTTTCGACCCCGACAACGTGCCGGCCGACGCGCTCTCCGCCATGAAGTCCGGCCAGTACACCATCGGCTACCTGCGGTGGATCGCGTCGGCCGGCACTGCGTATGTGCCCCGGTCGCGCGAAGATCTGAAGCTGGAGGTTATGGCGACGAACGCGCGCCATGAAGTCGTCTACGACGACAACGGGCCGATCCAGCGCGACCCGTACGCCTGGCACGAGACGCCGATCCCGGCCCCGCGCCCTGCGGAGGTCTATCCGCATTCCACGGTGCCGCAGATGGACTACTCCAAGCCGCAGCCACCGAAGCCGACCCCCAACGCGACGGTGAGCGACGAGCGCGCACCGCGAACCTTCTGAGAGGCGACCAGCTATGACTGACCCCAACACCCCAACTCCCCTCGCTGGGGACGCACTTGAGCTTGCCAAGCTCCGCGCCGGACTGACCGCCGGGCTCACCCCGGAGCAGTCCGCGCGCCTGATCGGGTCAACGGAGGACGAACTCACGGCGGACGCTCAGACGCTCGCTGCCGAGTTCTCCACCACGAACCCTGCGCCTCCCGCTCCCCGTGTCGGCGGACCGCGTGGCGTCGACGTCACTCCGGCTGAAGGGGCTTCCGCGGGTGCTGCCCGTTACCGGCGTAAGGCGGGGCTGGACGAGGACGGGCGGCGCCCGCAGGTACCGCAGCGGAGCGGCACGGAGCGCACCGCCAACCCCTTTGCCGCACCTTCCTACACCATGAGCTGACGTCGACGGGGGCTCCGTAAATCGACTTACGGGGCCCCTCGTTCAATGAAAGGAGGGGCCCATGGTTGCCCCTGGACCCCGTCAGAAGCCATGGACGCCGCATTCCCGTGCTCACCGTGGCGCCTCACGGAGCGGCGCCGTTGGCCCCATTGTGCTCCCTCTCGCCGGGTGTGACGACCCGATCCCGGACATGCCCGCTGGGCGCGCGTGGACGGAGCCGGAGCGGACGATGTGGGATGAGCTGTGGCAGAGCCCACAGGCGACGCAGTATGACGACTCGTTCGTCCCTATCGTCGCGCTCTATGTCCGCGTCGTGTGTGACGCGTTCTCGGGACGCGTGACGGCCGGACTGGCGCAGGAGGCGCGGCACCTGGCCGACCACCTTGGCCTCAGTCCGGCGGGCATGAAGTCGCTGGGCTGGAGGATGGAAGAGGTTGACGCACGCACGGGCGAGATACACGACGCGCCTGTTGCAGACATCGCAGCGCGACGAGCGCGGATCACTGCATGAGTGCGCGACGCGCCGCCATCCGTGCACGCCTGGCGCAGCATGGGGCCGCGAGTGGCGGGCATCGGCCCGCGTGTCCGCCCGAGCTACGCAGGTGCATCGTGTGGCAGTGGCTCGATCCCGACGAGGTAGACGACGTGAGGGCGGCTGGAATGGGCTCACTGCGCGTCTTCACAGCATGGCGCCGCTGGCTCGACGCACGCCAGGCGTACGCCGACGAGGAAGGCCAGTCGGTGATGCAGGCGTGCGGGCCAACGAGCCGGCCGACGCTCGAACGCCCCTGACCTGCGATTTCCTGACGGTCACCCCAGGGGGTGATCCCCTTCGGGGTGCCTCGGCTACCGGAAGAGTGCTGGGCCGCGCGGTCTGACAACCGGTTGGAGGTCGCCCCCGGGGCCCCTTCAGCCGCCCGTCTGACGCCCCTGGGCGCCCCTCTGCCGCTCTCTGACGCCTTCCGCACGGTCCATCGTGCGCGCCGGACGATCGTCCGCGAGGCAGGGACGACCCCGAACGAGTAACACCAAGAGATAGTAAAGCCGCAGGTGAGCGGCCTAGAAGTGTGACACGACAGGAGACCGCCATGTCCACCCAACCGCCTATCTGCCCCCGCGCAGGCTGCCGACTGCCCCGATGGGTGAAGCGGGACCGTAGGGGCAACCCGGTACTCACGGACTGGTGTTCAGCCTGGTGCCGTCACTGGGACAGCGCAGCGAAGAACGCGCTCTACAACGACGACGCCCGTCAGGCTGCGACGCTGATGGAGGCCGTGGCCGTTCTCGACTCCCGCAAGTCCGGCGGGGATCCGGTGCACGGCGTGCAGATCATCGACAGCACCCGATGGGTGGTCCACACGGACGCCCATGCGTCGGCGAGGCGGCACCGTCGACCCGCGCATGCAGCCGCCTGACAGCTCACCGGGGCCCGCCCCCAAGCAACAACCCATACGACCCCTGATCGGCCCGTAGCGGACGCGCTACGGGCCTTTTCCATGCCCTCCGGAGGGCCCATGAAGACCACCGAAAACACCGTGTGTGCCCGTGACGGCTGCGGGTTCATCGTCGAACCCGTTCTCGTCGCCGACATGCCGCTGCCAGCGACGCACTGTGGCGACGCATGCAGGGACTATGAATGGCTCCGCCAGGGCCTTGACGCCCTGGAGCCCACGCCCGACGTCGTCGAGCTGTACGGCAACTTGCGGGAGGTCGCGGAGATTCTGAACGCGCGCACCGACCCCACCGAGATAGGCCCGCTGCCGGGGGTGTGGTCAGATGCCTGATCTGGACATCGTGGGCGGTGCGGCGGTCGACGTCGTCCCGGTAATCCCACAGTTCCATTCACGCCTCAAGGCCATGGTCCTGCCCATCGCGGACCGGGTCGGTGAAGAGGCCGGGGAGCGCATGGGGCGGGCCATGTCCCGTTCCCTGGCGCAGAACCTCACAGTGGCCATCCCCAACGCGATCACCCGAGCCGGCCAAGCCGGACGAGCGGCAGCGACGCGCCAAGGGGATGACACGGCAGGGGCGTTCGCCTCATCGATGCGGCGGCACCTCCAAGCAGCGTTTCGCAGCATGCCCAGGCTCGATATCCGCCTCTCCGACACTGGGGTTGACGCGGAGCTTGCCCGACTCCGTGCGAGGCTCGAACAGCTCTCAAATCGCCGTATAGGCATCGACGTGGACGCGGGAACGGCCCGCGCTGAAGTGGAGCGGATCGAACGGGAGCTCCAGCGTCTCGGAGCTGAACACCCCAACATCCGAATCCGCACCGATACAGCCGCTGCCCGCGCGGCACTCGCTGCGATGAGAGCCGAGATCGACGCAGCAAATCGCAGGGAGATTAACGTCCCCGTCCGCGTCGATACGACCCAGGCGACCGCCGCACTGATGTCTCTGGGCATGCAAGCGGCTGCACTGGCCGCAATCCCCCTCGGCCCCATCCTCGCCGCCGGACTCGGAGCCGTGGCGGCAATGGCCACCGCCGCTGGAGCGGGTATCGGGGCGACGGCACTCGTCGCGGTACCGGCCATCAAGGGTGTGACCGAGGCTTTGCGTCTGAAGACTGCCGCGGAGGACGAGGCCGCACAGGCAACCGATCGGAGTGCCGCATCGTCGTCGCAGGCTGCGAACCGTGCGCTCCAACTCGTAGGTGCGCAGGCACAGTTGGCGTCAGCGCATCGCAACGCCGCACAGTCCGCCGTGCAGGCCAACCGTCAGGTTGAAGCCGCCGAACGGGCCGTCGCGGACGCCGCGCAGCGTGCGGCAGAGCAGCGCCAGGCGGCGGCCGACGGCGTGCGTCGAGCGGAGCAATCGCTCACCGACGCCAAGCGCACCGCTCGGGACGCGGAGACAGAACTCACCCGCGCCAGGCAGGATGCCGCCGCACAGCTTGCAGCGCTGAACGATCGCCTACTTGATGGCTACCTCGATCAGCGGGAGGCAGCCCTGAGGGTCAAGCAAGCCCAACAGGAGTTGACTGCCACACTGGCCGACGCTGACGCGGGTAGGGCAACACAGCTTCAGGTTGAAGCTGCTCAACTCGCCTTTGACCGTGCACAGTTGAACGCCAAGCAGACGTCACAGTCGTTCGACGAGCTTCAGAAGTCGGCAGCCAAGCAGAAGCGGGCCGGCGTAGAGGGCTCCGACGCCGTCAAGGCAGCGACAGAACGCGTCCGCCAGGCGCAGCGGGGCGTGGTCGACCAGACCGACGCACTCCGTAAGGCGCAGGCAGCAGCGTCGAAGGCGTCCGTCGACGGTGCGCGCGCTGTGGCCGATGCGCAGGAGCGCGTAGCCGACGCCACTCGCAACGCCGCGAACGCGCAAGCGTCAGCAGCGGAGAGCATCGCGAACGCCCAACGGGGCCTCCAGCGGGCACAGCTCTCGACGGCCGACGCAACGGGCGTCGCGACCACGAAACAGGACGAGTACCGCCAGGCACTTGCGGACATGACTCCCGCCGCGCGACAGCTCTTCGACGCCATCGCGGGCCCCCGCGGGCTGAAGGTTGCATTCGACGAATGGCAGAAGTCTCTTCAGCCCGCAGTTCTGCCACTCTTCACGCGGGGCGTCGACGGGGCGAAGAATTCCCTGCCCGGCCTCACGCCAATGGTCCTGGCTGCTGCACGTGGAATTGACTCCCTCATGGACTCCGCGTCGGCCGAGATGAAGGCGCCGTTCTGGCACGAGTTCAAGGCTGATCTCACCGACAGTATCGAGCCCGCAATCAAGGGACTCGGGAAGACGATCGGACTCGTCCTGAAGGGTTCCGCAGGGGTCGTTGATGCCTTCCTGCCGCACATGGACGGAATCGCTGATCGGTCCACCAAGATCGGTGAGCGCTTCGCCAAGTGGGGGACGAACCTCAAGGGCTCCCCGGAGTTCGAGAAGTTCCTCCAGTACGTCAAGGACACGGCACCTGGGGTAGCCGAGTTCATCGGGGATATCCTGAGCGCGGCCCTCGACGTGTCAAAGGCGCTCGCACCTCTCAGTGCAAAGCTCTTCGACGCACTTGGACCCGTCTTTGAGGCGATTTCGTGGACGGCGGAGAACGCGCCGGAGTTTATTCAGCTCCTGTGGGGGATCTACTTCGTCACGAAGGCCATCAGGGTCGGGATGGCTGCATTCGCGGTGGCCATGTTCCTGTACGAGTCGGTCGTGATCCTGGCCACCATCGCCACGAGCGGATGGGCCGTGGCACTGAACGCGACGGGTATTGTCCCGATCATCAAGGCGATCATTCTCGTCGTCGCACTCCTTGCGGCCGGTGTAGTGTACGCCTACAAGAATTGGGGCTGGTTCCGCACCGTCGTTGACACCGCTTGGGATGGCATCAAGACGGCCTCAGAGTTCGTCTGGGAAAAGGTCCTGAAGCCGATCTTCACTTTCCTGTGGCAGATCATCAAGAAGGTCGGCGACGCTGCTCTGTGGCTTTGGGACAAGGCGATTAAGCCTGCCTTCGAATTCATCGCAGCAGCCGTAAAGCCCGTGGTCAAGGCGTTGCTGACGATCTTTCTCCTCCCTGCTTATGTGGCTTTCAAGCTGCTTGGCGCCATCGTCAAGTGGCTGTGGAATGAGGCCGTCAAGCCTGTCTTCAACTGGATCGCGGAGAAGGCGAAGTGGCTGTACGAGAAGTACATAAAGCCTCACATCGGGGACGCGAAGAAGGCGTTCGATCTACTCGGCAAGGCTGTCAAGTCGCTGTGGGACAGTGCAGTAAAGCCGGTCCTTGGCTGGATCGCCGACAAGGTGAAGTGGCTGTACGACAAGGCGATTAAGCCGCACACCGACGACATCCGTCGGGCCGTCGACCTAATGGCGCGAGGGTTCGAGACTGCGAAGAAGGACATCAAGAAGAGTTGGGATCAACTCAAGAATATTGCTAAGGAGCCCGTCAAGTTCATCATTGAGCACGTCTACAACAAGGGAATCGTCCCGTTGTGGAACGGCGTTGCTTCCATCACGGGTGCGGACAAGCTGAAGCCGATCGACGTCAAGAAATTCAACACTGGCGGCATCATGTCCGGCTACTCTCCGGGGCGCGACGACCGCCTTATTGCTGTCGGCGGTGGTGAGGCCGTTATGCGTCCGGAGTGGACGCGAGCAGTCGGCGCCGACAGGATCAACCAGTGGAACGCAGCAGCCCGTTCAGGCGGCGTCGGTGGCGTCCAGCGTGCTATCGCCTCCGGTACTCCCGCTTTCGCCAACGGAGGAATTGTCGGCTGGATCAGGGACAAGGCGAGCGATGCAGGGAAGTTCCTCTCTGGTGCTCTTGACTTCCTGGACCCAAGCAAGCTCTTTGACAAGGCTAAGGGCCTGGCCAAGAGCACTATGGAGCCCATCCTCGCGAATCCGTGGGCAAAGTCGGTGGCAAAAATGCCCCTGAGGATGCTGACGGACATGAAGGACATGGTCACCGGCTTCTTCTCTGGCGCTGGAGGCAACGGCCAGTGGGTCAAGCCCGTCAACGCCGGATACGGTACGAAGTTCGGTGTGGCTGGACGTATGTGGTCCTCCGGGCATCACACCGGCCTTGACTTCCCCGCAGCTGTCGGCACCGCGATCAAGGCGGTGTCCGGCGGACGAGTGACTACCGCGCAGGGTGGCGGCCCATATGGCAACCACGTGATGATCAACCACGGTGGTGGCCTGTCGTCGCTGTACGCCCATATGACGCGAATCCTGACCTCTGTCGGTAAGACGGTGCGCCAGGGCCAGACCATCGGCACTGTCGGCGCGACGGGCAACGTCACCGGCCCTCACCTCCACTTGGAGGCGCGGGTTAACGGGCGGCCCGTGGATCCCATGAGCTACCTCACCGGAGGCGGTGGGGGAGGTAACGGCGGCTCGGGCGTGGCTCGTTGGCGTCCGACGGTGCTTCAGGCGCTGAGTATGACGGGGAACCCCGCGTCGTACGCGGACCTGACGCTCCGACGGATGCGGCAGGAGTCGGGCGGCAACCCGCGGGCGGTCAACAACTGGGATAGCAACGCGAAGGCTGGCTACCCGTCGACCGGGCTCATGCAGCTCATCCGGCCGACGTGGCAGCACTACGCGGGGCAGATGATCAAGAAGGGCCCGTTCCTCAACGGCGTCTCCGTCGATCCTCTGGCGAACATCTTCGCCTCCATGCGCTACGCGAAGGCTGCGTACGGTTCCCTTCCTTCCGCCTACAACCGCCCCGGCGGATACGACTCCGGCGGCTACCTGATGCCGGGATGGACGCCCGTCTTCAACGGCACGGGGAAGCCGGAGCCGGTGTTCACGGCTGGCCAGTGGGAGACCCTGCGAGCCAACGCCCGACGAGGCAGCCAGGCGCCGAACGTCACCGTGGAGAACCACGTGTGGGTTGGCGACCGGGAGCTGACCGACATCGTCGACGAACGCGTTGTGGTCCGTGAAGAGCGGACAGCAGCAGCTATCACCACGGGTCGTTGGATCTGACGCACACCTGACGCACGTTTCCCGGCCCGCTGCCGACACGGTGGCGGGCCGTCGCACGCTTCCCCCAACTACGCCTGGAGCGGCCCGACATGGGCACTCCAGGCGTTCCTATGGCTTGAGAGAGGACACCCCCATGAACACCATGACCCCCGCGAAGTCGGTCCCGTCGACGTGCCCCTTCTGCGGCAAGGACGTGCCCCAGAAGCCCGGACCGGGACGCCGCCGGGTGTATTGCACCCCGGGTCACAGGAAGACGCACACGCGCAACCTGCGGGCGGTGTGGGGTTGGTACTAAGTCCCCAGTGTCACGCGTCGACGTGACGTCCCCGCTCCCACAACGCCGCCACGTGCCCCGCGAATCGGTCGTACAGCCCGTCATCACCGAGCCGGCGCAGATGGAGCATGGGCGACTCGTGGCCGAGGAGAGACGACAGGTGCGGCGTAACAAGCATCTCGTCGTCGAACTGGAACACCGACAGGGCGATGTGGTCGTCCGAGAACCGCGCTTCGACGCCGGGGACCGCTCCCATCCGCTGTAGCGCGTCGAGCGTGATCCGGATGCGCGTACCGACGGTGAGAGGGACGTCCTCGATCTCCTCCCGACGGCGAGTGACATCCGAGTTCGGGTCACCGACGAGGAAGCGGACAGTACATCCGGCCGACGCCTTCGCCTTGAGGCGGTCAGGGAGCCTTGATTGTTCCTGCCACAGGAAGTAGTTCGTGTACCCGGCGAAGGTGATCTCTTTCTCGGCGCTGTCGATCAGCCTGGACCACACCGACGTGGGGCACGCATTCCGGTACGGGTACGCATTGACGATCTCTCGCTCCGGGCCCGTTTTGACTGCGTTCCGGATCGCGCGCGGCCACAACACCTCTGCCTCCACACCTAGCGCTTCCACCACGTCTAGACGTGTCCCGGGGTGGGGCACACGTCGCGGGTCGGATAGCCATCGTTCTACGGTCTTTGTGCTCACCCCGACTGTACGTGCGAGGCGGGAGGGGGTCATATGCGCGTCGCTCAATGCATCTCGTAAGGCGATGTTCAAGGTCTCTCCCCGGGACGTTTAGGCCACTTAGGACGATAGCGAACCCGCGGTCAACGTGTCCCCTCGATGTCCGGTCCGACGGCCCTCCTATCCAGTCAAGATGGCCGCCACGGACCGACGAGGGACGATAGGAGCAGGGATCGTGCGGGCTTCGGATTTGGTACCGCGTCCGGTGGAACTGAGCGACGGAATGCCGGTCACTCCTCGTCCGGCGACGGGGTGCGACGTGTGCGACGCGCTGATGAAGCAGTGGCGCCAGGCATCTACGCCTGGCCCCGCGTTCGACCCGTCGCACGCTACGGATCTCGCCGTGGAAATTCGGCGTCACCCCCACGCGAAGCTACGGAGGACCCGGTGAGATCTGTACTGAGGTACGTCACGCACAAAATCGCGACGGCGCCGCAGAGCGAAGTGACAATCTCCGTCCGGTGCCTGACGCCTGACTGCGAATGGTCGTTAGGTCCCACGGCAGACGTCGACGCCGCCAACCAGGCGTGCATGACCCACACCGGGCGCTTACACGACCACGTCCACTTCGACCGGCTCTGGTCCGACGTCGCGCTTGTGCGCCGCCTGGAGGGCTCGTGAACGCCCGCACGACGGCCGCTGTCGTCGCATTCGCCGCGTGGGTCGCGCTCGTCGCACTCCTCGTCGGGCGGGCGGCGCACACGCCGTAAGACCCAAGATCTCCTGCTCCGTTTGTGCAGGTCAGAGGCTCCGATATGCTGCATGACAGGGTGAGCGGACTACGTAGTCGGCGTGTCCGGGCATGTCGACGTGGGCGTAGTGGCGGGTGTCGGTCTCGTACTCGACGTGCGCGATGTTGATGGTGATGCCCCGCCGGCTCTCCTCCGGCGCCCGGTCGATCCGGTCGAAGGGAACGAACGTGCCGGTTCCGCGGTCGCTGAGGACCTTGGTGATGGCGGCGGTCAGCGTGGTCTTGCCGTGGTCGACGTGGCCCATGGTGCCGATGTTGAGGTGGGGCTTGGTGCGTACGTATGCCGTCTTGGACATGGCTCTTTCCTTGGAAGATCGATGCCGGGAAGAAGAAGACCCCAGGGCCCTGCCGACCCTCCCCTTGCGGGGTCCGCCGGACTGTCGGGGGAGGGTCAGCTTCGGGCGCCGTCGAAGGGAGCCACGGACGCGGCGGGCGCCGCCGCGACAACTGCCGTCGCGAAGAAGGAGTTCACGGCAGCCTTCGGCGCGTCCGCGACGGCGGACGGCGCTGCGAGGAAGGCGTACCGGACCATGCGTCCGATGATGGCCGGGGACGCACGCCCGCGTCGACCGGTTTTCCGGTGGGTCCGGCGGTCGCGGGCCCGGTCCGTACGCGGGAGCTCGGCCCGTCGTCGCGTACGCGGTCGGCTAGTCTCCCCGCATGCTCGACCCCGCCCCCGCCGCCCGGCCCGCCGAGGGCCTCGCCGTGCGCTGCACGAGGGCGCTGCTCTCGCCCTGGTCCCGGTTCTCGCTGCTCGTGGTGGTGCTGGTGGCCGCCGCCTCGGCGATGCTGCTGTTCGAGCCCCAGCGGCTGCTCACCACCGGATGGCCGGACCGACCGGACGGCGGCGGCGCCGCCGTGGTGCTGTTCGCCGCGGCGTACGGCGTGTGCACGGTGGCCTTCGTTCCCCGGCCGCTGCTCAATCTCGCCGCCGGGGCGCTCTTCGGTTCGCAGGCGGGGCTGGGCGCCGCGCTGGCGGGCACGGTCCTCGGCGCGGGCATCTCCTTCGCGCTGGGCAGGGTGCTCGGGCAGGACGCGCTCCGCACGCTGCTGCGGGGGCGCTGGCTGCGGGCGGCGGACGGTCAGCTGAGCCGGCACGGGTTCCGTTCGATGCTGGCGCTGCGACTGTTCCCTGGTGTGCCGTTCGCGGCGGCCAACTACTGTGCGGCGGTCTCGCGCATGGGCTGCCCGGCGTTCCTGGCGGCGACCGGGCTGGGTTCGGTGCCGAACACCGCCGCGTACGTCGTGGCGGGCAGCGAGGCCGCCTCACCGGCGTCGCCCGCGTTCCTGGCGGCGACGGGCTTCATCGTGCTGACGGGGCTCGGCGCGGCCGTCGTCGCCTGGCGCAGGCGGCACCGCCTCTCCGCCCGGTGACCCGGGGCGTTCCCCGCCGCGTGGTCCGGGCCACCGCCACCGCCGGGCCCGGAGCGTGCTGTGCCGCGTGGCCCGGGCACGGGCGCGGCGGGACGCCGCCGGGGCCCGGCCACGACCGGCGGCGGGGGTGTGCGTCGTCCCGTTCATCCGAGGGCGATACCCTGCCCGCGACCGACCGAAGTCATCAGGGCCTGGCATGACCTTGCCTTGATTCGACCGCAAATCCGCATGTTTCCGAAGGCATTCGTGCCTGTCGGCCGATGCATGATCACCTCCGGGATGGCCAAAGCCCCATGAGCTGGTTCGAATCGTTCGTCCTGGGCCTCGTTCAGGGACTGACCGAGTTCCTGCCGATCTCCTCCAGTGCGCATCTGCGGCTCACCGCGGCGTTCGCCGGATGGCACGACCCGGGTGCGGCGTTCACCGCCATCACCCAGATCGGCACGGAGGCGGCGGTCCTCATCTACTTCCGCAAGGACATCGTCCGGATCGTCTCGGCCTGGTTCCGCTCACTGTTCGACCGGTCGATGCGCGGTGATCACGATGCCCAGATGGGCTGGCTGGTCATCGTGGGATCCATCCCCATCGGCGTGCTTGGTGTGACGCTCAAGGACCAGATCGAGGGACCGTTCCGCGATCTGCGGCTCATCGCCACCACGTTGATCGTGATGGGGATCGTCCTCGGCTTCGCCGACCGGCTCGCCGCCCGCGACGAGGTGGGCGGGAGGCACCGGGCCAGCAGGGAACGCAAGACGCTCCGGGAGCTCGGCGTCAAGGACGGCCTGATCTTCGGCTTCTGCCAGGCCATGGCGCTGATCCCGGGCGTCTCCCGCTCCGGCGCCACCATCAGCGGTGGTCTGCTGATGGGCTACACCCGCGAGGCCGCTGCACGCTACTCGTTCCTGCTGGCGATTCCGGCGGTGCTCGCCTCGGGTGTCTTCGAACTGAAGGACGCGGGCGAGGGACACGTGTCGTGGGGACCCACGATCTTCGCGACGGTCATCGCGTTCGGCGTGGGTTACGCCGTCATCGCCTGGTTCATGAAGTTCATCACGACCAAGAGCTTCATGCCGTTCGTCGTCTACCGCGTCCTTCTCGGACTGGTGCTGTTCGCGCTGGTCGCAGCGGGGGTCCTGAGCCCGCACGCGGGCGAGTCCGCGGGCTAGTGCCGTGACTGGCAAGGTTCACCGGCTCGCGACGCCCGGCAAACCTTCCCGGTCACAGCACCAGGTGTATTGACCCGCAGCGTTGTTGACGCGGCTGATGAACGGGTGTCCGTCCTCGTACCGAACGCACGGGGACGTGTCCGACAACGCCGCGAGCGTGTGCGCCGGGCGTCGCACGGCAGACGGCACTTCGACGACACGGCCCGGGCCGCCAGGCACTGAACCCGTCACGGGGCGGACGCGCCCCGGGCGGGTTCAGCGCCTGGCCCGGCGACGGGAGACGAGCGCTCCCAGCACCAGCCCGGCCAGCAGGGTCACGGTCAGCACCGCCCAGAGCGGCAGGACGACGACGGGAATCCACAGCCGGATGGCGACGGACACCGTGTTCGCGGCGATGAACCAGATCGCGACGGCCGTCAACGCCACGATCCCGACCGTGCGGACCCGTATGTCCCGGCCCTTCACGGAAAGAGTCGCCGGGGCGTGCGGTGGGGACGTTTTCTGTGTCATGGTCCCAGTATCGAGCCATTCAGGCTTTTGGCCTCAAAGTTCGCATTTCATCGTTTGTTTTGCATTTCGGCGTTCGTGGAGCACGGGAACGGGCCTCGTGGCGTGGTTGGGGCCGAAAGTCCCTGCCGTACCGCGTGGGCGCGTACCAGCCTGGGACGCGTACCGCAGATGTTGGAGGGAAACACCATGACCAACGAGCCTCCCGTGATCGCAGCCGTCGACGGCTCGTCGCACAGCCTCGAAGCCCTCGACTGGGCCGCCCGCGAGGCCGTCCGGCGCGGGCTCGCGCTCGTCGTCGTGCATGCCCGGACGCCGGCCCCGCACTCCGTCCAGGAGACTCAGCGGCGCGAGGCGGAGGAGCTGCTCACCCAGTGCGTGCGAAGGGTCTCCCGGCTCGCGCCCGCCCTGCACCCGACGACGCTCACCCCGATGGACTTCCCCGCGGCGGCGCTCACCTCGCTCAGCCGCGACGCGTCCCTGGTGGTGGTCGGCTCCCGCGGGCTGGGAGGTTTCCGGTCGCTGTTGCTCGGGTCCAACAGCATGGCGATCGCCTCGATGGCCAAGTGCCCCGTGGTCGTCGTCCACGGCACGCCGGAGGAGGGCCGGGAGGAGGAGTTGCGGGACGTCGTCGCCGGCGTGGCCGCCGACGAGAGCAGCGAGGCGGTGCTGGAGTTCGCCTTCGCGGCGGCCGCCGCCCGGCCCGGTGCGCGGCTGCGGATCGTGCACGGCTGGACGATGGTCTCCTCGATGCTGTCCGGAGGTCCCGTCTTCGACCGGGAGGCCGCGGCGGCCTCGGCCGAGCGGACCCTCGCCGAACTCACCGCCGGCCGGCGGGAGCAGTACCCGCAGGTCGAGGTCGTCAGGGAGGCGGTCGGCGGATCCGCCTCGCGTGCGCTCGTCACGGCATCGGCCACCGCGGCCCTGACGGTGATCGGCCGGCGCCGGGGCGGCGAGTCGCTGGGGCTCGGCCTCTCCCCCGTCGCCCAGACCACGCTCAGCCACGCGCTCGGCCCGGTGGCCGTGGTGCCCTGCTGACCGCAGCCCGGACGTGGGCCCGCCCCGGCACCGGTGCCGGTCCCGGGCGGGCCCGCCCGTCGTGCTTCCGCTCCCCGGCACCGGGGAAGAACTGCGGAACGGGGGTCCCGGGGCGAGACTGCTGACCAGGCGGGACGAGGAGGCGCGGCATGCGGGTTCCGACCGGTCGGCACGAGCGGTACGGACAGCGCGGACGGCACGGGCCGTGTCGTGGGCACGGCCCGTCCGAGCGGCGGGAGCGGGCGGAACAGCACGGCCCGCCCGAGCGGCGCGGTCGGTGCGAGCGCGTGCTGCGGTCCACCCCGTGGCGCGGGGGCCTCGCGCTGTTCGCCGGTGCGCTGCCCGCGCTCGCGTTCCCGGCGCCCTCCCTGTGGTGGTTCGCCTACGTGGCCCTGGTGCCGTGGCTGCTGCTGATCCGGTCGGCCGGTACGGGGCGCCGGGCCGCGCTCGACGGCTGGCTCGGCGGGACGGGGTTCCTGCTCGCCGTGCATCACTGGCTGCTGCCGAGCCTGCATGTGTTCCTGCTGATCCTGGCGGCGCTGCTCGGGCTGCTGTGGGCACCGTGGGGCCTGCTGGTCTTCCGGCTGCTGCGTGGCAGGGTGTCCGCCGCGGCGGCCTCGGCCGCCCTCGTCGTGGTGCCGTGCGCCTGGCTGTTGATCGAGACGGTCCGTTCCTGGCAGGGACTCGGCGGACCCTGGGGACTGCTCGGAGCGAGCCAGTGGGAGGTGGCCCCGGCGCTCCGCGTGGCCTCGGTCGGCGGTGTGTGGCTGGTGAGTCTCCTGGTGGTCGCGGTGAACACCGCCGTCGTGCTGCTGTTCGTGGCCGGTGCCGCGCGGAAGGCCGGTGTCGTCGGCGTCGCGCTGTGCGCCCTGTCGGTGGGGGCGGCGGCCGGGTGGGCGCCGCAGCCCCGGCCGTCGGGGGTGGCGAGGATCGCCGTGGTGCAGCCCGGTGTGCTCACGAGCCCGCACAGCGTCGAGCGGCGGCTCGCGGCCGGTGAGCGGCTGACCGGATCGCTGGCGGGACGCGGCCTCGATCTGGTGGTGTGGGGCGAGAGCAGCGTCGGTGTGGATCCGGCCCGGCATCCGGACGTCACCGCCCGGATCGCGGCGCTGTCGCGTCGGGTGGGCGCGGACGTGCTGATCAACGCGGACGCCCGGCAGAGCGACGGATCGGGCCGGAGCGGGATCTTCAAGTCGGCGATGCTGGTGGGCCCGGACGGTCTGACCGGAGATCGTTACGACAAGATGCGGCTGGTGCCGTTCGGTGAGTTCGTCCCGGCGCGCTCGCTGCTCGGCTGGGCCACGTCCGTGGGCCGCGCGGCGGGTGAGGACCGGCTCCGGGGCACCCGTCCGGTGACGATGCCGCTCCCCGACGCGGTCCACGGCAGAGGGCTGCGGATCGGACCGCTGATCTGCTTCGAGTCCGCCTTCCCCGACATGAGCCGTCGGCTGACCCGGGACGGCGCGCAGCTCCTGGTGGTCCAGTCGTCGACCTCGACGTTCCAGTACAGCTGGGCCCCCGAACAGCACGCCTCGCTGGGGGCGCTGCGGGCCGCCGAGAACGGCCGCCCGGTGGTGCACGCCACGCTCACGGGCGTCAGTGCGGTGTACGGCCCCCGGGGCGAGCGGATCGGCACCCCGCTCGGTACGGACACCAGTGGCGCCGCGGTGTTCGACGTGCCCCTGGCCTCCGGCACCACCCTGTACGTCCGGTGGGGCGACTGGCCGCCGGTGGGGGCGGCGGCCGTACTGGTCGTGTACGCCGCGTCCGTGGGCGTGCGGGCCGCGAGGAGGCGCGACCGGGGCGCCGGGGGCGGTGTGCCCGGTGGGCCGACGCCAAGGACCGACCGGTAGCCGCAGGCGCGTACGGGGCGGGTGCGTGCCGGGTACGGCCCGGTCAGGTGCAGCCGAGGTCACGCAGGACGCGCTCGCACAGTTCGTGCGTCTGCAGGGCGTCCCAGGCGCTGAGCACCGTCCCGGCCCGTACGGCGTCCAGGAAGGCCAGCACGCACTGCTCGATGCCGCGCTGACGGGCCACCGGCACCCAGTCGCCCCGCCGCCGCACGCTCGGCTGCCCCTTGTGGTCGATCACCTGCGCGAGATCGAGGACCTCGCGCTTGGCGTCCTGGCCCGAGACCTCCAGGCGTTCCTCGGTCGAGCCGCTGAGCCGGTTCATCGTGCCGACGGCGGTGAAGCCCTCGCCGGACAGGAGCAGCACGACGTGGTGCATCAGACCGTCGACGATCCTGGCGTGCGTGACGACGTGCTCGATCGTGCCGGGGACCAGGAAGCGCAGGGTGTCGACGACGTGGATGAAGTCGTCGAGCACCATGGTGCGCGGGTCCTCGGGCAGGCCGACCCGGTTCTTCTGCATGAGGATCAGTTCGCGCGGGTGCTCGGCGCACTGTGCGTAGGAGGGTGCGACCCGGCGGTTGAAGCCGACGGCGAGGCTCGTCCCGCGTTCCTCGGCGAGGCTCACCAGCCTTTCGGAATCGGCGAGTTCAAAGGCGAGCGGCTTGTCGACATACGTGGCGACCCCCGCCTCCAGCAGCCGTTCCACGATGTGCGGGTGCACGGCGGTGGGCGCGTGCACGAACGCCGCGTCCAGCCCCTGGGCGATCAGCGACCCGAGGTCCGTGTGGCACTGCCGGGCCGGGATCCGGTGGGCCTCGGCGACCGCGGCCAGGGTGGCCGGGGTGCGGGTCTGCACGTGCAGTTCGATCCCGGGAAGAGCGGTCAGAACCGGCAGATACGCCTTCCGCGCGATGTCGCCGAGCCCGATGCATCCGACCTTCACGGGTACTCCCTCTCACTGTTCGGCGTCGGCCTGCCCCGGCGTTCGCCCGGTGGGCCCGGTCGGCCCGGTGACCCGGGCGGCCGCGCGCGTGCTTCGTCCGGGCAGCATACGTGCGCCGCGGCTGCCTCCTGTCGGCAAGGGCGGCGACGGCCGGTCCGTCCTGCGCGGGGTCCGAAAGGGTGACGCACCGGCCCGCGGCGGGACGTTGCGCCGACCGGAGTCACTCGTGCGGGCCAATCCCGGCTTCCCGGCTCACCCGACACCGGGTCCGCACAGCAGAGTTGCTCGGGTGCAACGAACCAGAACCATCGTGAAACTCCTGGCCGGTGTGGCGGTCGCGACGCTGTCCGGCTGCGTGTCCGTGACGCCGCAGCCGGACGTTCCGCCCCGGCCGGGGAACAGCAGGCCCTCCCCGGACCTGGAACCCCAGATCGCACGGCCACCGGTCCACGACGGCCTGGCCGTCGAGCCGGCCGCCGGTCCGTCCGCCGCCTCGCCCTCCCCCGCGCACGGCTCGCCGCCGGACGCGCGCCGGGCCGCACCGCGCCCTCCCCGGCAGCGGAAGCACACCGGCGCGGTGCGCCACCGTCCGCGTCAGGCCCCGCCCGTGGTCCCCGCACCCGTACCGGTCCTGCCCGCCCCGGTGTCCGGGCGGGACGTCTGCGCGCTGGGACGGGGGTACGGCCACTGGCCGGCGGGCAGCCCGCAGTCCCGCATCTGCGACGAGACCTACGGCCGCTGACCCCGGCGAGCACGACGAGCGGGTGGCCCGTCCGGTGCGGACGGGCCACCCGCTCACATCTCCCGCAGGCGCAGCTCCAGCCGCGCGATGGCGGCGCGGACCCCTCCCCCGTACCCGTCGTCCGCCCCGTCCTCCGCGAGCACCCCGGAGGCGGCGCGCGCCCGGTCCAGATGGGTCCGGGCCTCGTCGTGCCGCTGGAGCTTCACATAGTCCGCCGCGAGGTTGAGGTGGAGCGACGGATACAGGACCCGCACCGCGAGGGCGTCGGAGTGCTGCGTCATGCGCTCGTCGGTCAGGCTGTCGGCCGCGGTCAGGGCCCTGAGGTCCCAGGCCAGTTCGTCGCCGGGGTCGTCCTGGGTGTCGGCCATGTAGTGGGCGAGGGTGCACCGGTGCAGGGCGTCGCCGTCCTCGCCGATCTCCGACCAGAGAGCTCCGAAACGGTTGCGGGCCTCCTCCCGGTCGCCGCCGTGCAGCAGCATGATCGCCTGGCCGATCCTGGTCATGACGGCGTCCGGCGACGCCTCCCGCTGCTCGGTCACCGCGGCCTCCTCGTCCGGTCCACCCGTTCCCCCTCGAACGCTAGGGCCTGTCCGACGGATCTGCGCGGATCTCCGTGGATCGGTGCGCGCGGCGTCCGGTGCGTCCGGGGACCGACGCGGCCGGCCATCGGGGGCCGCGCGGCGCAGGAGCGTTCCCGTACCGGGGCGGCGCACGGCGCGTCCCTCCCCTCCCCCGAGGTGGCGAGGACACCGCCCCGGACTCCTGGAGACCCGCGAGGCCCCCGGACGCGTACGGATACGTGCGGCTCCGGCCGGAAGGTCCTGCCGGAGCCGGTGCGGGCCCGGCCGGCAGTTCCGTCGAACGGCGGCCTCCGGGCCCGAGGCGTCAGCCCAGGTCGGGGATGCGCCAGTCGACGGCCTCGTGCCCCTGCGCCTCGATCGCCTCGTTGATCTGCGTGAACGGACGGGAGCCGAAGAACTTCTTGGCGGAGAGCGGCGACGGGTGCGCGCCCTTCACCACTACGTGACGCGTCTCGTCGATCAAGGGCAGCTTCTTCTGGGCGTAGTTGCCCCAGAGCACGAAGACCGCCGGGTCGGGACGGGAGGCGACCGCGCGGATCACCGCGTCGGTGAACTTCTCCCAGCCCTTGCCCTTGTGCGAGTTGGCCTCGCCCGCGCGGACCGTCAGGACCGCGTTGAGCAGGAGCACGCCCTGCTCGGCCCACGGCATCAGATACCCGTTGTCCGGAATCGGCAGGCCGAGCTCCTCCTTCATCTCCTTGTAGATGTTCCGCAGGGACGGCGGCGTCTTCACACCGGGCCGCACGGAGAAGCACAGCCCGTGTCCCTGTCCCTCCCCGTGGTACGGGTCCTGGCCGAGGACGAGGACCTTCACCTTCTCGTACGGCGTGGCCTCCAGGGCCGCGAACACCTGGTCGCGCGGCGGATAGACCGGCCCTTTGGCCCGCTCCTCCTCGACGAACTCGGTGAGCTCCTTGAAGTACGGCTTCTCCAGCTCCTCGCCGAGGACGCCGCGCCAGGACTCGGGCAGCAGGTCGGTGTAGGACACGTCGACAACCTCCGGTAAGTAATACGTTCTTCACCCGAGAACCTACCGGGGACCACTGACAACGGGCCGGGCGAGCCCCTGCCGCCGTGACCGGAGGGGGCCCACCGGACGTCGTCGGATGGGCCCCCTCCGGTCACGGCATCGGCCGGCTACCAGCTGGCCTTGCGGTAGAACTCCCACATCTGCATGACGACCTGCGGGTCGAGGGCGCGCTCGCCGCCGCCGATGTCGTCGCCGGACGCCACGTACAGCTTGCCCTGCCACAGCGGCAGCAGCCGGACGTCCTCGACCAGGATCTGCTGGGCCCGCTCGAACTGCTTGCTGACCGCGCCCCGGTCGCTCACCTTGCGGGTCTGGGGCAGCAGCTGGTCCGTGATCTCGCTCTCCAGGTAGGGCATCCCGGTGATGCTGTCCTTGCCCACGAAGGGGGCGATGAAGTTGTCCGGGTCCGGGAAGTCCGGGAACCAGCCGCGTCCGAAGGCCGGGTACTCCCCCTTGGTGAAGCCCTCCTGGAACTCCTTCCAGGGCTTGCTCCTGAGCGTGATCCGGAACAGTCCGGAGTCCTCCAGCTGGCGCTTCAGCTCGGTGAACTCCGCGGCCGTGGAGGAGCCGTAGCGGTCGGTGGTGTACCAGAGCGTCAGGGCGACCCGCTTGGTGACGCCCGCCCGCTCCAGGATCCGCTTGGCCTTGGCCGGGTCCGGGTCCCCGTAGGCGTCGAAGTAGCTGGTGGTGTGCCCGGCGATGCCCCTGGGGACCATGGAGTACAGCGGCTCGGCGGTACCCCGGTAGACCTTGGCCACGAGCGCGTCGCGGTCGACGAGCTGGGCGATGGCCCGACGCACCGCCACGTTCCCGGCGCCGGGATCCTCGGGGTTGAACACCAGGAACCGGATGTCCGCGCCGACCGTCTCGACGATCTTCAGTTCGTTCTTCGCGCCCCCGCCCGACTCCAGGTCGACGACGTCGTCCGCGGTGAGACCGCGGTAGATCACGTCGATCTCCTTCTTCTTCAGCGACGCGACCACGTGGGCGGAGTCCTTGAAGTACCGGATGGTCACCGCGTCGTTCTTCCGGTCGGCGAAACCCTTGTAGTCAGGGTTCCTGACCAGTTCCGCCCGGTTCCCGGGCTTGTAGGAGTCCAGGAGGTACGGGCCCGAGCCGATGACCTTGCCGTCGTCGCGGATCTTGTACTTCGAGTACTCGCTCGGCGCGACCAGCGACATCGCGGGGGTGGCGAGGATGAACGGGAAGGTCGCGTCCGACTTGGTCAGGTGGAAGACGACGACGTCGTTCCCCTTCGTCTCCACCCGGTCGAGGGAGCCGAGCATGCCGACGGGGCCACCCTTGACCTTGATCGCCGATATCCGGTCGATGGAGTACTTCACGGCTTCGGCGTCGAGATCGTCACCGTTGGAGAACTTCAGTCCCTTGCGCAGTTTGCAGCGGTAGGCCGTGCTGCTGCTGTCGGTGAACCTGCACGACTCCGCGGCGTCCGGCTCGGGACGGGTACTGCCGGTGGGAAAGCTCACCAGCGTCTGGAAGACGTTCCGCATCAGCTCCCACGAGTTGTCCCACGCCGCCGCCGGATCGAGTGTGGAGGGCTCACTGGTCGTACCGACGACTATCTTCTGCTCGACTTTCGAACCACCGTCGGAGAGAAGTCCGCAGCCTGCCAGCAGGGATAGGGAGACAAGGACTGCAGCGGCCTGCAGACTGGCCCGGTAGAACACGTGAACGCTCCTCGATCAGCCATGGGACGGCAGACCCTACCGCAGTGACCTGCCGGGTCAATTCACAGCCCCGACAGGTCACTTGAGTCAATATCGGTGAAATCCCCTCAGGCCGTCTCAGCCCACTCCGGCATTCAGGAACAACCCGCCGTCGACCACCAGGGTCTGCCCGGTGACCCAGCCGGCCTGGTCCGACGTGAGGAACGCGGCGGCACCGCCGACGTCCTCGGGGACTCCGAGACGGCCGAGCGGGTAGGAGGCGGCCGTCTCCGCCTCACGGCCCTCGTACAGCGCCCGGGCGAACCTGGTCTTCACGACCGCGGGCGCGATCGCGTTGACCCGGACGGCGGGCGCGAACTCGTGCGCCAGCTGGAGGGTCAGATTGACCAGGGCCGCCTTGCTCACGCCGTACGCACCGACGAACGGCGACGCGGACAGGCCGGCGACCGAAGCGATGTTCACGATCGCCCCGCCGTTCTCCTTCTGCCACGCCTTCCAGGTCCGCTGGGCGAAGCCGAGCGCCGAGACCACGTTGGTCTCGAAGACCTTGCGGGCGACATCGAGGTCGAGGTCCGCGACGGGGCCGAACACCGGGTTCGTCCCGGCGTTGTTGACCAGGAAGTCGATCCGGCCGAACGCCTCCATGGTTCGCTCGACGGCCGCCTCCCGGTGGGCCTCGTCGTGCGCCTTGCCCGCCACCGCGATCGCCCGGTCGGAGCCGAGTCGCTCCACGGCCTCCTTGAGCGCGTCCTCGCCGCGTCCGGTGATGCAGACCCGGTCCCCGCGGGCCACGAACGCCTCGGCGATGCCGTAGCCGATGCCGCGGCTCGCGCCCGTGATGAGCGCGACCCGCCCGCTGTCCTGCGCAGTCATGATGTCCTCAGTCCCCCGCGTCAGTTGAGCGGTCCGCCGGCGACGTACATGACCTGGCCGGAGACGAAGCCGGCCTCGTCGCCCGCGAAGAAGGCGATGGCACCCGCGACGTCCTCGGGACGGCCCACGCGCTGGACCGGGATCTGACTGGCCGCGGCGGCCTGGAACTCCTCGAAGCCCATGCCGATCCGGGCGGCGGTCTGCGCGGTCATCTCGGTGACGATGAAACCGGGGGCGACGGCGTTGGCGGTGATGCCGAACTTGCCGAGCTCCTTGGCGAGCGTCTTGGTGAAACCTTGCAGGCCGGCCTTGACGGCGGAGTAGTTGGCCTGGCCGCGGTTGCCGAGCGCGGAGGAGGAGGACAGCGAGACGATCCGGCCGAAACCGGCGTCCACCATGTGCTTCTGGACGGCCTTGGCCATCAGGAACGCGCCCTTGAGGTGCACGTTCATCACGGTGTCCCAGTCGGACTCGGACATCTTGAAAAGCAGGTTGTCGCGGAGCACGCCCGCGTTGTTGACGAGGATCGTCGGGGCCCCGAGTTCGGCGGCGACGCGCGCGACCGCGGCCTCCACCTGGGCGGCGTCCGACACGTCGCAGCCGACGGCGAGCGCGGTGCCCCCGGCCGCGGTGATCTTCTCGACCGTGTCCTTGCAGGCCGCCTCGTCCAGATCGAGTACGGCGACGGCCCGGCCCTCGGCCGCCAGGCGTACCGCGGTGGCGGCGCCGATGCCCCGCGCCGCTCCGGTCACGATGGCGACACGCTGCTCGGTGGTGGACATGCTTGGTTCTCCTCGCCCTTGGATCGCCGCTCAGCGGACGTCGGGGGCCCGGCGCGGAACCTCGCGTCGCGCCGGACCTCCCATGACTGAGCGACCGCTTAGTACCTTCAGCAGACGAGACGCTAGAAGCCCCGGCACCCGGTGTCAACGGCCCACGGCCGCAGGGGCGCATGTCACATGGCTCGGCGCCGCCCGGAACACCGCGGGCGGGTGTTCCGGGCGGCGCCGTGCGCCGGGCCGGGCGGTGGCGTGGTGGACGCGAAGGAGCGGGGAGGGCTCAGCGCACCAGCAGGTCGAGCAGCCGCTCCGCCTCGGCCCCGGGGTCGGAGGTGAGGCCGCTGTGCACGGGCCCCGGCTGGATCACGGTGGAGCGCGGCGCGATCAGCCACCGGAAGCGGCGACCCGCGTCGTCACCCGCGGCCTGACCGGCGTCGGCGCCGCCCTGGCAGACGCCCTCGACGGCGTGCAGTGCGGCCCGTACACCGGCCACGTCCGCGGCGGGATCCAGCATCATCAGCTTGGCCTCGTCGAGATGCGTGCGGGCGGCGACGAAGCCCCGCGCACGGCAGTAGACGACCACGCCCGCGTTGAAGCACTCGCCGCGCTGCACCCGTGGCACCACGCGCAGCAGGGCGTACTCGAAGACATCGCGCTCGCTCACCGGTGGCCGTCCTCGTCGTTCGTGTCGGTGCCGTCCTCGTCGTTCTTCCTGGTGGGGTGCGGCCAGGGATCGCCCCCGGTCAGCCAGCCGGGCGCCTGCGACGGCCTGGGGGGCGTGGGCCCGGCCATCGTGATCCGCTCGTGAATGGTCGCGGCGCGGGGAAGCAGCGCCGCCACGTAGGCGCGGCGCAGCTCGTCCGTGGAGTCGAAGCCCGGCTCGTCGACCAGCCATTCGTCGGGGATCTCTGCCGTGACCTCGGTGAGCAGTTCCTCGGTGACCAGCGGCGCGAGTTCGGCGGCCGCCGCCGCTATGTCGGGGGCGAAGGGAGCGAGCGCGTGGTCCGACGCGTCGTACGGCTTGGCGGCGGACGCCTGGGCGCCGGGCCAGTTGTGGTGCCAGATCATGGTGGCACCGTGGTCGATGAGCCACAGATCGCCGTGCCACACCAGCATGTTCGGATTGCGCCAGGACCGGTCGACGTTATTGATCAGCGCGTCGAACCAGACGACGCGTCCGGCTTCCCGGGGATCGACCTGGTAGGCGAGCGCGTCGAATCCGATGGACCCGGGCAGGAAGTCCATCCCGAGGTTCAGCCCGCCGCTGGCCTTCAGGAGCTCCTGCACCTCCTGGTCGGGCTCCGCGAGCCCGATGACGGGGTCGAGCTGGATCCGTACGAGTTCGGGAACGCGCAGCCCGAGCCGCTGCCCGAGCCGGCCGCAGACGACCTCCGCGACGAGCGTCTTGCGGCCCTGTCCGGCGCCGGTGAACTTCATGACGTACGTGCCGAGGTCGTCGGCCTCGACGATCCCGGGGAGCGAGCCGCCCTCACGCAAAGGGGTGACGTAACGGGTCGCTGTCACTTCTGTGAGCATTTCCCCAGGCTATCCATTCGTCCGACCGGGCCATCGAAAGGGGCACGCCCCTTCCCCGCGCCACCGCTCGGGCCGCGCACAGCACCCTTCGCCCGCTTCATCGCGCGGCAACAACAGGCGCCCTGCGCCCGTTTCGCAGGGCGGACGGCCTACGGTGCACAACCGCTCCACGCACATCCCCCGGCGGCGCCCCCCGCCGCCTCCGCTCCCCCGGACAACCGGCCGCTCACTCGCCACACCTTCGCACCCAGGCGGACCGGTCGACCACCCGGATGTCCCGACTCGCCCGGCAGACGGGCGAGTTCACCACCCGGGCGACCATGACACGGGCATCCGGGGACACCCTCGCGCAGAGCCCGCCGGACCGGCCGACACCACGCGCGCCGACACGCGGCCATCTGCCGCGCCCGACGACAGCACACCCCTCGACATGCCATCGGCCCACTCCCGCGAGACATCCCGACCGCCCCATTTACTCCCTTCCTCCCCTTATCGATCAGGTGAAATACCTCACGAGACAGCCGTTCAACGTTCAACTAGATCTCGCGTAGGGTTCGGATATACCCGGACAACCCGGTATGAGTTCCGTGGCCGCCAACCCTGCGGTCGCGGAAGGAGCAAGGAGAACGACAATGCTGAACCGCATGATCGGACGGCGGATCGCCGCCACGGCCGTCGCCACCGCAATCGCCGGTGGTGCGCTGCTGGCAGGCTCCGGCGCCGCCTCTGCGGCACCCCGCCCCGCGGCCGAGCGAGCGGCGACCGTCTCTCACTCCGTGAGCACCAGCGGGCACGGAGGATGGGACGACCACCGCAGCGATCGCGGCCACAACGGCCACCACTCGGACCGCTACAGCAGCTGGGACCGCGACCACCGCTCGGACCGCGACAGCCGCTGGGACGGCTACCGCACCTGGTACCGCACCGGCAGCAGCTGGTACAGCGACGACCACGGCCGCCACTACCGCTACGACGGCCACCGTCTCTACCACTCGGTCCACGGCACGTGGATCGCGGTGACCAGCCTTCCGCACGGCTTCGGCCACCACATCTTCCGCTGATCCCGGGATGAGCTGCACCGCCGCCCTCAAGGCGGTGCAGCCGCCCCCGGTGCCCAGGAGTTGATCAGGCCATGGCCTACCACTTGGACAAGTCGCTCGACATGGAACTCGTGCTCGCCCCTGACGAGCACGTCACGGTGCCCGCTTCCCTGCGCTACGGATCGGACGATCCGTACGCCGTGACCTTCGCCTTCCACACTGGTACCGAAGCACCGGTGACGTGGACCTTCGCCCGCGACCTCCTGGCCGACGGTGTCCTCCGGCCGACCGGTGACGGGGACATACGCCTCTGGCCGAGCGGCGCCGGGCACGGGATGGTGCTCAACCTCGCCCTTTCCTCCCCGGCGGGCCGGGCCCGGCTCGCCGCCCCGCTCCGCGTGGTGACCGACTGGCTGACCCATACGTATCACCTGGTTCCGGCCGGGCGGGAGACGGACGACCTCGACGTGGAGGCCGAGCTCTGCCGCCTGCTGCACGGAGCGGGCTGACGATCCGGGCCGGGCACCCCGTCACCCGACCGGTCCACGCTCTTCTCCCGCGGGCCCCGATCGGCGAGCCCGCGCACCGGACCCCGCGAGTTTCACTCGACCGGCCCCGCCCGCGAGGCCGTTCGGCACACGGCCGCCGCCCTCCCCCGCCCCGGGCCTTCCGGGCAAAGGGCCGTACGGACCTCCGCGGAACCGGACGACCACCGGTGCGCGAGATCGAGATGCCGCCCCAGGGCGACGTAACTAGCCTCCGAACCGGGACGCATCGGGTCCCCCCTCCCGGCTTCGGCCTCTCCCGGACACAGTTCGGAGATCCCATGGACCACCCGCTCGGACCGTGCCGCGCGGTGCCCATCGCCGCCCGCCCCACCGTCGTCACCGCGGGGTGCCCGTCCTCCGCGACCGAGTCCCCGCACGGGCCCGGTACCGGCCGACCGGCCACGGCACGGCCCGCTCGGGAACGGACATCGCTCCCGCCGTGAGGGCGGCCACCGCCGAAGTCGACAGCCGCGGCGACCAGCCCTTCGGCAGGACCGGTCCGCGGGCCGGCCCGTGCCGTACCTGATCCAGCCGAGTACCGACCGGCCGACGGGTGGGAGCAAGCCTCCCGGCCCCGGGGCCATGGAGCGTTCTCATGATCAACGTCATGCCAGTGGACGGCGTTTCCCCCGCGCCCGACGCACGGGAACCGGCCGATCTGATCGTCCGCAACGGCCGTGTGTTCACCGGGGACCGCGCACGCCCCGCCGTCTCGGCCCTCGCCGTACGCGACGGCCGTATCACCGCGATGGGCGACGACTCGGACGTCGCTCCCTTCGTGGGACGGCGGACCAGGGTGGTCGACGCGCTCAACCGCCGGATCGTTCCAGGGCTCAACGACTCCCATCTGCACGTGATCCGCGGTGGTCTGAACTATCTGCTGGAACTGCGCTGGGACGGCGTCCCCTCGCTGCGCACCGGTCTGTGGATGCTGCGCGAGCAGGCCGCGCGCACGCCCAAGGGTCAGTGGGTGCGGGTGGTGGGCGGCTGGACCGGCGAGCAGTTCGCCGAGCGGCGGCTGCCCACCGTGTCGGAGTTGAACGCCGCCGCCCCCGACACCCCGGTGTTCGTGCTGCACCTGTACCAGTCGGCCATCCTCAACCATGCCGCGGTGAAGGCGGTCGGCTTCACCAAGGACTCCGTGGCGCCTCCTGGGGGCCAGATCGTCCGCGACCACTCGGGCGAGCCCACGGGCATGCTGCTGGCCGCCCCGGCCGCCGGGCTCCTGTACGCCACGCTCGGCAAGGGACCGAAGCTGTCGGACGACGAACAGATCGGCTCCACCCGGCACTTCCTGCACGAGCTGAACCGGCTCGGACTGACGAGCGCCATCGACGCGGGCGGCGGCTTCCAGAACTTCCCCGAGAACTACGGGGCCGTGATGAAGCTCGCCGAACAGGGCCTGTTGACCATGCGTATCGCCTACCATCTCTTCCCGCAGACCGCCGGGCAGGAACTGGACGACCTGCGGCGGTGGATCGGCATGGTGCGCCCCGGCGACGGCGACGAGTGGCTGCGGCTGAACGGCGCGGGGGAGAACCTCGCCTGGTCCCCCGCCGACTACGAGAACTTCACCGAGCCCCGGCCGACCCGCCCCGACCGGGCGGACAGCGAACTCGAGGCGGCCGTACGCCTGTTGCTCGACAACGGCTGGGGCTTCCGGCTGCACGCCACCTACGACGAGACGATCCGCGCCAACCTCGACGTCTTCGCCAAGGTCGCGGCGGACGGCGGTTTCCCCCGTGGCGTGCCGTGGTTCTTCGACCACGCCGAGACCGTGTCCGAGGCCGGCCTCGACCGGATCGCGCGGATGGGCGGCGCGTTGTCCATCCAGAACCGCATGATGTTCCAGGGAAGCGCGTTCAGCGAACGCTACGGGGCCGCGCGCACCGCCGACGCTCCCCCGATCCGCCGGATGCTCGACTCCGGCCTGACGGTCGCCGCCGGTACCGACGCCACCCGGGTCTCCAGCTACAACCCCTGGCTGTCCCTGGAGTGGCTGGTGCGCGGACGCAGTATCGGGGGGCAGCAGCTGGCGTCCCCGGAGAACCGGATCGACCGCGCCACCGCGCTCCACATGTACACCGTGGCCGGTGCCGAACTCAGCGGTGAGAGCGACGTCAAGGGGATCCTCAAGGAGGGCTACTACGCCGACCTGGCGGTGCTGTCCGAGGACTTCTTCTCGGTGCCGGAGGAGGACATCTCCCACATCGAGTCCCTGCTGACCGTCGTCGGCGGCCGCATCGTCTACGCGGCCGGGGAGTTCGAGGGTCTCGCCGCTCCGCTGCCCGGCGTGGAGCCGTCCTGGAGCCCGGTCGCCTGCTTCGGCGGCTACCACCGGACGGTGGCCCCCACCCCGCCCTCCGGGGTGCAGCAGGCGCAGGCGCTGGTCGAGGCCGTGGCCGAGTCCGAGGAGCACCGGCAGTGGCGGATCGCCCAGGGCTTCGCCCAGGACGGCACCCGCCCCTCCGAGATCTTCGACGCCTGTTTCGTCCTGTAGCGGGCCGACGGACCGTCGCTCCCGGCCGCCGAAGGCGCCACCGGGCCGCGGCAGTCCGCCGCGCAGACACGGTTTCGGACGAAAGGTTCAGCATCGTGGTGAACACGCAGAACGTGAAGGCCGACCCCGCGGCTTCGCTCCTCAGCCCGGAGAACAGCGTGCTGCTGATGGTGGACCATCAACCGCAGATGTTCTTCGGCACGACCAACGCGGACCGGGGCGACATCATCAACGCCACCGTGGGGCTCGCCAAGTCCGCCAAGGTGTTCGGCGTGCCGGTCGTCCTGACCACGGTCGCGTCCAAGAGCTTCTCCGGGCCGCTGCTTCCGCAGCTGGCCGAGGTGTACCCGGACACCGAGCCCATCGACCGCACCACCATGAACTGCTGGGAGGACCAGCGGGTGGTCGACGCCGTCGGGGCGACCGGCCGCCCCAAGATCGTGATGGCGGGACTCTGGACCGAGGTGTGCATCTCGCTCGCCGCCCTGTCCGCCGTGGACCAGGGGTACGAGGTGTACGTGCCCACCGACGCGTGCGGCGGTGTGTCCGTGGCCGCGCACGACAACGCCGTGAAGCGCATGATGCAGAACGGCGTCGTGCCCACGACCTGGCTGACCACCCTGCTCGAATGGCAGCGCGACTGGGGCCGCACCGAGACCTATGACCCGGTCATGGACGTGGTCATGCAACACGCCGGGGCATATGGGGTCGGAGTCGTCTATGCCCGCGCCATGCTGTCCGGGCACTGAGGCGGACCACGGGTCCGGTGCCCGGGGAACGGACCACCGGACCCGTCGTCCGACCTCACCCCATACCCGTGCAGGGAGCGACAACGGATGACACCTCCTAGGGACGGTGGTACGACGGCCGGCGCGAAACCGCCCGCTCCGGACTCCGCCGCCGTGTCGACCTGGCAACCGCTGCGGCTGCGTGTGTTCCGGACCCTGTGGATCGCGCAGTTCGTCTCCAACGTCGGCGGCTGGATGCAGACGGTCGGCGCGCAGTGGCTGATCACCCAGGAATCGGGGTCGGCCGGGCTGATCGCCCTCGTCCAGACGGCGGCCAGCCTGCCCGTCCTCCTGCTCGGCATCCCCGCCGGCGCCCTGGCGGACATCGTCGACCGCCGCAAACTGCTGCTGGCCGCCCAGGTCCTGATGTTCACGGCCGCCGGGCTGCTCGCCGCGCTGACCGCGCTGGGGCGGATCGACTCCTACGGCGTCCTGGCCCTGACCTTCGTGCTCGGATGCGGCACCGCCCTGATGAGCCCGGCGTGGCAGGCCATCCAGCCGGAACTCGTGCCGAGGGAGCAGATCCCCTCCGCCGCGGCCCTCGGCGGCGTGAACATGAACCTCGCCCGGGCCATCGGTCCGGCCCTCGGCGGCCTGGTGGTGGCGCTGGCCGGCACCGCCACGGTGTTCGCCGTCAACGCGGCGTCGTTCCTCGTCACCCTGGGCGCGCTCACGACCTGGCACCGCCGGGCCGAGCCCGACCCGATGGGAGCCGAACGGATCCTCCCGGCCCTGAGGGCCGGGAACCGCTACGTGCGGAACGCGCCCAGGGTGCGCCGGGTGCTCGGCCGGTCGCTGCTGTTCGTCCCCTGCGCCGCCGCCCTGTGGGCCCTGCTGCCGGTGGTCGCGCGGCAGCGGCTGGGCCTGGGGGCCGGGGGCTATGGTCTGCTCCTCGGAGCGGTCGGGGTGGGCGCGGTCCTCGGGGCCGCCCTCCTGCCCCGGGTGCGCAGACGCTGGTCGAGCAATGCCGCGCTGACCACCGGTGGGCTCCTGTTCGCGGTGACCCTGGCGCTGCTGGCGGTGGTACGCGTCCCCTGGGCCGTCGGTCTGGTCCTGGTGTTCTCCGGGGTCGCCTGGGTGGGCGTGCTGTCCATGCTCAACGCCCAGATGCAGGTGACGACGCCCGGCTGGGTGCGGGCGCGGGCCCTGGCCTTCTACCTGACCATCTTCCAGGGCGGAATGGCGATCGGCGCCGCCGTCTGGGGCAAGGTCGCCGACGGGGTCGGCCCGGTGCCGGCCCTGCTGATCGCCGCCGTCGTGCTCGCGGCCGCATCGCTGGCGGGGCTGATGCTCGCCGTACCCGACTCGCCGCTGGACCGTTCGGTCTCGATGCACTGGGCGGCCCCGACCATGGTGCTGGAACCCGCGGAGGACGACGAACAGGTCCTCGTCACCATCGAGTACGTCGTACCGGCCCACAACGCCGATCTCTTCATCGAGTCCATGCGGGCCATGGGCCGCTCACGGCTGCGCACCGGCGCGGTGAGCTGGGACCTCTACCGGGACGGCACCGATCCCGACACGTACCTGGAGGTCTTCCTGGTGGCCTCCTGGAAGGAGCACCTGCGGCAGCACAGCGGCCGTCTCACCGGCTTCGACCGGGAGACCGAGGAGCGCGCGCGGTCCCTGGTGGACCCCGACCACCCTTTCAAAGTCACCCACTACCTGCCCGCCCGCAAGAGCTCTCCGGCCTGACCCCGCACACCGCCCCCAACGCCTCGTCCCCCACGCCGTCCGGAGGTGATCGCGGCCATGACCACCGGCCCCGCCCCGTCCAGCACATCGGCCCCGCCCGCCCCACCGGGAAAGGGCCCCACGACGCCGTCGGCCGTCGCGGGGCGCAGCGCTCTCGAATGCCTCCTGACCTTCGTGCTGCTCTTCGGTGTCACCACGATCGTGCGCTGGGTCATGGGCCCCTCCGCGCTCTCCCAGGCGGTTCCCGGGGTCCACCTCAAGCTGCTGGTCGTCGGGGCGGCGGTCGGCCTGCTCCTCGCCGGGCTGATCCTCAGCCGGCCCGGACGGCTCTCCGGCGGGCACATCAACCCCGCGATCTCCCTCGCCATGTGGCGCTTCGGCGTCTTCCCCGGCGTGTCCGTGGCCCCCTACGTCCTGGCGCAGCTCATCGGCTCGTTCCTGGGGGTGCTCGCGGCCCGGGCCGTGTGGGGCCCGGTGGTCGGGCGGCCCCCGGTCCTCTACGCCGTGCTGCGACCCGCTCCGGGCTGGACGGACGGCTGGCTGTTCGCGGCCGAGGCCGCCGGCATGGGCGTGATCGTGTATCTCGTCGGGTACTTCCTGCAGACCCCCCGGCTGGCCCCCGTCGTTCCCTGGCTCGTCGGATTCCTGATCGGTGCGGCCATCGCCCTGCTCGGCACCAGCTCGGGAGGCAGCGTCAACCCCGCCCGCCAGTTCGGTCCGGCGGTGGCGTCCGGCGAGCTCGCCTTCCTGTGGGTGTACCTGGTGGCGCCCATGGTGGGCGCGGTGATCGCGGCGTTCGCGCTGGACCGGCTGCGCGCCCGCCGTACCGTACTCACCCACCGGCTGTGCGGCACCCAGGCCGACGGCACGCCCCTTCCGCCTCTCACTCACCGTCGAAGCGCCGTCACCGACCGCCCATGACGCGAATTCTCCACGGCCGGAAATTCTCCCGTTCCCGTGGTCACCGAAGAAGGAGCGGCACCCACCCGTCGGCACGGACCGAAAGTCATGGCAAAAAGATGAACGGCCCCGCGGAACCGACCGTTCGGACCTGACACCGGGACAAATGAGTCCCGACGTTCGAAAAAAGAGTTCCGCATGAAATCAAAGGCCCGAAACGGGTACACCCCACCGTCGTCGCACCGGATTCCTTCAGGAATTTGACGGGACCTTCGTTCCCACCTTCCGGAAACCCGCACCCAGCTGGCCAGTTGAATGAATTCCTGGAAAGGCGTGTGATGCGTGCTCTGCGTTTCAGTCGTTCCGGAGATCCCGACGCCCGGCATGTCACCGACGTCCCCGACCCCGTGGCACGGCAGCACTGCGAAGCGGTCGTCGCCGTCGGATCCGCAACGGCCCTGGCCCATGAACCCGAACGGCCGAGTTTCGAGGAGGCGTCAACGGGACGCGGATCCTGGGGTGCGACAGCCGTCGGCTCGACGCCACGCGGAGCGGCGCACGCCTCGACCTGCTCAGGCCGTTCTTCGAACGAGCAAGTTTCCGGCCGCTTCCCGTCACCGGCCGATACGGTCCGGAGAACGGCAAGGCGCCTATGTCGCCCTCGCGAACAGGACACGGGGCCGCGTCGCCATGTGCCCCTGAGGGGGAATACGGATCGCTTCCCCGCGTCCGAACCAGTCAGAGACATGTGACCATATCGGCACCGTCGCCCCCTGTTCACCGGAACACCGAAAGGACGGCGGCGCAGCTTTTTTCGGCTCGATCACCGGAAATGCTGATTCACCCGGATGCCAGGAGGAAAACAACTTATCCGGCGGCAGAAATCGGGAAACAACTCCGAGAAGTCACGGACAGCGAAGAATCCCGACCCGGGTTGCGACTCCCACGAGTTGTTGGCCGTAGAGGGTCGTCGTAGTGTCGGTAGTGCCGCTGCAGGAGCAAGGAGCGGCGCCCTCAAAATCCTACGAAGGAGGCGAAGATGAAGATTCAGAGCATCTTCAGCCACGGGGACAGGGACAGGGACTACGGCGGACGCGGCCGAGGCTACGGACGCGGCCGGGACTTCGGGCGCGGACGCGGCCGAGGCCACGGACGAGGCTACGGACGCGGCCGCGGGCGTGGCGGACGCTACTGACGGCCCCTCGACTTCATCCCCCAGCAAGAGGCCGGCCCGCGCTCAGGCGCGGGCCCGTCTCGGCAGCGTCCAGTGCTGTGGCCGGGAAGCTCGCGGCGTCCGGTGCGGTGCATCGCAAGGCGGAGGATCGCCCTCGTACAGGACGTACTCGGGTGACGCGATAACGCGGCGAGGTGCCGTGCCGGGCGTCGCGAGCCGGTGAACCTTTCCGGTCGCAGCACTGGGCGCGGGGCCGTCTCGCGTGCCGGGACCGCGTCCATGGGCCCCGGCACGCGGCCCGGGAGCCCGTGCGCGCCCCGAGACCCAAATGCCGCCGCGTGGTCCGGCTCACCGTCCGGCACGCGGAGCGGGCTCGTTCCGTGAGGACCGGCTCACTCCAGGTGCGCGACGCACTCCGCGAGCGGAGCGAACAACGTCCCCCAGTTGCCCGGCAGATGCCGTATCGCCGCACCGAGATGGAAACGGACCACCGTCCACTCGTCGGGCCGGGCCCGGGTGCCGTGTTCCCGGACCGCGTCCAGGCACTGGTCGATGAACTCCGGGTCCTCCTCGTCCAACCCCAGTCGCTCGCAGGCCCGTTCGGCCTTCGGTGACTCGTCGAACCAGTCGTCCCATTCGGTGGCCGCGCCCAGGAGATAGAGCAGATGGCTGCCGGAGGCCGGCAGCCGACCGCGCAGCCCCTCGGTGGTGAACTCGCGCTCGGTGTCCTCCGCCAAGGCCGAGCTCTCGGCGGCGTAGGCGACCAGATCCGCCCAGTACTCCGCGTCGTGCGTACCGGTGGTCTGCCGCATGTGCGCGCTCGCGAAGGCCGCCATCGCGTCCGGGTCGTCGATCAGCGGCGAGAGAACGATGTCGCTGCTGTGGTCGAATCCGAAGTAGTGGCGCCGACCGTCGAGCGTGAGCGACTCGATACCACCGACATGGCCGTCCCGTCCGGGCAGCGGGGCGAAGCATCCGGCACGTTCTTGTTCCATGCCGACGACCGTAACCGCCACCACCGACATCGGCGGGACGGACGCGAAGGGGGCGCCCTCCACGGGCTGGTGGCGGGTGCCCCGGGTCTCCTGCCTCAGCGGAGGTGAATGCGCGTCACTTCACCTTGCAGCCGCCCTTGTCGTGGCACGGCTTCGGCGGCCTGGGGCAGTGCTTGCCCTCGCACGGTTTCGGCGGCTTGGGGCAGTGCTTGTCCTCGCACATCTTCTCGACGACGATGCGGGCCGCGTCCTGGTTCGACCCGACGGTGCCGTTCTCCGCCGTGGCGAACGCCACGTTGGTGACGTGGCCGTTCCTGGCATCGGCCTCGGTCACCCGGTAGGTGCAGGTGGTGTTGTCACCGGGCCGTCGCCGGTGCACGGACGCCGGTCGCCACAGGACTGCGCCGCCGCCCGCGAGTTCCAGCGCAAGCACAAACTGGGCCACCAGGACGGGTACGCCGGGCTGGAGACGTACCGTCGGACGCAGCTCGTACAGGCCGGCACGGATCCGAACGCCGACGGCTCGTGCCCGGTGGACGTCGGCAGGGTGGTGTGCGTCGACATGACGCGCCAGTTCCTGTGGTTGCAGAACGGCAAGAAGCTGGAATTCGGCCCGGTGGCCACGCGCACCGGCCGCTTGGGCGAGGAGACCCGTCCCGGACTGCACAAGATCTTCCGCCGCGTCCGCGACGACCATTCGGAGCTGTACGACGACGCACCCATGCCGTATGCCCAGTACTTCGACGGCGGCCAGGCGATCCACGCGCGGTACGACGACCTGTTCGACGGGGGCGGTTCGGCGGGATGCGTCAATCTGCGGCTGGAGCACGCGAAGACGCTGTGGGACCGACTGGGGATCGGTGATCAGGTGTACGTCCGCGGTCGCAAGCCCGGCACCTGACGAGGAAGCGCGCCCATGAACGGGACCCGTCGCACCGCCGGTGCGGGTCCCGGTCCCACGGCATGTTCCGGCCCTGCCCGGATGCCCGACGCGTTCACCGGACCCATTCGTACGCGTCGTCCTCCTCGCCGGTGTCCCGGTCCTCGTCGCTGAGGAGATCGTTCATCTCGTCCTCGGTGAGTGTGCGTGTCTCGTCCATGGTTCTCATGATGCAGATCGGGCTTCGGTCGGCCGGGTGGCCCGGCCGGTGTTTCCGGCAACCAGGTCAACGGGACGCGCGGACGACCTCCCCGTGTCGTACGCGGGGCGCTGCCGGCCGCGGGCGGCCGTGCGGCACCGGGCCCGGATCAGGCCGACGGGCGGACGGCCGCCCGGGCTCCGCGGACGGCCCCGGTCATCCGCTCCGCCGGCACGCGTCTGTACTCCTGCCGGCGGCTGAACAAGACCCTTGCGGAAACCCAGATGCTCCACGCCCTGTACAAGAAGCACCACTGGCTCGTGCGGGGTGCGGCCTTCCACCAGTTGCACCTGCTGCTCGACACGCACGCGAACCGGCAGCCGGAGCTGGTCGACCTGCTCGCCGAGCGGGCCCAGAGCCGCAGCAGGGCAGCAGGTGCGCGGGGCGGCGAGCGGCGGCTCGACGGGCAGGGCGGCCGGACACGGACCCGGTGCACCGCCTCGTCCTGAAAGCGCCGGGCCTCGCACATCTCCGCCGTACGGACGATCTCCCGGTCCCCGGGGCCCTCGGCGCGTAGGTCGCGCCGGAACCGGGAGAGTGTGTCGGCACGGTCGCGCGGGGCGTCGAGTTCCCGGGCGCGGCTCTCCGCGAGCGCGTCGAGCGCCGCGCACGGAGTACCGCCCCGAGCCGGTCGTCCCACTGTGCCACCAGGCCATGGGCCGAGGCTCCGTCCGGCCGTGCGGTCGCGGGCCCCGTCGGGCGACCGACAACTGCGCCGCGCCGACGCCCCGATCGGCTGGCCAGGCCCCCGCCCCGCAGGCGGCCCCGGACCTGATCGACGGGGAACGCGGCAGGGGCTCGGGGCTCCCGCCGCTTCTCTCGTGGCTTCCGCGCTCATCCTTGCGGCGACGCACCGGACCGCCCCGGCACCGACCGTCGCGGGCCGGAGGACGAACCCGTCGTGATCCCGTACAGGGCCACGCATACGAGGGCCGCTCCGGTGAAGACCAGCGGGCGCGCGACGGCGTCCTCCCGCGCTCCGCCGGCCAGCGCACCGACCAGGGCGAGAACCCCGGCCAGGGCCGGAAGGGACCGGGGCGGCCGGGTGCCGCCCGAAGTCGCGGCGGAGGGCAGGAGTTGAGCGGCGACCCTGTAGCAGGCGCAGGCCAGCAGCGTGGCCCCCATCGCGTCGCTGGGCCGGTGCCAGTAGAGGGCCTGGACGGCGGCCGCGGTGAAGGCGAGCCACAGCATCCCGGCCATGGCGACGTACGGGCGCACGCGCGGGGCGGCGACCAGCACCGCGCCGCAGGCCAGCCCGGCGACGACGGCCACATGGCCACTGGGAAAGCTCCCGTCGGTGAGCCCCTGCGGGGCCCGGACCAGATCGGGGCGCGGGAGGACCAGGTGGAGCGCCTCCGTACCGACGACCGTGACCACCACGACCCCGAGTGCCGCGCACCCCTGCCACCAGCAGCGGCGCAGCAGGGCGACCGCGGCGATCGCGACGAGGCCCGCGACGAGCGTGGGCATGGCCGCCTTGAGCGGCGGCGGCCCCGCCGACTGCACCAGTTCGAAGATTCGTGCCTGGTCGGCGTATCCCTTGACCAGCCCGTTCTCCGCCCGCTGCCCGAACGGCGTGCACACGGCGAGCAGGTAGACGACCCCGACCCCGAGGAGGCACAGCAGGGGCGGGCCCGGACGGAACCGGGGCCGGTCCGGCTCCATGGGCGCAGTCGGGTGGATGCTTGTGCGGTCCTGCTGCGTCAACGTCGTCCCGTTTCGTTCCGGCGGCCGGAGGGCCGGCCGCTCTCTCGCGCCGAGCGGTGCCGCTGCCGCGACGGCCGCCCGGCGTACCGGTCTCGTGCGGGTGGGGTCCTGCTCGGCGGCCCGCCGCGACTAGTGCCGTGACCGGCAAGGTTTGCCCGGAAGGAGCGGCGTCCGGTGCGTGCGATCGCAAGGCGGCCGAAAGCCCTCGTAGCGGGTACGTGGGCTTTCGGCCAACGCCGCGAGCGTGCGTGCCGGGCGGTGCGACGGGGCAAACGTTGCCGGTCACGGCACTAGGGTCCTGGGCCGCGGGCGTGTGCCGCTCTCAGGTCCGGGACTTGTAGCCGCGCCCCCACTGCATGCCCCAGCCGTACATGCGGTCCAGCTCCGACTGGAAGCCGTACACGAACTTCACCNGCCCGGCGTACCGGTCTCGTGCGGGTGGGGTCCTGCTCGGCGGCCCGCCGCGACTAGTGCCGTGACCGGCAAGGTTTGCCCGGAAGGAGCGGCGTCCGGTGCGTGCGATCGCAAGGCGGCCGAAAGCCCTCGTAGCGGGTACGTGGGCTTTCGGCCAACGCCGCGAGCGTGCGTGCCGGGCGGTGCGACGGGGCAAACGTTGCCGGTCACGGCACTAGGTGCCACCGCTGTCCGGAATTCAGCTCCGGGATTCGGCTCCGGGGTTCACACGCCCTGTCGGCGCCGAGCCGCCGACGCCAGGATCGGCAGTGGCGCGACCAGGGCGAACAGCACGGCCGTGCCCGGCACGCGCGGGGACTCCATGAGCATCGGCTGCGTGACGACCGCCTGGAGCCGGACGACCGCGAACGCGGCGACGGGGATCATCCACTGGTGGTCGCCGGTCTCGGCCGTCGCCGCCCACGCGGCGATCAACGCGGCGATCTCGACGAGGAGCCAGCCGCGCTGGAACGCCGGATCGTACGAGGCGATGTGCAGGCCCCCGGCCACGGACATCGCGCACACCACGGGAACGAGCCAGGCGTAGGAGCGGCGCCGCAACCGGCCGGGGCGGCAAATCGCCAGGACCGCGCACGCGGTGGTCAGGGACCCCGAGAGCACCAGGTCGTGGGCCAGGATCGGGGCGCCCAGACCGTAGTAGCCCGGGCCCACCACGCCTTCGGTCCCGAAGAACGTCGAGGTCCCGATCGTGGCACCGGCGCAGACCATCGCGACCGAGGCCGGCAGCGCGATCCACGCCCTGCCGCGCAGCAGGGCGATCAGACACACCAGCGGGAGCAGCCCGTAGGGCAGGGTCCGCGGCTGTGCGCCGGGGCCCTGCGACCACGGGTACCAGCCGGTGGAGCCGAAGCCCAGCGCGTGTCCGCCGGGGTCGATGCGCAGAGCCCAGTCCCACACGTCCTGGAGGTAGGGGACCAGGGCGAGGGCGGCGAGGACAAGGGCGGCGAGGTGGACCCCGTCCAGCCACCAAGGCCGCGCCGTGTCGTCGGCGACGGCGCGTATCCGAGCCTGGGCACCCGCGCGCACCAGCGCGACGGCCTCCCGCGGCGGGGGCCACGAACGGCCGGGGTACGCCTCGGCCAGGCAGGCCAGCACCTCCTGCCCCTGCCGGGCACGCACGGCCCGGGGGTAGGCGGCGAGCAGCAGACGGTTCACGCCCCGGCCGTCCCGAGCCTCGCCGAACGTCCGATGACGGCGGCGGCCGCCTGCTGCATCCGCTGCGCCTCCCGGCCCAGCGCCTCGGCGCCGTCATGGGTGAGCCGGTAGTAGCGCCGCGCCCGGCCGTCCACGACCTCCTCCCGGTCGGTCGCGATCAGCCCGGACCGCTCCATCCGCTCCAGCGCGCCGTAGAGGGTTCCGACGGCGATCCTGAGCCGTCCGCCGGTGGCCCGCTCGGCGGCCTTGATGATGCCGTATCCGTGCAGCGGCCCGTCCATGAGCGCGACGAGGATGAAGTACTGCGGCTCGGTCAGGGTCGATTGTCTTGTCGTCACACCGGTCATCATATATCGGCCCACGATGCATGCTCTTCGGCCACTTCGGCGTCCCGTGCGGTGCATTGCAAGGCGGAGGATCGCCCTCGTACTGGACGTACTCGGGTGATGCGACAACGCGGCGAGGTGCCGTACCGGACGCCGCGAGCCGGTGAACCTTTCCGGTCGCAGCACTAGATTCCGTCCGTTTCCGCGGTCCGCTCCCGGGGCCTGCTGTCAGTCGGGGCTCGTAGGGTCCGGCCCATGAACGATGTGAAGAGCAGTTCCCTCTTTGCCGCCGTCGCCCCCGCGGCCGACGAGGACGACGCCCAACGGGCCGCCGAGGCCGGTGCGTTGATCGCCGACGGCGCCGATCCCTCGGCCCGTGACGAGGAGGGTCCCCCTCTGCACCGGACGGACGCGCTTCCCCGGAGCGGCGACGGCCCGCCGCCGTCCCCTCAGGTCGTCGAGGCGCTGCTGGAGAACACGGGTGCGCCCGCCCATGTCGACTACCCCGTGACGGAGGGCGGGCCGCTGCCCATCGACATGGCCGCCGTCCGACGGATCGCGGAGGAGACTCGGGCCAGGCTGTCCGAGGCGTGCCGGGCCGCCGGGATTCCGGACGACGGCGACTGGCTGGCGGAGCGGGTCCGGCCGGAGTACGAGAGCTACCAGGCGTTCGTCGCCGAGCTGCGCCACGACTGCGACCCCGATCACGTCCCGTTCATACCGAAGCTGTGCGCCGAGGCCCTGGGGGACGACGCCCGGACGAACCGCGCCCTGGTCGGCGACCAGGAGCTGGGCGAGCCGTTCTTCCACCACGGCGATCTGATCGTGAAGGGGCATCTGGACGTGGCGGCCCCCTTCGTGGTCACCGGCTCGCTGACCGTCGAGGGCTGCATGAAGGACTGCGGCCCGGACTCCGTGGTGGCCGTGGCCGGGGACGTGACGGCCCGCGCGGTGCACACCGACGGCGAGATGTACGTCGGCGGCGACATCGAGGCCGAAATCGTCTACGGCTACTACAACGACAACACGCTCCAGGCCGGGACCATCCGCGCCCGTCTGGTCATCGAGGACGATCACGCCACGATCGCCGATGTGGAGGCGGAGACCCACTTCGACCTGGACGACTTCCAGCAGGGGTTCGGCGACGGAGTCCAGGAGCGGCTGCGTGAACTGCTGGTGGACGAGGTGTTCGGCAACGAGGAGGACGAGGACGTGGAACAGTTGGACCAGACGCTCCTCTTCGCCCGTCTGCGCGAGGGAGAGAAGGTCTTCCGTACGGACGGTGCGGGATCCGACTGATCCCGCACCGTCGGCGCGCGGGACGCCGCGGAGGGACGGCGTACGGCAGGGCGCCTACGGGCGCAGCGCGGCCAGGACCCGGCCGCGGAGGAGTTCGTACTCCTCCCGGAGTCGCACGATCTCCGCGGGCCGTTCGATCACCTCTCCGCCGACGACCTGTTCCTCGGGGCCGAACTGCTCGCGCGTGAGGTCGACTTCGATTCCCATGCCGAACCGGTTCCACCAGTGGTAGTCCACCCGCTCGCCGTCGACGTGGACCTCTCCGCGTATCAGGTCACCGCCCAGCAGGTCGTGCACGACCAGGGCGGTGACCCCGCACTGGTCACGGGCGGGGTTGTCGGGGGTCCAGTGCGGGCGGTGATCCGGCGTCGCCGTGTCCGCGCCCCAGCCGTCACGAATGGCCCGCTCGATGGCGGTGAAGCCGCTCAGTGTCATGCTCCCCAGCCTCGCACACGCCACCGGCCGCCCTGGCGTGGAGCCGCCTGCCCGGCCACCGGCCGACCGGCGGTGCGCGACACCCATCGGGCCCAACGACCCCTCGGCCATCCGGAGTAATTCCGGTGGGCCGCACGCCGATTCACCGCCCTTCCGCGCCGCCGACCGGTGACGCCCGCTCATGCCGGTGCCCGTATGTGCCGATGACGACGAGGTCCCGGGCCCTGGAAGACGCGGCCCTCCCGCCGCACGCCCGGGCATCCCACACCAGTCATCAGGAAGAAGTCGCGAGCACCGGCGGCCGCGACTGTCGCGGAAGGAGAACCGGCGTGAGCACGTCGCAGGAACACGAGGTCGGCCCCGGCCGTAGGACCGTCGTCACAGCGGTCGGAGCCGCTTCGGTGGCTGCCGTACTCGCCGCGTGCGGCAGCAAGGAGGAGGCACAGGCGGAGGTGGAACCGGCGTCCGGTCCGACCTCGGCCGCGGGGAGCACCGCCGCGAAGGACGGCGGCAAGGACGTCCTGGCGAAGACGGCCGACATCCCACAGGGCGGCGGCAAGATCTTCGCCGACCGGGACGTGGTGGTGACACAGCCCAAGGCCGGTGAATTCAAGGCGTTCTCCTCGAAGTGCACCCACCAGGGATGCACCGTGTCGAGCGTGTCGGACGGCGCCATCAACTGCCCCTGCCACGGCAGCACGTTCGATGTCGCGACGGGTGACGTGATGTCGGGTCCGGCCTCGCAGGCGCTGCCCGCCCGACCGATCAAGGTCGAGAACGGCACGATCACGCTCGCTTCCTGACACCGGGAGAAACGCCGGCACCGGCCCCCTTGCCGGCACCGGCGCGCCCGCGGCTCCGCCAGGAGTCGAGCACGGCGTCGGTGGTCGTGACGGTGGCGACGAGGGCGAGTGTGTGACGGATCATCGCGGGGGTGTAGTCGGCCGGCACCCCCGCGATGGCGTCGGAGGGCACCACCACCGTGTATCCGAGGTTCACCGCGTCGAACACGGCGTTGGGGACGGCCACATTGGCCGAGACACCGGTGACGACGAGTGTCCGGCAGCCGAGGTTGCGGAGCAGGGCGTCCGCGTCCGTTCCGGCGATCGGCGAGAGGCCGTGCAGCCGCCGCACGACGAGGTCCTCGTCCCTGACCTCGACGGGCTCGGCGATCCGGACCGCCGCGGTGCCCGGGTGCTGCTGCACGGGCAAGCGGCGGGCGGCCCGGAACAGACGGGCGTTGGTGTTGGCACCCCGCCCGTCGGGGCGGCGCTCGGCCACCGCGTGCATCACCTGGACCCCGGCCTCGTGAGCGGCCTCGACCAGCCGGGCGACGCGGTCGAGCATTCCGGACGACCTGGCCTCCTCGGCCAGTTCGGGCAGTGCGCTGCCGGGGCCCACGACGCCCTGCTGGCATTCGACCGTCATGAGCGCACAGATGACCGGATCGAGCAGTCCGGCGAGCTGCCCGGTGAGCTGTGCGGCGGGTTGTTCCCTCGACGGCACGGCAGGTCCTTTCGGTGAAGGATCGGCTCTGTCGGTGACGGGGCATCGGTACGGAACGGGTGCCGTCGGCGTGCGAACCGGCTCCTTCGCCGACGGTCCGGTCGCGGAGGCTAGCCGCCATTGCGCGACGAAGGAAGAGACCCCATGATTTCTGACACCTAGTCAGACAGTCGGAGAAAGGGAGGCGCTCCATGACCGTCACACAGCGACGGGGCCGCCGGATCATGATGACCGGGACGGAACGCGACACCTACCTCGCCGAGCAGCGCACCTGCCGGGTCGCCACGGTGTCGCCGGACGGCCACCCGCATGCCGGAGCCCTGTGGTTCGCCTGGGACGGCACGTCGCTCTGGCTGTACTCGATCACCCGCAGCCTGCGGTGGTCACAGTTGCGCACCGACCCCAGGATCGCGGTGGTCGTGGACGACGGGGTGGAGTACGGGGAACTCCGCGGCGTCGAGCTCTCCGGCAGGGCCGTTCCCGTCGGCGAGGCACCCCGCACCGGCGCCCCCTGCCCCGAACTCGACGGACCGGAGCGCCTGTTCGCCCGGAAGTACTTCGAAACGGACGCGATGCCGCACGACGGCCGGCACGCCTGGCTGCGGCTCACCCCTCAGGCCGTCACCTCCTGGGACTTCCGGAAGCTCGCGGGGCCGCGCACGGCCTGAGCGCTCCCGCACCGGACGTCCCGGCCCGATATCCAAGGGCTCCGGCCGGATTCCCCGAGCCCCCGCCCCGGCCGCGCCCCGGTGCCCCGGGAGGCCCGGCCCGGTGCCCGGAACGACCGGCGGGGCCGTGACCCGTAACGCTCCGGCTCGGCCGCGCCCCGGTGTGCGGGAAGACGCCCCTACGCCGACGCCTCGCTCAGTTCCCGGGCGGCCGTCCGCAGTGCGTCCACCGTCGCCCGGACCGACGGACGCCGTTCCGCGCCGGTGCGCCACACGGCGTGGACGTGCCGCCGCATCCGCTGCCGTACGGGCACGAGCCGCACCCCGTCGGGCACCGGTCCGCGCCCCAGGCGGGGTGCCACGCAGACCCCCACTCCCGCGGCGATCAAGGCGAGTTGGGTGTGGTGCTCGCCCACCAGATGCGCGATGCGCGGCTCGAAGCCCTTCGAACGCAGCGTGAACACCAGCCAATCGTGGCAGAACTCGCCCTCGGGCCAGGACACCCACTCGTCGTCGGCGAACTCCTCCAGGTCCACCTCCGGCCGGTCCGCGAGGGGGTGGCCGGCCGGCATCGCGATGTCCGGCGTGTCGTCCAGGAGTTCCACCCTGGTCAGACCGCCGGGGACCGGCAGCCGCTTGTTGCTCCAGTCCAGCGCGACCGCCAGGTCGATGTCCCCCCGCAGGACGCCCCGGATGCCGTCCTCGGGTTCCAGCTCCCGCGTCCTCACCCGCAGTTCGGGATGGTCGGCGCACAACGCCCCCAGCACGGGGGGGAACAGCCCGCGCGCCGCCGTGGGAAAGGCGGAGAGCAGGATCTCGCCCACCACCTCTCCGCGCTGCGCCTCGATGTCGGCCTGCGCCAGTTCGACCTGCGAGAGGATCCGCGCCGCGTGGTCGGCGAGCAGCCGGCCCGCGTCCGTGAGGCGGATCCCGCGACCGTTCCTGGCGAGGAGCCGCTGTCCCACCTCCCGTTCCAGCTTCGCCATCTGCTGGGAGACGGCCGACGTGGTCACGTGCAGACCCGCGGCGGCACCGCTCACCGAACCGTGCCGGGCGAGGGCGTCCAGGGTGCGCAGGCGCTCCAAGTTCAACATGTAAGGAACACTACGAGACTCCGCGCAGGAAGTCTCACTTGTTCTACGTGGTTGAGCTCGTCATCGTTGACGCATGAGCGCCGCTGTCAGGCCGGAGACCTCTCCGGTCTCCGAGTCCCCCACCACCCCCAGGAACCGCACCGCGGCTCCGGATCCGCGCCCGGACGCGGCTGCGGGGGCTGCCCCGCGCGGCCCGGACACCTCCCCGTCGCGGCGGAGGCCGGACTGGCGCATACGCTTCGGGGCGCTCGCGCTCATCTGGGGCTTCAGCTTCCTCCTCATCAAGGTGGGCACGCACGGGTACGCCCCGTTCCAGGTCACGCTCGGCCGCCTCCTCGCGGGCACGGCCGTGCTGGCCGCGGCGATGGCGGTGCGGCGGGTGCGGCTGCCGCGCGGAGCCCGCACCTGGTGCCATCTGGCCGTCGCCGCGTTCTTCCTGAACGCGCTGCCGTTCTCGCTCTTCGCGTATGCCGAGTTGAGCATTCCGTCGACCCTGGCAGGCATCTGCAACGCGACGTCCCCCCTGTGGGGCATGGCGCTGTCGCTGGTGGCGCTCTCGGAGGACCGGCCGACCCGCCGCCGGGTGGCCGGGCTCGGCCTCGGCTTCCTCGGTGTCCTGACCGTGCTGGGCGGCTGGCAGGGCTTCTCCGGGCTGGACGTCGGCGGTACGGCCATGGCCCTGCTCGCCTCCCTCTGCTATCCGGTCGGCTGGATATACGTCCGCAGGACGCTGTCGGGAACCGGTGCCTCCGCACTCGCCCTGACCGGCGGCCAGCTTCTCCTCGGCACGGCGCAACTCTCGCTGGTGACCCCGCTGTTCACATCCGCCCTCGAGGGATTTCCGCTGCTTCCGACCCTCGCGGTGGCCGCCCTCGGAGCGCTGGGCACGGGCTTCGCGATGCTGGTGCAGTTCGGCCTGGTGGAGGAGGTCGGACCGACGACCGCGCAGATGGTGACCTACTTCATCCCGGTCGTCGCCACCGCGGCCGGAGTCGTCGTACTCGGCGAACGGCTGAGCTGGAACACGCTGGTGGGCGCCCTGGTGGTCCTCGCGGGTGCCGTCCTCACCCAGAGCGGGCCGCGCGCCCGGCCGCCCGGCGCCGGACCGCGCTCGGCCACGGGACGCCTACCGTAGCCCGCGCCCGTGGTCCCTCGGTGTAGCCCCATCCCCGCGGCCGGCCGCCCGTGACCGGCCGCCGACCACCGACCGCCGCGTCTTCAGCCGTAGTTCAGGGGAGCCACCGGACCCGTCGCGGCCGCCACCGCGTCGGCCAGGGGGGCCACGTCGGCGTCGGTGAGCGGTGAGACGGTCAGGCGGATCCCCTGCGGCGCGGCCATCCGGAACCGCGCGCCGGGCGCCACCACCCAGCCCGCGTGCAGCAGCCGCGCCACGGCCCCGGTCTCGTCGTCCACCGGCACCCACACGTTCATGCCGCTGCGCCCGTGCGCCACGACTCCCCGCTCGGCCAGCGCCCGCAGCAGTGCGTCCCGCCGGTTCCCGTACGACCGCGCGACGCCCTCGGGGTCGACGGCACCCGTGCGCCACAGGTGTGCCACGGCCCGTTGCAGGAGCCCACTGACCCAGCCGGGTCCGAGCCCCTGTCGGCCCGACACCCGGTCGGTGGTGACCGGGTCCCCGGTGAGCAGTGCGACCCGCAGGTCCGGCCCGTACGCCTTGGCGACGGACCGGACGAACGCCCACCGGTCCGTGGCACCCGCGAGCGGATGCAGCGGCAGGTCGACGATGCCGTGGCCGTGGTCGTCCTCGACGAGCAGCACATCGCGGTGGCGCGCGAGGACGTCCCGCAGTTCGGCCGCGCGTCGCGCGCCGACGGCGGCACCGGTCGGGTTCTGCGCGCGGTCGGTGACCACGAGCGCCCGGGCCCCGGCGTCCAGCGCGCGCTCGACGGCGCCCGGCAGCGGTCCGTCGTCGTCGAGCGCCACGGGCACCGGGCGGAGCCCCAGCGCCGGTACGAGATCCAGCATGCTGCCCCACCCCGGGTCCTCGACGGCCACCGCGTCCCCCGGCTTGAGATGCGCCGTCAGGACGCGCTCGATCGCGTCCAGCGATCCCGAGGCCGCGAGCACGGGCCCGGCCGGCACGCCGTCGGCGTCCAGCGCGGCGCGGGCGAGATCCGCGAACTCCGGCACCAGCGGCGGCTGCCCGTACATCCCGGGCTCCCGCGCGTACGCGCGGGTCGCCGCCTCGAACGCCTCGTCCAACGCGGGGAGCAGCGCCGGATCGGGATTGCCCGACCCCAGATCCCGCGCCCCGAGCGGCACCTCCACCCGGAGCGACCCCCGCGCCGTGCTCGCGGGGCGCGGCCGCACCCTGCTGCCCCGGCGCCCCGCCGTCTCGATCACCCCGCGCTCGCGCAGGGTGCGGTAGGCCGCCGCCACCGTGTTGGGGTTCACCCCCAGCAGTTCCGCCAGCTCCCTCATGGGCGGGAGCGACTGACCGGGCGCGAGGTCGCCCGAGCCGACCCCCCGCTCCACGCTCGCGGCGATCTCCGATGCGCGTCGCCCCTCGATCCGATACTCTCCTAGCACAAACAACATTATGCACTAGTGCAATGGAGGCCGCAATGCCGGACACCGCAGCGCCACAGTCCCCGGAACCGGCCCCCTCGGCCGGGGACGAGTACCGGCCGACCGGGCGCACCGTGCCGACCCGGGCCCGTGAACGCGCGGCGTACGACCGGGAGACGGTCCATTCGATACTCGACGAGGCGTACCTCTGCCATCTCGGTTTCGTCCGCGACGGCGCCCCGGTCGTTCTGCCGACGCTCTTCGGCCGACTGGGCGAACGGCTCTACGTACACGGCTCGACCGGTTCCCGGCCGCTGAGGGAGGCGGGCGGGGCCGATCCGGGCCTTCCCGTGTGCCTGACGGTGACGCACGTCGACGGTCTGGTGCTGGCCCGCTCGGCCTTCCACCACTCGATCAACTACCGCTCCGTGGTGGTCCATGGCATCGCCCGCACGGTGACCGATCCGAAGGAGCGGCGCATCGCCCTGGACGCCATCGTCGACCACGTGGTGCCGGGCCGGTCCGCCGACTCACGGCCGGCCGGCACGAAGGAACTGGCCGCGACGGCGGTGATCCGGCTCGATCTCCGGGAGGTGTCCGCCAAGATCCGCACCGGCGGGCCCAACGACGAACCGGAGGACCTCGCGCTGCCCCACTGGGCGGGCGTCCTGCCGCTGGCCCGCGGCTACACCACGCCGGTCCCCTCCGTCGACCTCGATCCCGCCATCGGGGTGCCGGACTACCTCACCGCGCTCTGAACCGGCCCCCAGTGCTGCGACCGGAAAGGTTCACCGGCTCGCGACGCCCGGCACGGCACCTCGCCACGTTGCCGCATCACCCGAGTACGTCCCGTACGAGGGCGATCCTCCGCCTTGCGATGCACCGCACCGGACGCCGCGAGCTTCCCGGCAAACCCTTCCGGCCACAGGACTAGTGCCGTGACCGGCAAGGTTTGCCCGGAAGGAGCGGCGTCCGGTGCGTGCGATCGCAAGGCGGCCGAAGGCCCTCGGATGGGGTCCGTGGTCGCCGACATCGGCGGCGGCCAGGGACACGTGCTGGCGAGCCTGCTGGAGAAGCATCCGACGCTGCGNTCGCGACGCCCGGCACGGCACCTCGCCACGTTGCCGCATCACCCGAGTACGTCCCGTACGAGGGCGATCCTCCGCCTTGCGATGCACCGCACCGGACGCCGCGAGCTTCCCGGCAAACCCTTCCGGCCACAGGACTAGTGCCGTGACCGGCAAGGTTTGCCCGGAAGGAGCGGCGTCCGGTGCGTGCGATCGCAAGGCGGCCGAAGGCCCTCGGATGGGGTCTCCCCTGCTCGAACGAAGTCGAGAGCTTGGGGAAGGGCTACGTGGGCTTTCGGCCAACGCCGAAGGGGGTCCCCCCTGGCCCTTAAGGCCTTGGGGGAGTGCGTGCCGGGCGGTGCGACGGGGCAAACGTTGCCGGGAGCGGCACTAGGCGGCCGGGCCCGCCACCGGGAGAACGGCGGCGAACCCGGCCGTCCGGCGTTCGGACCGGAACGAACGAGCGGGAGCGGTCCGGCGGGGACGCCCCCGGTCCGTGGCGAACGAACGCGCGGTCAGACCGGAACGGAAGCACGGCGGGAATGCGCGGCCCCACGCACCTCGCCGAGAGCCGGACCGGCCACGGCCGCGAGGAGGAGCAGCGTCCCGACGACCGTGGACACGGTGAGCCGCTCATGGAACAGGACGACGGCGATGACCGCCGCGGCGACCGGTTCGAGCAGCATGATCACGGACACGGTCGCGGCGCGCACCACCGCGGCACCCGCGAAGTAGAGCGCGTAGGCGAGCGCGGTCGGCACCGCCGCCACGTACACCAGCAGCATCACCACCTGTGCCGCCTGCTCGGTGTGCGGTACGAGACCCTCGGCCGCGGCCACCGGCAGCAGTCCGAGGGTGCCGATCCCGAAGGCCCAGGCGCTGGTGGTGAGCGGGTCGGCGGCACCGCCGTCACGGCCCAGCCACCGGGTCAGCAGAGTCATCGTGGCGTAGCCGGCCGCGGAGAGCATGGCCAGCGCGACACCGGCGGGCCGCACGGTCGCGCCGTCGCCACCGAGCACCAGGACGGCGAGCCCGGCCAGACCGCCCGCCACCGCGGCGAACCCCCCGCGCCCCAGCCGCTCCCCCATGGTCAGCCGCGCGCCGACCGCGATGAGCACGGGGCCCGCCCCGATCGTCACGACGGTCCCCACCGCGAGGCCCGTCGCCCCGACGGCCGCGAAGTAGGCGCTCTGGAACACGAGGAGGCCGAGGCCGTTCCCCAGGACGCGCAGCAGTCGGCGGGCACGCGGTTCGGCGGGGGCTGCCGGGCGCCGGGGCCGCAGCACCAGGACGGCCAGCAGCAGCACGAGGCCGCCCGCGCAACGCCAGAACGACAGGGCGAGCGGCCCCATGTCGCTGATCCCGAAGACCAGCGAGGCGGCGGCGCCCGCGGTGCCCCAGGCGACACCGGCGACGATCAGACAGATGAGGCTCCGCCCGACGGGCAGGCCGGAAGCAGTGTTCGACACGTGTTTTCTCCGCATGAAGAATCGGAATGGTGGTCGTCGGCTCCGCGCGCGGGCAGCGACGAACCGCTCGGGGACTGCCCGAGCCCGGTCTTCGTCAGGAGCGTCCGCCCGCGCCCTCAGGCGGCGGGCGGCGAAAGCACGGTCGTATGCATGGCCGTCACCCTACGACGTGGTGCGGCCGGTGGACAACGGCGTCTCGGCGGTCGCGAAGCCGGTGTCCGGACCTGTGGCCCGCCCATCACCCCGACCGGTCACGGCCTGCCCTTCGCCCGGACCGGTCACAGCCTGTCCTTCGCCCGGACCGGAGGCGACCGGCCCGGAGGGCGTCCTGGGCGTGGCGGACTGTGCGATCAGGGACCCGGCCAGCACCACGGCGCCTCCGAGGAGCTGCGGGGCCGACAGGTGCTCGCCGAGCATCACCCAGGCCAGCACGGTGGCGATGACCGCCTCCAGACAGGCGACGACACCCGCGACCGCCGGGGAGAGCAGCCGTACCGAGACCACCCCGGTGACATAGGCGAGCACGGTCGCGACGAGCACGATCCAGGCGAGCAGCAGCCAGGCGGGGACATCCGTGCCGTCCATGCCCGCGCTGCCGCCGAGGATCGCCCAGTCCATGTTCCAGGGGCGTGCGACGGCGGTGAGGACGAGCGCGCCGAACAGGAGTCCGTACGCGATGACACCGACCGGGTGCGGCGGCTCGACGCCCGGCCCCCTGTCCGCGCTCCCCTGGTCCGACAGGACGAAGTAGCCGACCTGGCAGCACGCCGCGCCGAGTGCGAGCAGCAGTCCGATCGCGTCGAAGCTCAGCCCCGACCAGACCTCGACGACGCAGGCGAGCCCTCCGACGGCGAGCACCACCCCGAGCGCGGCGCGCCGGGTGACCGGGCGGCGCTGGACGAACCGGACCCATCCGAGGACGAGCGCGGGCGCCAGGTACTCCACCAGCAGCGCCACTCCGACGGGGATGCGGGAGATGGCGGCGAAATAGCACGCCTGCACACCCGCGACGGCCAGCAGCCCGAACCCGAGGAGGAGGACCGGACGGTTGCGCAACAGAGCACGGTGGCGCCAGGCGACGGGCAGCATGACGAGAGCGGCGCCCGCCACCCGCAGCCAGACCACGTGGAGCGGATCGACGCCGGCCTCGATGAGCGGCTTGGCCGCGACCCCTGAACCACCGAAGGCCAACGCCGAGACCAGGGCGAGTCCCAGGCCGCTTCTTGCTCGTGACGCGTACATCGGCACATCATGACAGGCGCCTGTCAGGAGCGTCACTCCGGTGACCCCTGACCGGCGGTACCTCCGTCCGCCCGCGGCCGGGGCCCGGACCCGGCACCCCGAGCGAGCCGTGCGGAATCGTGCGAACCGACCGCGTCATCCGCGTCGCCGTGCCGAACCGGCACGCCGTCGCCGGTCTCCTTGTCATCTGCCGGACGTCGGGCATCGGTCGTCATGGATTGTGCGCCGGACTCGGGCATCGGCACGCGTCACGCGGACACCGGCAGCGGTCACTCCTAGTGCTGCGACCGGAAGGGTTCACCGGCAAACCCTTCCGACCACAGCACTAGCCCGTCGCCCGGACGATGCGGGCCGCCAGCCGATCGGCGTCCACACCCGCCCGCTCCAGCACCTCGACGGCCCGGCATTCGTGATCCATGGCCAGGGCCGCCAGCAGGTCGAGACCCCCTGCTCGCACGTCCCCGCGCCGCCGCGCACGCTCACCGGCCTCCGCCATGGCCGAGGCGGCCGAGGGCGACCAGCCCGCCACTCCCGGGTCGCGCCGGCCCGGCCCGGGTACGGTGACCACCGGAACGGCGCCGGAGTCCTCCACCGAGCCCTGCCAGCGCAGCCCGTACCCGATGCTGCGCTGGACGAGATAGCCGAGCATCTTGGCCAGTTGCGGCCCCTCGTCGAGGGCCGCTCGTACCTCGGGGTCCGATTCAATGAGGGAATGCAACAGATGCGCCGTGTCGATGTGCCGGTCACCGTCGCGCAGCGCGCGTCTGCGGGCACCCGTCACCACGGTGGCCAGCTCCACGGTGAGTCCTGCGTCGAGATCGGCATGGTTCGATGTGGGCTGGTGAGGGATCCGCGGCGTCCGGTTTTGCACACCTCTCACCCCATCAGTCCGGTGGCGGGAAATCATCGGCGGAGCGACCCATTTGGGCATCCCACGCAAGGTGGGCACCCCAGAGCGACCCCTCCTCCTTGCGGATGAGATCTCGCCACTCGGGAACCCGATCCGGAGAAACGGCGTGCGCCGCCTTGCATCACCGCCCCGGAGCAACTGCGAACCGCTCCGGGCACGTCCCACAGGCAACAACACCCGCACGGCGGCCGGAAGGGGTCTGCTGACGTGTCCTGGCTGGTCGCCCTGCCGGCACTCGACGGACGGGAGTACGTGTACCGGATCCATGCACCGGTGGACGCCCTGCGCGCCGACCTGTTCTGGGCCGCGTTCCACTGCCACGACGACGGTCCGCACCCACGCGCCTCCGACCGTTTCGACGCCGCGTCGATCTGGCTCGTGAGGGCGGAAGGCAGGGACACCCCGAACTGACGGTTCATCAGTATTGAATGTTCACGCCGCTGCGGCTACGTTCCGCGACACCGTAACCCGTCGAGAAGGGGTGGTCGCATGGCCGAGGTCAGCGCAGAGGCACGCATCGAGGCACCGGCCGAGAAGGTCTGGGCCCGGCTGACGGACTTCACCGCGTACGGCGAGTGGAACGCCACCCACACGAGCTTCCCGAAGGGCGGCCCGGCCACGCTCGAACTCGCGGCCACCTACGAGGAGAACATGAAGCTCATGGGCTTCCCGGCCGAGGTGACGTGGACCGTGACGGAACTGGAGTCCGCGCGTCTGCTCGCCACCCGGGGCAAGGGACCGATGGGGGTCAACCTGGCCATGCGCTACTCCCTGGCGCCCGACGGAGAGGCGACCACCGTCCGTATCGACGGGGAGTTCACCGGGGCCGCGGTCTCCCTGATGGCGGGCAAGCTCAAGGATTCGGCGACCGCGGCGCTCGTCGAGTCGCTGCGCAAACTCGACGGACTGGTCACCGCCTGACGACGGCACCCCGCACGAGAACGCCGCTCTGAAGGGCCCGTGGCATCCCGCGCGGCCCTTCGCACACCGGCCCCGTCCCGGCAGGGGTCGCTCGCCGGACGTCCGGACTCCCCCGACGGACGTCACGGCTCCACCCGCCAAGGCGTCCGACGCACGGCCCGGCCCCGCCCACGGCCGGACCTGCCGGGCCATCAGACGCGGATTGGCCTTGGCCGACGGCCGCCCGTCTCGCGTACGTTCGCGCCATGAGGATCCGAATCGTCGACGCGTTCACCGACCGCCCCTTCACCGGCAACCCCGCCGCAGTCGTGCTGCTGGACGCCGATGCCGCGCCCGACGCCACATTGTTCCAGCGCATTGCCATGGAGATGAACCTCTCCGAGACCGCGTTCGCCCGCCCGGCGGCACCGGGCGGCCCGGCCGGCTGGGAGCTGCGCTGGTTCACCCCGACCACCGAGGTCGACATGTGCGGGCACGCCACCCTCGCCACTGCCCACGTCCTGCACACCACCAAAACGGCGAGCGGAACCGTGCGCTTCGCCACTCGGTGCGGCATCCTCACCACGACCACCCACCCGGACGGCGCGATCACGCTCGACTTCCCCACCGCCCCGCTCACCCCCACGGCCGCCCCCGCCGGGCTTGCCGCCGCGCTCGGCGCGGAGCCGGTCTGTGTCCATGACACCGGAGCTCACGTCGGCGACCTGCTCGTCGAGCTCGCCGACGAGGCATCGGTACGGGCACTGGCCCCGGACCTCGTGACGCTGGCCGGACTCTCCCGGCGGGGTGTCATCGCCACGGCCGCCGCCGAGGACCCCTCGCGCGGCTACGCCTTCGTCTCCCGCAGCTTCTTCCCCAACGTCGGAATCGACGAGGACCCGGTCACCGGCAGCGCCCACACCGCGCTGGCACCCTTCTGGTCGGCCCGGTTCGGCCGCGACGAGCTGACCGGACTGCAAGCCTCCGCCCGCGGCGGCCTGGTCCGCACCTCGTTGCGCGGCGACCGCACCCTGCTGACCGGCAAGGCCGTGACCGTCGTCGACGGCGAACTGCTCACGCCGTAGGCAACCACCCCACCTTGCCCGCCAGCAGCGCGTACCCGACGAACGCCCCGATGTCGAGCAGCGCGTGCGCGGCCACCAACGGGCCGACCCGCCCCCAGCGCCGGTACAGCAGCACGAAGACCACGCCCATCACCACATTGCCGATGAACCCGCCGATCCCCTGATAGAGGTGGTACGAACCACGCAGCACCGAGCTCGCCGTCAGGGCCGCCGCCGGCGACCATCCCAACTGACCGAGTCTGCGCAGCAGATAGCCGACGACGATCACTTCCTCCAGCACGGAGTTCTGGAGTGCCGACAGGATGAGGACCGGGAACTTCCACCACACGTCGGGCAACGACTCCGGAACGACGGTGAGGTTGAATCCGGTGGCACGCGCCACCAGATAGAAGGCGAGCCCGGCGCTCCCGATGCCCGCCGCGACCGCCGTGCCGCGACCCAGGTCCTGCCAGGGCCGCGTACGGTCGAAGCCGATGGCACGCAGCCCGGCGCCCTCCCTGACCAGCAGATGGGCGACGAGTGCGACGGGCACCAGGGCCGTGGCGATACCGAAGAGCTGCCAGGCCAGATCCAGCCAGGGGCGTCCCGGGGCGTACGAGCCGTTGAGTGTCGCGGCCTGCTCCTTCAAGCCCCCTGGTTTCGTCAGGGAACCGACAAAGCTGATCAGGGCAGACACCCCGCTGGCGCCCAGTGAGAGAGCCAGTACCAGCACCGTCTCGGTCCGCGCGGTCCGCCGTGACAGCTCCTCTCGGGGAAAAGAACTGGCCATGTACCCCGTCTCCACCTGTACACCTGCCTCGAGTTGTGCATTCATGCCCGTACCCCCGTCCCGCCAGGGTCTCGAATGCGAGCACGGAGATCATGCGGGTCGGGGGACGGCCATCATCGGTGATGGCGTGGTCCCCCTCCTCCCTCTTCATCCTCAAGGAGGGGCACCACCGACATGGGACGTCACAGCTTGCCCGACGACTCCGCGGCCGACGGACGCGGGGAGGCCCCGCCGCGCCGCCGACGGCGTGGTGTCGCGATCGCGACGCCGCTCGTCCTCACCGTGGCCCGCAGGACGGCGGTCGTGGCGCGGGGCGGGCTGCTGTCGTCGGACTCCTGCGGGCCCCCGCCGTACGCCTCTGCCCGATGGCCCCACCGGACATCGGCCCCTCCGTGCGTGCCGTGGCCGGCCGGGGGCGCGACGACAGTGTGACGTCCGACGGTCGCTGCCTGCGCGTACGCGTGGTGGCTCGCGAGTCGTACGAGGTCGCCGATGCCCTCGCCGCCGGTTCCGCCGCTCCGGACCACCGGATCCGGCTGCCCGACTCCGATCTCCGGCTGGACCGGGCCAGGGGTTCGGGCGACGGCGTCCCGATCACGCCGGGCAGTTCCGTCGCCTCCTCCCCCGTGACCGTGGCCGCGGTGCCGTCGGCCGCGGAGCGTCCGGGACGGCCGCGCAGGACGTGCTCCGGGGCCGGGGGGGACGGCCTCGGCCGTGGGCGCGGACGAGGTGCGTCTCGGATCGGCCGGTCCCGCGCGCAGGGCCACCGGCCTGCTCGCGCTGTCCGGCGTCGGGGCGTCGCCCGGCGGGTGGCGGCGACGGCGACACCCGGGTCACCGACCCGGCCGACATCGAGGCCGTGATCCTCCGGGCGATCATGACGGCCGGGCAGAGCAACCACACCGCCCGGGGCCGGGCCGCGTCATCGAGGTCGGCCGTGCCCGCACGGACGCGGGTCGGTGCCGAAGGGCGGAGTCACGTCGCGGGAACGCCCGTGGGCCAGCTGTGCACGGGCTCGCCGCCGCGCATCAGTTCCGCGTATCTGCGGGTGGTGGCGGTCAGTGCCGCATGCCGTTCCAGTCCCGCCTCCCGTGCCCGGTGGTACGTGTCCGTCTGCCAGGACGCCCCGTTCGTCCGCCGTCTGCAGCGCCCCTCGATGACCCCGAGATAGTGGTCGCGGTCGGCGGGCGCGATGTTCCACGCGTCGAGTCCCTCGGCGGCCAGCGGCAGCAGTTCGTTCCGGACGAGTTCGACGGCCGGGACCCGGGTCAGCCCGCCCGACCGGCCGGGACGGGGCCAGATCAGCTCCGCATCGATGCCGTGGCGGCAGGCGGTGTCGAAGTTCTCCTCCGCCGCCGCGAACGGCAGCCGTGTCCACACCGGGCGGGACTCCTCGGCGAGGGCCCGTACGAGCCCGTAGTACAGCGCGGCGTTGGCGATCACGTCGGTGACGGTGGGGCCGGCAGGCAGGACCCGGTTCTCCACCCGCAGGTGGGGCACGCCGTCGGCCACCCCGTACACGGGCCGGTTCCACCGGTAGACCGTGCCGTTGTGCAGCACGAGTTCCTGGAGCCCCGGCACCCCGCCCGCGTCCAGCACCGCCAGCGGGTCCTCCTCGTCGCAGATCGGCAGCAGCGGGGGGTAGTAACGCAGGTTCTCGCGGAAGAGTTCGTACGCAGACGCCACCCACCGTTCCCCGAACCAGGTCCGTGGCCGCACCCCCTGGTTGCGGAGTTCGGGCGGTCTGGTGTCCGTGGCCTGCTGGAAGAGCGGCGGACGCGACTCGCGCCACAGCTCCCTGCCGAACAGGAAGGGGGAGTTGGCACCGATGGCGATCTGCACCCCGGCGACGGCCTGGGCCGCGTTCCACACGGCGGCGAAGCGGGCCGGGGTCACCTGCAGATGCAGCTGGACCGAGGTGCAGGCCGCCTCCGGGGTGATCGAGGACGCTGTGGAGAGCAGATGCTCCACGCCCTGGATGTCGAGCGAGAAATCCTCGCCCCGCGCGGCCACGATTTGATCGTTCAGCAGTGTGTAGCGGTCCGCTTCCGAGAGGTTGGACGCCACGAGATCCGCACGCCCGAGCGTGGGCAGAATTCCGATCATCACGATCCCGGCATCGACCTCGTCCGCCTTCCGGTGCGCATATCCGAGGCCGGTCCTGAGCTCTTCGGCGAGCTGATCGAAAACGCGCCCCTGAAGGGGATGCGGGACTATGTTCACTTCCAGATTGAACAGCCCCAGTTCCGTCTGGAAATCCTGGCTTGCTATGCGCTGGAGCACCTCTCCATTCATCATCCTCGGCATGCCGTCGGCGCCGGCCAGGTTCAGCTCGATCTCCATGCCCATGAGATTGCGGGGGCGGTCGAACCTTTTCTCCGCCAGCAGCCTCTCCAAGCCCTCCAGACACTGATGGAGCTTCCTCCGGTACCTCTGCCGATCGGACAGGTCAAAGGTGCCCGCCACGACCTTCTCCCCCATCGAAGTGTCCCTCCCTCAATTGGGCAGCCCGCGGCCCAGGCCACTCACGTCACGGTCGATAATGCCCAGGCCGGTGATCCACAACGCCCTCCCGGAGGCCGCGCACCCAGTAGCCTGAGAGCTACGGCCGGAGGCACATTCCCTCGGCATGACGGAGCATGCGGTTTACGTTCTCGAAGCACGTTGATAGAGCAGCTCGTTTCAGCCGTCCACGCCCGGAGAAAAACTACTGGCAGCGGCTGAGCCGTTGACGGCAAATCAACAGAAAATACCGCATAATAAAGTCTCGATGCCGCCTTGCCGGCAATAGCATCGGCGGCTAGGGAAAACACTGTGTGAACACCTGTCGTATAAACTTTGCTGACGAGGCAGAGAGTTGACGCACCGGTGCGGTCACCGGCCCCTCTGGCCCCGTACGCCGACAGCGACGTCTGCACCCGCCCACGCATCAACGTGTCTCCGAAGTGAGAGGCGACCCACTATGCCGCTGCATGTACCCCCGGCCCCCGCGCCCGCTCTGCGCAGCGTTCTCGCGGCACTCGGTTCACCCACCGCAGTCCGTGAGGCCCGCACCCCCGCGCTCCAGTCCGCCCAGGGACCGCTGAGCCCCGAACTCCCGCTCCCCGTCCATGTGCTGGACCGGATCGGGCCCGACGGGGCCGCCCCTACCACCCGGCTCGCCGGGTGGCGGTTCCTGATCCGCGACTCGGGACGGGCCGTCGCCGCGGCGGACACCATGCTCACGCCGGACGGCTGGGCCTTCTCGCACTTCTTCGAGGGCCCGTACGTCCCGGCGACCGAACTCGCCCTGCGCCAGGCGGAGACGATGACACCGCACTACCAGCCGCGACTGCTGTCCGTCCCGGCGCTCTACATGCTGGCTCTGTGGCTGCACGCCGACCCCGAGGCCGATGCCTCCGGCGGCTCGCTCGCCCCCGCCGACCTCCTGGTACCGCTGGCACCCGCGCCGCCGGGCATCGCGGCGCACCGCGCCCACCGGGTCGCCGATCTGCTCCGCCTGATGACCGGCCGGATCACCCCGGGCCCGGGCCCGCTGCTCGGATCGCCCGCCTGACGACGAACGCTCCGTCGCCACACCCCCCGTGCCCCGTCGCCGTGTCCGCCGGCGACGGGGCACGGTGCTTCTCGGGCCCGGGGCTTCGTACGCCCCGAGGCTCGTGCGGACGGCACGTCGCGGGCGCGGGGTGCGGAACGCGGGACCCATGGACTCCCCGATTACGCGAGAGGCCGAGTGGGGGCGCACATTCCGCCCGTCCGGACTAGCCCGGTCCGACCACCCCGAACCACCCGAAAGGACAGTGCAATTGCGGTGAACCGTCCGGCCGGGTGACGCATCATCGGAGTAGACGGAAGTGCTGCCGCGAAATCCCTGCGGAATGGCGCCCGTGGAGCAACACTGGGACCGGACCTATCGATACGGGGGAGCGGCCATGAACACTTCGTCAAGCCGCAGGACATTCACCACGACGCAGCGAAAGAACCCATCCATGTGCCAGCACCAGCCACCCTGCCCCACCGCCGACTCACCCGACCGGGAAGCCGCCCGCCTCGTGGCGCATCACCCGGAGCAGGGCTGGAGCCTGCTGTGCAACGGTGTCCTGCTCTTCGAGGACACCGGTGAGCTGCTCCCGGACGGGCAGATCATCGCCCCTCATCGGCCGTCGACGGCCGACCGGGTGATGCGGGCCGCCTGAGAGCGGCAGGTACGAACGAGGGCCGGCCCGGAAAGATCTCCGCACCGGCCGCGACGCGTGTCCGTGGCGTGCCCGGACGCGGGTGCGTCAGTTGTCGTACTCGTCCAGCGGCGGGCAGGAGCAGACGAGGTTACGGTCGCCGAAGGCACCGTCGATCCTGCGCACCGGCGGCCAGTACTTGTCGGCGGCCATGACACCGGCCGGGAAGACGGCCTGCTCACGGCTGTAGCCGTGCTTCCACTCGCCGCCCAGCGCCGCGGCGGTGTGCGGTGCGTTGCGCAGCGGGTTGTCGTCCGCGCTCCACTCCCCCGAGGCCACCTTCTCGATCTCGCCGCGAATGGCGATCATCGTGTCGCAGAAGCGGTCGAGTTCCGCGAGGTTCTCGCTCTCGGTCGGCTCGATCATCAGCGTTCCGGCGACCGGGAACGACATGGTCGGCGCGTGGAAGCCGTAGTCGATCAGCCGCTTGGCGACGTCGTCGACGCTGACGCCGGTGGCCTTGGAGAGCGGCCGGAGGTCCACGATGCACTCGTGGGCGACCAGACCCGCCGGACCGCTGTAGAGGATCGGGAAGTGCGGTTCGAGCCGCTTGGCGATGTAGTTGGCGGCGAGCACGGCGACCTGCGTCGCGTGCTTCAGCCCCTCCCCGCCCATCAGGCGGACGTACGCCCAGGAGATGGGCAGGATGCCGGCCGAACCCCACGGCGCGGCCGAGACCGGTCCGACCCCGGTCGCGGGGCCCGCGGCGGGCTGCAGCGGGTGGTTGGGCAGGAACGGCGCGAGGTGCGCGCGCACGCCGACCGGGCCGACGCCGGGGCCGCCGCCGCCGTGCGGGATGCAGAAGGTCTTGTGCAGGTTCAGGTGCGAGACGTCACCGCCGAACCGGCCCGGCTTCGCGAGGCCGACCAGGGCGTTGAGGTTGGCGCCGTCCACGTACACCTGACCACCGGCGTCGTGCACCTCGGCGCAGATGTCCGCGACGTGCTCCTCGAACACACCGTGCGTCGACGGGTAGGTGATCATGAGCACGGCGAGCTCGTCGCGGTGCTTCTCGATCTTGGCGCGCAGGTCCTCGACGTCGACCTCGCCGTCGTCGGCGGTCTTCACCACGACGACCTTCATGCCGGCCATCACCGCGCTGGCGGCATTGGTGCCGTGCGCGGAGGACGGGATGAGACAGACGGTCCGCTGCTCGTCGCCGTTGGCCCGGTGGTAGGCGCGCACGGCCAGCAGGCCCGCGAACTCGCCCTGCGAGCCGGCGTTCGGCTGGATGGACACCTTGTCGTACCCGGTGACCTCGGCGAGGCGCTCCTCCAGCTCACGGATGAGGGTGAGGAAGCCCTGGGCCTGCTCGGCCGGGGCGAAGGGGTGCAGACCGCCGAACTCGGGCCAGGTGATCGGCTCCATCTCGGTGGTCGCGTTCAGCTTCATGGTGCAGGAGCCGAGCGGGATCATGCCGCGGTCCAGGGCGTAGTCCCGGTCGGCGAGCCCGCGCAGGTAGCGCAGCATGGCCGTCTCGGAACGGTGCTGGTGGAAGACCGGGTGGGTGAGGAATTCGTCGGCGCGCAGCAGGTTCTCGGGCAGCGCGTCGGCGGCGTCGGCGTCCAGCGCGTCGATGTCGCCCCCGACGCCGAAGGCGGCCCAGACGGCGGCGATCTGCGTACGCGTGGTGGTCTCGTCGCAGGCCACGGAGACCAGGTCCGTGTCGACGAGCCGCAGGTTCACCCCGCGCTCGCGGGCGGCGGCCACGACGTCGGCGGCCCTGCCCGGGACGCGAACGGTGAGGGTGTCGAAGTAGCTCTCGGTCACGATCTCGGCACCGGCGGCGCGCAGACCCGCGGCGAGGACCGTCGCGTAGCGGTGGGTGCGCCGGGCGATCAGCCGCAGTCCCTCGGGGCCGTGGTAGACGGCGTACATCCCGGCCATCACGGCGAGCAGCACCTGGGCGGTGCAGATGTTGCTGGTGGCCTTCTCGCGGCGGATGTGCTGCTCGCGGGTCTGCAGGGCCAGCCGGTACGCCTTGTTGCCGTCCGCGTCGACGGAGACGCCGACGAGGCGCCCGGGCAGGCTGCGGGCGAGCTTCTCGCGCACGGCCATGTAACCGGCGTGCGGTCCGCCGAAGCCCATCGGGACGCCGAAGCGCTGCGTGGTGCCGACGGCGATGTCGGCGCCCAGCTCGCCCGGCGAGGTGAGCAGCGTGAGGGCCAGCAGGTCGGCGGCGACGGTGACGATCGCACCGAGTTCACGGGCCTGCTCGATGACGCGCCGGGGGTCGCGCACCGCGCCGGAGGCACCCGGGTACTGCACCAGGACGCCGAAGACGCCCCGCTCGGCGAGCTCGGCGGGGATGCCGTCGGTGAGATCGGCGACGACGACCTCCACACCGGTCGGTTCGGCGCGGGTCTCGACGACCGCGACCGTCTGCGGCAGGGCGTCGGCGTCGACCAGGAAGACGCCGTCCTTGACCTTGCCGACCCGTCGCGAGAGCGCCATCGCCTCGGCGGCCGCGGTGCCCTCGTCGAGCAGGGAGGCGCCGGAGGTGGGCAGCCCGGTGAGGTCGGCGACCATGGTCTGGAAGTTGAGCAGCGCCTCCAGCCGGCCCTGCGAGATCTCCGGCTGGTACGGCGTGTACGCCGTGTACCAGGCGGGGTTCTCCATGACGTTGCGGAGGATCACCGGCGGGGTGAAGGTGCCGTGGTAACCGAGCCCGATCATCGGGGCCAGCACCTGGTTGCGGTCGGCCAGGGCGCGCAGCTCGGCCAGGACCTCGGCCTCCGTGCGGGCGCCCGGCAGGGCGAGCGCCTCGGCGCTCCTGATGACATCGGGCACCGCGGCCGCGGTCAGCTCGTCCAGCGATCCGTAACCGACCTGGGCGAGCATCTTCGACTGCGCCTCGGCATCGGGACCGATGTGGCGCTCTTCGAACGGAATGCCCAGCTCCAGCTGGGAGAGCGGAGTGCGACGGGGGGTCATGGTGGAGGCCTCCTGGTCTGTCACGACCTGCGAAGGGGCACCGCGGCGCGGGTGCCCGAACGGCCTCCCCCTCTGTCATCTCGACCTGAGAGCTTCACCGGCGCACCTGCGGCACACCGGCTTTCACCGTCGGTGAGGAAGGGAACCGAACCGGCACTCGGCCGCACGGGACCCGCCCTGCTTTCCAGAGTGACCTCGTCCGTGCGGTACGGGGGCCTGAGAGATTCCGGGGAGGATTTGCTCCTTCGGCGCCTTCGGATCGGCTCCGGAGGCTCTCCCGCACGGGGTCAGCGGCCGTCACCAGCCTACCAGCGGGGTTCGTGGCGGAGCCCTCGAGTGGCCAACCCCCCGATTGTGCCTTTCTGTAGTGCTTGTGGAGTAGCCGCGACCAGTGGGAGGGATCGTGCAGACCGACATCGATCCGCGCAGCCTGATCGGCCGCAAGGCGTTCGACCGCAAGGGCACCAAGATCGGAACCGTGGACGAGGTGTACCTCGACGACGCGACCGGCGTACCCGAGTGGGCGGCCGTGCGCACCGGACTCTTCAGCCGGGACGCGTTCGTCCCGCTGGAACCCAGCGAATTCGTGGAGGACACCCTCCGCGTCCCCTTCGACCGCGCCCTGATCAGGGAAGCGCCCGACTTCGGTGTCGGCCGCCACCTCTCGCCGGAACAGGAACTCCAGCTGTACCGGCACTACGGTCTCGACTCCTCGTCCGGGGGGACCGCCCCGGACAGGGACTTCGGCAGGCTGGCCGGCCAGGAGGAGTAGTCCACCGGATCGCGCACCAGGGGCATCGGCTCGGCCGGCCGCAGCTCCGGGTCGTCGGTCCGGAACGTGCGCACCCGGCCGGGCGCCGACCAGGGTTCCTCGAACCTGACCGTCACCCGGCCGAGACCGCTGCCCTGCACCCAGCCGTGGCCGTAGGTGTCGTGGTGGACGTCGTGGCCCGCGGGCCAGCCCCTGGCCGCGAGCCGTTCGGCGGTCTCCGGCGCCTCCTCGGACGCGACGGCCGCCGCGCGGTCCGGCTCCCGCCCCTCGTCGGCGTCCGTCCCGGCCGTGTCCCCGGCAGCGGCCCGCTCACCGGCGGCCTGGGCGAACAGGTCCTCCTGGGTGTAGTCGGCGAGGCCCGTGACCCCCACCCCCAGCAGCCGTACGCCCCCGGTGGTGTCGACGGCCTCCAGGAGCCGCGCGGCGGCCTCCCGGACCACTGCGGGATCGTCCGTGGGCCCCCGCAGCGTCTCGGACCTCGTGAGCGTGGAGAAGTCGTAGCGCCGCACCTTCAGCACCACCGTGCGCCCGGACCGCCCCGCCCCGCGCAGCCGCCGGACGCACCGGTCGGCCAGCCGCTCCACCTCCGTCCTGACCCGCACCCGGTCGTGCAGGTCCGTGTCGAAGGTGTCCTCGACCGACACCGACTTCGCGTCGCGTTCGGCGACGACGGGCCGGTCGTCGTGCCCGAGGGCCATGCGGTACAGCGAGACGCCGTGCGCCTTGCCGAGCAGCCGTACGAGCTCCGCCTCCCCCGCCTCGGCCAGGTCCTCGACCGTCGTCATCCCGGCCCGACGCAGATGATCGGCCGTCGCCGGCCCGACGCCGGGCAGGATCCGTACGGACTTGGGCGCGAGCAGCGCCCGTTCCGTCCCCGGCTCGATGAGCCGCAGGCCGTTCGGTTTCGCCTCCTCCGACGCGATCTTGGCCAGCATCTTGGAACCCGCGAGCCCGACCGATCCGGTGAGCCCGGTGACGGCCTCGATGACCGCGCGCAGCTCCTTGCCGACCGCCAGCGCGGAGGCCGTGTCGTCGGCCACACCGCCGGCTTCCAGGTCGACGAACGCCTCGTCCAGGCTGAGCGGCTCCACCAGCGGGGAGAGCCGCCCCAGCAACTCCATCACCTGGTCGCTGACCGCCCGGTACAGATGGAAGCGGGGCACCAGATAGGCCGCGTTGGGCGCCAGGCGCCGCGCCTGCGCCATCGGCATCGCCGAGTGCACCCCGAAGTGCCGGGCCTCGTACGACGCGGTGGCGACGACTCCGCGCGGCCCCAGACCGCCCACCACGACCGGTTTGCCGCGCAGACTGGGCTTCGCCGCCTGCTCCGCGGAGGCGTAGAAGGCGTCCATGTCGAGATGGAGGATGGTGGGCGCGGCTCTCACATCTTCCGATGCTGCCCCATGGCACTGACAATCGCCGTGCCCCGGTTCCCCGGCGCGGTCATCCGGCGCGGTTGCGCCGCCGTGCCAGTTCGTCCGTGGGGTTGCTCCCGATCAGCGTCTCGCCGGTGTCCACCCGCTCGCCGTGCAGCTGCGACAGGGCGGCGTCGACGTCGTGCCACACCACGCCCACGGCGATCCCGAAGACCCCCTGGCCCCCCTGGAGCAGGTCGACGACCTGGTCGGGCGAGGAGCACTCGTAGACCGTCGCCCCGTCGCTCATCAGCGTCATCCGCTCCAGGTCCTGGAATCCCCGGGCCCGCAGGTGCTGCACCGTGGTGCGGATGTTCTGGAGCGCGACGCCCGTGTCCAGGAAGCGCTTGACGATCTTCAACAGGACGACGTCCCGGAAGCTGTAGAGCCGCTGCGTGCCCGATCCGTACGCAGGGCGCACGCTCGGCTCGACCAGGCCCGTTCGCGCCCAGTAGTCGAGCTGCCGGTAGGTGATCCCCGCGGCCGCGCAGGCCGTCGGCCCCCTGTAGCCGATGTCGTCGGCCGATGTCACTCCGCCCCCCGCCATCACAGTCGGTTTCACCGATTGCCCGATGGTGCGGCCGGCCGTACTCCCCTGCTGCGGATACGGCCCACCGACTGCCGTACCGTCGCCGCTGCTTCTCACGCCGACCTCCGTCCTTGACCTGCCACCTCGAAGGTAGGCAGTCACTCGGGGTGCGTCAACGATCGCCACACTCGGCACGCCGAGTGATAATCACCCTGAGGGTGGTTTCCGCTGCCGTACGAGCGGGAAAGGCTTGTCGGATGCGCTGTCGGCGTCCCCTCGGACGGGTTCCTGACTGACGGCTACTGGCTGCTGCTGCCGAAATCCTCCGGTGAGATCTGGTCGAGGAACTCGCGGAACTTCTCCACCTCGTCCTCCTGCTCGTCCGGAATGGCGATGCCCGCGTCGTCGAGCACGCCGTCGCTGCCGTAGATCGGCGTTCCCGTCCGCAGGGCGAGGGCTATGGCGTCGGAGGGGCGTGCGCTCACCTCGACCCCGCTGGCGAAGACCAGCTCCGCGTAGAAGACCCCCTCCCTGAGATCCGTGATGCGGACCTCGGTCAGCTCCTGACCGACTGCCTGGAGCACATCCTTGAAGAGGTCGTGTGTCAGGGGCCTGGCCGGAGCCATGCCTTGCTGGGCGAACGCGATCGCGGTCGCCTCACCAGGACCGATCCAGATGGGGAGGAACCGGTCGCCTCCCACTTCACGCAGGAGCACGATCGGTTGATTGGAGGGCATCTCCACCCGGACACCCACAACGTCGAGCTCGTTCACACAGCAACCCTAGGACGTGCTCGGCAGGTTTGGGTAGTCGGGGCGGCGACGCGATCAGTGGAGGCGCACCCGCAGAGCGGTCTGCACCAGGGCGGAATGGAGCCGTACGGACAGCTCCGCGAGTTCTCGCGCGGTGGCCTCCGCGTGGGCTCTGGTCTGCGGATTCCGGTGACGGCGCAGGGGGGCGACGACCTGCTCGATGAGCCCGGCCTCGCGGTCCGCCGCCGCCCGCATGGCGCGCAGGTGACGCGGTTCCAGACCGAATCGGCCCAGATCCGCCACAAGCTTGGCCACGGTCACCATCTCGGCGTCGTAACCGCCCTCGGCGGTGGGTGTGACCAGTCCGTACGACTCCCACTCGGCCAGGTCGCTCTCGGTGACCTCGGCGGCCGCGAGCAGCTCCGCACGGCCGATCCGGGGCGCCGTCGCCCGGAAGGGCTGCGCGTCCGTGCCCGCGTCGACCGGATCCTTCAGGCTGCCGGTGGGCAGCGCGGGCTGTTCGCCGCGGGCGAGCGCGTCCAGATGCTCGCGGATGACCTTCAGCGGGAGGTAGTGGTCCCGCTGCATGCGGAGCACCTGTGCCAGGCGCTCCACATCGGCCGCGCGGAACTTGCGGTAACCGGAGGGGGTCCGCTGCGGTTCGACGAGTCCCTCGGCCTCCAGGAAGCGGATCTTGGAGATCGTGACCTCGGGAAACTCGTCCCGCAGCCGCAGGAGCACCGTGCCGATGCTCATCGGACGGTCTTCGGCCGGGGCGGTGCCGTGACCGGCACCGCCCGTCGGTGTTCTCAGCATGGACCTTCCCTGACGGGTCAGATGCCCCGCTGGCTCGCGTAGAAGACCAGCCGGTACTTGCCGATCTGCACTTCGTCACCGTTCGACAGAGCGACGGAGTCGATGGGCTCACGGTTGACGTACGTGCCGTTGAGGCTGCCCACGTCACTGACCGTGAAGCTGCCGTCGGGGTTCCGGCGGAATTCCACGTGCCGACGCGACACGGTCACGTCGTCGAGGAAGATGTCGCTCTGCGGGTGGCGGCCGGCCGTGGTCAGCTCACCGTCCAGCAGGAAGCGGCTCCCGGAGTTCGGACCGCGCCGCACCACGAGGAGCGCCGAGCCGACCGGAAGGGCCTCGACGGCGGCCTGCGCCTCGGGCGAGAGGGACGGCAGGGCCGTCTGCCCGGTGGTCTCCGCGTCGTACGCCTCCAGACCGGAGATGGAGATGGTCGACGTCGTCTCCGAGGCACGCTCGGGAATTCCGCCCCTCAGCGGCGCGCCGCATTGGGAGCAGAAGCGACTGTCCTCGGTGTTGCGGTGGCCGCACCTCGTACAGACCGGCATGGACGAACCCTCCTGCCCCGGGCCGAACCCTCCACCCGTACCCGAGTTCGACGGTGCCCCGAAACCTATGCGGCCGGCACCGGCGGGGTCAACGGACGACGCGCCGGAGGCGCCCGCCGCGCCGCTGCCCGGACCGGACGTCTCATCGCGGAAGAGCGGGCGCTGCGAGCCCTCCTCGTCCGCCTGGCCGTGGCGCGGTGCGCGATGACGGGCAGCCTCGTCGCGAGCGCTCTTGCCGAACAACTTCCCAAACAACTTCACGGGCGATTCCCCTTGACCGAAATAGACCCGCCCGTGGGGCAGGACGAACCCTGAACGAACACACCTGCCGACCCGGACAACTTCACAACGTCCGTATCCACTCGACAGTTTCCATTACGCACCACCATGTCGGTGCGGCGACCCCCCGCAACCTCCCGCCCGTGTTGCTCAACCCTTCCGTACCGCGGCCTCACGGGGATGACGACCGAGCGTAGTCAGGCCGCTGCGCCGGTCGCAAGACGTCCACGACGATGTCGTCGACCTGTTCCACATGCACCGTGGCCTGCTCCTTCTCCAGTGTCTGCACCACACCGCCGGGGATGTTGAGCGCGGGTTCCAGGTCCTGGGGCTTCCCGATCACCTTGAACACATACGGTGCGGTGATCTTACGGCCGTCGACCTTGACATTGCCGCCATCACCGGAGAAGTACGTGTTGGCCACCACTCTGACCCCGTTCACCTCGATCGCCTCGGCACCCGCCGCGCGCAGCTCCTGGAGCGCGTCGAGCAGCATGTCCGCCTTCACCCCGTTGCCGGGGTCGTCGACGGTGAGGGTGATCCCGGGCCCGTGGGCGGCCACGGTACCCGCGAGGACACCGAGTTGCCGTTCCTTCTCGACGGTCTGCCTGCGGGCCTCCTCGGCCTGGTCCGAGCTGTTCTCCAGCTCCGTGCGCTGGGCCTCGAGGCCCTGCTTCTCGTCCTCCAGTCGCTGCGTGCGGTCGTCCAGCTCGTCGAGGATGCGCACGAGGTCCTCCTGGCGGGCCCCGCGCAGCGCGCTGTTGTCGCTGGTGGAACGCACCTGGATGGCCAGGCCCAGGCCGAGGACGAGCAGCAGGAGCGCGACGACGAGTTGAGCCCGCGTCACCCGCGGGGGCCACAGTCCGGCGATGAGCCGCTGACGTCCCGTGAGCTCCGGGGTGGTGTCGTCGGGCCGCTCGGCGGCCGGTTCGCTGTTCTCGGGGATCTCTGCGTCGCTCATCGGCGTCAGGCCCGGAAGACGTGCCGACGGATGGCCGCGGCGTTGGAGAAGATCCGGATCCCGAGCACGACCACCACGCCGGTGGAGAGCTGGGCCCCGACACCCAGCTTGTCGCCCAGGAACACGATCAGCGCGGCCACCACGACGTTCGACAGGAACGAGACGACGAAGACCTTGTCGACGAAGATGCCGTCCAGCATGGCCCGCAGCCCACCGAAGACCGCGTCGAGCGCGGCGACGACGGCGATCGGAAGGTAGGGCTCGACCACCGCCGGCACTTCGGGCCGGACCAACAGTCCGACCACGACTCCCAAGACGAGGCCCAGTACGGCGATCACGATGTGCCCTTCTCTGCGTCTGCCGCACCACTGCCGGTGTCTGCGGCCCGGTAAGGCTGTGCTGTACGTACGATCAGGCTGGGGGCGACCGGGAGGCTCACCTTTTCCTGGACGGACATGCTGGTCCGGATGTCGAAGGTGTCCTTGAGCGCCTGCAGGTACTGGCCGTCGTCACTGTCCCTGAACGCGGCACCGAGCGGCTTCCCGTCCCCCACCGCCAGCACCGTGTACGGCGGCACGAGCGGTCTGTTGTCGACCAGTATGGCGTCACCGGCGGCGCGGATCGCCGACAGGGCCGTCAGGCGCTGTCCGTTGATCGCGATCGCCTCGGCGCCGGACTGCCACAGGCCGTTGACGACCCGCTGGAGGTCCCGGTCGCGGACGCGCCCGGTGTCGGAGAAGCTGCTGCTCTCCCGGGGGCCGCCGCCTCCCGCCTCGGCTTCCTTCGCGTCGTCGACCACGAGCTTCACACCCGGCCCCCGCACGGGTGTCGCCCCGGCGAGCAGTGCCACCAGTCCCCCCTGGTCCCCGCCGTGCTTTTCCAGCGCCTTGCGCTGGCGTCTGCCCACGTCTTCCCGGAGTCCGTCGACCTGGGACTCGAGGGTGTCGGCCGCCTTCGTCTCGCCGTCGATGCGGTCGATGAGCTCCTCGCGTTCCTTGGCGAGGACCGGGGCCGAGACACGCGCCTGCGCGGCGCCGAGCGTGACGACGAGAGCGGCGAGCACCAGGCAGGCGGCGAGGCCGAGCTTCGACCTGAGCCTGCGGGGCATGCCCGCGGTCCCGTCGGCCCTGCGACGCGCCGACGCCTCGGCGTATCCGTCGTCCAGGCTGTGGTCCATCACGTTGGTCAGCAGCGACATGGACGCGTCCGGACGCACGGGGGTACTCCGATCGGGGGTCTGCTGCGACATGCCGCACATCGTCGCACGGCTCCGCCGCTACCGCCGAATGGGCCCACCGGAGTGCCCTGCGGCGCCCGGGAGCGCCCCGGGCACACCGGTGGGGTCCCCTCAGTGACCTGCGCTCTCCACGACGCCCGCCCACTCCTCCAGCAGGGCCTGCGCGGACGCGTCGTCGGGTCCCTCGGCCCACAGATGGGTGACGGCCTCGGCAGGGTCGGGCAGCACCATCACCCATCGCCCGTCGGCCTCGACGACCCGCACGCCGTCCGTCGTGTCGACGCTGCGCTCCCCGGCGGCCTCGACGACCCGCCGCATGACCATGCCCTTGACCGCCCAGGGCGTGGCCAGATCGCGGCGCAGGACGTGGGCGCGCGGGATCCGGGCGTCGATCTGGCTGAGGGTGAGCTGGGTCCTGGCGACGAGCCCGAGCAGTCTCACGAAGGCCGCGGAGCCGTCGAAGACGCTGCTGAACTCGGGAACGATGAAGCCGCCGCGGCCGTCTCCCCCGAAGATGGTGCCCTCCTCGCGTCCCACCCGGGTCAGGTCGTCGGGCGACGTCGTCGTCCATTCGACCTGTGTCCCGTGGTACGCCGCGACCTGTTCGGCGACCCGCGTGGTGGTCACCGGCAGCGCCACGCGCCCGCTGCGCCTCTCGGCCGCGACGAGGTCGAGCATCACCAGGAGCGCCCGGTCGTCCTCGACGATCCTGCCCTTCTCGTCGACGAGGGAGAGCCGTTCGCCGACGGGGTCGAACCGCACGCCGAACGCGGCCCCGGCCGAGGAGACGATCTCGCCCAGCCGCACCAGGCCGGCGCGCCGGGTGTCGGCGGACTCGGTGGGCCGCGATTCGTCGAGGCCCGGGTTGATGGTCAGCGCGTCCACGCCGAGCCGCCCCAGCAGGCTGGGCAGGACGAGCCCGGCGCTGCCGTTGGACGCGTCGACGACGACCTTCAGCCCGGCGTCCGCGACCCCCGTGGTGTCCACGTTGCGCAGCAGGGATCCGGTGTACGAGTCGAAGACACTGGACGGGAAGTGCAGGTCCCCGATCTCGCCGGGGAAGGCGCGACGGTATTCCTGACGGGCGTAGACCCGATCCAGTTTCCGTTGCCGGGCCTGGGACAGGTCCGCGCCCCGCTCGTCGAAGAACATGATGTCGACCGAGTCGGGCACGCCGGGGGACGTACGGATCATGATCCCGCCGGCGCTGCCCCGCGCGGTCTGCTGGCGGGCGACGGGCATCGGTACGTTCTCCAGGTCCCGTACGTCGATGGCGCTGGCCTGGAGCGCCGAGATCACCGCACGCTTCAGCGCCCGGGCGCCGCGGGAATGATCGCGCGCCGTGGTGACCGTCGAACCCTTCTTGAGGGTGGTGGCATAGGCACCGGCGAGCCGGACCGCCAGTTCCGGGGTGATCTCGACGTTCAGAATCCCTGAAACGCCCCGGGCGCCGAAGAGATGGGCCTGACCGCGCGATTCCCAGATCACCGAGGTGTTGACGAACGCCCCGGCCTCGATGGTCTTGAACGGGTAGACGCGGACATTGCCCTGAATGATCGATTCCTCGCCGATCAGGCACTCGTCCCCGATGACGGCCCCGTCCTCGATCCGGGCGGCCCGCATGACGTCGGTGTTCTTACCGATCACGCATCCGCGCAGATTGCTGTGCTGGCCGATGTAGACGTTGTCGTGGACGACGGCCTTGTGCAGGAAGGCGCCGCTCTTGACGACGACGTTGGAGCCGATGACCGTGTGCTCGCGAATTTCCGCCCCGGCTTCGACCTTCGCGTAGTCCCCGATGTAGAGGGGGCCGCGGAGTACCGCGTCGGGGTGCACCTCGGCGCCTTCGGCCACCCAGACGCCCGGTGAGATCTCGAAGCCGTCGATCTCGACGTCGACCTTGCGTTCGAGGACGTCGGCCTGGGCCTTGACGTAGCTCTCATGGGTGCCGACGTCTTCCCAGTAGCCCTCGGCGACGTAGCCGTAGATGGGCTTGCCCTCCTTCATGAGCTGCGGGAAGACGTCGCCGGACCAGTCCACGGAGACTTCGGCCTCGACGTAGTCGAATACCTCGGGCTCCATGACGTAAATGCCCGTGTTGACGGTGTCCGAGAAGACCTGACCCCAGGTGGGCTTCTCCAGGAAGCGCTCGACCTGGCCCGCCTCGTCCACGATCGTGATCCCGAATTCCAGAGGGTTCGGCACCCTGGTCAGGCACACCGTCACCAGCCCGCCCTTTTCCTTGTGGAAGGCGATGAGATCGGTGAGGTCGAAGTCGGTGAGCGCGTCACCGGAAATGACGAGGAAGGTGTCGTCCTTCAGCGCCTCCTCGGCGTTCTTCACGCTTCCGGCGGTGCCGAGCGGTTTTTCCTCGTTGGCGTAACTGAGCTCCATCCCGAGCTCTTCGCCGTCCCCGAAGTAGTTCTTGACCAGTGAGGCGAGGAATTGGACGGTGACGACGGTTTCGTTGAGCCCGTGCCGCTTCAGCAGCCGCAGCACGTGCTCCATGATCGGCCGATTGGCGACCGGGAGGAGCGGCTTGGGCATGCTTGAGGTCATGGGGCGAAGGCGCGTGCCTTCGCCACCAGCCATCACGACGGCCTTCATGTCGGAATCGTCCTCCTTGAAGAGACGACGGTCTGGCCGACTTCGCCCGTCGGGGCACTGTTCGGGGCATCAGCGGGGGGCCGGCCACACTGCGCGGCGCCGCTTCAACGAGCTCAATCGGCTGTTGCGTCCGCCTTGACGAGTCGGCGGACCTGAACGACGTAGAGGATGCCTGCCCACCAGTAGAGCGTTGTACCCCAACCTGCGAACGCCCATCCGAAAATCGCGGCCAGCGAGGCCAGCCAACCACTTCCGTCGCTGAGCAGCAACAAGGGGAACGCGTACATCAGGTTGAACGTGGCGGCCTTGCCGAGGAAGTTCACCTGGGGCGGCGGATAGCCGTGGCGGCGGAGGATCCCCACCATCACGAGGAGCATCAGCTCACGCGCCAGCAGTACCGCGGTGAGCCAGAGCGGCAGGATCTCCCGCCAGGTCAGGCCGACGAGGGTCGAGAGGATGTACAGACGATCCGCGGCGGGGTCCAGGAGCCGGCCGAGGCTGCTGATCTGGTTCCAGCGCCGGGCGAGCTTGCCGTCGAGGTAGTCGCTGATGCCGCTCAGCATCAGGACGAGGAGGGCCCAGCCGTCGCTCTGCGGGCCGCCGAACACGGGGCGGAGAATCAGCCACAGGAAGAGCGGGACGCCGACAAGGCGAGCCATGCTGAGGATGTTGGGGATGGTGAGTACCCGGTCCGTCTGAACCCGAGTCTCCTGGACCTCCACCCGGGGGCCTCCTGTGAAGAACGTACGAATGATGCCCCCTGACCTTACCCGCAGCCGTCTGGTGCGGGTGCACAGGGGTGACGCGGCCGCCTCCCGTGAAGGGCCGGCCCCGCAAAAAGAGAAAGCCCCGCACCACAAG
>NZ_LIXJ01000030.1:0-105969 GCF_001905795.1 Streptomyces sp. CB01580
CTGCGGGTCGGGGCACGCGACGCCGGTGGTCGCCACTCCCCAGTCTGCACCGAGAACGCGCCGCACACCTGTCGCCATCTGCCGCGCCACGTCCGCGTCGACCGCGCCGCGCTCCGCCAGGAGGGCACCGTCCACACCGAGCAGTTCCCGCTTCAGGGGCGTCGCGTAGGCCGTCACGGACCCCCGGAAGCCTGATGCGGCACTAGCACGGCGGAAGTCACCAGGGAGAAAACGATCTCCACCGTCATTGCGTCCTTTTCCCAGCGCGACTCACGTCCCAGGTCCACACGGCAAGTTTCACATCGCGGTCAAGTCCACCACACCTGCGCCTGACTGCTGACTCTCACGGGCGGCTCGGTCACCAATTGAGATGGCTTGTTATTGTCCTGTCCCAGATAACTGTGGGCATGGCGGGGCTCTGACCTGCGGTGCTTACGGTTGAGTGGGACGAACGGGCTCCTCCTGTCCCGCTCAACCGTAGGCAGCCGCCTCTGGGGGGTGCATCGCGAAAGTCCACTGATTGTCTGGCGTTCCTGGTGGGGTGAGCCTGAGGGATCCCACTGGACCCGGGCGGGCCGGTGCGCTGGCCTGAGCCTGCTCACGCGATCCGGCCCGCGCACCTACTGCCGCACCGTGAAGCGCCTGGTGGAGTGTCAGCGCGCTGTGAGGTTTGCGAGCAGCTCGGCGGCGGGCTTCGGGTGGACGAGCCAGCGCAGGTGACTCCCTTCGAGACCACACCAGCACCGCCGACACCTCGGGCCGGGCGTTGGCGACGGCGGAGGCCGTGACGCCGCCCCTGCTGTGGGCGACGAGGATGGTCGGCCCGTTCCTCTTGGCCCGTTCGAGGACTTCGATCACTCGGGTGGCGTTGTCGGCGAGCGTGATCCCTTGATGCTTCCCGGTTCTGCGGCGAGTGCGTCGTGGCCGTACCTGCACGAGACCGGAACTCTCCGGAAGTTGCCTACACATGACCGGGACGGCGTCGCATATGTGTCGTCTGCCACGACATCGTCAGTGGTTCTGCCACGGAAGTGTCAGTGGGGCTGGAGTTCGACGAGCAGGCTGTGGATGTGGCCGCCGGCACCGACGAGACCCAGGCCAACCTCGTCAGCCGCAAGGAGTGTAAAGAACTTTTACCAATTTTGAAGCAACCAATGGACGATGCCGACTTTCTGACGTCTCGCGCCCTGCGATCGATGGGAGACACGAGATGAAACCGCATATGGCTAAGGGCAGCCGGCCTCGGTCGGCGCTCCCGGGCTGTCTGTCCGGCTGGGCCCCGGCCACAGCACTCCTCCTGGCCGTGACGACATCCTGCACCGGCTCCGCACCGGGAAACGGTGCCGTCGCGGTCGGAAAGCCCGGCACGGCCGGAGTGGGGGATCGGCTGTTCCCAGGGCTCGGCAATGGTGGCTATGACGTGCTGCACTACGGGCTGACGCTGGATTACGTGCCCGAGACCAACCACCTGAAGGGCACGGCGATCATCACAGCGCGGGCCACCCAGGACCTGAGCCGCTTCAACCTCGACCTGTCAGGGCTGCGAGTACGCACCACCACGGTGCAGGGAGCCAAGGCCCAAGTCGCTCGCTCGGGCGACGAGCTGCTCGTGACACCGGCGAAGACGGCGAGGAACCGCGAAGTCTTCAAGACAGTCGTCACCTACGACGGCACACCACGCACACTCAAGGACGACGACGGAGGACTGGAAGGCTGGATAGAGACCGACGACGGCTCGACAGCCCTGGGTCAGCCGTCCGGCTCCATGACCTGGTTCCCGGGCAACCACCACCCGTCGGACAAGGCCACGTACGACATCACGGTCACCGTGCCCAAGGACGAGGACGGCGACCCCTACGACGTGATCAGCAACGGTGCGCTGATCACGGAGGAGGACAAGGGCAAAACGGTGACCCGGCACTGGCGCACTGAGGAGCCCATGGCCAGCTACCTCGCACACGTCTCGGTCGGATACTTCGAGATCCATAAGGGCTGGACGGACGACGACGTGCCCGTCTACGTCGCCATCGACCCCGCCGAGGCCGAAGACTCCGCCGATGTCGCAGACCTGGTGCCCGAGATCGTCGACTGGGCCGGCAAACGCTTCGGTCCCTACCCCTTCTCCTCAACCGGCGCCATCGTCGACCACCTGCCCGGGCTCGACTACGCCCTGGAGACCCAGACCAAGTCCTACTTCGGCGAGGCGCCCGAAGAGGCTCTGCTCGTGCACGAACTGGCACACCAGTGGTTCGGCAACTCCGTCACCCCACGCAAGTGGAAGGACATGTGGCTCAGCGAAGGTCTGGCCACCTACGCGGAGTGGCTTTGGGAGGAGGAGCGGGGCAACAGGAGCACCACCGAGATCTTCGAGGACTTCTACGACGGCACGGACGCCGAGAGCGAGGGCATCTGGGCGTTCCCGCCGGCGGATCCGCCCAGCGGAGGGCACGTCTCCGACCCGCCCGTCTACGGACGCGGTGCCATGGTCGTACACAAGGTGCGCAGGGCCGTCGGCGACGAGACCTTCTTCGGCATCCTTCGTACCTGGACCCGGCAGCACCGGCACGGCAATGCTGACACCCGGCAGTTCATAGCCCTGTGCGAGAGCAAGTCCGGGAAGGACTTGACCGCGCTCTTCAACACCTGGCTCTTCGACAAGAAGAAGCCCTCCTGGATGTGAGGAGGGCAATCCGACGAGAGAAGGGCTCTCCCCGGGGGGAAGCTTCTCCAGCCCGCAGGAGGCCCTACGCAGGCGGGTACACCAGCGTGATCTCGCGGTTCAGGCCTGTCTCGTCCGCATCCGGGTACATGGACACCTCACCGTCGGACCACCGCACCAGGAAGTCGTCCGGGTGGCGGTTGTCCGTGTAGTCGCCGGCGCCCAGGATGGTGGCGTGCGTCCAGAGCCGGTTGGGCTTCTTGACCTGGATCTCGCAGGGGAAACCATTTTGGTTGATGTCCTTGCAGAGAGTCAGCTCACCGTCCGTCCATCGGAAAGTTGAAGTAGAGGTCGGCCGCGGCGTCCGTGCCCTTGGCCAGGTACAGCTTGTCGACCGCGTCCCGGCGGCCGGGCGTGCGGTCGGCGGCGCGCTGCGCGGGCCGGTCGCCGCCCACCGCAGTGGTGACGCGGCGTTGGCCGAGCGGGTCGCCAGCCTGCTGCCGGACGGCCAGGTCGCGGGCGGCTCGGTGGGCGTCTCGGTCGCGGTCGTCGACCACGGCACCGTCACCAGGGCCGCGCTGGGCACCACCGACGGCTCGACCCCGGTCACCCCGGACACCGCGTTCGAGACCGGCTCGGCGCAGAAGGTGCTCACCGCGAGCCTGCTCGGCAGCCTCCTTGACGCCGGCAAGATCACCGCAGGACGGCCGCGTACTGCTTCCACAGCGGGACCGGCATCCGAACTGCGAGCTGTCAAGCAGCGGATCACGTGGCACGACCTCGCCCACGAATACCTTGATCAGCGATGGGACCGCACGCCGGGCAACACCCGTCGCACCCTGGCTGATGCATTCGCCACCATCACGCCTGCTCTGGTGGCCGCCGGAGCAGCCTACTCGGAGCCGCGGGTACTGCGGCGCGCCTTGTACTCGTGGGCGTTCAACAAGAACGCATGGGTTGAGGAGCCGAAGGAGGAGTGGCGGAGAGCCCTGGAATGGATGAAACGGAACTCCCTTCCTGTCGGTGCTCTCGCGGAAGCTGATGTGCTGCGACGGGCACTGGACGCCCTGTGTCGCAAGCTGGACGGGAAGAAGGCTGCGGCCAAGACTGCACGGCGTAAGAAGGCTGCGTTCAACGAAGCACTCAACACGGCGGTGGAGAAAGGATATTTCGCCGAGAACCCCCTCAAGGGACTTCGGTGGAACGCTCCAGCGGTCAATGAGGAGGTTGACCCGGCTGCCGTTCCCAACCCGGCCCAGGTTTCCCGGCTTCTCGCGGCGGTTGCTCAGCAACCTGGGTGTGGCCCTCATCTGGAGGCGTTCTTCGGCTGCATGTACTACGCGGCGATGCGGCCGGCAGAGGTCATTCACCTCCGGCTTGAGCAGTGCCATTTGCCCAAGACTGGTTGGGGCGTGCTCAACCTGTCGGGCGGTGTCGTCACCGCAGGGGAGGGCTGGACGGATGACGGCGCCGTGCATGAGGTGCACTCACTGAAGCGTCGGGCCGAGACCACCACCCGGCCTGTGCCCATCCCGCCACAGTTCGTGCGTGTCCTTCGTGCACACATCGACCGCTTCGGCGTGGCACCGGACGGTCGGCTGTTTTGGAACCAGGCCGGCAACTACGTGGACACATCAGCCTATGGTGCGACCTGGGCGCGGGCGCGGGAGTACGTGCTGACACGCATGGAGATCGCTTCCGGGCTGGCCAAGCGGCCCTACGATCTCCGGCACGCAGGCATCTCCTTCTGGTTGTACTCCGGGGTTGACCCGGCTGAACGCGCTCGCCGCGCGGGCCAGAGCATCGAGGTCCTGTTCCGTCACTACGCCAAGTTCCTAGTGCCGTGACCGGCAAGGTTTGCCCGGAAGGAGCGGCGTCCGGTGCGTGCGATCGCAAGGCGGCCGAAAGCCCTCGTAGCGGGCTACGTGGGCTTTCGGCCAACGCCGCGAGCGTGCGTGCCGGGCGGTGCGACGGGGCAAACGTTGCCGGGAGCGGCACTAGATGGCGTCCGGGAGCAGGCCAACCGCCTCATCGAGCAGTCCATGGAGGAGTGGGACCGCGTCAGCCGGGGCGAGTCGCCTGGGGAGTGAGCCGGGGTTTTGGTCCGTGACTGGTCCGGAAGAGCTGGTCAGGAACGGGATACCGGTGGGATGAACTGGGAGTTTCGGTGCAAACGCAACCCCTCCCTCGGTAAGGTAAGCGAGGGGCGCCTGCCGGGCAAAAGCCCAGGTCAGGCGCCCTCTTTCGTGCTCCTAGAAGAACCCGATCTTCTTCGGCGAGTAGCTCACCAGCAGATTCTTCGTCTGCTGGTAGTGCTCCAGCATCATCCTGTGGTTCTCCCGGCCGATGCCCGACTGCTTGTAGCCGCCGAATGCGGCATGGGCCGGGTACGCGTGGTAGCAGTTCGTCCAGACCCTGCCTGCCTGGATGGCGCGGCCCGCGCGGTACGCGGTGTTGACGTCGCGGGTCCACACGCCCGCGCCGAGGCCGTACAGCGTGTCGTTCGCCGTCCTGATCGCGTCGTCGAAGTCCGAGAAGGACGTCACCGCCACGACCGGGCCGAAGATCTCCTCCTGGAAGACCCGCATGCGGTTGTCGCCCTCGAAGACCGTCGGCTGGACGTAGTAGCCGCCCGCCAGCTCCCCGTCGTGCTCGATCCGCTGACCGCCGGTGAGGATCTTCGCGCCCTCCTGCCGGCCGATGTCCAGGTAGGAGAGGATCTTCTGCAACTGGTCGTTGGACGCCTGCGCGCCGATCATGGTGTCCGTGTCCAGCGGGTTCCCCGCCACGATCTTCTCGGTGCGGGCGATGCCCGCCTGCAGGAACTCGTCGTAGAGCCCGCGCTGGATCAGCGCGCGCGACGGACAGGTGCACACCTCGCCCTGGTTGAGGGCGAACATGGTGAAGCCCTCCAGGGCCTTGTCGCGGAAGTCGTCGTCCTCGTTCCACACGTCGTCGAAGAAGATGTTCGGGGACTTGCCGCCCAGCTCCAGTGTGACCGGCTTGATGTTCTCGGAGGCGTACTGCATGATCAGCCGCCCCGTCGTCGTCTCGCCGGTGAACGCGATCTTCGCGACGCGCGGGCTGGACGCGAGGGGCTTGCCGGCCTCGGCGCCGAAGCCATTGACGATGTTCACCACGCCCGGCGGCAGGAGATCGGCGACCAGGTTCAGCCACACGTGGATGGAGGCCGGGGTCTGCTCGGCCGGCTTCAGGACCACCGCGTTGCCCGCCGCGAGCGCGGGGGCCAGCTTCCACGTCGCCATCAGGATGGGGAAGTTCCACGGGATGATCTGGGCCACCACTCCCAGCGGCTCGTGGAAGTGGTACGCGACGGTGTCGTCGTCGATCTGGCTGAGGGTCCCTTCCTGAGCGCGCAGCACACCGGCGAAGTAGCGGAAGTGGTCGATGGCCAGAGGGATGTCGGCGGCCAGGGTCTCGCGCACCGGCTTGCCGTTGTCCCAGCTCTCGGCAACCGCCAGCTCCTCCAGATGTGCCTCCATCCGGTCGGCGATCCGGTTGAGGATCGAGGCACGGTCGGCCGCAGAGGTGGCGCCCCACGCGGGCGCCGCGGCGTGTGCCGCGTCCAGGGCGCGTTCGACGTCCTCGGCGGTGCCCCGGGCGACCTCGGTGAACGGCTTGCCGTTCACCGGACTGGGATTCTCGAAGTACTGACCCCGCACGGGCGGGACGTACGCACCGCCGATCCAGTGGTCGTAGCGGGACTCGTACGAGACGATGGCGCCCTCGGTGCCCGGCGCGGCGTAACGGGTCATCTCTGTGGTCTCCCGGATCCGGTGCCGCCCGCCGTTGGACGGCTCTCGGCGCGAGGGTAGACCGCGCTACGTTGCAACCCCGTTGCACACGCGTGGCGGGCACCTGAGGGCTGTCCCGCAATCCCTGGTGGGTCGGCGCGCGGCGTCCGATGCGGTGCGTCGCGGGGCGGAGGGGCGCCCGCGTGCTGGATGTATGCGGGCGTTTCGACAACGCGGCGAGGTGCCGCAGCTGTCGTCGTGCGCCCGCCAGGAATTACGGGAAAGTCCTTGGGGTTGTCGTCGATCTTCCGCCCGCTACGGCAGTTCGAGGACTGGGCCCGGCCCTGCCGCCCCCTGTTCCGTCTCCAGCGCCCGAACCCGGGCGAGCAGTGCCGGGCGCCGGTCCCCGGGCGCGGCCGCCGCGAGCGCCCGCCAGACCGGAAGATCGTCCTCGCCCCAGGGGCTGTGCGCCCAGTCGGCCAGCAGCCCCGGGTCACCGCGCGCGATCAGTGCCGCCCGCAACTGCTCGTCGAGCCGGTGGCGCAAGCGGACGACGGACGGCGACTGCGAGCCGGGCAGCAGAGGGCCCGCGTAGACGCCCAGCGCCGATGCCACCGAGCCCGACGCCAGTCTGCGCGCCACCGTGTCGAAGTCGGCGTCTACGACGGCCGAGAGCCGGTAGGGGCGGGAGAGCAGGAGGTCTGGCCCCAGGAGCCGCCGCAGCCGGGAGAGTTCGGCCCGCAGCGTCACGGGGGTCACAGACTCGTCCTCGTACAGTTCGACGAGGAGTTCGTCGCCGCCGAGGCCCTCGGGATGCCGGGCCAGGGTCACCAGGATCTCGCTGTGCCGTCTGCTGAGTCGCACCCTGCGGCCGCCCGCGACGAAGAGCGCCTCGTCCCGGCCGAGCGCGGTGAGCTGTACGGTCCCGTCGCCGGGCGCGGGCGCGAGCAGAGCCAGCTGCGACTCGGCGGCCCGCGCCACCGCCTGCACGAACGCCAGACTGTGCGGATGCGCGAGCCGGTCCCCTCCGGTGATGTCCACCGCGCCCAGCACCCGCCCCGTGCGCGGGTCGTGCAGCGGCGCCGCCGCGCACGTCCACTGCTGGACCGTCCGGCGGAAGTGCTCGGCGGCGAAGACCTGCACCGGCCGGCCGACGGCGAGGGCCGTGCCCGGCGCGTTCGTCCCGGCAACGCACTCCGCCCAGCGGGCGCCCTCCACGAAGTTCATCCGGCTCGCGGCGCGTCGGGCCTTCGGATGTCCCTCGACCCACAGCAGTCTGCCGTGCGCGTCGCACACCGCGAGCAGGTGCTCCCCGTCCGTCGCGTACGTGCACATCAACTCGCGGATCACCGGCATGACGGGGGCCAGGGGATGCCCGTCCCGGTACGGCCCCAGGTCGTCCGTGCCCAGTTCGACCGGGGCCGTGCCGTCGGGGCTGACCCGGGCCCGGGCTGAACGGCGCCACGACTCGGCGACCACCGGCCGCACCGGGTGCTCCAGCCGCCCGGCCGTGGTGAACACCTCGTGCGCGTGCCGCAGCCGGCCGAGCCACCGCCCCGGGTCCGTACCGGTTGCCAGGGCCACCCAGGGGTCCGTCAACTCACCCTCCCGTCCAGGCGCGTCGTGCACCCCCCATCGTGGCCGCAGCGGACGGCCGCCACAACTGTGGCGCGCGGCGACCGGACGGGCGCCGCCGCTCGGCAGGACGCCGGGGCGGGGGACGCCTCAGCCGGCCGATTGCAGGTTGACCAGACGGATGTAGCGCACCCAGTCCCAGTTCGGGCCGGGGTCTGTGTGGTCGGAGCCAGGGACCTGGGCGTGGCCGAGGATGTGCGCCCGGTCCTTGGGGATGCCGTGACGGTCGCAGATCGAGGCGGTCAGCAGCGCCGACTTCTCGTACATGGCGTTGGTGAAGTACGACGGCTGATCCACCCAGCCCTCGTGCTCGATGCCGATACTGCGCGTGTTGTAGTCCCAGTTCCCCGCGTGCCAGGCGATGTTCCGCTCCCGGACGCACTGGGCGACGTAGCCGTCCCCCGAACGCACCACGTAGTGCGCGGAGACCTGCTTGGCAGGGTTCTGGAAGATCCCGACCGTGTTCGAGAACGTCTCCTGCGCGACGTGGATGATCACGTACTGGACCGGATAGGCCGAAGGGCGGTTCGAAGCCGTGTAGTTGGACGTGGACGCGGGCGCCCAGTGGGCGACCGGGTAATCCGTGTCGCCCGCCGTCGTGGCGGCCGCGGCGCGGGCGGATGCGGGCAGCAGTGCGGCTGCCGCGGTCGCCGCAGCGCCCTGGAGGATCCTTCTGCGGTGCATGAGAACTCCTGTACGTGGGGGGAATCGAGACGGAGGAACAGGACAAGAGGCGTCAGGGCCGGGGGAGGAGCGCCACGGTCTCCTGCGCAGGGCGGGGGATCCCGCGGTGCGGATCACCCGCGGGCAGCCACTCCTTGAGGGTCTTCGCGACGCTCGTGGGGTTGGTGTCGTACACGTTCGCCGACGGCGCCTCCGCCGCCTGACCGACTGGTTGATGGGCGTCGAGCTCGGACAGACCGTAGTCGCGGCCCGGCCACCGCACCAGCACCAACTGCGATATGCGGCGCGCGCCTTCGAGAGGGCGCGCGGAAGCCGTCGGCATCGGATGACTGTCGGACTCGGTGCGCGGCCACGGCGTCGAAGCGCCGTTCAGCAACTCGACCACGGCCACCGTGCTCATCGCGCACTCCACGGCCATGCCGCGGGTCTTGCCCTCGCCCTGACGGGCAGGGCCGTCGCCCGGCCTCGGTACACCGATGACGGGGGAGCGGCGGCGCGGGTGGAGCCGCGCGAACGCCCGCAGGTGCACCAGGCCGATGATGAGCGCCGAGCACAGTGCCCTGCCTCGTGCGCCGCGGGTCCTTCGTCTTCCCGGCGAGCGGTGCCGCTTCCCGGATCCCCCGACACCCGTGGCCCCCTTCGTCCGATGTCCGGAAGGCGTTGTCCGATGTACGGCCCAGCGGCCCGCGCGCCCTACCGTACGGGCGACGCGCGGGCGGCGGAAGACACCGGGTGCCGAATTCGGGTGCGGGGCGGGCGGCATGCAACGGCGGACCGGGCGGGCGCCCTGTCCGGACGCGGGGAGGGCGTACGGAGGGCCGGCGAGCGCGCCGACTCGTGCGTGGGTCCGGGCCCGGGACGCCACCGGCTGCGGGACCGGGCCACCCTGACCCGCCGTATCCGGCCGGTGGCCGGCCACCTCGCGCCCGCTGCCGGACTGGTCCCCGTTCCCCGCGACTCCGGCCGCCGAACCGGCAACCTCCACCGGCCCGAGCGGTACAGCCGCCGCTTGCGACGCGTCTTCTACATGTCCGCGCGGACCAGCATCGTCCGCGACGGGCCGACCGGGACTTCCACCCGAAGAAGCGCGCCGAGGGCGGCAAGCACGTCCATGCAGTCATTGCCCTCGCCCGCCGACGAGCCAGTGTCCTGTGGGCCCTCCTGCGCGACGACCGGGTCTTCACCCCCGAGCTGCCGGTCGCGCAGGCGGCTTGACTTCGTCATCGAGACTCCTGAGGCACGGACAGCTCGGAGGCGCGTCGGGTTCCGCTCTCCCTCTCCACGCGTCTCCCTCTCAGGGCGCGGTGACATCGAGTTGAACACCGGGGCGGCGCGCGGCGGCTGACGGAGGAGCGGAAGGCTCTGCACCGCCCAGCGCCGCCGCCGGGTCCTCGTCCCCGGGGCCTGCCGGTACCCAGTGACCGTCCTCGTCGAGGTACGGCCACCAGCGGCCGTCCCGGCCGTAGCGGAGCTGCACACCGTCCTCCGCGGCCGTCCAGCGGTTGCCGACGGCCCGCAGCCTGGGGCGCTCGTCCCCCTCCCATGCGGCGGTGAGCCGGGCCTGAGCCCTGGTCAGGGTCTCCGGGGCCGGCGTCCACTCCTCGTCGAGCACGGCGAGACCGGCCGCCCCGCCGTACCGCCAGGCGCGCACCGCCGCGTCGAGGGCGGCCGGGCTCCGTCCCGATCCGGCGGCCAGCCGCTTCGCGATCCAGGGTTCGGGCCGGGCGCCCGCGAGCAGCCGCACGGCGTCCTGACGCGGCGTCAGCGCGACGGGCGGCGGCCGGTGCGCATGGTCGGGGGAGAGGGCGTCCGCCAGCATCCAGTGGGCACGCGCCGCACCGTCGGCCGCCAGAAGCTCCAGGACCGCCGTGTCGATGCCGGGCTCCGGTTCGGTCTCCGTCCCCAGCGACGGGACCGGACCCGGCTCGCCCGGCAGGGGCGGGGGAGCGGGCAGCGGGGGCAGGATGTCCCGTGCGGCGAACGCCTCGTCCGCCCGCACCCCTCCGTCCGCCGCCTCCGCCGACGCGGCGCCCACGCCACCGGATCCGTCGGTCGGGGCACCCCGGCCGGACGCCCCCCGCTCCGAGGCGCTGGCCACGATGCGCAGTTGGAGCTCGTCCAGGAGCCGACGTTCGCCACGCCCCCGCATGAGCAGCAGCACGAAGGGATCCTGGTCGAGCAACCGAGCCACCTGGTAGCACAGCGCGGCGGTGTGCGGGCAGTGGTCCCACGCCTCGCAGCTGCATTCGGGTTCCAGGTCGCCGATGCCCGGGAGCAGTTCCACCCCTGCCGCCGCCGCGTCCTCGACCAGATGGGGCGGCATCTCGCGATCGAGGAGCGCCGCGACATGCCCGGCGCGGGCGGCGGCCACGTCCAGGAAGCGCTCCCAGTCCGCCTCGTCCAGCTCCTGGAACAGCACGTCGCTGCGGTACGCCGACCCGTTCCGGTCGCGGACGACCGCGGTGATCCGGCCCGGCCGTACCGACACCGCGCCGACCAGGCCCTCGCGCGCGACCCCGCGCCCCTTCTTGAGCTGGGAGCCGTCCAGCGCGGTGTCCTCCAGGGCCTTCAGCCATGCCCGTCCCCACCAGGAGTCGGCGAATCCGCGTCCGCGCGCGGGCGGCAGCGCGGTGAAGGTACGTTCCTGCGCCGATGCCGCGTCGGCGCCGTGTCCCGCCTTGCCGTCGTATCCGCCGTGACCGTGGTTCATCGGGAGCCCTCTCGTAGTTCCACCAGTTCGGCCAGTTCCGCGTCCGTCAGTTCGGTGAACGCCGCCTCGCCGGAGCCGAGCACCGCGTCGGCCAGCCCCTGCTTCCTGGTCAGCATGTCGGCGATCCGGTCCTCGACGGTGCCTTCGGCGATCAGCCGGTGCACCTGCACCGGCTGGGTCTGGCCGATCCGGTACGCGCGGTCGGTGGCCTGCGCCTCCACCGCGGGGTTCCACCATCGGTCGAAGTGCACGACATGCCCGGCGCGGGTCAGGTTGAGCCCGGTACCCGCCGCCTTCAGCGACAGCAGGAAGACCGCGTACTCGCCCGCCTGGAATCTCCCCACCATCGCCTCCCGTTCCATGACCGGTGTGCCGCCGTGCAGGAACTGTGTGGGTACGCCCCGGGCCGCCAGGTGCCGTTCGAGCAGCCGGGCCATGGCCACGTACTGCGTGAACACGAGCACGCTCGCGCCCTCCGCCAGGATCGTGTCGAGCAACTCGTCCAGCAGCTCCACCTTCCCCGAGCGGCCCTCGATCCGCGGCGCGTTCTCCTTGAGGTACTGCGCAGGGTGATTGCAGATCTGCTTCAGGGCCGTCAGGAGCTTCACCACCAGCCCGCGCCGCGCGAAACCGTCGGCGGTCGAGAGCGCGGTCAGGGTCTCGCGGACCACCGCCTCGTAGAGTCCGGTCTGTTCCGCGGTGAGCGACACCGTCCGGTCCGTCTCGGTCTTCGGCGGCAGTTCCGGGGCGATGCCGGGATCCGACTTGCGCCGCCGCAACAGGAACGGCCGCACCAGTGCGGCGAGCCGTTCGGCAGCCGCCGGATCGCCGCCCTCCGCGGTCCGCGCGTAGCGCGTGCGGAAGGTGCCGAGGCGGCCCAGCAGGCCGGGCGTGGTCCAGTCGAGGATCGCCCACAGCTCCGACAGGTTGTTCTCCACCGGGGTGCCGGTGAGCGCGATCCGCGCCCGCGCGCCGATCGTCCGCAGCTGCTTGGCGGTCGCCGAGTACGGGTTCTTGACGTGCTGTGCCTCGTCGGCGACCACCAGACCCCACTCGACCTCGGCGAGCCTCGCCGCGTCGAGCCGCATGGTGCCGTAGGTGGTCAGGACGAACTCACCGGCCGCCGGACCCGTGAGGTCGCGCGCCCCGCCGTGGAAGCGGCGGACCGGAGTGCCCGGCGCGAACTTCTCGATCTCCCGCTGCCAGTTCCCCATGAGCGAGGTCGGGCACACCACGAGGGTCGGTCCGGTGTCCGGACCGGCGGCGAGCCGGTGCAGGTGCAGCGCGATCAGGGTGATGGTCTTGCCGAGGCCCATGTCGTCCGCGAGGCAGCCGCCGAGGCCGAGCGAGGTCATGGTGTGCAGCCAGTTCAGACCACGCAACTGGTAGTCGCGCAACACGGCGTCGAGCGCCGTCGGCTGACCGATCGTCCACCGTTCGTCCCGTGCCGCGTCGGACTCCGGATCCGCCAGCCTGCGACGCAGCTGTTCCAGTTGGCCGGTGGCGTGCACGGCGACCCGGCGGCCGTCGAACTCGGCGGAACCGGTCAGTACGGCGCCCAGCGCGTCGATCGGCGCGACCTTGCGGTCCCGGGTCTCCCGGGCGCGTCGCACCTCCTCGGGATCGATCAGTACCCACTGGTCGCGCAGTCGCACCAGCGGCCTGCCGGCCTCGGCGAGCCGGTCCAGTTCGGTGCGGCTGAGCTTCTGGTCGCCCAGCGCGAACCACCAGTCGAACGACAGCAGCGCGTCCGTCGACAGGAACGACGGAGCCTCCGCGCCGGTACGGGCCGGTCCCTCGGGCTCCTGGGCGTCGTCGTTGGGCGGGCCGATCACCGCACGTGCGGTGAGCGTGCGGGCCAGTTCGCGCGGCCAGTGCACCTGGACCCCGGCCGCGGCGAGGGCCCGTCCGGCCGGACCGAGGAGTTCCGCGAGCTCCTCGTCGGCCGGTTCGACGAAGTCGGGCACGGCGGCCGACAGCAGCGGTGTCAGCGCGGGCCAGGCCCGGGCGGCCCGCCGCAGAGACAGCAGTGCGTCCATGCGGGCGCGCGGGCCGAACGCCGCAGCTGGGCCCGTCCCCGCGCCCGTCCAGACGTCGGCGGCATCGGCGACCAGCGCCGGATCGCCGACACCGTGGATCTGGAGGATGGCCCGGAAGGAGGCGCCGTCGGCCGTTCCGGCCAGAGGCTCGTCGTCCGCTCCCGCGTCCGTCAGCCCCGACACCTCCATCCGCAGCGAGAGCCGGACGCCCGCATCGTGCCCGGCCGCGACATCGGCGGCCCAGGCGCGCCCGCCCGGCAGACGCCGCGCCTCGTCGACGGCGAACGCGGGGCTCGTCGTGGCGAGGGCCGCGGCCGGCGTACGCGGCAGGCCGTCGGCCACCGCGTCGAGGAACGCGCGGAGCAGCCGTTCGGGTTCCGGCAGCAGCACCGGGTGCGCGGACGCGTCGAGCGGAACGGCGTGGGCGGGCGGCGGCATCGAGGCGGCGAGCGTACGGACGCGCTCCTGGTCGTCCGCGGACAGGGGACCGGCCCGCCAGGCGTCGTGATCGGTGGCGGTGAGTCCGGGCAGCAGCAGGCCGCGGGCGGCGAGTTGCAGCGCGAGAAGCGCGGCGGCGCCCCAGAACGCGGCGGCGCCGGAGGCATGCGGCGCGAGACGCGCGCGCGTCAGCACGGGCAGCGCATCCCGGACGGGGAGCATCAGCGCGGGTACGACGTACACCTGCGCGTCGGCCCCGACGACGGCCAGCTCCTCGACGGAGCCGGGACCGTCGGGCGGAGCGCTGCCGTCCGGATGCCAGAAGATGATACGGCCGGCACGGAACGGGTCCCCGGGGAGGAAGACCACGGAACAGCCGGAGAGTGCGGAGACCTCGGAAAGCGTTGCGGCAGGGAACCTGTGCACAGCGATGGCCCGAATTCCTCAAATTTGACTAGCGTGCTGGGGGGTCGAGAGTACTCCGCGCTCGAGTGGTTCATGCCTGGCGGTGCGGTGATCTGCATCACTGTCGGGCGGCGTGGTTCCACCTTCCGGGTGATGCGGTACTCCGGTCGCCCTGTCGGCCTTCTCACTCCGCCGCCCACCTGCCCCGCGGCGTCCCGGGTGCAGCCGGCCCCACTCGGAGGGCGGGGGCTGGCCCCAGTGGACCAGGGGTGGTGACGTCATGGCCGCCAGGGTTCCGGCGACCGTACGTTTCTACAGGTCAACGCAGCCTTCCAGAGACCGGAGACCCCATGTCCCAGGCCATGTCCACCGCCGCGGAAGGTGTTCGAGACGGTACGGGAGACGCCCCGGAGACGCGAGGCCGCGAAACGGCGCCGAGCCAGGGAAGCGCCCCGGGCCCGGGAACCGCTCCGGGCCGGAAGCCCACCGCGAGCCGGGAATCCGCGCCGGGGCTTGGTACGGCCCCGAACCGGGGGAGCGACTTCGCGCCGCTGCTCCAAGCGGTCAAGGGACAGGGGCTTCTGGAACACCGCACCGGCTGGTACGCGCTCGGCATCGCCGTCAACCTGCTCGCCCTGGGTGCAGTGGTCACCGGCATGTTCCTCATCGGCGACAGCTGGTGGACCCTGCTGCTCGCACTGCCGCTGGCAGTCTTCTGGTCCCGCACCGCGTTCATCGGGCACGACGCCGGGCATGCCCAGATATCCGCCCGCCGCCGGACGAGCCGGGCCGTCGGCCTCGTGCACGGCAACCTGCTGCTGGGGATGAACGAGGCGTGGTGGAACGACAAACACGTGCGCCACCACGCCCACCCCAATCACGTCGACAAGGACCCGGACGTCGCCGTCGGGGCCCTGGTCTGGACCCGGAAACAGGCGGCCCTGCGCGAGGGCTTCGCCCGTTGGCTCACCCGCCACCAGGCCCGGCTGTTCTTCCCCATGCTGCTCCTCGAAGGCATCGCCCTCAAGATCTCCGGATTCCAGTACCTCAGCCGTCAGCCCGCCAGGGAACGCGCCCTCTCGGCCCTGCTCCTGGTCGCCCACCTCGGTCTCTACACGGCACTGCTGCTCACGGTCATGTCGCCCGGGAAGGCAGTCGCCTTCGCCCTCCTGCACCATGCCCTCTTCGGGCTCCATCTGGGCATGGCGTTCGCGCCCAACCACAAGGGCATGGAGATGCCCGACCCCGAAGGCGACCGCTGGGGGCACCTCCAGCGCCAGGTCCTCACCTCGCGCAACGTGCGTGGCGGCGCCCTCACCGACTGGTTCCTCGGCGGACTCAACTACCAGATCGAGCACCACCTCTTCCCGAGCATGCCGCGCCCCCACCTGCGGCTGGCGCAGCCCCTGGTGCGCGCCCACTGCGCGGCGCTCGGCATGCCGTACACGGAGACCGGGCTCGTCGAGTCGTACCGGCAGGCGCTCCGGCACATGCACGAGGTCGGCGAGCCGTTGAGATGACTCTCGGGCAGGCTGGAACCGATGGGACCCCGCGGGCGTTCCCACAACAGGAACGGCTGCGGCCGTGAAGGAGGCGTGTGACGATGTCGAACAGTGCGAAGATCGCCATCGGGGGAGTCGTCGCGGCGGTCGTCCTGATGCCCTTCATCGGGTTCTGGCTGTCGTTGCTCGTCCTGGTCGGCGTGCCGACGGTCGGCTATCTGATGCTGGATCCCGGCCAGCGACGCAGGCTCCGCAGGATCACCCGCAGGGAAATAGGCCGCTGACGGGAGCTGATGGGCAAGGCGACGGTGGAGGTCCGGAGACAGGGAGGGGCCGCGTCGCGCGGCCCGGTCGACTGTGACCGCCCGCCGCGAGTACGCGCTGCCGACAGCCCGTTGCGGTGTCCGCGATCCCGGAGGCTCCGGAGGCCGGGACGGCGGCCGGTGGTACGCCGCTCAGACCGGCCGTACCGCGATCGCGTCCAGAGCCTCCAGCAGACCGGGCAGCTGCGCGCCTCGTCCGACCGGAAACACCTCTCCCGGTTCGTCGTCCAGCAGGACGAATGCCATGTCGTCCGTCCTGGCGACCATGGACCAGCCGGGACCGTCGATGCGCAGCATCCGGCTATCGCCGGCGGCGAAGGAGGACCGTATCCGGCCCGGCGGAGGTGGGGCGTCCAGGTAGGCGTGCGCCTCCGTCAGCGCCCGCCGCAGTCCGGCGTGCGATACGACGGGCGGGGGAGCGGTGGGGGCCGTGGCATCTGGTCCCTCGGCTCCGGCGCCGTGCTCGCCTCCCGCCTTCTCTCCGTCCCGGACCCCGTGCGTGGCCCTTTCCCGGCTCTCCTCCCTTGCTCGAACCCCGGTGCCCGTCCCGGGGGCGGCACCCGTCTCGTCCCCAGGCCCGGCCCCGGTGCCGGTCGTGGCTCCGCTCCCGGACCCGAACCCCGCGCCGTCGTTCGTGACGTCGGAGGAGACCGAGGCAGTTGTGTCGTCCAACTGCTCCCGCCAGGACGTCCATTGGTGCGCGATCTCGTCCGCCCCCATGCGCCGCTGGGCCGGTCCCCATGTGCCCGAGGCGGGAGGCGCGAGGGGGACCGGGCCGCGGCCCCCGGTGTCCGGGGCCGGCGGCGGATCGTGCGGGGCGGCCAGCCCCGGGGCGGCGACTGCGACCCCGAGCGGCCAGCCCGGCAACGCACAGACCATCGAGCGGTCGTCCGGTGACAGGTCGTACTCCATGCCGCAGTCCCAGGCGGCGATCGCCACGGCGACCAGCGACACGTCGTCCACGACCACGGTCCAGCGCGCGCCCCCGGCGTCCTGGCCGAGGACCAGGCCGTACCCCTCGGCATACGGTTCGAGGGCGAGCTCCGCACAGGCGGCGGGGTAGTCGTCACCGAGCACGGTCGGGAACTGCGCGGGCGTGAGCAGCGCCGCGGTCAGCACATACAGCGCGTCGTCGTCGGTGACCGCATCGCCTGTCCCTGCCACGGCTCTCTCCTCGTCCGTCACGGTTGTCGTCGGCGCACCCTAACCAGTCGGTAACTCGCTCGTCGAGGTCCTGACAAGTGGTGCCTGGACCGGCCCACCGCTCCCTGGCTCGTCCGCCGCGGTCCCGGATCCGGACCCGGCCGACAGATGTTCCTTCGAGTGCGGTGCCCGCCTTCCGTCGACGTAGAGTTGGACTTCCGACCGACGCGAGGGGGTAGCCGGGTGAAGCGGTGCGACCGTCTGAAGGAGATTCAGAGTCTCGATCCTGAACGGGACTTCCTGCGGATCTATCGCATCACGGCGACCTACGAGTTTCCGTGGGACATCGCCCGCGCACTCGAACTCGCGCTGTACCGCACCTATGCCGTCCCCAGTATCGGCCGGCTCCTCGCCGAGACCGCCGAGCTGACCGAGCGGTCGCAGAAGCGCTACGACGACACCGCACTTCTCCTCGACACGGTCGTGGAACACGGTTTCGCCGACGAAGCGGGTCGGACGGCCATCCGCCGGATCAACCAGATGCACCGAAGCTACGACATCAGCAATGACGACATGCGCTACGTGCTGTGCACGTTCGTCGTCACGCCGAAGCGGTGGCTCGACGACTTCGGCTGGCGCCGGCTGTCGTCCCACGAACTGCGGGCGTGCGCCGTCTACTACCGGACACTCGGTGCCCACATGGGCATCAAGGACCTGCCGGAGACGTACGAGGACTTCGAGCGCACCCTGGACGCCTACGAGGCCGAGCACTTCGGCTGGGACGAGGGCGGACGCCGCGTCTCCGACGCCACGCTGGACCTGATGGGCTCCTGGTACCCGCGCCCCCTCGCGCCGGTCGCGCGGAAGGCGGCCCTCGCGCTCCTGGACGACTCGCTGCTCCGAGCGTTCAGGTACGAACGCCCCGGGCTGGTGGCCCGTGGGCTCACCCATGGCGCGCTCCGTCTGAGGGCGCGGGCCGTCCGGCTGCTGCCGCCGCGCACCGACCCGCACTACGCGCGACAGAACCCCGAGATCAAGGGGTACCCGAACGGCTACGAAGTCGCCCGGCTGGGGACGTTCCCCACTCCGGGCGTTCGCGGCTGTCCGGTTCCGCACGGTCGGCGCGCCGAAGCACCCGGGCAGGACTGAACCGGAGAGGGGGACGGCGCCCCCGGTCGGCGTGCGTTCCCTCGCCCGTCGGCGCGTCCCCGGCGCGCACCTGAAGCCTGCGCGGTACGTATCGGCGCCTTCGTACGGCGCGGGCGTCAAGACGCTCGTGCAGCGCGGGCGTCAAGGCGCTCGTACAGCGCGGGCGTCAGGCCGTATGCGTGGCGAGCGCGAGAAACCGGTCGTCCACGTCGGTGTAGGCGTCGAGTCGCCAACCGGAACGCGCCAGCATCGGACGGAGGTTGGCCTCGGCCCGCAGGTCGTCCTCCGTGAGCGGGCGGCCGTGGCGGGCCGCCAGAGCGGCGCGTCCGACGGGATGGAACAATGCCAGCCGCCCGCCCGGCCGCACCACCCGGGCCAGCTCGGCCAGATCCGGTCCGGGGTGCGCCAGATGGGAGATGAGACCGGCGGCGAACACTGCGTCGAGCGCCCCCGACCGCAACGGCAGACGGGCGACATCGGCGAGGAGCAGCAGCCCGCTGCGGTCACGGCCCGCCCGTACCGCCGACTCCAGCATCGCCGGTGTCAGATCCACGCCCAGGACCGTGCCGTCCGGTCCCACGGCCGTCCGCAGAGCGGGCAGTGCCCGCCCCGTGCCGCAGCCCGCGTCGAGGACCGCGTCACCGGAGCGCAGACCGATAGCCTCGACGGCCGCGGCGTAGGCGGGCCCGTCATCGGGGAAACGGGCGTCCCAGCCCGCCGCGCGGGCCGTGAAGAACTCCTGGACATGTGCGTGGTCACCGGACATGTCAAAATGATCGCGCAATCGCCGCGGGAGCGGAACACGGCACCACGCCGACGCCCCTCCGCGACGCGGCCCACGGCACGTGGCCCCGCGGCCCACGGCCGGTACCGGCGTCGTGGCCTCGCCAGGAGCGGCACCTGGCGAGGCCGACCACTCTCCCCGAACCCGCGGAGGGTCGGGGAGAGTGGCCGGGTGCGGGTTCAGCGGGCGCGAACGGCCTGCGGAATCAGACGTTGACTCCGTAGTCGGACGCGATTCCGGCGAGCCCCGAAGCGTAGCCCTGGCCGACCGCTCGGAACTTCCACTCCGCGCCGTGCCGGTAGAGCTCGCCGAAGACCATGGCGGTCTCGGTCGAGGCGTCCTCACTGAGGTCGTAGCGCGCGAGCTCGACGCCGTTCGACCGGTTCACCACGCGAATGAAGGCGTTGCGGACCTGGCCGAAGCTCTGGCCGCGGCTCTGGGCCTCATGGATGGAGACCGGGAAGACGATCTTGGCGACATCGGCGGGCACGGCGGACAGGTCCACATTGATGGACTCGTCGTCGCCCTCGCCCTCCCCGGTCAGGTTGTCACCGGTGTGCTGGACCGAACCGTCGGGGCTCGTCAGGTTGTTGTAGAAGACGAAGTGCAGGTCGGAGAGGACCTTCCCGGTCTGCGAGCACAGCAGCGCACTCGCGTCCAGGTCATGGTCGGCGCCCGTGGTCGTGCGCACGTCCCAGCCCAGACCGACCGTCACCGCGGTCAGGCCGGGTGCCTCCTTCGACAAGGAGACATTGCCGCCCTTGGCCAGGCTCACACCCATGAACATCCTCCAGTGGTACAGCGCTTCAGCGATCAGTGATCAGCGCGTCGTCTGTCGTCACCAGGGTGAACGCCGAGGACGACCTCATGGTTCCCATAATTGCGCAATTCCTGAAGTGATGTCTGGGGAGCGGGGTCCGTCGTTCCGTCCGCCTCCGCGCATGGCCGGGCGTGGCGTCCTTCCCGGCAGCGGGGACCGTCAGGAAGGACGCCACGAGCACCACGGTCCAACGGTGCGGGCGAGGCGGGCAGTTGTGTGGCATGAGAGAACTGCGTTTCAGTGCCGCGTTTCGGCCGGTGTTTGCGCTCGTAGTTCCCGGGAAGTGCTTCTGGCTGATTGTGGGCAGGTCCGGTGATCCATTCGAACAACGGCACTCGCTACATTGCGCAACTGTAAAACCACAGGATGGTGGCGCGCGTCTTCCTCGACGGAAGGCAGGTGTTCCTCCTGGAACCGGACGAACGGGGTGGCCGATGACAACACATGGCAAGGCGGCGACGGGCCGGTCGCGGGTCGGACGCCTGAGGCGGACGGCCGTGACCGGACTGTCCTTTCTCGTGCTGCTCGTCTCGGGCGTCGGGTGGGTGTACCTGAAACTGAACGGCGGCATCGACACCTTCAGCGCGGACGGGCTCTCCGGGGACCGGCCGCCCGGTTCGTCGATGGGCCAGAACGTCCTGGTCATCGGATCGGATTCGCGTGCGGGAGGCAACAGCGAACTGGGCGGTGGCACGGGCGCGGTGGGGCGCTCCGACACCGCCTTCCTCCTCCATGTGTACGGCGACCGCAAGCACGCCGTCGCCGTGTCGATCCCCCGTGACTCCCTGGTCGAGATCCCGGCGTGCAGACTTCCGGGAGGCGCGTGGACCGCCCCGAAGCACGGCGCCATGTTCAACGCGGCGTTCTCGGTGGGAGAGACCGCCGAGGGCAACCCCGCCTGTACCCAGAACACCGTCGAACGCCTCACCGGCCTGCGTGTCGACCACACCGTCGTCGTCGACTTCGCCGGCTTCTCCGCGCTCACCTCGGCGGTCGGAGGCGTGCCCGTCTGCCTGCCCCACGACATCCATCAGCGCGACCTCAGCCCGAAACTGCCCACCCGGGGGGCGCGGATCTTCGCGAAGGGTCCGCAGACCGTCTCCGGGCAGCGGGCACTCGACTACGTCCGGCTGCGGCACGGCATCGGTGACGGCTCGGACCTCGGGCGCATCAAGCGTCAGCAGGCTTTCGTCGCCTCGCTCATCAAGGAGGTCAAGTCGCGCGGCATGAACCCGACCACGCTTCTGCCCCTCGCCGACGCGGCCACCGATGCGCTGACCGTCGACCCCGGGCTCGGATCGGCCGACCGGCTGCTCGCCTTCGCCATGTCGATGAAGAACGTCGACCTGCACAACACCAAGTTCGTGACCGTCCCGTGGCGCTACGAGGGTGCTCGCGTCGCGATCGTCGAGTCCGACGCCGACGCCCTCTGGGCCGCGTTGAAGGCTGACCGCACGGTCGACGGCAAGGACGCCAGCGGCAGACGGTCCGCCGAGCGCGACCGGACCGACGGCGACAGCGCCCCGTCCGCTGCCGCCGACCCGCTCCTGGGGAAGGGCATCAGTCTCGCCGTCTACAACGGCACCACGGTCACCGGGCTCGCGGCCCGGGCCGCCGACCTCCTGCGCTCCCGGGGGTTCACCGTCACCACCGCGGCCACGGCGAGCCGTCAGGACCACGTCTCGACGGTCGTCGAATACGGACCGGGCCTGCGGAACGACGCCGAGAAGGCCGCTCGGCTCCTGCCCGGAGCCAGGACGGATGCGTCCGACTCGGCCGGAATCCGCGTCGTCCTCGGCAGCTCCTACACCGAGGACTCGTCGGCCACGACCGGGGGAACGGCTCCTTCCGCGGTGCCGCCCGCTGTCGCCGACGAGGCCCGCTCGGCGGACGACGACCCGTGCGCCGACGTCCCGCAGGGGTGAGTGGTGCGGGCCCGGTGGACAGTGCCTCTTTTACCAGCCGTCACGGAGTCGAGGCGCTGGGACCCGGCCACGTGACCGAGTAGTGCTTGCCCGTTCGTGACCAGTGCGCAAGGCTTACGCGAAACGCGGGGCACGGGGAACGCATGAGCGGGGAGGAAAGGGCACATGGCGCTGGACAAGGAACTCGACTGGCTCCTTGACGATCTCACGAACAGGGTCGGGCACATACGGCATGCGCTGGTGCTGTCGAACGACGGACTCGTGACCGGGGCGAGCACGGGGCTCGCGCGTGAGGACGCGGAACATCTCGCCGCGGTCTCGTCGGGGCTCCACAGCCTCGCCCGTGGTTCGGGGCGCCACTTCCGTGCGGGGAGGGCCCGGCAGACCATGGTGGAGTTCGACGAGGCGCTGTTGTTCGTGACGGCCGCCGGCGAGGGAAGCTGCCTGTGCGTGCTGAGTGCGGCCGACGCCGACGTGGGCCAGGTCGCCTACGAGATGACCCTGCTCGTCAACAGGGTCGGTGAACACCTCGGCGTCGCCGCGCGCCAGGACGGGGACGAGGAGGAGGACCGGGCCTGATCCGCACGGGAGTTTTCCACAGGCCGCGCGGGTGTGCCGCCTCCGGAGTACTCTGATCACAGAGAGTAATCAACCGGAGGGGGGATGTCATGACGGTTGCCGGGGTTGTGGGTGTGGAGACCGCGAACACGATGGCTGTGAGCACGGCGGCTCGCGAACTCCACTTGAAGCGCGGCGAGTTCATCATCGCCGTGCATCTGGGCCTGGTGCGTGTGTCGACGCAGCGGGGTGAGGGCAGTCCGCGGGTCCACCGTGAGGAGATCGAACGGCTGCGGGCGCGGGACGGGTTCCCTGACGTGCTGAGGGAAAGGGTGCGCGCAGTCGGTACGGCGGAGGGGGCCCGCCTGATCGGGGTCAGCGCGGGCCGTTTCGCCAAATTGGCCCGCGCGGGGTGCTTCACGCCGATCACGTTCTACCTGAACCGCTATCGAGCGGTGGTCTGGCTCTATCTGGCCGAGGAACTCGCCGGGTTCGCGGCGCGCGAGCCCCTGCTCCTCACGGGACGGAGCCCGGCCTGGGTGCGCGATCGGCTTGAGGGCGGCGCGGACCAGCGGGCACGCAATTGGCGTGTGCGGCGCGTCGAGCGGCTGATGGCACTGACCGACGATCCCTGGGCCCGTGCGGCCGTGCTGGCCGGCACGCTGGATCCTCTGCGAGTGGCGGAGCTGATCGACGAACCGTCCGAGCGGGCCCACCTTGCCGGGATCCGGCCCGAACCGGTCCTCGCGCCGACGGTGCCGCCTCACGCACAGGACACGATGGCGCGTCTGATGCGGGCTGAGGAACCGGAGGAGGCGTTGCGACGGCAGGCCGACCTGATCGCGGAGGTGGACCGCGCCAGAAGGATCCGGCCGGTTCCACGGACGGATGCCGACTGTCGAGGCCATGGCCCCGGACACCGTCTCGCCGACGCGGACGAGCAGGGGCCGGGGCGAAGGACGGCCACCACGGACCAGTCAGTTCAGGCCATCCGACCCGCTCTGGAGACCGAGAGTGACACCAACACCAACACCAACACCGGGGCCGGGCCCGCCCGCGCTCCTGCCTTCCCGCTCACGCCCGCACCCCTGGCTGCTTCCGCGACCGACTCGCTCGGCACCTCGAAACGGAAACGGAAACGGGAACGGGAGCGGAGGCACGTGCCCGAGCGGGTATCCGGCACGACGGCAAGGGCCACGAGCGTGCGCGCGGTGCTCGCCCGGCTGAGGCTGCGCGGGCTCACATCGCGGCGCCCCCACAGGTAATCGACTCGTGCCCGGGGCCCGGCAACGACATCCTGTCTCCATGCTGATCAGAGATGCCACTGCCGAGGACTGGCCCGCCATCTGGCCGTTCTTCCACGACATCGTGGCCGCGGGCGAGACCTACACCTACCCGCTCGACCTCGGCGAGGACGACGCCCGCTCGTGGTGGCTTCTCACCCGGCCGAATCGCACGGTCGTCGCGGTCGGCGACGACGGGACGATCCTCGGCACGGCCAAGATGAACAACAATCACATGGGCAACGGCTCGCACATCGCCAGTGCCAGTTACATGGTCGACCCCCGATACTCCGGACAGGGAGTCGGCCGGGCGCTGTGCGTCCACACACTGGACTGGGCCCGTTCATCGGGCTTCCGGGCCATGCAGTTCAACGCGGTGGTCGAGACGAACACCCATGCCGTCCGGCTCTATCGCTCGCTCGGTTTCGAGATCCTCGGCACCCTGCCCGAGGGGTTCAGGCATCCCGCACAAGGGTTCGTCGGGCTGCACGTCATGTACCGCCGCCTCTGAAGCCCCGGTTGTCGCAGGAGTCGGTGTGGCGGTTCCGCCCACTGCCGGCGGCGGGAGGGTGTGGTTCGGGCGGGGGCCGCACCGTGCGGCCCTGACGCCCCCGTGGTCCCGGTGCTGTCCACGGGCCCACACCGCCGTGCTGGGACGATCGGCCGGGGCGCCGCGTCCCATGAGAGACGGACCACCCGCTGCTGTGCACCCGTCACGTCACGTCCGGGCCGAGGACTTCGCCGGAGAGGGGCCGGATGGTTTCGAGGGCCCGATCTCGCACCAGACGGCCTTGCCCTCGCCGCGTGGTTCGACGCCCCAACGGGCGGCGACGGCGTCCATGAGCAGCAGCCCCCGCCCCGATGTCGCGGTCTCACCCGGGCTGCGACGCCGCGGCCACACACTGGAACGGTCCTGCACGGACAGCCGGATCCGACGCACGGGCTCCGGCAGCACCTCCAGGGTGAGCACGGCACCGCCTTCGGTGTGCAGCAGCACGTTCACCAGCAGTTCGCCGGTCATCAGCTCGGCGTCGTCGGCCAGCTCGGCCATGTCCCAGTCGTTCAGGGCCTGACGCACCATGGTGCGGGCGTCGGAAAGCCCCTCCGGGTCCGCCTGGTGGACGTACTGGTGCAGTCGCGGGGCCCGCGGCGATCCCGGGTCCGGACTGCGCCGCAGTACCAACAGGGCGACATCGTCCCCCGACCCCCAGCGCTCCCAGAGTCGGTCCGACAGATGATCCGCCAGTGCCTGGGCCCCCGCGGGCCCCGTGCTCACCTCATGGATCAGAGCCTGCACGCCCACCTCGACATCGGCCCCCGGCTCCTCCACCAGCCCATCGGTGTACAGGACGAGCGTCTCGCCCGGAACCAGATCGAGACGGGTCTCCGGATACTCCTCGTCCCCGAAGTCGGTCGAGATGCCCAGCGGCAGACCACCGCGCACCTGCGGACTGCCGACCCGGCCGTCCACCTGCCGGATCAATGGCCCGAAATGCCCCGCGCGCACCACGCGCACGGCCCCCGAGCCCAGGTCGACCTGGGCGTACGTGCAGGTCGAGAACCGTTCCGTGTCGAGTTCGGAGAGGAAACGCGAGGCGCGGGCCAGCACCGTCGACGGAGCATGTCCCTCGGCGGCGTATGCCCGGAGCGCGATGCGGAGCTGCCCCATGATGGCGGCCGCATGGGTGTCATGGCCCTGGACGTCACCCACCACGATCCCGAAACGGTCCTTGGGCAGCGCGATCACGTCGTACCAGTCGCCACCGATCTGCCGCCCGCTCCAGGCGGCGTGGTACCGCACGGCGATCTCGCCGCCCTGGATCTCCTGTATGCGCCGGGGAAGCATGGCCGACTGGAGACCGGTGGCGAACTCGCGCTCCTCGTCGAAGAGCTTCGCCCGTTGCAGCGACTGCGCCACGATGGCGGCCAGCCCCAGGCACAGACTGCGCTCGTCCGCATCGAAGGCCGTGGGCTCGCGGTAGAAGAGCGCCAGCGACCCCACGGTACGCGCCTGCGCGACGAGCGGCAGATACGCGGCCGCCCGGAACCTCAGGTGCTCGGCGTACGGGGCCACCGCCGGATACCGGCCGACCAGCGCGGAAACGGAGTTCAGAAACCGGGGACGGCCACTGACCACCGTGTCGGCCAGCGGAAGACTCCGGTCCAGTTCCTCACCGGAACCGAGTTCCGTGACCGCCTCCAACGCGTCACCGCTGAGCGCGATGACGTTCAGCGCCGACTTCTCCACCATGCCGAGCGCGAGACCGTCCGCGCCGATCCGCGCCAGGCCGCTCGGACCTGTCAGCGAGGCGGTCACGTCGTCCACGGTCACCGCACGCGACAGCGCACTCGTCGTGCGTTCAACGATCCTGGTCTGGCGCTGCGTCCGCTTCTCCAGGTCCAGCAGGAACTCCGAGTGGTCGATTTCCGCCGTCGAATCGCGCACCACCCCGACGACCCGGTGGGCCCGGCCGTCGTCGCCGCGCAGAACACGTGCCTGGACGTGCGTCCGCTGGTCCTTGCCACCGTCCAGGGGGACTCGGAGATGGACGCTGTACGAACTGCGCCCCCCGACGATCGCGTCATTGACCGCCTCGTCGAGCCGGGCCCGCTCGGCGGCGTCGAGCCGCTCCACCGCCGACTCGGGCCGGGAATCGAACGACAACGGGTCCAGCCCCAGGACCAGCAGACCCGCTTCGTCGATGTCGAGCGTGCCGGTGTCCAGATCCCAGTCGAAACTGCCCGTCCGCTTCATCACGAGACCCTCCGCCGTCACGGAACCGCGACCGTGCGACTGCTCGATCGGCCGGCGGGGCGCGGCGGGGGTGCTCGATTGCCGGTCGTGATCGGTCATACCTGCTCCGGAGGTCGTCCGGCGGGGCTCACGGGCGGCTTGCCCGTACGGGGTCACTCAATTGTCGAGCCGGTGACGGAAGGCCGCCACAGCGGACCGACCGCGACGCGCAGACGGCGACGGGGCGAGGCTGCCGGACGACGGTTGCCGGGACGCCCGCGCCCCGGAGGCCTCCTGGACCGGGCGGGCCTCCCGGCCCGGGCGGCCCCGGACCCGGTGACGCCCGGCACCCCCGCCTTCCGAGTGAGGAACCCGCCCCCGACAATGAGCGGTGGAAGATCGTCCGCATGCGACGGACGATGCGGCACAAGGGCTGACCGGAGCGCATTCATGAACCATGACGATCCTGTCCTGACGCACACCGAGGGGCGTGTCCGGCACATCACGCTGAACCGGCCGCGGGCGCTCAACGCGCTGAATCACGCCATGGTGCTGCGCATCGACGAAGCGCTCGCCGAAGCGGAGCGCGACGACGCGGTGACCGCCGTGTTGATCACCGGTGCGGGAGAGCGGGGCCTGTGCGCGGGCGGGGACATCCGGTCCATCCACGACGATGCCCGAGCGGGCGGCACCGCGTCACTCGCGTTCTGGCGTGACGAATACCGGCTCAACGCCCGCATCGCCCGGTACCCGAAGCCCTATGTGGCGATCATGGACGGGATCGTGATGGGCGGCGGCGTGGGGATCTCGGCTCACGGCGGCGTCCGGATCGTCACCGAACGCTCGCGCGTCGCCATGCCCGAGACCGGCATCGGCTTCGTCCCCGACGTGGGCGGAACGTACCTGCTCGCGTCCACCCCCGGCGAGCTCGGCACGCACCTGGCACTCACGGCGGACGCGGTGGGAGCGGGTGATGCCCTGCTGTGCGGGCTCGCCGACCATTTCGTACCGGCTCGGCGCCTCACCACCCTCACCACGGCACTCGCCGACTGCCGCACACCCGACGAGATCGACGCAACGGTGCGGGCACACGCCGCCTCCGCGCCGGAGGGCGAACTGGGGGCGCACCGTGAGTGGATCGACACCTGCTACCGGGCGGACACGGTCGAGGAGATCCTCGACCGGCTCGACAACAGCGGCGTGCCCGCCGCCAAGCAGGCCGCCGCGGCGATCCTCGCCAAGTCGCCCACCGCGCTCAAGGTGACCCTCTCCGCACTGCGCAGCGCCCGTCGGCTCGGCGGCCTGGAGGCGGTGCTCGACCAGGAGTACCGCACGTCGTGCACCGCCTTCGCCCGGCCCGACCTCGTGGAGGGCGTGCGGGCCCAGATCATCGACAAGGACCGCCGCCCGCGGTGGAGTCCTGCGGAGCTGACCGAGGTCACGGACGACGACGTGGCGCGGTTCTTCGCCCCGCTGGGCGAACGTGAACTCGGCCTGGCCACCGTCACCGGGACGACCGCCTGAGGCGGCACGCCGAAGGACGAACCAGGGACGGACGAGGAAAGGCGGAGCAGGGCGGACCGGGGGACCGGAAGGCCCCGACGAGAAGAACCGGAACACGCGGAACAGGTGCGCTCAGGACAACCGGAAGGCCGGGGAGAGAGAAGGACCCCCGGCGGAGGGAACCGTTCAAAGGGGTCCGGGGCCGGTGACCGCGCGGGAGGGGACGCCGAGCAGATCGGCCACCGCCCCGAGGTCCTTGGTGCGGTGGCCGGTGCACAGGGCCCAGTGATGACCGACGCCGGTCGCCGCCCACGCGTCGGTCCACTCGCCCGGGTCGAAGCCGAAGTCGACCCGCGACGTCGTGTTGCCGATCTCCAGCAGGGGACCCGGCACGACCTCGCCCTCGGAGACGACGAACGTGAAGGTCCCGTCCGCTTCCTGACCGATGCCGAACGTGGTCACCGGGCCGTGTCCGACGTCGAACTCGACACTGACTCCCCACCCCCGCTTGCCGTGGTAGACCCCCAGCCCGCGCAGTAGCGGATGCCTCGCGCTGATCGCGAGGTGGGCGGGGCCGTCGTGGCCCATCTCGACCGCCCGGTCCCGGAAGTCGAGGGCCTGGAGTTCGGTGAACGAGCCACCGGCGCCGATGGTGTCGGCGATCAGCATGGCCAGACCGGTGCGCAACTCGTACTCCCCGGCCATCGGGATGCCCCGCGCGGTCAGGAACGAGGCGCCGAGGATCATGCCCGCGCCGAGCCTCTCGTGGATCTCGCCCTCCAGACCGCGGTGGTAGTACGCCAGGCTGTCGAGCCCGAAGTCCTCGACGAGCCGGTCCAGCCCGACCGACACCCGGGAGGCCCAGGCGAGGTCGTCCTCGTTCACGGACGCGTCGAGAGCGAAGGCCTCGCGGGCGAGCGCGACCCGTCCGGCGGTCTCCTCGTCGGTCACGGCCGCGACCCGGACCCGCAGATCGTCGAACTCCAGGACCTCGACGTGCCCGCCGAACCGGGCCGAGACCAGTGTCATGTCCGTGGAGACATCGAGCATCCCGGGATAGAGATGGCCCATCAGCCCGTGCCGGCCGTGCCGCAGCACACCGCGCACCCGCGCCGCGGTGATCCAGCGCCGGATCCGTTTCCAGGCGTTGCCGTCGTGCAGATGGCCGGAGACCGAGCGGAAGGCGACACCGCTGCGCCGGAACACATTGGCGATCTCCGGCAGCGGGCACTGCCCGCAGTACGCCAGCCACTGGCCCGTTCCGGTGTTCGGGTGGTCCATGGCCTCGGTCGGCTGGAGGTCGATCACCAGCACCGGGGCATGGGCGCGCTGGGCGATCGGCAGCACCATCGAGGCGGTGAGATACGTCGTCAGATACGTCACGACGACATCGCAGTCCGCCCGGCGCAGGCGCTCCGCCGCCCCGGCCGCCTCCTGCGGGTCCGAGACGAAGCCGACGTCGACGACGTCGCAGCCCATCTCCTGGAACCGTTCGGTCACGAATCGAGCCGATTCCCGCAGCCGGTCGAGGAGACCGGGGAACTGGGGCCAGTACGCGCCGAGTCCACCGGAGACCAGGCCGACCCGGGTAGGACGGCGTGTGACGCGGGGCAGCCCGCGGTGGAGCGCGGGGGGAGAGACATCGGTCATGTGCTTCCTTCCCTTCTCGTCGTTCGTCGAGCGATTCCGCACTCGGCGGCGGCGTTCACCGGCCTCCCGGAACCAGGCAGACGCAGGAGGCCGCCGGTCCGTCGGCCCCCGCGCCCCGGTCCAGCTCGGGTTGGTCCGGCCCGGTCCGGACCAGGTCCGACTCGGCCCGGCTCGGCGCGACTCGCACCGGACCGCGGACCATCGGGTCGGGATGCGTGACCGACCCCAGCCTGAAGTCGTCGTCCTGGAAGACGTTGGAGTTGATCGTCCCGATCCGCACGCCGATATCCGCGGCGTGCCGGTTCAGTGCCGCGTAGTCGTCGACCCTGTCCCACGGGATGTGCAAAGACACCTTCGGCGCTACGCCCGTGAAGGCGTGTACCTGCGCCGCGTCCTCCAGCTTCTCGAACGGGTCCCGCGGCACCCCCGGCTGCGCGAACACCTTGAAGCGGGTCCCGGAGCATGGACACCTCACAGGTGGAGTCGTCCGGCGAACGGTGACCGCTCGCCGTGATCAGGCGCGTTGAATCGTTTCATTCCACTTCACGCGAAACCGCGTTCTCTGCGTGGGGGAGGCAAGCTCTGGAGTTGTAGATTCGCCCGGGTAAGCAGATGTCTGCGGGTGAGGGTGACGCTGGATCAATTCGACGAAGATGGAGTCGGAACCCCCGGTGTGACGGAGTGGCTCGAAGGGATGGCAGTACGTCGGAGGGATGACGTGGTCGTGCGGGGCTGCCGGCGGACGCGCACACGGTGCAGCGGCAGCCGCCGGATCGTCGCCCGGCCCGTACCGGCATGGTGGCGCATCGGCGCGAAGAGTTGAAGACCGCCGACAGGGTGACAGCCGCGCCCGCCCCGCCCCGGACTGTGTGGCTGCCCGGTGGGTAACGGGGCCGGAGGTGGGCCGCGGCCCGGAGCGAGGGGCAGCGCCGCTCCGCCCGGTCGGCTCAGTGACCTCCACCCGACATGCTCGGCCGGAGCGTTGACACGAGGTCGAAGAACCGCGACTCGTTCCCGCTCAGCCCCGCCCGCTCCAGCGCGCCATCGGCCTCCGCCATCGGGGAGGCAAGCAACGGCACGTACAAGGGGCCGTCCTCAGGATCCGTCAACGCCGCCCGGGTGGCCTCCAGAAGTCGGACATACGCCTGGGCCGCGGCGAGTTCGTCGGTGCGCATCACAGCATCTCCCGCTCAGAGGTGTCGGACCCACCAGCATTCCCCATGGGTCTGACAGCGTGGACGCAGTCGGAATTACGTGCGGGACCGACGCGACCGGCTCCGGCTCGAAGCGGCTTTTCGCGCATGTGTGCGCTGGCTTCGACGCCCGCTTCCTCCGGTCGCGCCGACCGCCACCGCATCGAGCGTGGCGGGGACCAGTCGGCATCCGGCAGTGCTCTCTGCGCGACAGCCTCACGAGGTTCGTGGCCCGCGAGGTCCGTCGGCAGTTCGGAACCGCGGGCGCTCGAACGCGGCAAGTGCGCTCAGAGCACGCTCATGACGAGGATCGGCCGCCGTCGACGGCGTCGAGGGAGTGAGCAGCGGTCAGACACTCGATGAACGTCCGGAAGTCCTCGGCCAGCGGGAGCTCCGCGGGAACCTCCGCGTCGAACCAGGTCACGGACGGCTCGCCTTGTGCGCCGCACGTCCGGTAGTCCAGCGCGATCCACCAGTGGCCGTCGCCCGAGAGCAGCACCAGAGGCGAGGGAAGACCCCACTCCTCGATCAGGTAGGTCGAGTCCAGCAGCGAGAGGCAGCCGTCGTGTCGGCCGATGCCCATCAGATCGTCGACCGGGACACGGCTCTCGCTCCACGAGGTCGGCACGTCGGTCGGGAAGGCGTTCCACAGCGCCGCGACCGCTCCACCGTTCCGGATCCGTAGAAGCTCCAGCAACGAAGCCGGCAGCCGCACACCGAGCCGGAGCTCGGCATCCAGAACGGCAGCGTCCGTCAACGGTGGCTGCACCCCGTACAGACCCTCGCCCCAGAACGTCGCCTTCACCTCATCGAACCGGGTCACGAGCGCATCCTATGACCGGGGCACACCTGCTCGACGAGTGGGAGGAGCTTCGACGCCTCCGTACGACGCGACGGCGGAGCGCCCGTCAGGTGGCGTCGGGAACCGGATCGCACGGTGGAGGCGCCGGTCGGGCGGAAGGCGCCGCTACCGGAGCGACTCCGGGCCGTGGTCCCGGCTCCGGATGCCCGGCGGTGGTTCGACCTCCAGGAACCTGCGGCGGCGCGGTCCCCGGTACGGCAGCACCGTCCAGCCCAGCTCCCGCAGCACGGCCGCGCACCGGCCCAGTTCCTTCTCCTCGGCGTGCGTGGCCCCGCCGCCCGGCGGACCGACCCACTCCACTCTCGCGCCGTCCGGCGCCTCGCCCGCCGTTACGCGGTAGCCGGTCGCCGTCCGCGCGCCGGAATCGTCGACCGCGGAGGCTGTCAGGCCCGACGCCTCCAGGGCCAGGGCCACGGCCCGTACCGGCCGGTGCGTCTCCCACCGCGCGGGTACGCCCTCCGGGCTCGAAAGCCCGGCGTTCGTCAGCCGACGGATCTGCAGCATCCCCTCGAATGCCGTGCGCACGGATGCCGCGCGTCGTTCGTCCGGAACCGCCACCCCTCCGTCCCCCGTGGCCGGTTCGAAGCCGGTGTCGTCCCCGATGCCCATCAGCGTCCCCTTCACCGTGCGGTACTGCTGTCAGTGTGCTGCGCGGCACTGACAGCCGCTCGGACACGGCGCGCCACCGAGTTCATGGAGAGGTCGGGCGCCTGCGCACGGGCCGGGCGGGGGTGTCCGCCGGCCGGATCGGGAGCCTGCGCGCGAGGTCGCACGGGATCGAGACCCCGCAGACAGCGCTCGCGCAGGACGGCCGGGCGACGCGCGTCGGACACCTGCTCGTCGACCCGGAGGAAGAAGTCGTCCGCGGTGGTGTCCGTCCCGTCGTAGGCCGGATCGTACGGACCGGTGTCCGGCTGTGGCAGCCGTTTCTGCCGGCAGGGGCGGACGGACCGACGACGGTGAGCACGCGACCGCCCGGGCGCCGGACCAGCCGGACGACGGTCTCCTCGGTGTGCCACCGGCGCTCGCCGTACTGGAAGCAGAGCGCCGTTTCGTCGGCGTACGGGGCGTATGCCGTTCCGGTGTGGTGCGGTGCGGTGCCTCAGGATGGCGGGGCCGATGTCGTTTCCGGGCCGTCGGCGCGGGCCTGGCCAGGCTGAGCAGCGGTAGGAGGAAGGCCGCGGGGAGTCCGCGAAGGAGCGGGCTGCGGCGGCGGACCGAGCGGGGCGGGACGGTCGGCTTCGTGCTGAGAGGCGTGAAGGGAGGCGCTTTTCACCGAGGAAACAGGGTGAAACGGACGCCACGGCGGCCGGTGCGCCCGGCAGCGATCACGGGGGCGGCGCATACGAGTGACGCCCACCGATAGGGTTGACGGTCCGACAGTCACGTACCCGGAGGACTTACCGACCGTGCCCGCCCATGTCCCAGGCCCCGGCTCCGACCACGCCACACTGCGAGCCGACTGCGCGAACTGCTTCGGACTCTGCTGCGTCGCGCTGACCCTCACCCGGTCCTCGGACTTCGCGATCGACAAGGAAGCCGGGAAGCCCTGCAGCAACCTCCAGCAGGACTTCCGCTGCGGCATCCACACCGAACTGCGCACACGCGGCTTTCCCGGCTGCACCGTCTACGACTGCTTCGGGGCCGGGCAGAAGGTGTCAGGCGAGACCTTCGAAGGGCGGGACTGGCGCGGGTCGCCGGACACCGCCCGGCGGATGTTCCAGGTGTTCCCGGTCATGCGACAGCTCCACGAACTCCTCTGGTACCTCACGGAGGCGTTGTCCCTCGGACCGGCCCGGACCCTCCACGGAGAGATTCGGCGCTGCCTGGAGGAGACGGAACGCCTCACACGTCTGCCGGCCGACAGGCTCGCGGAACTGGACGTGGCCGCGCACCGCGAGTCGGTCGCCGCACTCCTGTCCCGTGCGAGCCGGGCCGTCCGGGCCACCGCACCCCGCGGGAAGAAGCGTGACCGCCGCGGCGCCGACCTCATCGGTGCCCGGCTCACGGGCGCCGATCTGAGAGGAGCCGACCTGCGCGGCGCCTACCTCATCGCTGCGGACCTCAGGGGCGCCGACCTGCGACTGGCCGACCTGATAGGCGCCGACCTCCGGGACGCCGACCTGTCCGCCGCCGACCTCACCGCGAGTCTCTTCCTCACCCAGGCCCAGCTCAACGCGGCCAGGGGCGATGCGGCGACGAAGCTACCGACCTCCCTCGGCCGCCCCACGCACTGGGGCGACTGAACCCCGACCCGGACCGCACCACCGACGGCCCGGACACCAGCCGCGCCGCAACCGGGCAGAACACCCCCTGCGGCCGGGCACCGCCGGCGCCCGTGGATCGTTGCACAGTGTGACGTATCCGGAGTGCCTTCGACCGGACCGAGGAGTCCCGCACATGGCCAGCAGTACCGACCCCAACACCGAGCACAGCCGTACGGACAGCGGCCACACCGATGGCAGCCGCACCCGTCTGGTCGAGCGGCTCATGGAACAGTTCCCGCACGTCCCCCGGGAAGCCGTCATCAAGGAGGACCTGCTGCGCGGCGGCGTGGCGTTCGACGAGTCCGCGCTCAGTGACAACGAGGACGGCGACGTCAAGCCGAAGTCGTACTTCATCTTCTCGTTCGACCACGGAACGCTCCCCGAGCTCGGCGCGGCCGCACTGCGCCGCCCCCCGGAGGAGATCGTGCTCACCGGAGGCCCCTATGAACTGCGGCGGACCGTCGTCTCCGTGCGGGTCAATCCGGCCTCTCCGTACCGTGTCGCCGCCGACGACGACGGGGTGCTCGGGCTGTACCTGGACGGTCGGCGCATTTCCGACGTCGGCCTGCCCCCGATGCCGGAGTACTACCGGCACACCCTGGAGAACGGCAAGTCCGTGATGGAGGTCGCACCCACCATCCAGTGGGGCTACCTCGTCTACCTGACGGTCTTCCGGGTCTGCCAGTACTTCGGGGCGAAGGAGGAGTGCCAGTACTGCGACATCAACCACAACTGGCGCCAGCACAAGGCGGCGGGACGTGCCTACACCGGCGTGAAGCCGGTCGAGGAGGTCCTGGAGGCCCTGGCCATCATCGACAAGTACGACACCGCGAAGTCGTCCACCGCCTATACCCTCACCGGCGGCGCCATCACCTCCCACATCGGCGGCCGCGACGAGGCCGACTTCTACGGTCAGTACGCCAAGGCGATCGAGGAGCGCTTCCCCGGCCGGTGGATCGGCAAGGTCGTCGCACAGGCCCTGCCCAAGGCGGACGTCCAGCGCTTCCGCGACTACGGCATCCAGATCTACCACCCGAACTACGAGGTGTGGGACCGCCGCCTCTTCGAGCTCTACTGCCCGGGCAAGGAGCGCTATGTGGGACGCGACGAGTGGCATCGCCGCATCCTGGACTCGGCCGACGTGTTCGGCGCCCGCAACGTCATCCCCAACTTCGTCGCGGGCGTGGAGATGGCCGCGCCCTTCGGCTTCACCACGGTGAAGGAAGCCATCGAGTCGACCACCGAGGGGCTGCGGTTCTTCATGTCGCACGGCATCACGCCGCGCTTCACCACCTGGTGCCCGGAGCCCACCACCCCGCTCGGGAAGACCAACCCCGACGGGGCGCCGCTGGAGTACCACATCCGCCTGCTCGACGCCTACCGGGCGACCATGGAGGAGTTCGGCCTCAGCTCGCCTCCCGGTTACGGTCCGCCCGGGGCCGGCCGCGCGGTCTTCTCCGTCAGCTCGTTCATGGACAGCCTTCCGGCCCGGCCCGACGACGCCCAGGAGTAGCCGGACCGCCCCTCGACCGCCCGGCCGCCCCGGACCGCCGACGCGCGGGGCGACCGGCACGCGCACCGGACCGCCGCGGCACAGCGTTCCGGTGCGCGGCGCCCGGCGGGACCCGGCCGACGCGAGCCGGGCCCGACGAACCGGGCGCGGAGGCCGTGGACCCTCAGGCGCGCCACTCCGCCGTACGTTCCGGGGACGCCTCGGCGAGCGCCTTCGTGACCGCCTCGACATCACCGCGATGACCGTAGACCGGCGAGCCGGGCTGCTGCCGCCAGGACTCGTCGAGGCCGCCCGTGTCGACGGTGTCGAAGCCGAGTTCGTCGATGAGATCCCTTACGACCCGCTTGGCCGCGGCGTCGTCACCGGCCACCGGCAGCGCCTGACGGCCGGAGCTGCCCTGAGGGCGGCCGTTGTCGAGGATGTCCTGCGCGTAGGTCCCGTTGAACGCCTTGATCACGGGGTGGCCGATCTGCCGCTCCGTCCACCGGCTCTCCGGCAGCCCCTCCTCGATGGCGGCGATCCGGCCGTCCCGCTGCTGCGGGTAGTAGTTGCCGGTGTCGATGACCGCTACCCCCTCCGCGGCTTCGTCGAGCAGGCCCGAGGGCAGCAGCGGGACCGCCTTGAGGGGAATGGTGACCACCACGACCTCGGCTCCTCGGGCGGCCCGCGCCGCGGTGACGGGGGTCGCCCCGGTCTCCCGGGCGAGTTCCGTGAGCGTCTGCGGGCCCCGGGAGTTGGCGACGGAGACGTCATGCCCCAGGGCGGTGAGGCGCCGGGTGAGATTACCGCCGATGTTGCCCGCCCCGATGATGCCGATCTTCATGGATCCGACCTTCCCATGGTGCCTGCGGTGTGTGAGGTGCTCTCGTCGCATCCCCAACTTCCCGCCGGGCAGCCCTATTCCACCGATGGGAAAAACGGTTCGCCTGTTCACCGAGCGGATGGGCCCGAGCGGCCGGGGCACGTAGACAAGGAAAACCGGAACCACGAGCAGATCCGGGGGCGATGCCATGCTGCATGGTGTCGATGTCAGCGCCCACCAGTCGTCCTTCGACCCGGACGGACAGGACTTCGTCCTCATCAAGGCCACCGAAGGCCGTTCCTACGTCAATCCCCGGCTGTCCTCGCAGGTCAAACGGGCCAGGGACGCGGAGTGCGTGGTCGCCTTCCACCACTTTCTCCGGCCGGGGAACATCACGGCGCAGGTGGAGTACTTCCTGAGTAAGGCGCCGGAGAAGGCGGGCGATCTGCTCGCCGTGGACTGGGAGGAGAACGGCGAGGGCACCCGGCCGAGCAACGCCGAGAAGGATCGCTTCATCTGTGAGATCAAGCGCCTGCGGCCGCATCACAAGGTGCTGCTGTACTGCAACCGCACCTTCTGGCCGCACCACGACACGACGTCCTACGCGGGGGACGGCCTGTGGATAGCCGACCACGTGACCGCCGGAAAGCCCCGGATCAAGGCTTCCTGGCGCATTCACCAGTACACCGACCAGCCCCTCGACAAGGACGTGGCGGCGTTCTCGTCACGAGCCGCCCTGCGTGACTGGGCACGCGGGCAGTCGTAGCGGCGCCGCGAGGCCGACGGACGGACCGGGTCGCGACGGTCCGGACGGTCGGGCACGGCGCCGATCGGCACGGGCGGCGACGAGTGCGGACCGGACGGTCCTCATGGACCTTTCCGGAGTTTTCGCCATTGGCGCGGGTCGTGGCCGGTCGGTCCCCCGTCCGGTGCCGTCGGGGGAGTCCGCCCGTGGCCGTCGTCGTCCGGGGCTTCACCGGACCGCTGGTGATCGAGGGCCGACCCGCGCCGGAACCCGCCGGTCATCAGGTACGGGAGACCTAGGATGAGGCTGATGAGCGAGATCCCGCCCAGCCTTCTGGGATTCACGACCTACCTGCTGTCCAGGACCGGCAAGACCGCGCGGAGCAGGCTGGCGGCGAGGCTGGCGGAGCGGGACATGAAGCTGTGGCACATGGCCGTGCTGTCCGCGCTGGTCGATTTCGGTCCCCATGTGCAGCGGGAACTGGCGTCGCGGCTCGGGATCGACCGGAGCGACATGGTGAAGATCGTGGACGATCTCGCGGTGGCAGGACTCGTGGAGCGGGCCCGCGACACCGACGACCGCCGCCGGGTGACGGTGACGTCCAGTCCGGCGGGCCGCGCGGTGCTCGTGGATCTTCAGGCGGAGGCGCTGGGCGTTCAGCGAGAACTGCTCGCCCCCCTGAGTACTGCCGAACAGGCGCAGTTGGCGGCGCTGCTGCGCCGTGTCCACGCCCATGCCCATGAGGAGGGGCAGGGGCCGGGACCCTCGATGTCCAGCGGCTGAGGTCCCGGTGCTGCCCCGGCCGGAGCGGCAGCGTCCCGGTTTCCTCGCGCGCCTCACACGCGACGCGCGATCGGTCGCCCGCGGTCGGGGAGCGGTGCGGTGGTACGGCGGCCGGTCCCGGGTGCGCCGGGCGTCGGGCGGAACAGGGGCGTCGGGCGGGACGCGGGTATGGGTGCGGGGCGGGAATGTTCGCTGTTCGGGGCGTGTCAACGAAAGACACGCTGTCGCGGGGGTGAGCGGGTTTCAGGAAGTCGCCCGGACGGACCAACGAAATATCAAGGGCTCCTGTTTTCAGGGGAGTTGAGCGTTTGTCGGATTATCCGGAAATAGCATTTGGCGTAGGTCGTGTACCCCGATAGGCGTTCCGGCCGCGCACGGCAACGTGTCCGATATGACAGGTATGGGGACCGTCAGTACGTTCAATCACGGGTCGACTGCTCAGCCGGCCTCCCTGAGACAGGAGAAGTGACATGGTTACCCGTTCCACCGTTGTTACCGGTGCTGTCGCGGCCGCGGCGGCCCTGGCTGCCACTGGTATCACCTACGCCTCCGCAGCCACCTCCGAGCCGGCCCAGGCGGCCCCCATCGTCCAGCAGGCCGCCCCCATGGCCCTCAACGGCGGCGACGCCGGCCAGGGCAACGAGGGCAAGGGCAACGAGGGCAAGAACTACGGCGGCGGCCACGGCGGCGGCCACGAGAAGAAGCGCCACCACCGGCACCACCACCACAAGGGCCGCATCCTCATCAACGAGCGCGTCTTCGCCGACGAGCGCGGCGGCTGCGTGACCGTGATCAGTGGGCTCGGATCCAGGACCCTCAACATCCGCAACGAGAGCCACAAGACCGTCGAGGTCTTCCGCGGTGTCACCTGCGACAACGGCGCCCCCATCGCCACTGTCGGACCGTGGAGCTCCAGCGACGGCGTCCGTCCGGGCCACGTCAAGGGCGGCGTCCACGTCAAGAACGGAGTCGTCGCCAGCTTCCGCGTGATCCACCACCACGGCCACCACGGTGGCGAAAAGGGCGGCTTCGGCGGTGACGAGGGCGGCTTCGGCGGTGACGAGGGCGGCTTCGGCGAAGACTACTGACCCGACCGCTCACCCCACACACAACCCCGGCCCGCCGGAATCGGGCCGGGGTCCCGTGTGTTCACGGCGTCCACGAGGGCCGGAGGCGCGGCACCGGCCGCAGCGGAGACCTCGGTGCCCGCCACCGCGCCTACGGTGTGATGCCGGCTCACCCCCTCGACGAAGCGAACCGCAGGGCGCTATCCGCCCTGCTTGACGCAGGTCAGGTCCGCTGCGGGCAGCCTGCCGGTGGCCAGGTAACGGTTGACCTGGTCGTCCACGCAGGCATTGCCGTACGTGCCGTACAGCGTGTGCCGGTTGGCACCTTGGAGAGTGACCAGCCTGGAGCTGGGCAGCAGGCCGCGCAGCGCGACGCTTCCGGTGTACGGAGTGCGCGGGTCACCGGTGGCGGCGACGATCAGGGCCGATGCGTCGTGACGCACCTGGGTGGGCTTCTCGCGGGGCCGGTCCCAGAAGGCGCACGGCCCGATGTTGTTGGCGATGGGGCCGATGACCGGGTGTGCGGCACGGCTGCGTTCGATGTCCCGCCAGTACGACTCGGGGTCGTGCGGGGCGCTCGCGTCCCCGCAGAGGATCGCGGACTGCGCACTGCCGGTCTGGGAGCCCTCACCGCCGAGCGTCGACCGGAGCATCGCCGCGAACTGGGGGGAGAGCCGGGTCGGGTGTCCCTTCGCGGCCTCGGCCAGGACGGACACCTGCTCGCCGAGGACGGCCCGCGCCTCATCGGTGTCGTCGGCGATCCCGATGAAGACCACGAAGGGCACCTGGGTGTCGTCGAGTCGGAACACCTCGGGGGCGGTACCGATCGTCAGCGGCCGCCGGGCGGCCGCGTCGATGACGTGTTCGACCGTGGTGAGCACCTCGTCACGCGTGCGACCGAGTCCGTAGGCGCTGTCGCGCCGAGCCGCCCAGGCGGCCCAGTCCGCGAGCGCGCGGTCGTTCTCGCGCTCCAGGCCCTTCATGAGACGAGGGTTGTAGCGACGGGGGTCCAGCGCCCCGTCGAGCACCATCCGGTCGTAGCGGCCAGGGAACATCTGGCTGTAGACGGTGCCCAGGTAGGTGCCGTACGAGTAGCCCAGGTAGGAGATCTTCCGCTCACCCAGCGCGCCCCGGACGACGTCCATGTCGCGGGCGGTGTTGCGGGTGGTGACGTGCGGCAGCACGGACGCGTTGGTGGCCCGGCACCGGTCGGCCAGGCTCTTCTGCAGGACGACCTGGCGGTCGAACCCGGCCCTGCCGACACCGGAGGAGAAGAGGGAGAGGCCGACGGGCCAGCCGCAGTCCAGGGGAGTGCTGCGGCCGACGAAGCGCGGATCCATGCCGATGATGTCGTAGCGCGGGCCTGTGTCCTTCATCGCCGCGCGGATGAGCGGAGGGAGATCGAGGCCGGAACCGCCCGGGCCGCCGGGGTTGATGATCAGCGGCCCGACCCGGTGCCGGGTGTCGGTGGCCCGGAGCCGGGATATCGCGACGGTGAGGGTACGGCCGCCGGGATCGGAGTAGTCGAGCGGAACAGTCACGTCCGCGCAGCGCGCGCCCGCCTTCTCCAGAGCGCTCCCCGGCGCGTCGTCCGGGCCCAGGACACAGCTGCGCCAGTCGAGGCGTTGATGGTAGTAGCGGCCCAGTCCGGCCCCGGATCGCGCCACGCCGTCGTCGCGGTCCGAGGCGGCCGCCGTCGCGGTGGGCAGTGCGGTGAGACAGGCGGTGAGGGCGAGGCCCACGGCCGAGACACGGCGCGCGGCTGCTCTGAAGATGGTCACACGATCTCCTTCGGGACAGGCATGCCCGTCCCGTCAGCGGGAGGCGGAATCGGACGGGGCGCGGCGGCGGCCGGCCGCGAGAGACATGGTGCTCGTCCGTCGGCGCCGGCCGTCCGCCCGCCGTCGTCACACGAGCCAGCCTTTCACCGCTCCCGACGCCGTGTCGTCGTCGTGCGGCAGTACCCCGCACCTACGTCAGCGGCCTTACGACCTGCGGCGGATCGGCCGGCGTGGCCGGGAAGGGCTCGTGCCGCCCCCGGCCACGCCGGGCATGCCGGCCCGGCTCCGGTCACCCGGTGCCCGACCGCGTCCCCCGCCCCCAGGCCGTCCTCAGGACGCGATGAGGATCCGGTCCGGGCGGATCGGCAGGTGCCGGTGGCGTACACCGGTCGCGTGCCACACGGCGTTGGCGATCGCGGCCGCGACGCCCACGACACCGATCTCGCCGATGCCCTTCATGCCGACGGGATCGTCCGGCACGGGATCGTCGACCCAGTCCGCCTCGATGAGCGGCACGTCCGCGTGCGTGGCGAAGTGGTACCCGGCGAGGTCGGCGCCGACATGGACGCCGGACGCCCGGTCCCTGACCGCCTCCTCGTGGAGAGCCATGGACAGGCCCCAGGTCATCCCGCCGATGAACTGGCTGCGGGCGGTGAGCGGATTGACGATGGTGCCCGCCGCGAAGATGCCGAGCAGCCGCCGCACCCGCACCTCACCCGTGGTGACGTCCACGGCGACCTCGGCGAACTGCGCCCCGAAGGAGTGCCGTTCCTTCTTCGTCAGCGAGCCGACGGCCTCGGCGGTGTCCGAGCGGGTGGTGATTCCCTCGGGCGGGATTCCGCCGCCGAGGGCCAGCCGCTTCACCAGTTCTTCCGCCGCGAGCGTCACCGCCCAGGCCCAGGAACGCGTCCCCATCGAACCACCGGCGATCATCGCCGGGCCGAGGTCGCTGTCCCCGATGCGCACACGGATACGGTCCGGAGCCGCCTTCAGCACCTCGGCGGCCACGAGGACCATCGCGGTCCGCGCCCCGGTACCGATGTCCGCCGCGTTGATCCGCACGGTGAACGTCCCGTCGGTCTCCGCGGTCACGGCCGCAGTGGACGGGCCGACTCCGGACGGGTAGGTGGCCGCCGCCGTTCCGGTCCCGAGCCGCCAGCGCCCTTCGCGGCGCACGCCCGGACGAGGGTCGCGGTCCGCCCAGCCGAACCTTCGGGCCCCCTCCTCGAAGCAGGCGAGCAGGTTGCGGCTGCTGAAGGGCAGCCCCGACACCGGCCCCGTCACCGGCTCGTTGCGCACGCGGAGTGCGATCGGGTCGATGCCGCACTTCTCCGCCAGTTCGTCGAGGGCGGATTCGAGGGCGAAGGAGCCCGGTGCCTCGCCGGGCGCGCGCATCCAGGACGGGGTGGGCACGTCGAGCCGTACGAGCCGGTGAAGCGTGTGATGCGCGTCGGCGTCGTACATCACGCGTCCCAGCACGGCGCTCGACTCGATGAACTCGTGCACCGTCGAGGACAGATTCAGTGCCTGGTGGTCGAACGCGCGCAGCCGCCCGTCCGCGTCGGCACCGAGTCTGACGCGCTGTGCCGTGGGGCTGCGGTAGCCGACGAGGGAGAACATCTGACGGCGGGTCAGTACGACGCGGACCGGACGGTTCAGCATGGTCGTGGCCATGACGGCGGCCACCTGGTGCGGGCCGACGCCCTTCGAGCCGAAGGCACCGCCGACGTGCTCGGACCGTACGCGCACGCGAGCCGGGTCGAGCGAGAAGAGCTTGGCGAGTTCGCCCGCCACCCACGTGCTGCCCTGGTTGGAGTCGACGACATCGAGCCGTCCGCCGTCCCAGTGGGCCGTCGCCGCGTGCGGCTCCATCGGATGGTGGTGCTCCTCCGGAGTGGTGTACTCCTCGTCCACGACGACGGCGGAATCACCCAGCAGGGCCTCCACGTCCCCCTTCTCGGTCTCGGCCGGCATCATCGGGTTGTTCCGCGGCGTGTAGGCGTCGGCGCGCCCGGCGTCGAACGCCACGTCGTGCGGTTCCTCGTCGTACCGGACCACCAGAGCCTCGGCGGCCTCCCGGGCCTGCTCGGACGTCTCCGCCACGACCAGCGCCACCGGCCAGCCCGCGAAGGGCACCCGGTCGTGCTGGAAGAGTCCGAGGACCGGGTTCGGCCGCCCCAGCATGCCCACGTAGTCGGTGTCGACGCGCGGCGCGTTCCCGTGGTGCAGCACGGCGAGCACGCCCGGCATCTCCAGGACGGGGGCGTCCTCGACCCGGCGGACACGGCCGCGGGCCACGGACGACAGCACCAGCCAGCCGTGCGCCAGATCGGCGAAAGAGATCTCCCCGGCATAGCGGGCCGCCCCGGTGACCTTGGCCCGGCCCTCCACACGGGCGTGCGCGGAGCCGACGGCCCTCGTCGGCGCGGCTGCCTCGGTCGTCGTGGTCATCGGGCGGCCTCCTCGGCGAGTTCGGTCAGAACGGTGACGGCCAGGTCACGCACCAGCGCCACCTTGTACGCGTTCCCAGGCAGCGGCCCGGCCGCCGCCAGCTCGGCGTCCGCCGCGGCGCCGAACGCCTCCGCACCGGCCGGACCGCCGACCAGCGCCCGCTCTGCCGCCCGGGCCCGCCACGGCCGGGACGCGACCGCCCCGAACGCGAGACGCACATCGCGCACGACACCGTCCCGGACGTCGAGCGCGGCGGCGACGGAGCCGATCGCGAACGCGTACGAGGCCCGCTCGCGCACCTTCCGGTACCGCGAGCCGACCGCGGAAGGAAGCGGTGGCAGTGTGACGCCGGTGACCAACGCGCCGGGTGGCAGGGCGGTCTCGACGTGCGGGGCGTCGCCCATCGGCGGATACAGCCCGGTGATCGGCAACTCGCCCGGTCCGTCGGCCGTTTCGTACACGACGACGGCGTCGAGGGCGGCCAGCGCGACCGCCATGTCGGAAGGATGGACGGCCACGCAGTGCTCGGACGCGCCGAGGATCGCGGCATTGCGGTGCTCACCCGCGATCGCCGGGCAACCACTGCCGGGCGAGCGCTTGTTGCAGGGACCGCTGACGTCGGTGAAGTAGCCGCAACGGGTCCGCTGGAGCAGATTCCCGCCCACCGTGGCCATGTTGCGCAACTGGCCCGAGGCGCCGGCCAGGACCGCCTGCGCGAGCGCGGGGTAGCGGCGCCGCACGTCCGGATGGGCCGCCAGATCACTGTTGGTGACCGTCGCCCCGATGCGCAGTCCGCCGTCGGTCGTCGGCTCGACCCGGTCGAGGGGGAGCCGGCGTATGTCGACGAGCAGTGCGGGCCGCTCCACACCGGCCTTCATCAGGTCGACGAGATTGGTACCGCCGCCGAGGAACCGGGCCTCGGGACCGGTGCCGCGGAGGGCGACCGCACCCGGGACGTCGAGCGCACGCTCGTAACCGAACTCCCTCACGCCACGGCCCCTTTGGCCCCGGCCTCCGCGTCGGCCGCGGACGCTTCTCCGGCCTCCGCCCCGGCTCCGGCTTCCGCGGCCCGTGCCACGGCGGCCACGATCGACACGTACGCGCCGCACCGGCACAGATTGCCGCTCATCCGCTCACGGATCTCCTCGGAGGTGAGCGCGGGCACTCCCTCTTCGGGCCGGACATCTGCGGTCACGGAGCTCGGCCAGCCCGCCGCGTGCTCCTCGAGCACCGCGAGAGCCGAACAGATCTGCCCGGGCGTGCAGTAGCCGCACTGATAGCCGTCCAGGTCGATGAATGCCTGCTGCACCGGATGCAACCGGTCCCCGTCGGCGACGCCTTCGATGGTGGTGACCGCGGCCCCCTCGGCGGCGACCGCCAGCTGGAGACAGGAAACGACGCGGCGTCCGTCGAGCAGCACCGTACAGGCGCCGCACTGGCCCTGGTCGCACCCCTTCTTCGTGCCGGTCAGGTCGAGGCGCTCACGCAGGGCGTCGAGCAGTGTGGTGCGATGGTCGACGGGTAACGTGTGCTGCTCGCCGTTGACGCTCAGGGTGATGACGCTGGATGTCGATGGGGCCATGCTCAGCCTTCTTTCGCATTGCGGACGCGTGCCGGATCGAGACGGTCCGGCCGGGCGCCTGCGGAGGAGCGGACCTCTTCCGGAGGCCGGACTCGTCCGGGGGAGTGGGGCGACGCGGGTACGGGAGAGCCGGTGGCCGGGATCGACCGCTCTGCCGCACCGGCCGGATCCGACGGCATGGTGAATTCGACCGGACAGCTGTCCGGCAGCCGTTGAACCTAGTGGACGGTTCTCCGCTCAGCAAGGAGGCCCCGCCCGCGATGCCGAAGGAGGCCGAGGGCGGGACGCAGGGCGTGTGACTCCGCGTCCGGACGGGCGGAGGAATCGCGCGCATCCCGGACGTGGCGTGAGCCGAGCGGAAACGGCCCGGGCAACCGGGCCCTCGCACTCCCGTCGGTGTCGGCCGAGCGCTGCCGCCGTGCCCGGCCGTTCGTCTCCGCACAGTCGCCAAACCCGCGTGGGGGCGCGGCGTTGCCGCGCCCCCACTGCTCCTCCGGCATGCGGCCGATCCCGCGGCCGGATGTCCGGGACCGGTCGATCCGGAACACCCGGCCGGCAGGACGCCGGTGTTGCGTGCTATCCGGCGGCCAGGGCTCGGGCCTCGGCGACGATCAGCGCGGCGCGAGCGGCGTCCAGGCCGTTCCCGGACTGGTGAGCGGCCCAGTTGGCGAGCTGGGAGTAGTGGCGGTGCCCCAGCATGGTGGTCATCGTGGCGACCCGGTTGGCATCGGCGCCCGAGGTCAGGACCAGGTGAGCCAGACCGGTCGGGGTGGCACGGACGGTGAAGGTCGAAGTCGCGTGCGCAGTGCCGCCGGGGCCGGTGACCTCGGCACGCAGGGTGTGCTTTCCGGCGGCCAGCGCGGTGAGGTCGAGCGGCTTGCCGGGCGTGACGGCGTCACCGTCCAGGGTGAGGGTGACCTTGTCGGCGCCGGTGGCCTGGACCGCGGCGACCGGGGTCTGCGAGCGGTCCAACGACGCCGAGGCGACGGGGGAGGTGATGGTCACGGTCGGTGCGGCCGGCGGCGTGGGACGATCCTGCTGCTGGGCCGCGTTCCAACCGGCCAGCTCGGCCGGGCGGTTGGTGATGATGCCGTCCACCCCACCGGCCTCCAGAGCCTGCCAGCGGGCCGGGCTGTCCACCGTCCAGACCATTACCGCGACGCCCGCGCGGTGCAGGTCGGCCACGACGCCGGGCCGCTTGGACAGCGCGTCGTCCGACGGGTTGTAGGAGGCGAGGCCGAGCTCCTTGGAGAGGGCCACCGGGTCGGCGTCCAGAGAACCGCGCAGCAGGCCGAGCGGCAGCTCGGGCGCCAGCTCGCGGGTGTACTTCAGCGCGTCCACCTCGAAGCTCTGCACGAACACCCGGTCGGTCATGCCGTGGTCCCGGATGGTCTTGACGATCGTGGCGACCTCGTCGCGGGTGTGGGCTCCCTTGATCTCCAGCAGCAGGTTGCCGCCACGGCTCCGCAGGTCGTCGAGCTGCGCGGCCAGGGTGGGGATACGGGTGCCCGTGTAGGAAGGACCGAACCAGGAACCGGCGTCCAGCGCGTCCAGTTGGGCCGAGGTCAGATTGCGGACGGCGCCCTTGCCGTCGGTGGTGCGGTCGACCGTGCTGTCGTGCAGAACGTACGGGACACCGTCCTTGCTCGGCTGCACGTCGTTCTCGATGTACTCGGCTCCGCCGCGCCGGGCGACCTCGTCGGACACCAGAGTGTTCTCCGGGGCGGCCGAGGAGGCGCCGCGGTGGGCGATCACGGTCATCGGCGAGCCGGCGGGTCGGATCCAGCTCTCGGAGGGGAGTTCGGTGACCTTCAGGTCGTCGAACGAGACCGTGGAGCCGTTGACGACGAGCGCCTCGACGCCCTCGGCGGAGCGGGCGACACGGGTGGTGCGCATGGCCTCGCGGCCGTCGAAGAACCAGCGGGCCTTGGTGCCGTGGACCTCCACGGCGATGCGTACGTCGCGGCCGGTCCCGGCCGCCGAGGCCGCGGCGGCGGTGTCGGTGACGTTCCACGTACCGGTCGGGGTGCGCTGCGCGAACTCCAGGCCGTTGGAGGCGGTGGTGCCGCTGCGCATGGTGGCGATCGACCACGGGACGGAGCCGTTGGCGGGGACGTCCAGCCCCATCGCCGTCCAACGGGCGGAGTCCTTCACCGACTCGAACCGGGCGGTCACCTCGATGCGGAAGTCGTTGAGGTGTTCGCCGAAGGTGATCCGGCTCTGCTGGTTGCTGTCGGCCGACGTGCCGTACAACCGGCCGTTCTTGACCTCCCAGGTGCCCTCGGCGGGCCGGAATCCCGCAGGCAGGGAATTGCCGGAGAAGTCTTCGGAGACGACGACCCGGCCATCTGCCGGAGCGGAGCCGGACGACTTGGTTCCGGCACCGGCGGGCGGGGCCGTGAACAAGGGGACGAGTACGGCTGCGGTCAGCAGCGCGGAAGCAACGCGAATTGATCGACGAGACATGGCTGGAAACGTACGGTCGCAAGATCAACAGCCTCCGACCGGCAGGGGAACGCGGGCTGGACGGTGCGCGGACGCTGAAGCCGCACCGGACGCCCGTCGGCAAATGACGGAATTCCGGTGAATGGGAAAATGCGGTCGTGCCTGCCCTCGTCGGTCTTCGCCCAAGAAGCAGCGGGCGGCACGCCGTCGCGGGCCGGTGTTCGAAGCCGGCCCGGACCGGCGTGCCGCCCTCCGCCGCCGTGCGCGTCGCACTCCCACGCGCAGGCCGCAGGATTGCCCGCCCGCGGATGGAGCCCGGGTCCGACGGCGCTTCCCGAGGAACCCGGTGCGATGCGATCCGTTCAGTGCGTCGGCGTGGTCGATGCCTTCGCCGCCGCGGCGTTCTCCTCCGCGAGCCGTTCCATGCCGCTCGTCGTCTTGAGCGGCTTCTCCTTGATGAACAGCACGGCGATCAGGGCGAGGAACGCGAAGGGGGCTCCGACCAGGAACACCTCGGCGGTCGCTACTCCGTACGCGTGCTCCACCACCTGCCGGGCCGGGGCGGGCAGGGTGCTGAGGTCGGGGATGCCGTGCGTCGAGCCCCCGCCGGCCGCCCCGCCGAAGCTCTTCTCCAGCTCGCTCGTCACCCGGTGGCCGAGCACGGCGCCCAGCGCGCTCGTGCCGATCGCCCCACCGAGGCTGCGGAAGAACGACAGGACCGAGGTCGCCGAGCCGAGCTCCGACGCGGGTACGTCGTTCTGTGCCGCCAGCACCAGGTTCTGCATCAGCATGCCGACGCCGACGCCGAGCACCACCATGTAGACGCTGAGCAGCCCGAACGAGGAGTCCGCACCGATCGTGGCCAGCAGGCCCATGCCCGCGGTCATGATGATGCCGCCCGCGATCAGGAAGCCCTTCCACTTGCCCCGGGCGGAGATGATCTGCCCGGCGACGGTCGTGGAGATCATCAGACCGAGGATCATCGGCAGGCTCATCAGCCCCGCCACGGTCGGTGTCTTGCCGAGCGAGATCTGGAAGTACTGGGAGAGGAACACCGTGCCGCCGAACATGGCCACACCGACCAGCAGGCTCGCCACCGTCGTCAGTGTCACCGTGCGATTGCGGAAGATGTCCAGCGGGATGATCGGTTCCGGGACCCTGGACTCGACCACGACCGCGGCGACCAGCAGAACCACACCGGTGACGACCAGGGCGGCGGTCTGCCAGGACAGCCAGTCGAACCGGTTGCCGGCGAGGGTCACCCACAGCAGCAGGGCGCTGACCCCGCTCATGATGAGGAGGGCACCGACATAGTCGATCTTCACCTCCCGGCGGACCGTCGGCAGTTTCAGGGTCAGCTGGAGAAGCACGATCGCCAGCAACGCGAACGGCACACCGATGAAGAAGCACCAGCGCCACCCCAGCCACGACGTGTCGACGAGCACACCGCCGATCAGCGGTCCCGCGACCGTGCCGACGGCGAAGACGGCGCCGAACACCCCGGAGTAGCGGCCGAGTTCACGCGGCGGAATGATCGCCGCCATCACGACCTGGGCGAGCGCGGTGAGACCGCCCGCTCCGATGCCCTGCACCACGCGGCTCACGATGAGCAGGCCGACACTGTGCGAGAAGCCGGCGACGAGCGAGCCGACGACGAACATCGACAGGGAGAGCTGGATGAGCAGCTTCTTGTCGTAGAGGTCGGACAGCTTGCCCCAGATCGGGACGGTCGCCGTCATCGCCAGGAGCTCGGCGGTGACCACCCAGGTGTACGAGGACTGGCTGCCGTTCAGATCGGCGATGATCCTGGGGAGGGCGTTGGAGACCACCGTGGAGGCCAGGATGGCCACGAACATGCCGGCCATCAGGCCCGACATGGCCTGAAGTATGTGACGACGAGTCATGGCCGGCGCGGCCTCAACGGGCGCATCGGCGGCCCCGGCGTCGGGTGTGACAGCAGCGGTCATCGGCTGACGTTCCTCATTTTCTGGTGAAAGGGCCCCGGCGGGGGACCCGGATGTGTTTCAGTCGCTCAGACCGGCGGCCAGCGAAGCGAACGCCTCGCGGTAGGTGCTCTCGAACGTGTGGGTGCGCCCGGAGGCCACCCACAGCTCGACGGCGGCGCGTACGGCGGCGATCGTCACGTGCACGAGAAGCCTGGGGTGGAGGTCGGAGTCGGGATCCTGGCCGAGGCGCTCCGCCACCACCGCGATCAGCGCGCGTTCGTCCGCGCCCTGGGTGGCCAGAAAGCCGGGCAGCAATGACGGATTCCTCTTGAGCACGGCCGTCTGGAGCTCCCAGCGCTCGTGGTCCTCCTCGATATGGGCCAGCTCCTGCGCGATGGCTTCACGCAGGGCGCCGAGTGCCGAGAGTTCCTCGGGCGCGTCGAGGACGGCCCGGCGCATCCGCTCGGCGTTGTCCTGGCAGGACCGTGTGATGGCGTCTTCAAGACACGGGAAGTAGTTGAAGAAGGTGCGGACGGAGACGCCCACCGCTTCGGTGACCGCTTCCACGGTCACGTTCTCGATTCCGCGGTCCGCGGCCATGCGCAGCGCCGCACCCGCCAGGGCATCACGTGTCGCGCGCTTCTTGCGTTCGCGCAGCCCGAGGGGTTGGTCGGCGGTACTCATGAATGTGCATGCTATGCAATTTTGCGCTGTATGCAAAATGATGTCGCCATGCATAATCACGAGGGCCGGAGTCGGCCGCGAAAGGGGAATACCCGGCTCGGGCCCGGCAACGTCGCCGGAACACGGGACCACGACGGCGAGCGCCTGCGGACCCCTGGGGCGCCCCGAGGATCGGCGCCATCCGTTCCCGGTCCGCGGGATTCATGATCACGGGATGGGCCGGGCACGTACAGCGTACGGGCATGCGAGAGCCTCGTCGTCGCGCGGGCGTCGGCGGGACGCTCTCCGCCTTCCCGCGCTCCCGGAGCACGGCCGACGTGACGAACGGCCACGGTCCGTGGCGCCCACGCATGCAGCGCGGGTGCCACGGACCGTCAGAGATTCCTCACGCAGTTCGCGACCGGTCCCGGGGCCGGTCCCGACGGCGGCCGGACATGCCTGCTCGTGTGATCAGACGCCGGCGATCGACTGGATCCAGGAGCGGTACGCGGTGACGTTGGTGTACGCCGTCGTGGTCTGGCGGTCGCTGGTGGAGGCGACGCCGACCTGGACACCACCCAGGGTCATCGGGCCGCCGGAGTCGCCGCCGGCGGTGATGCCGTCGCCGCGCCGGGCACAGATCGCCGAGCCGCCGTAGGCATCGGTGCAGCCACTGGTCACGGTCACGTTGGCCACCTTCAGGTAACGGGACTGGCAGTTGGCCTCCGAGCCGCACTGCGAGGTGGCACCCCAGCCCCACACCTGTACGTTCTGCCCGACCCGTACCGTCCCGGCCTGTCCGAGCTGGGAGTACGTCCCCTGGACGGAACGGTCCAGGCGCACCAGCGCCAGGTCGGCGCTGTGGGTGTAGGTCTGGATGCCGTTCGCCACGGTGCCGCCGCTGTACTGGTCGAGGCTGCCGATGCGGAAGGACAGCCCGCCACCGGCGACACAGTGCTTGGCCGTGAGAATCCACGTCGGCGCGATGATCGTGGCCGAACACGTCTCCTGACCGTTGGAGTACAGCCGGGCGGCCCAGGGGGCGTTCTGGGCGTATCCGCCACCGATGATCGGTTGTACGGCCTTGGTCACCGGCGCCGCCTGGGCCGGGACCGACTCGGCCGCCGAGGCGGTGGGGGAGAGCAGGGCGAGGACGGAGACCGCGGCGGCCGAGACGGCGGGGACCAGCCTGGATATGCGCATGCTTCCTCGTTTCATGGGACACGCGAGGTGTGTCTGTGGGGGTTGACCGGCCCCAGGCTCCCGGAGAACCGCGGCGCCGGGTACCTCACGCCTGACCATGCCGCGGTGCTATGCCCCGGCCGTGTGCCCGGCGCCGGGCACACGGCCGGGGGCCTCGTGGGCCGGTGGTCGATTCCTGGCCGGTGCGGGCGGGAGGCGACCGTGGCGGGAGGAAGGTCAGGACGGGCTGGTGGGTTCGACCACTTGCGGGAAACGGCCGATCGCCGCTACGGCGGCCGCCGGTCGACCCCGGGCGGGGACGCGCGGGGCCAGGGCCACGGCGGGTGCGGAGGCGCACTGGGCGGCGACCGCCGTGCCGTGCCCGTACACCGGGTCCAGCGCGGTCACCGCGTCACCGGTCGCGACGAACTCCGCGGGGTGCAGCCCTCGTGGAAGCGGCGGCGATTGAGCGTGCCTCGGCACGTGCGGATCGGGCCGATCGGACGCGCGACCCGTCCGGTTCTCGACGAGCGCTCCGCCGACCCGGCTCGCGTCCCCTGCCAGGCCCAGGACGGAGGTTCGGGTACGAACCGTGGTGGCCGGGCGGCTCGCGCGCTGTCGCACGGTGTGGTCCAGCAGGTGCCGACCACAGGCGATCGGATACGCGGCCGAGTCGTGGTCCGCAAGCCGTCCCGGCTCCAGACGCATCGGCGGACCGGACGGGATCGAACCGTGACGGGTCCCGGCCGCACGCAGCGCGTCGACGGTGCCGGGCAGGGGAAGGAGGCAGGGCCCGCCGGGCGAGGGCTCGTACACCCGGTCGCATGCCCGGCCGTACGACGAGGTGTCCGGCCCCATGCCCCACCTCCCGGCCCCTGAGTCACCGGCCGGTCGACCGACGGGGGAGAACGGTCCGACCGGCGACCGCGACCGTTTGACCCAACCAGTGCTCTGCCGCTCGCACGAGTGACACGAGACCGAGCGCGATCAAGGGTGTCAGGACCGGCCCCGTACCGGAACCCGCCTGTCCAGAACCCCGATCCGGTGGTTTCGTCGCGCCGCCGGGGTGCATCGTCGACGGCCCTCGGACCGGTGGGGGTCCGAGGCCCGCTCACATCTCGTCCCGTACCGGGCGGAGCCCCGGGGTCGGAAGCTCGAACAGCCGTTGCGAGCGACGGTCGTTCTCCTCGCGCATCGCGGCCCCCCAGGGCCAGGGCCATGCGGCGCCGACGTTGGGACAGGGACAGACGAGGTGGTGTGGGACATGGCAGAAGGCGCCGGGGGTGGGTTCGGCGTCCCAGGTGTTGATCGCGGTGCCGTCCACGCCGATCACCCATCGCCGGCGGGGTGGGAGATGATGAGAGGGCACGGCGATGCCGGGTTCGAGGAGTACCCAGTGCCCTTCGTAGAGGGTGGGGTACCGGTCTTGTCGAAGGCCGCAGTCCGGGCAGTCGGGCGGTTCCGGAGGCGGCGGGGCGGTGGCGCCTTCGCGAAGGGCTTGGAAGTCGTCGTCGGGGCGGTCCGGGCCTGCCGGGAAGGAATCGGTGTCCCCCATACGGTTCAGGGTCCGGAAGGGCCGTCAGGTCCGGTAGGGCGCAATTCGGCCGACCTTCTCGAACGGCCCCCGCACGGAGTCCGGTGACGACGAGCAGGCCCCGCCGGTGAAGCCGACACCGGAGACGATCCGGGTGGCGAGCGGCGACGGGGTGAACGCGACGTCTTGCACGCCGGGCGGACCGGGCCCGGGCGGTCGGCCGCCGAGCCGCTCGGTCTACCGACGTCCCCGGCCCTGAGGGAATTGCCCCAGGTGTACCGCTCGGTGGACCACCAGCGCCAGCTCGCGGGCGTCCTCGGTGAACGTGTCGACACGAATCCTGCGGCCGCTGTGAAGCGTGATGTCACAGGTGAAGCCCATTCCGCGGGCTTCGGCCAGAGGCCGGCTGTCGTCGCCGTGAGCACCCACCTGTGTGATGTCCTCCCAGGGGATCACGCTGGCGGTGCCCGCCACCCGATGGGTCAACCCGCGTTCATGGATGTCGAAACACTGCTCCCGGGTACGAAACGCCTGCATCATCCGCCAGATCCCCAGCCCGGCCCCCATCAGCCCGACTCCGAGCAACAGCCCCGCCAGCTGGGGCGCGCCGTCGGTGGTGCCGATCGAAGCGACCGCGACGGGTACCCCGAAGGCCAGCCCGACGGCGCCGACGCCCAGCAGAATGCCCGCCTGTCGCAGCCGCCTGCCACCGTCCGTGCGGTGTTCGCGGACGAAACCGCCCAACCGTCTGGCCACCTCAGTGCGCCGCACCTTGATCCCCCTACCTCGCGGATGTCACGAAGACGTGTCCGTGGACCGGCTGTTCATCCTCATGCCACGCCCACGGGAGCGCAACCGCCCCCGTGCTCCCGTTCAAGACGGCTCAGGGGCCGGGGCGCAGTACCGTCGCGACGAGTCGGGCCAGGTGGTCGCGGTATTGACGCTCAGTCAATCCGGCTTCGAGGACAAGTTGTTCGTACCCTTCCGGGGAGAGGACGAAGGACAGGACAGCGGCGGTCTCCTCGTCCGCGGACACGTTCACGAGGCCGCGGCGCCGCAACCGGCCGACGGCTTCCCCGATGTCGGCGCGGCGGTGGTCGAGCAGTTGATCAAGCGTGGCCCGGACGTCGGCCTCCGTGTCCGCGGCGCTGACGAAGGCGCGCCAGAGGCCGGCCGAGCGGGCGTTCGCTGTGGCGATGAGTTCGATGCCGGCGGTGAGGTAGGTCTCGCCCTCCAGATGCTCGATCGCCATGAACTGCTCGCGCTCCAGCAGCGGCGCCGAACCCTCGGATCCGGCGAAGGTCTGCTCGAACGCTGCCAGCAGGAGGGCGCGCTTGGGCCCGTAGCCCTTGACGGTCTCGACCGAGACGCCTGCGTCGGCGGCGATCTCGGCCAGCGTCGTCCGCCCGTATCCGCGCTCTGCGAAGCGGTCCGCGGCTGCCGTGAGGACTCGTCGTTTCGTCGCCTCGGCCTGTCCGGCGCGCAGCGTCGATCTGTAGCTGCGGCGTTCCGCCCCACTCATTTGAACTTCCTTGAAGGGTAGTCAATACTCTTAGACGTTAACCAATGTTAGCGCAGGGGGAAGTCGCGCATGCCCGGAACACTGATCTGCTCGTCACCCGCCGAAGGTCACGTCACTCCCTTGCTCGCGGTCGCTCGTGGTCTGGTCGCGGCCGGACAGCGCGTGGTGATGGTGACGGGCCGCCGCTTCGCCGAACGGGTCCGGGCCACCGGAGCCGAATTCGCGCCCTTGCCGGAAGCGGTGGACTTCGACGACACCTGGGCCGATTCCCATCCGGAGCGGGCCGGGAAACGCGGCCTCGCCGCGATGCGCTTCGACCTGGACCACATGTTCTTCCGTGCGGCCGAGCCGCAGTACGAGACCGTCACCGCACTGATCGACGCCCACGGCATCGACGTCGTGCTGGCCGAACCGCTGTTCCTCGGCGCCGCCCCACTGGCCCTGCTGCCTCGCGACCGGCGCCCGCGGCTGATGCTGGCGGGCATTGTTCCGCTGCCGCTGACAGGCCCCGATGCCGCCCCCTTCGGACTCGGCCTGCCGCCCATGGGCGGACCACTGGGCCGAGTACGGAACCGGGCGCTGACCGCGCTCGTGCGGCGGGTGGTCTTCCCGGCGCAGCAGCGGGACCTGTCGGGCCTGTGCCGACGGATCACCGGCCGCCCGCTGCCGGGCCTGTTCCTCGACTGGCCCGCGCTGGCGGACGATCTGGTGCAGCTGACCGTCCCGGGGTTCGAGTACCCGCGCCCCGGCGCGACCGCACCGGTGCACTTCATCGGGCCGCTGGGCCGGAGCTCCGCCGACGACCATCCGCTGCCCGACTGGTGGAGCGAGCTCGATCACGACCTCCCGATCGTACTGGTCACCCAGGGCACAGCGGCCAACACCGACTTCGACGAGCTGATCAATCCGGCGGTGACGGCGCTGGCGGACGAGGACGTGACCGTTGTTGTTGCCACCGGAGGCCGCGGAACACAGACATGGGCGACCGCGCTGCCCGACAACGTGAGAGCGGCCGCGTTCGTGCCGTACGACGCGCTGATGCCCCGTGTCGCCCTGATGGTCACCAACGGCGGGTACGGCGGCGTGCACTTCGCGCTGCGCCACGGGGTCCCGCTCGTGGTCGCCGGGGCCACCGAGGACAAGGCCGAGGTTGCCGCCCGGGTTTCCTGGTCCGGTGTGGGCGTGGGGATGCGTACCAACCACCCGTCGGCGAAGGCACTGGGTGAGGCCGCCCGCCGCGTGCTGGGAGACCAGGGCTACCGAGACCGGGCCGGGGTCCTGGCGGAACAGATCGCAGCGGCGGGCGGTATCGACGCGTTGGTCGCCCTGATCGACACGAGCCGCACGCCCTGACACGGCGTACGGGGGCGTGCACTTCGAGCGGCGCGTGGCGGAACCTCGGGGCGGATGAGCTCGACGGGCTTGCGGCGGCTCGGCTGCCCGCAGAGTGGTGGGGAAGCCGTACCACTTCACGTGTCGGGTGACGGTCGGGTGGTCCGGACGTGGGCTCTTCCCGGCCCGGTCCCGGCCCGGTCCCGGCCCGGGAAGCTCTCGAAGGACGTCGGTGGCGGGCATCGGGCCTGGGCGGGCCCCTTTTCGAGGCCGCTCGGCGCGTTCGTGGTGTGGGCGGTGTTCGCAGGTTGGTGGCCTGTCGGCGTGCGGCAGGTGTTGCGGTGACGACGATGTCGTCGCCCGGCTGCCCGAGATGCCTGTCCGGCCGGACATGGTGGCCGGGGCGTCCGGCACGGTGCAAGGGACCGTCGATGCTGCTCCGTGCCCGGAGCGGGCGGCCGTTCCTCGGCTCAGTCGGCGAGCAGTTTGTCGAGCTCCGCCGTGAAGGGTACGGCAGGGTCGAAGCCCATTCCGGCGAAATGCCCGGCGAGTTCCAGGGAGAGGACGCCGTGCAGCCGGGTCCAGAACGCGAGGGCCCGGCGGAGGGCCGAGGGCGGGGCGGGGTGCTCGCCCGCCCACTGCCGGTGGCTTTCCAGGTGTGTGTCGAGGGGCGTCACGGCGGCGTCCGCCGGCAGTGCGGCGCAGGCGTCGAGGAGGACCGCCATGATCTCCGACGCGATCGTGGTGATGTCATCGGGTGCGTGATAACCGGGCACGGGTGTGCCGTAGACGAGGAAGTACCGCTGAGGGTCGTCGAGGGCCCAGCCGCGTAGTACATGCGCGAGCCCGGCGAGGTCGGAGCCCGTCTCCGCCGCGGACCGGAAGGCGTCGGCCAGGCTGCGGTAAGCGTCCCGGACGAGTTCGGTGATCAGTTCGTCGCGACCGGCGAAGTATCGGTAGAGCGCGGGCCCGCTCATGCCCAGCTGCTTGGCGATCGCGTTCAGGGAGAGCGCGGATGCCCCGGCATCGGCGATCTGCTCCCATGCCCGCTCCTTGATCTCCGTACGTACCTGGTTCCGGTACCTCTCGCGGGGGGTCACCCTGGCTCCGTCGGTCATCCGTCACGCTCCCTGCCTGGACGCACTCCTGGGTGTTACACCCTATCGCGACAGCGAGAGCGGGTAGCGAGGGGGATTCGGTGACACTTGATACTCCTGCCTGAGGCAGTCATTTTAGTTGTAGCTTCTAACTGGCTCGCGCGTGCGGCGAGTTGCGCACCACACGCACCGCTGAACAAGGCGGTCGGGGTGACGTCGACGCCCGCGTACACGAACGTCGCCCTGATGCGTTCGGTCAGGTCTTTGAGGAGGTCGGCGGTCTCCGCACCAGTGGTGGTGCGGCGATTGAAGCGGTGAATTTCGTCGATCATGACCAGACACACGCCCACACGGTTGTAGGTATGGCAGACAGCGTCGGTGAGGGGGCTCCTGGGGATCCCTCACTTCCTGCTCGGTGGCCTGGCCAGCACCCGGGCACGAGCTGAGAAGCCCGCGAAGGCCAGCTGACCTCTGTGTTGGCGGCCAGTTCGCATTGCCCACCGGCGGCCAGTTACCGGGGAAGCAACTGGACACCGATGTCACTGTGTAATGGCCTGAGTCAGTAGATGATGGAGACGATCTGACAGGCTGCTTCGGCGAGTTGTCGATTGCCGTCGATCCTGGCGTGGACCAGGGCGGTGTTCGGCTGGATGCCGCGGGTGCACAGGCGCCAGGCGGTCTCCGTGTCCAGTCCGACGACGGCGGCGGGATGTCCATTCCCCGGCTCGGCCAGCGACCAACGCGTCCCGGTGGCGGTCGCTGTCCAGCTGCCGCCCGCTGGGCCGTCGATCCGCACCTGGATCTGGGTGCCGGCGGGCGCGGTGACCTCGCGCAGGGTGTGTGGCAGGGCCCGCATGAAGGTATCCATGACGACGGACAGCAGCCGTGGGCCGGGGTCGGTGTCCTGGCCGGTGGCGTGGCGGATCTGCTGGCGGTGGGTCCAGAACTCGGTGAGGTCGCGGGCGGTGTCCAGCCACATCGGCGCCGGGTCGATCCCGGCCCAGGACACCCCGAGCGACGGCGCGTTGGGGGTGGTGGTCTCGAAGAACCGCGCGACCTGCCCACCGACCAGATCGAGGGTGTCGGTGAGCACGGCCGGGCTCACCCGGCGACAGGCGTCGACCCATTCCTGGTTGATGCGGTGGATGAACGCCTCCAGCGTCTCGCCCGGCACGAAAGAGGGCCCGTCCCGGTGGCCGTCCCGGTCCCGGGCGAGGCGCCCGTAGAAGTCGCCCAGAAGGTGGGCGGCAAGGTCCCGGACGTTCCAGCCCGGTACCGCCTCCCTGCCCCAGTCGGCGGGCGCCAGGCCGCGCAGGGTCGTCATCAGCGCGGCATGCTCCGGCGCGAACAAGGAGCGGGCATCGATCGGGGCACCAAGCCAGGAAGAGGCCGACACGTCATGGAGCTGGGCGTTCATGACGCAACCCTGCCAACCGGATGACTGATTCGCCAGCTACTGAGGTTGAACTCGTGGTGTCGTAGGGGCTGACGGCTCGTTGTCGTACGGCTCCTCGGGGCACTCCACAGCCAGGGACACCAGGTGCGGCAGCATCGAGCCGAGTTCGCGTAGCCGGGGCTCGGGCACCGTGGGCGCATAGGTCACTTCGACAAGCGGCATCCTCGACACCCTAGACGAAGACCTGCCCCACCAGAGCACCGAGACCCCGCCGACCCGGCCCCGGACGACCGCCCGGCACCCCGAACAGACGCCGGTCACCTCGCTATGACGTGGCAAAACCGTTCGCCCCGAATCAGGAGGGCCGCAACGGCGCCAACGATCACGAGCCCTGCGGCGATCACGATCCGCGGGTCGTTTCACGGGAGGCGATCCGGTAGCGGCGATCGAGCAGGTCGCGTGGAACCAACCGCTACCCCGCGTGCCAACAACACCGCTCTGCGGGGCCGACTCAAGCTGACGGACACGGCCCCGCTGCTGCGGCGGAGCGTCAGCCCGCCCAGACCTCGGCCTCGTCGGCCGGGACGGTGGTGGCCAGGCCCAGTTCCTTGCGGGCGGCGACCGACTTGTTCGGGTCGATGTCGGCGAACGCCGGGTCGTAGGCGATGTAGAACGCGTCGGCGTCGGCGGCGTTCGCGGCCTTCTTCCAGTTCCCGGCCGCCTTCGTCAGCGTCGCGCGGAGCTTGCCGACCTCGGTGCCCTCGATGCCGTCCAGGCCCTTGACATGTGCGTCGAGGGCGGCTGCGACAGCCTTGGCCTGTGCCTTGTAGCCAGCCAGGTCGTCCTCGACGGCGTCCTTCTCGGACTGGTTCGCCCACAGGGCCTCGTAGACCGCGTTCGAACCCTTGAGGTACGTGGTCTGCTCGGGCTTGAGGGACTTCGCGGTGTTCAGCGAGCCGCTGAACGTGCCCTTTTCTGCGGTGTAGGTGCAGCTCACCGCGCGGTCACCCGTCGCCCAGCTCTCCTTCGTCGGGGTGTAGTAGAAGAGGGCGACGCCCGCGGGGAGCGCCCAGGTGTCCGGGGCGTACTTCTGCGCCTCGACCGGGCAGCGGGTGTCCGCGATCGTCGAGACCCCGTCGTCGCCGGGGTACTCCTTGCCCTTGTCGATCGCGAACTCGCCGACGACCTGGCCCTCGTGCGCCTCGTTGCAGGGCACGATCTCGACGGCGTACGCCGTCCCCTCGACCTTGCCGTTCGGGTTGTAGCAGTCGCCGACGTCCAGCGAGAACACCGAGCGCTGACGAGTCACCTTCTTCGCGCTGTCCTTGGCGCTGTCGACGGCGTCGGAGACGTCCGAGCATCCCACCGCGCCGATCGCGAGCAGGGCGGTAACGGCAGATATGCTGCGAAGGGAACGATACGGAACACTGATTCCCATGACGTGTACATCCTCTTAAGTGATCTTTATGAAGGTCGCGCGTATCGTATGCCATCCCTGTGGCCCGGTTGCGCGCAGGCCCTCACTCCATCGCGGCGTCTCTGACCCGCGATGTGCCGCGAGGGTTGTTCCCGGCTGCTCGCAGGTGGGAGTCGCGAGGGCCCTGTGGCGCTTCTGTGGAGCCCGGCGCTGTTGAGCGCGGAGGGACGTGCGCGAGGGGGCGTGCCGCGAGGTACGGATTGGCCACGAACCGGTCATACCTCTTGTCGGCCAGATCCCTGGCCGACCGGGCGCTCGGCGACGACGATTCAGCCGACTCGTCATCCGGGCCTGGGGCGAAGTCGTTCTTGACCGGCGGCCTGAGGCCCTTGTATCCGGGACGCTTCGGGCAGCGGTGGCATGTGTGGCGACGAAGAGCGCCGCAGACGGTCGTGCAGGCGTTGCCGTACCGCATTCTCGACCTGTCGTGTCGCGGGCGGAAGGCCCTGGCGTCGCTCCAATTCTGCGGATATGCGTGAGCGTTCCTCCCGCCGTCGGGCGATTTCCCGCTTCCTTGCTGCTGGGCTGGGTCGCCCCGGCACCGTGAACCGGCGCCCGGTGCGGCGGGCCTGCTGCCGCACCGGGCCCCGGTCCGGCCGTCGAGGGCCCAGAGGTGGTACCGGCCTACCGACGGCGCCACCCCACCGACGCGCCTGACAGCCCTCAGCGCAGACGGAACACCGGACCCCGGGGCGTGAAGGGGAGCGAGGCACCCTCCGGGACGAGGTACGCGTGTTCGGTACGGACGCGGGAGCACGTCGCAATAGCCGTCCGTGATGACGAGTACGGGCGCCGTCGACGGGAAGTCGTCCGCACGCTGGAGTAGGTCGATGCCCGGCTGGAGGACGGTGCCGCCACGACCGTGCACACGGACCCGGCCAGCGATTTCCGCCGGCGGCAGGTATCCCGCGTCGTACGCGGCGGCGTCGCAGAAGACCACCCGCGCGGCCGGGACGTCACGGGCGTCGGCGTACGAGGCGACGGCGCCGAGCGCCTTGCCGAGCAGGCGTGTGCTCATCGAGCCGGAGGTGTCCAGGACGACGCCGAAGGTGCAGCGGGTGACCTGCTCGGGGGGAAAGTACCGCCCGGCACGTGGAATGTCGGGGGTGGACGCCTGCCGGCGGGCGGGCCTCGCGTAGGTGCGCACGGGCTCCGGCCGGGGCACGAACTCGTCGAACCAGCGGGCCAGCCGGGCGTCCCAGGGCACCGGCGGGTGGGCAAGCGCCCGGATCTCCTGGACGAGGCCGGCGGGCAGCAGTCCGCGTTCGCCGCCGACGTGCAGGTCGAGGCCCTGGACCAGCCCGCGCCGGTAGAAGTCGTCGAGGTCGACCCAGTCGCGGGGGTGGGCGGATGTCGAGCAGCAGCGCCCGGCCCGCGGTGGCCACCAGGTGTCAGGGACGTGCTCCCGCTGGCGTCCGGAGTCGAAGAACCGCAGGCTGAATGGCGGCGGCAGCACATCCCGGACCTGGTAGGGCTTGGTCAGGTTGGTGTGGTGTTTGGTATGTCGCGGCGACAGGTGGGGCAGGCTCCGGCCCATGTCGCGAGGAGCGGCTGCAGTTCGCGGATGACGCGGTAGAGGGTCAGGCCGGCGCCGTCCGCTCGCTGGAGGCGGCGGGGAGCCTGGTGCAGGTGGCCTGATCCCCGCCCCCGCTTCAGGCTTGCTGCGCGAAGTCCTCGGCCAGCTCGGCGAGGGTCTGCTTCGCCAGCGACTGCACCTCCGGCGTGCTGTCGACCCCGGCGAGGGTGATCGCCGCCTTCCAAGCCGCCCAACCCTGAGCGCGGTGCCAGGTGTTCTGGTCCAGACCGGTCGCGCGGACGAACAGCGGGCGCGTCTCGCGGTCGAATACCGTCCACGCGGCCACCAGGTCGCAGGCGGGGTCCCCGACGGCGGAGCAGCCGAAGTCGATGACCGCCGATAGCCGTCCCTCGCTCAGCAACAGGTTTCCGGGCGCGATGTCGCCGTGCAGCCACACCGGTGCCTCGGTCCACGAAGACTCCGTGGCGCGGCGGACGCACCGCTCGCCCACCTCCCGCATCTCGGACGCGAGCCCGGCGAGAGCCAGGATGGCCTCGTCGGCGTACACCGTGAATTCGGCGCCACGCGAGCAGTTGTGCGTCCCCGGCCGCGGAGCGTTCTGTGTCGGCGCGGCGCGCAGGGCCGTCAGGAACTCGCCCAGGCCCACCGCGACAGCGGCCACATCGACTTCTCCGGCACCGGCGCGGTTGAGCGTCTGTCCGGGGTGCCAGGCGTACACCGACCACGGACCGTCGAACAGCGGCCCCGGCGCGCCCTTGGCGACCGGCTTCGGGATCGGCAGAGGCAGTACCTCGGCGAGTACCGGCAGCCACCGGTGCTCCTTCTCGACCTGGGCGTCGTAGCCCCGCGCGCTGGGGATTCGGACCGTGAGGCCGGAGCCAAGGCGGAACGTGCGGTTGTCCCAGCCCTGCGGCTCGACCGGGCGAAGCGGTAACTCGGCCCACTGGGGGAACTGCTCGCGCACGAGTCGGCGCGCGAGGTCGAGGTCGGGCACCGCCCGCTCGATGGTGGGCACGGAATTTTCCTGGCCGGCGCTCACGGTGGGCTCCCTGCGGAGGTGTCGGTCACGGTCGATCACTGGTCGCGGATCGCGTACTGGTCACGGTCGGTCAGCGGCTCCCGGACCGCTCCGGCCTGCAGGGCGAAGCGGTTGCCCTCGGCGGACGGGCCCCGGCCGCACCGGAGCGGCTGAGGCCGGGGACGAGCAGCCTAAGGGACCCCGGCGAGGAAGAACACCACAGCGCCCATCCTGGCACGGCCCCACCCCGGCCAGCGCCGCAGGCACAGCCCCGGCCATCCCGACGGGTTCCACGATCCGAGTGCCGACGGCGTCGGCGGTACGGCCGGGGTGTGGGTGGGCCGGATGCCGGCTCTGCGCCGCCAGGCCATGGCGACCGAGGCCGCCACGCTGCGGCCGCGCCCGGGCCCAGCGCGACGCCTGGGCAGGGCCGGTCATTGGACATCCATTTCTGGGGCCATTGGTTACGGGACGCCGAGTTCGAAGAGGCCGTAGCCCGCGTACGAGCCGGAGGCCAGGGCCGCGATGCCGAGGAGCATGAGCTGGTGGGTCGGGCCGAGGCGGCGCAGGGCGAGGGCGAGCGGAAGAAGGAGCGGGAAGAGGGGGAGCAGATAGCGGGAGACGTTGCCGAATATCTGCTGACTGCCGAGGACGAGGACAAGGGTGAGGACGGTGTAGACCATCAGGACGACCGGGGGACGCAGCCGGATCAGCAGCGAAAGCAGTGCGATCGCGAGCAGGACGACACCGACGCCGATCAGGTCCGCGAAGGGCCAGGCGGAGAGATAGTCGGCGTGGCCCACCGGGACGGATGTGAGGACGTCGAGGGTGTGTCGGCCGTAGTCCCACTCGTGGGCCCAGGCACCGGACTGAAGTCTGAAGTAGCCGCTGTAGTCCCCCATTCGGTGACCCACCCAGCCGAGATAGGCGAGGAGGCCGAGCGGGGCGACGGCCACCGCGACCACCGGACGCAGGATGCCGTCCCGGCGACGGTGGAGCGCGAGCAGGGCCGCGACGGCGACGGCGGCGATCAGTGCCACGGCGGTGGGCCGGTTGAGCCCTGCCACGCAGGTGAGGAGACCGGCGGTGAGCCAGCGGCGGCTCAGGACGGCATGGCAGGCCCAGACGGCCAGGGCCACGTAGAGTGAGTCGGAGTAGACCGCCCACTCCACGCCGGAGCCGGGCCAGACGGCCCAGAGTCCGGCCGCGGCCAGCCCGGCCCGTCGGCCGCCGAGTCGTTCGGTGATGGCGTAGATGCCCAGGGCGGCGGCCAAGGAGGCGACGACGGAGACCAGCAGGCCGGCGCCGTACAGGCCGAGGCCGGTGAGCTCGGAGACCAGCCGCATCAGCGCCGGGTAGAGCGGGAAGAACGCCGCCGAGTTCCCTTCGAGGGTGATCGGGCCGGTGGCGCCGGGGATCGGGACTAGCCGAGGGTCATACCCGTGCATGGCGATCTGCTGGTACCACCAGCCGTCCCAGCTGGCCAGGACGTCCCACGGGTTGGCGCCGCCGCCGAAGCGCGGGTTCCTCGTGCGGTAGTCCCCGGCGGAGTGCAGCAGCCACATGAAGGCGGCGAAGCCGATGAACTTGAGCGTGCCGTAGACGGCCAGTACGGGGCCGTAGTGCTCGACTGTACGGCGCAGCCGGCGCCGGTGGTCGGGGCCCGTGGTGGCGGGCTGCTGAGACAGCCTCGCGTTCCAGCTCGGGGTGCCGGTCCCGGTCGTACGGGCGGCGGTCTTGTTCATGCGCGGAACACCCATGCCCGGAAGAACAGGAACCGCAGCAGCGTCGCGGCGAGGAGTACGGCGAGTTCGGTGGCCTGCCCGGCCGAGGGCACCGCGTGGTGCAGGGCGGCGAGCGATCCGCCGGTGATCGCCAGGCCGATCAGGAGGACGACCAGGCCCCTGCTCTGGTGGCGCAGCACACCGCCGCGGCCACGGAGGCCGAAGGTGAGCCGCCTGTTCACGGCAGTGTTGGCGACGGCGCAGACCAGCAGCGCGAGTGCGTTGGCGGCCTGGGATCCGGCCGCCGGGCGCAGCACCGCGTAGAGCAGCAGGTATACGAGGGTGCTGACGGCTCCTACGGCGGCGAAGCACACGAGTTGGGTGGCGAGCCTGCCCGGCGCGTCGGCGCCACCGTCGCGGAGCGACCCGCCCGGCGGCAGCGTGCCCCGCACCAGTGCCCCGCCGATCCTGGCGATGCCGCGCAGGTCGGCCAGTGCGGTGGCGAGGATGTCGACCCGGGTGTCGGGATCGTCCACCCAGTCGACCGGCACCTCATGGATGCGTAGCCCGGCACGCTCGGCGATTACCAGCAGTTCAGTGTCGAAGAACCACTCCGAGTCCTGTATGAGGGGCAGCAGTCGCTCTGCCACATCACGCCGCACCGCCTTGAATCCGCACTGCGCGTCGGAGAAGCCCACGGCGAGGACGGAGCGCAGGAGGGCGTTGTAGCAACGAGAGGTGATCTCTCGCTTGGGGCCGCGCACCACCCGGGAACCGGGAGCCAGGCGGGTGCCGATGGCGATGTCGGAGTGACCGGAGAGCAGCGGGGCCACGAGCGGCAGCAACGCCGTCAGTTCCGTGGAAAGGTCCACGTCCATGTACGCGAGTACGGGGGCCGGCGAGAGCGACCAGGCGGTACGCAGCGCCCGGCCGCGCCCCTTCTCGGCCAGTCGAAGCCACTGCGCTTCGGGCAGTTCGTCCGCCAGCCGAGCGGCGATCCGCGGGGTGCTGTCCGTGCTGGCGTTGTCGGCGATGGTGATGCGGAACGGATAGGGGAGGTTCTCGCACAGGTGTGCGTGGAGCCGCCGCACGCTCGGCTCCAGATCTCTCTCCTCATTGAACACGGGGATGACTACGTCCAGGACGGGCTCCGGGTGGTGTGTCGCCACCGGTGCGCGGTGCGGCAGTCGGCTCAGGCCCTTCAGGGCAAGTGAACCTTGGTTTCTCACGTTTTATCCTTTTTGTGACTTTGTGCGGGGCAGGCCGAAGACACTCGGGGCAACGGTGTGTTACGGCGTTACGGCGTTACGGCGTTACGGAGTGACGAGCGAGGACGAGGTGGTCGACGGCTGGTTCCGCGCGGTTGCCGTACCCGAAGGCGGGGCCCAGGTCGAGGGCGGCGACGCGTCCTCCGTGCTCCCCGGCGGGGTCTCGGGGGCCGTGGCCGCACTCCCGGTCGTGGCTGGCGGCGCGATTGTGGCGGTCCCGTCCGGGGGTGCGGGGGCGGTGGAGGTGTCCGAGGGGGAGGGTGTGCTCGGGGACGCGTCGGGGATCGCGGGCGGTGCGGAGAGCGGCGGGCTCGTCGCGGGTTGTGGGCCGGGGTGGCTGGGCTCGACCCGGGTTGCATGGCCGGGCAGCAGGGCCAGCCCGACGCTGAGTCCGACGACGGCCAGGACGGAGCCGACTGCCCTCCGCGCGGCCCGCCTCCGATGGCGGACACGCACCCCTGCCCAGAGACGTTCCCGGTGCTTCGGCTCGAACGGTGCGGGCGCCGCCTCGGTGTCGCGCATCATCTGCGCCAGATGCCGCTCGAAGTGATCCATGGGGCTCTCCTTCACCGCACCGGCTCGTTCACATTGCCCAGGAGCTGCCTCAGCCGGGCCACCCCACGTGCGGCATGGGACCGAGCGGTGCCCACCGGACACCCAAGCACCTCCGCCACCTGCCCCTCGGGCAGGTCCTGGTAGTAGCGCAGCACCACCGCCACCCTCTGCTTCGGCGACAACTGGGCCAGCGCGGCCTCCAGCCGGGAACGCTCCACCACGTCCGCGGACACATCGCCGACAACGGCCGTCTCGGGCAGCTGCTCGACGGGGCGTTCGCCCCACCAACGCCGCTGTCCCGAGCGTGCCGCCGCACGCATCATCACCTTGCGGACGTACGGCTCCGGTGCGTCGTCCGCGACCCTGGGCCAGACGAACCAGAGCTTGACCAAGGACTCCTGCAACAAGTCCTCGGCCCGATGCCGATCGCCTCCGACGAGCAGACGGGCCAGGTGGACCAGCACCGACCATCGGGCAGCCACGAACTCGTCGAACGCACGGGCTCGACTCTGCTCCATCCGCACTGTCCTGTTCTCGCCGGTTGCCTACACTCTGTAGAAGGCACTGGCACGCGGCCCACGATGCACCTGCGGACCATGATCTGGATCACAGAGCATGTCGACGACACCCGGGGGGCTTCCCCTGAAGCGTGGACGCCGTTCGCTATGCGGCAGTGGCTTGCGTAATTGATCGCTGCTCGAAGGCGATCGGGCTGATGCAGCCAAGCCCCGCCAGTGCCGTGACCGGCAAGGATTGCCCGTAAGGAGCGTCGTCCGGTGCGTGCGACCGCAAGGCGGCCGGAAGCTCTCGGACGGGGTCTCCCCTGCTTGAACGCAGCCGAGAGCTGGGGGAGTGCCGGGCGGCGGGACGGGGTAAACGTCGCCCGGAGCGGCACCAGTGCTGTGGCCGGAAAGGTCTGCCGGGAAGCTCGCGGCGTCCGGTGCGGTGCATCGCCAGGTCGGCGTACGGGTCCTGGGCGCTGCGTTCGCGTCGGGTGGGCTCGATGCGGAGTGTGGCAGTTCGGGTCTATGCAGCTGCCGGCCAGCGCCAGCGTGCGGTCCTCAGGCGGTGAGTCCAGCCATTTCGTGCGCATGGCCTGAAGCCGGGTGACATTCGAGGCCGGGTCCGGCACCTCGGTCCGTAGGCTGTCGGCCCACTGCTGGGTGAGTGCCCGGCCGTTGACATACATCTCGCCGTCCCGGCCACCGACGGCGAACAGCACGCCGGCTCTGGGAGCTGACAATCCTCGCCCCCGGGACTGTCGACGCCCCCGCCCCGCAGTCCGCTACCCCGGCTGCGGGGCGAACACCAGCCCGAGCCGTGCAGCCCGAGTAGCCCCGGCACCCCGGCTGCCTCGCCGCCCTGGCCGCCCACCGCACCAGCGGCGGCACCCGCGAAGCCGTCCTCGCACCCCTCATCCGCGAGGCTGCCGACCGCCAGACCGAAGCCCTCCGCCTGCGGCGGCGTCATGGAGAATCCGGCTTGGTCCTCGAAGACGAGCCAGGCTCCACGGGCCGCCGCGAGCCTTCCGCGCACGGCCACACCTCCTTGCCCCACCCGGCCGCCGCCTCGTCGTCCCGCTCCATCGCGCGCCGGGCCGGGACCTGGCAGGACCAGCCGCTACGGACCAGGAGCTTGCGCAGGCCCTGGATTGTGTACGTGAGGTGGAAACGCAGGCCGATCACCGTCTTGACGCGCGCCAGCGTCCAGCGCTGGTCCTCCCAGCAAGGCTTCGAACAGATGCGTCCACGGCGGCCATCACCTCCGCGCGCGAGGAGTACGGGTCGTCGGAGGGAACCCTCAGTCCGGCCGCTTGCATCGACTTCCTGGCTCGGTTCGTACTCGCTCGCCAAGCCTCCCAGGATGCGGCGGCGTGTTCGGCGAGTTCCCACAGCTCAAGGCTGCAGGAGCGGTAGCGGGGAGTTCACCGCCTCGACTGCCGTGACGAGGGGGGCGAGTTCGGGATTCTTGGCGGCTGCGTCGAGCGCCTCGCGGAGGGCGGCGTCGTTGGTCGGCCGGGCTTCGTCGAGGAGGTTCAGCCCCTCCCGGGTGACGTTGGTGTAGATGCCGCGGCGGTCGGTGGGACACAGGTAGCGCGAGAGCAGGCCGCGGTCCTCCAGGCGGGTGACCAGGCGCGTGGTGGCGCTCTGGCTGAGGACGACCGCGTCGGCGACCTGCTTCATCTGCAGGTGGCCGCCCTCGCCGTCGTGCTGGCGGCTGAGCACGTCGAGCAGCGAGTACTCCCGCACGCTCAGACCGTGCTCGGACTGCAGGGCGCGTTCGATGTGTGCCTCGATCCGGCCGTACAGGAGGTAGAGGGCGGCCCATCCGTTGGCGAGGGCCGTCAGTGCGGGGTCCGTGGCGGTCATGGAGTCCGGGTCTCCTTTCGAGGTGACGGAGTCCAGGGTAGTCCTGACCCATAAATACCGGCTAGAGCCTGTATGAGGCCCATACAATTGTTTCTGTCGCTGCGGAGCCGGGGCGTGGGCGAGATGCGCGATCCGTTGCGGTCCGGAGAATCGGCGTCGCGTTCGACCGGGCCCTGACCGGGCGGGAGCCCGTCGCGGCCGGGACCAGGCACAGCGTGCCGTTCGGCGTCGCAGGGGTTGCCCCCCGCGAGACTGCGCTACGCCACGATCAACTTGGACAACAACCTCCGCATCGACCTCATCCAGTTCCAGGAGCCGGTCGGTGAGCGGACGAACGGAGTGGCTCACCGCCCCGGCTGTCGGTGCCCGCTCGGGCGCGTCCTCGTCCGGGGACCCGACGCGGCCTGCGATCGGCAGGTCGCCCCGGGCTGCCGGGTGCCCGACGGAGCTGAACGCGTCCGGTGCCCTGCCGAGGCGGTCGGTGGATCCGAGGATCCAACGCCAGCGCGGAACGACCCGCTTCCGTGGCGGCGCAGGCCGGCCGGATCGCTCCGGCGATGTGATGTCGAGTGGTGCCGCCATGGCGCTGACCGGAGCCGTGCCTCACGTCCCCGCAGGCCGCCGGCCGGGTGTCTTCCCCGACCGGCTCCCGCCCCGTGTTCTCGGAGCGATGTCCGCGGCGTCCGGGCTCGTGGATGTGCCGCGGGTCGGGGCCGAGAGCGCCGGAAGTGGCTCGAGGTCGCGCTGCCGGCCCTCGGGAGGGATGCCGGGGGACTGCTTGCTGCCGAAGCCCCGGCGCGTGGGAGCCGAGGCCGCCATGAATTGGTTTGCGCCGGATGCCAGCACTTGCATTTATAGAGCGCATGCAATTATTGTCGAGGCTCGTAAGATGCATTTGCAATTGTATGGAGGGTTGCCTCATGCCTCTAGCGCTCCTCGCTCTGGCCATCGGGGCCTTCGGGATAGGGACCACCGAGTTCGTGATCATGGGCCTGCTGCCCGAGATCGCCGGAGACTACGGCGTTTCCATCCCCACCGCGGGCCTGCTGGTCACCGGCTACGCGCTCGGTGTCGTCATCGGCGCCCCGCTGATGACCGTGCTCGGCACCAGGGTCAGCCGCAAGAGGATGCTCATGCTGCTGATGGGCCTGTTCGTGGCAGGCAACCTGCTCTCCGCGTTCGCGCCGAGCTTCCCGCTGATGCTCACCGGCCGTATCGTGACCTCCCTGGCCCATGGCGCGTTCTTCGGCATCGGCTCGGTGGTCGCCGCCGACCTGGTCGCCCCGGAGAAGAAGGCCGGCGCCATCGCCGCCATGTTCACCGGGCTCACCGTCGCCAACATCGTCGGCGTACCGGCCGGCACCTTCATCGGCCAGGCCGTGGGCTGGCGGATCACCTTCGGGATCGTCGCCGCGCTCGGTGTGGTCGGCCTGTTGGGCATCGCCAGGCTGGTGCCCAACATGTCCCGGCCCGAGGATACCCACCTGCGCCGGGAGCTGACGGCGTTCCGCAACCCGCAGGTGCTGCTCGCCATGGCGATGACCGTCCTGGGTTTCGGGGGTGTCTTCGCCGCGATCACCTACATCGCACCGATGATGACTCGTGTGACGGGCTACTCGGACGGTGCGGTCACCTGGCTGCTGGTGCTGTTCGGCGTCGGCATGTTCCTCGGCAACCTGCTGGGCGGCAGGTTCGCCGACCGCAAGCTGATGCCGATGCTCTACGGCACCCTCGGCGGCTTGGCCGTCGTGCTGGCCCTGTTCACCCTGACAGCGCACAACAAGATCGCTGCCGCCGTCACCATCCTGCTGGTGGGTGCGCTCGGCTTCGCCACCGTACCGCCGTTGCAGAAGCGGGTCCTCGACCAGGCGCACGGCGCCCCCACCCTGGCCTCGGCCGTGAACATCGGGGCGTTCAACCTCGGTAACGCGCTCGCGGCCTGGCTCGGCGGCATGGTCATCGCCTCCGGCCTCGGATACACCGCCCCGAACTGGGTCGGCGCCATCCTCGCTGCCGCCGCTCTTGCCCTCGCCTTCTGGTCGGCAGCCCTGGAACGCCGTGCCCCCGCGCGGGAGACCGCGGCCGGTGTCCCTGCAGCCGCCTCCGTCCCCGTCCACCAGTGACCCCCCGTTTCCTCTCTCCTTCACCTCCCCCCTCACTCAGGAGAAGCACCGTCATGAGCACCACCGCCGTCCCCCCGCTCACCACCGCCGACGCCGAGACTTTGATCGCGGCTGCCCGGGCCGCCGCCGAGGAGGCCGGGGTCCCGGCCAGCGTCACCGTCCTGGACGCGGGCGGGCATCTGCTGGCCTTCCGCCGGGACGACCGGGCGGTCCTGATCTCCGGTGAGACCAGCACCCGCAAGGCGTACACCGCCCTGCAGCTCGACGCGCCGACCGCCGACCTGGTCGACCTCGTCAAGCCCGACGGGCCGTTCCACTCGTTGCCCACCGCGCTCGACAAGCCGCTGCTGTTCATCGCCGGGGGCGTCCCTGTCCACCGCGACGGCCGCCTCATCGGCGCCATCGGCGTCGGCGGCGGCGCCCCCGAGCAGGACCACTCCTTCGCCATCACGGCCGTCGAGGAACTCACCCGGTGACTCGCACCCCGCAGGAGGTCTTCGCCGACCACGGGAAGCGGCTCGGCACTGGAAACCTCGACCTGATCGCCGGAAACTACACCGAGGACGCCGTCCTGATCACCCCCGCCGGGGCGTTCCAGGGGCGGCCCGGGGTCAGGCAGGTCATCGGCCGCCTGCTGGCCGATCTTCCGGACGCCGACTGGCAGCTCACCCCGCAGTTCGCGGGCGAGGTGCTGTTCCTCCGGTGGAGCGCGTCCACCCGCGCCCACCAGGTCGCCGACGGCGTCGACACCTTCGTCTTCCGGGACGGCCTGATCAGCGCCCAGACCGTCCGCTACACCCTCACCGACCGCACCGACTGAAAGAGGCAGGAACCATGACCACAGTCCCCACCGTGAAGCTGAACAACGGCGTCGAGATCCCTCAGCTCGGCTTCGGAGTCTTCCAGGTCCCCGACGACCAGACCACCGCCGCCGTCGCCCAGGCCCTGGAGGCCGGCTACCGCAGTATCGACACCGCCGCGATCTACGGCAACGAGAGCGGTGTCGGCCGCGCCCTCGCCAACTCCGGGATCGCCCGCGAGGAGCTGTTCGTCACCACGAAGCTGTGGAACGCCGACCAGGGCTACGACGCCACCCTGCGTGCCTTCGACGCCAGCCTCGCCAAGCTCGGCCTGGACCACCTCGACCTCTACCTGATCCACTGGCCCACCCCTGCCCGCGACCTCTACCTGGACTCCTGGCGTGCCATCGAGCACCTCGCCGGGGACGGCCGGATCCGGGCCGCCGGCGTCTCCAACTTCCAGCCCGCCCACCTCACCCGCCTGCTGGAGAACAGCACGCTCGTCCCGGCGGTCAACCAGATCGAGCTGCACCCTGGCCTGCAGCAGACCGAGCTGCGCGCTTTCCACGCCCAGCACGGCATCGCCACCGAGGCCTGGAGCCCGCTCGCCCAGGGCGCGGTCCTGAACGACCCCCCCGTCACCGCCGTCGCCGGCCGTACCGGCAAGTCGCCCGCCCAGGTGGTGCTGCGCTGGCACCTCCAGCTCGGAAACATCGTCATCCCCAAGTCGGTCACCCCGGCCCGGATCCGCCAGAACCTCGAGGTGTTCGACTTCGAGCTCACCGACGAGGACATGGCCGCGATCGCCGCCACCGACCGCGACCTGCGCACCGGCCCCCACCCGGACCAGTTCAACTGATCTCCGCCGCCCCGCCGTTCCGGGCGGCCGAGATGTTGCCCGGAACGGCCCTCGGGCCGCCCGGGAGGGCGGACGTCCCTTCGGCGCCCGAGCCTCACCGAATTCACGGCTCACCCTGTGGGCGCCGAGGCGCGCACAGCCGTGCTGTAGCCGCACGACGCCCCGTCGGCCGTGGAAGGCGGGCGGTCACTCGCTCCGCGCAGGGCTTGCATTAGCCCGCGTGAGCAACTATTGTGTATGCATGTAAGGCGCACATGCATCTGATCGATGGCGTCCGGGCCGTCCCCCACGGGTTCCGTACCGCACCTCCGTGCCCCGGCTCCCAGTCGGTCCGGTCGCTCGCACCCCCCACCCGCCTCCGCTCATATCGGGCACGCCCACGCGTTCCCAGGGCCGAGGCATCGATCGAAAAGGCATCATCATGTCCCTCGATGAAATTCTTCCCGGCCGGCTCGGCTTCGGCACGGCTCCTCTCGGCAACATGTTCCGCGCGATCCCCGGCGAGGAGGCCCGTGCCACGGTCGAGGCCGCCTGGGACCAGGGCATCCGCTACTACGACACCGCCCCCTTCTACGGGGCCGGCCTGGCGGAGGAGCGGCTCGGCGAGGTGCTCTCGGCCAAGCCCCGCGACTCCTACGTCCTGTCGACCAAGGTCGGCCGTGTCATCCTCGACGAGCCGGAGGAGGGAGCCCGCGAACTCGGCGAAAAGGGTGGCCTGTTCGAACACGGCAACCCCAACAAGATGCTCCACGAGTGGACCGCCGAGGCCACCGAACGCTCCATCGAGGGAAGCCTCGGGCGCCTCGGTGTCGACCGGCTCGACATCGTCTGGGTCCACGACATCGCCCAGGACTTCCACGGCGACCTGTGGCTGCAGAAGTTCGAAGAGGCCCGCACCGGAGCCTTCCGCGTGCTGTCCCGACTGCGCGACGAGGGCGTCATCAAGGCCTGGGGCCTGGGCGCCAACCGCACCGAGCCCATCGAGCTGACCCTTGCCCTCGACGAACCCCGCCCCGACGGATTCCTCCTCGCCGGCCGCTACACCCTCCTCGACCACACACACGCCCTGCAGCGCCTCCTACCCATGGCCCAGGAACAGAACGTCAACATGGTCGTCGGCGGACCCTACAGCTCCGGCATCCTCGCCGGAGGAACCCACTTCGAGTACCAGCAGGCCCCGCCGCACATCACCGAACGCGTCGGCAAGCTCAAGACACTCACCGAGAAGCACGGCATCAGCATCAAGGCCGCCGCCCTCCAGTTCTCCCTCGCCCACCCGGTGGCCACCGCCGTCGTCCCCGGCGCCACCCGCCCCAGCCGCATCGCGGAGGACATCGCCGCCCTGAATGAGACCGTCCCGGCCGCGTTCTGGCACGAGCTGCGCACCGCCGGCCTGGTCAGCCCGGCCGCCCCGCTGCCCAACGGCGCCTGACCACACACCCCGAAAACCCCACCACAGCACCAGGATCCAGGAGAAAGATCATGGCTTCCACCTCCGTCAGCCGCATCGTGCCCGCCTCCCCGGACAAGGTCTGGAGCCTCATCGGCGGCTTCGACGCCCTGCCCGACTGGCTCCCCTACATCCCCGAGAGCACCCCGCTCGAAGGCGGTCGGGTCCGTCGGCTGAAGAACCCGAACGGCGAGGTCATCATCGAGCGCCTCGTGGACTTCAACGACGCCGAGCGCCACTACAGCTACGCCATCCTCCAGGCCCCCTTCCCCGTCAACGGCTACGTCTCCACCATCCGGGTCCACACCGTTCCCGGCCGCGACGACATCGCCGAGGTCCAGTGGTCCGGCCGCTTCAACCCCGACAACGCCACCGACGACGAAGTCGTCGACCTCTTCACCGGCATCTACCGCGACGGTCTCGACGCACTCCACAACACACTGTCCAACTGAGACGCCGGGCCGGCCGCAACGCGTCGCCGTGGTCACACCGTCGTTGACCATCACGATGCGCCGGGCAGCCGGGCACCCCGTCGCCAGGATGACGGCCGTCGCGCTGCTCCAGGCCCTCGCGCCGTCTCACGCACCAGGACCTCGACCGTCCGCCCTGCGCGAATGCGCGTGCACGCCCCCGCACCCCGCCGTACACCCGCGACCACGACGCCCCCAACCCCGGCCCGCTCCCGCACCGGACCTACGCTGAACTGGTCGGCGGGCCGCTGGACGGACTGCTGCTGGACATCACGGACTGGGCGGACCGACGAAGTCGACGGCGCAGCCCTGCCCACCGAACTCGGACAGTTCCCCGGAGGGCCGGTCACTGTACGACCCGGGGCCCCGTAGACCTCGACCGCCGGGCCCGGGTGCGAGCTGCCGTCTTTTTACCACTCCGGTGACACTCCCTGACCGCTCACGGTGTCTCGTGATCGCTGTCGTAGGGGCTTCGCGGGCGAGGACCCTGTCGAGGTCTTCCAGGGCGCGCGGGGAACATGACGAAGCCCTTCCCCCGGTGCAGGGAAGGGCTTCGTGAGTGAGCGCCGGGCAGGCCTTGCACCTGCATTTCCCCGCAGGAAACGGGGCGTCGTTCCTTGGACCACCAACGCAGCGTCAGCCGCCGTGAGACGAAGGTCCGGCCGGAGCAGAACCGGGTCGTCTCAGCCGCCATCAAGTCGGCGGCCGGGGGCGTCCGCTCCCAAAGGCCCGCGCACAGCGCCGCCGCCAGGCCGCGGGAATCGAGGCAGCCGCGCTGCGCCGGGCCCGTGCGGAGCGTGCGGCGAGGGAGGCCGGGACGGCGGTCCCGGTCCCGCGGGCGGCGCCGCGGGGAGAACCGCGTGAGGGGAGCAGCCGAGTGGAAGGCGCCGCAGGTGGTGCTCGTCAAATCGATGCCGGACCTGTGCCACGCCCGCGTTCCGCTGAACTTCGTTCGCCAGGTCTTCCAGGTTCTGACGATCCGGCGCAGCCGGACCTGCCGCGTGAGGCGCGCCTACCCCAGGGGAGTCACGGGGGTGCTGACGGTCGACACGGTCAGGCTACCGGCGATGGGGAACATCAGCGGTGCCGTCGTCGCAGATCACGGTCAGGGGCTCGGTGCCGTTGCGGCTGGTGGTGGTCGTGCGCCAACCTCTCGTACGCGGCGCCGGACAGAACCCAGGGTGCCGTCGTCCTTCCCGTACTCCGCAGTCTTGGGCCGGATGCCTTTCATTGCGATCAGCACACCGATGAAAGAGCGGCCGGACAGAGTGATCCGCAGCCGGTCGTGTCCGACCAAAGAGGCATGGACCAGGGCATCGAGGCGTATCCCGGCAGGCATCACCGCCACGGCGTTCAGCTTCCTGGACGTCTATGGGCGGCGTGGGGCAGGGTGGCAGGCTGTCACGGGTGACGGAGTGGACGCGCCTCAAATTGCCCTGGGGACCCGAGAGCAAGCAGGTCGGGCCGCTCACGTCCGCGGCCCACGCCCTGCGGTGCGAACCGCTCAGGTGCTCGGCCCCAGCCCTGCCACCTTCGTCCGCGCGACAACACACTGAAGCGAGGTCCTCCTGTGCGTACCCACCCACTCCGAAGGCTGGGCCGGTATCTCCTCAGCCGTGAGGGAACGGGAACACTCCTCATCGCCACCAGTTCCGCCGTGGCCCTGGGCGTCGTCCCGAACATGATCGAGAAACTCAAGGACTCGGTCTGGACCTTCCTGGCCGCCTTCGTCGCGGCCATCCTCGGGGTCCTTCTGGGATGGACCATGCTCCAGAAACGAGGCGCGGGTGTCGTCGTCCAGTTGTTTCCCCACCTACAGGAGAGCCGTCTGGAGTTGATGAAGAACTGCTCTCGCGCACAACACGACAGCACCCTCCTCCTGGACCGCCGTCAGTTGCGGCCCGCCGGCCGCACTCTGCCGCTCCCGGAGCTCCTCGACCTCACCGCCACCTTCATCGATGCCCGTGTGATCGAGCAACGAGGCCCCAACCTCGCTCCCGGGCACGACCCCTCGAGTGCTGTGTCCCTCTACCCCCTCGTGCCCCTCCGCGACGGATTCCTGCTCGGCCGCCGGCTCTCCTACGAGCACCACGACCTCACGATCATGTATCTGAACGGCAGTGTCGCCGTCCCTGGCGTCGTTCTCTCCCCACAGCTCCGCGCACCGCTCGCTGCGGACGAGCGAGCACATGCCGAAACCGTTCTCCATCCTGTCCCCGACCCCTCCAACCCTCCCCCCTTTCAGGCGTGTCCTGTCGAGCACCAGCACCACCTCGCTCTGATCGTGCGTCTCAGCCCGGCAGAAGGAATGACCAGCACAGCCCGCGCATTCGCCCGGACCGGATCCGTCCGCTGGCCCACGACCAGCCGCCACACCGGTTACGTCTTCGACTCGGATGACCCTGAGGCGCCCGGCACCCCCTGCGGCACTCACTTCACCATCGAGGCCAGGATCGACCGCCTGCCGCCGGATCAGAGCACCTTCGAAGCGGTCACCAAATACATCCACGAGGTCTGGCGCACCGCCAGAGCTTCCTGGGCGGAAACCTGCAGTTCCGGCAACATCGAGACACGCCTCTTCATCATGGGGCCCACCCCCATCGCCATCGCCCTCGGCTGGCTCACCGCCCGCGACATCATCGACGTCGTCCACCACGAGCTACGCCTCGTCAACTCCCCGCCTCCGGTTCCGGACCCGGAAATCCGCTGATGCCTTCTCGTTGGACCGACTGCCCCGATCGAGACGGCCCGCATCCGCGCCGCCGTCAGGCCGCGACGACCGAAGCCGCCGCCGAGAACCAAACCGCGAGGGCAGCAGCCGAGTTCCTTGCGACGCCCTACTCAGCAGCTTCCAACAGGACGCGCCGGTCCTGGACGAGCTGCTGCCGGCGGGCGCAGACGGTATCCGGGCCGTCAAGCCAGGGGGGACGGGTGGGCAGGGGCAGGCGGGCCATGAAGTGGGCGATGTCGGTGAAGTAGGCGAAGTCGCCGGACGCGGTGAGCGCACGCAGGCGGCCGATGGTGGCGACCTCGTGGTGCGGGTGTCTTCTCGGGTTGCGGGGTAATCGGGGGAGGGTAGCTTGGAGTTGATCGGTACTGCCTGTTTCTGGAGGTAGGCGATGTTTCTCCGATTGCTGCGCCGGCGTGTGCCGTGTGGGCTTGTTCTCCTTGGTAACGGCCGTCTGATCCGGGGTTTCAGCGGTGGTTTTTATGACGGTCATGGGTACCAGTCCTGACATCGTCCCCGCGTCAGGCCGAGTCTGCTGCGGGAACGGCGTCAGGCCGACCTTGGAGGATGTGCGGTGGCAGANTCCGGGCCGTCAAGCCAGGGGGGACGGGTGGGCAGGGGCAGGCGGGCCATGAAGTGGGCGATGTCGGTGAAGTAGGCGAAGTCGCCGGACGCGGTGAGCGCACGCAGGCGGCCGATGGTGGCGACCTCGTGGTGCGGGTGTCTTCTCGGGTTGCGGGGTAATCGGGGGAGGGTAGCTTGGAGTTGATCGGTACTGCCTGTTTCTGGAGGTAGGCGATGTTTCTCCGATTGCTGCGCCGGCGTGTGCCGTGTGGGCTTGTTCTCCTTGGTAACGGCCGTCTGATCCGGGGTTTCAGCGGTGGTTTTTATGACGGTCATGGGTACCAGTCCTGACATCGTCCCCGCGTCAGGCCGAGTCTGCTGCGGGAACGGCGTCAGGCCGACCTTGGAGGATGTGCGGTGGCAGAGGATACCGATGCCCTGGTGGCGATGACGCGGATCCTGTCACCGTATTGCCGTGTCACCAGGATGTCCGACGGAGCGCTGATCGCGGACTGGCGGCGTACACGTTTTCTTGGAGTGCCGTCGGCGGACGTCGGGAAGTTCGCCGATGGTGTTTCTGAGGAGCGCGCTGAAATCGTTACCGGTCTCATCCGTGCCGGGTGTGCGACGTCCCGTGGGAGGCAGCAGTCGGACATCGCGGTCGGGCTCTGGCTGCGTGGTGCGTACCTGCTGATTCGGGCCATGGGGTTCGGGCGCGCGCTTCGGCTCCTGTCGTTGGCGGCCCCGGAATACGCCCGTGCGGACCCTGCGGTCACGGAGGACGTCGAACGGCTGAAACGGGCAGTGCAGTCACACGGTCGCAGGAGCTGGTTGGTCAACGACGACTGCAAGGCCGAGGCCGTGACGGCTTTCGTCCTGCTGCGGCGGCGTGGTTTGAAGGCCGTACTTCATGTCGGTGTACGCGAGCACCCGTTCGCTCTGCACGCCTGGACGTCTTCGGCAGGCCTGTGCATTCCTGATGCCGATCCGCGCGGGCACAGGTTCGTGCCGGTTCTCTCGGTCGGCGGCGGAGGGCAGTGAGGTGGAGGCACTCCGCCTCGAGTGGGTCGGGGGTGTCCCGAACCTCTGGACAGCGGGGGACATGGCGCGGCAGGGGCTCGTGACGACGGTTTCTTCACGGGCCGGGACTGCGGTGGTCGTCGGCTGGGCCGGCTCCGTTGGTGAGCGTGTGGCGGGGGCGCGAGGCATCCTTGAGGACTGGGGCCGGCCGCAAGCGGCACCGTGTCTGCCGGCCGGCGACTATGCGGCCGTCCTGGTGTGCCGCGACCGCATCCTGCTGATGCGGGACGGGCATGCACGCATTCCCTTGTTCTTCAGGGAATCCGGTGGCCGTGTCACCGCGGTGAGTACCTCGGCGCGCCGGCTGGGCGGGGGAGCAGAGCTGGAACGGCGCTACTTCTGCCGGTACCTGACCGGGAACATGGCGCAACCCCACTCGGAACTCACCCCCTTCGCCGGGGTGCACCGAATACTCGGCGGCGAGGTGGTGGAACTCTCGGTCACGGGGCAGATGCGTGGCCGGGTGCTGCGACATGTCCGTCAGGTCCACGGTCCGTCGGTACGGACAGCGGACGGACCCGGCCTCGGCGGGGCCGCGAAGGACCTGCGTCTCGCATTGGAGCACGCTGTCGGGCGCCGTTTGGGCAGGGCGACGGCATGCCATGTTTCCGGCGGCACCGACTCCACCAGCGTCGCGCTGCTGGCGGCACGTCTGCAGGCCGCGGGACAGGGCCGTCCCCGGGACCTCGTCCTGCTCGCCGGGCGCTTCGCAAGGGGAGAACTCGCCGCCGAACAGCCTTATATGGACGAGGCGATGGCAGAGATCCGCCGGTACGCGCCCGCAGCCCGCCCGGTGATCGTCGATGTCGACGACGTGGCCGACTTCGACGACTTCCAGCACCACGCGGGAGACCCGGACGAGCCTCATGCGCACGCCTTCCGCGCCCCGTTCTGGAGCAGGCTTCATGCCGCTGCGGCGGATCTGGGCTGCGATACCCTCCTGACCGGCTGTGGGGCCGAGCCGATTGCGGACGCCAACCCGCTTCACCTGCACAGGCTGGCCCGCACGGGACAGCTCCGGCTGATGACGAGGCAGGCACGTGACTGGGCCGTGGGCAGCGAGCGGGGCTTGTGGGACGTCGTCTTCGCCTACGTGGTGCGGCCGGCTTTTCCGCTGGCCGCGGAACGGGTGACAGCGTTTGTCCGTCGCCGCGGAACGGTGCTCGGTGGCCTCGGCAGCTTCGTCCGCCCCCGATGGCTGCGTTCCGGGTTCGCGTGGGCTCACGGCTTTTGCGAGGCCGGCATCGCCGAGAGCCGTTTCGTGTTCGGGCGTGAGCCCGAGCAGTCCCTCTACGAGGCCGCGAATTACATTGCCGCTCCCGACCCGCTGTCCTGGCACCGCGCACGGCAGGACGGGTTCTTCCTCTCGCACCCCTTCCTCGACCCGGAGGTCATCGCGGTGATGCGCCGCCTCCCTGCCGAGGCCGCGTTCGATCCGGGCCGTCCGAAGGCGGTGCTGCGCGAGGCGATGGCGGATCTGCTCCCGCCCCGGATCGGCGGCCGGGTCGTCAAGGTCCCCTTCAACCAGCTCTACGCCCGCGGCCTGCGGACACACGGCGACGAGCTCATCGACCTCTGCCGCTCCGCGAGGCATCCGCTGGTCGCGGAGATGTTCGATGTCGAGATGCTGTGCCGGGCAGTGAGGGAGGCGCGGTTCGGCATAGGGGACTCCTATTCCTGGGACCGCGTGAACAGTTCTCTCGCTCTCGTGGTGTGGCTGGAGCGATTGGGCCAGCACTAAGGGCTGTCCCGTAATCCCCGGCGGGCGCGCGACGACACCTACGGCACCTCGCCGCGTTGTCGGAATATCAGAATACGTCCAGTATGCGAACGTCCCTCCGCCTTGCGATGCACCGCACCTGACGCCGCGCACTGAGCCACCAGGGATTACGGGACAGCCCTTAGCGGTTGGACGAGCACTCCCGCGCGCCGTGCAATCATGCCGGTCATCGCTGGTTCTTGATGTCCCAGAGCGTCCGTTCGATGGGACCCGTTTCGGCGGTGACCAGGCCGTACCGGTTCAACATCTTGCGGATTTCTGCCCCGGACAGGATGCGGTCTTCCTCACCGTTTCGCGTGATGGATTCCGTCAGGCCCGCACCATGCGTGCCGAACTGCCAATAGACAGTGACGTAGCGGGGGTCCATCGTATGCTGGTCAATGGCATTGTTCTCGTACACCCGGCCGCGGGAGACGACGGAGTCGAGGTTCTTGTTCTCCTTGACCCACTGGGGCACCTTGCCGCCACCCCAGGAATACCCCGTCACCTGGATCTGCTCCAGACTGAGCCGGTCCTTGCGCGCCAAATGCGCAGAAGCATAGAGCGCCAACTGGTCATACGGCGTATCCATGGGCAGTTGCACAACCGTCTGGGTGACGAACGCGTCGTTCGCCTCGATCCAGTTTCCGGCAGGCACCCATGGCTGCGCCAACACCAGCTGTCCGGGCTGGTAGACCTCCCTTCGGGAGAGCGGGTGCTGTATCTGGAAATCACGGAACGTCTTGGCGTCTGCACGCCACTGCTCGCGGAGCCGGTCGGTCTGACTGAGCGACACCCGCTCACCCATGGCATGGAATTCGGTACCGAGAACGAAAAAGCCCACATCGCTGTGGTTCTCGATCCTGATATCGACCGGTACGGCGAATTCTGTACGGTCCTTACTCAGCACAGGCTTTCCCACGGCGATACTGACGAGGGGCCTGGCACCGTGCTGGGACGGCTGGTAGAGGTGCTCGTAGCCGAAATTGGCCATCGCGAGACCCGAGGAGACGACCAGCGCCGCGGCAACCCGCTTCGGAGCAGGGATTACGACCGATGTCCGCCACACCGTGAAGACAGCCCACGCGGAACCAGCCGTGAGCAGGCTGTACAGCACCCGGTAAAGCGTGGAATCGCCGTCCCTGAATGTCTCGAGCAGGATCATGGCGTTGGCCAACAAAGCCGCGACCGTGGCGATCAGCGCGACCATCCCGGAATAGGGGAAGCTGCTCCGGCACCAGTGGTCCACGACCGCGGCAGCGCCCAGCAACGAGAGGGCCGAGATGAGAATGAGGATGGCACCGGTGATGCGCCCCGAGTAGGTCAGGGCCCCGCTGAGGTCTTCGATGCCCCACCAACCCAGCAGCAGCGCCGTCGGGAGCAGGACCAGCAGGACCAATACCACGGCAGCCGGTGACCGCCTGGTGCCCGTTGTGATCAGTGGCGCCCGCAGGTGCGAGCCGGCGCCGGCCCCGGGGGGAGTTTTCACGTGATCATCTCCGGACGCCGCAGACCGTCCACCAGGCGCTGACGGTGACCGCGACCGGAACCCACACCCAAGCCGACCGCGAAGAGTCTCGCCGGCAGGCACCGGCCTACGCCCACTGGACCCACGGGGTTCTCCTTCGACCGTCACTGCGGCACTGCACGGGCGCAGCGCCGTCCGGCGAGCGACTGCCGGGCTTCCTGCCGCATGTATCGCGCGGCGGCGTCGCGCAGCCTCCGGTCCCCGCAGCGGGCCAGGAGACCTGGTGCTGCGCCGGGACTCGAGGCGGCGGCGTCGCGCAGCGTCCGGTGCCCGCAGCGGACCAGGAGACCTGGTGCGCTGCGGGGACTCGAGCACCATCGTCCCTGGTGATCATTCGGATCACCATCCGGATGCCGCCGGACGGCCTACACGCACGAGTCCCCTTCGGCCTCGGACAGGAGGTTCGCCGTCGTCGATGCTGCGGCGAACGAGGAACTCGCGCCGGTCCTCGTCGGCGGGAACGAGTGCCCAGCCGCAGGTGCCAAAGCCTTGTGCCGATCCGTGCAGGCGCTCAGTTCTCCTGGCACACCGGCTGACTCAGCCCGCGGGTACGCCGACCGCATCCCACGCCTGGAGTACCGCATCGTGCGCCTGTGGCCCGTAGGCATCGGCGGCGCCCGCCGTCAGTCGTGCGAAGGACGTGAAGTCGGCGTCGCTGGCGAGCGTGCCACCGGTGAGCACGTCGTACCAGATACGGCCGGCGCGATCCCAAGCGTGGCCGCCGAGCTGAGTCGCGGCGAGGTAGAAAGCGTGGTTGGGGATGCCCGAGTTGATGTGCACGCCGCCGTTGTCGGCGAAGGTGTGCACATAGCCGTTCATGTGGGCGGGCTGTGGATCCTTGCCGAGCTCGTCGTCGTTGTACGCGGTGCCGGGCGCCTTCATCGAGCGCAGCGCGACGCCCTGTACTCCGGGGCGCAGCAGTTCCTCTCCGATCAGCCAGTTTGCTTCCTCGGCCGATTCGTCCTTGGCGTACTGCTCGACCAGGGACCCGAATACGTCGGACACATGCTCGTTCAGGGCTCCGGACTGGCCCACGTATGCCAGGTTGGCGGTGTACTGGGTGACGCCGTGGGTGAGCTCGTGGCCGATGACGTCGGGGGACTGGGTGAAGTCGCCGAAGATGTGCCCGTCCCCGTCGCCGAAGACCATCTGCTCGCCGTCCCAGAAGGCATTGTCGTAGTCCCGGCGGTAGTGAACGCTGGCATCCAGTGGGAGGCCGGCCCCGTCGATGGAGAAGCGGGACAGGGTCTGCAGATAGAAGTCGAAGGTGGCTCCAAGACCGTCGTAGGCGTGATTGACCGAGGCGTCCGGTACGTCGGCCTCGCCCTCTGCGCGTATGCGTCTGCCGGGCAACTCCTGCCGGTGCTCGACATCGCAGATGGTGCGCTCGGAGTGGTCGGGGCCGTGCGCCGGCGGGGCGGCGGTCGGGTTGATCTCGGTCGTCAGCCTGCGTTGGACGCGTTGTGCCGCGTCGAGCGCAAGGGTGCGGCGGGCAGGATCGTGCACGGCCGGGTCCTCGGTGCGGGCCAGCCGGTTGAGCAGATGCGGTGGCACGATCGCACACGGCGTCGTGGCCACGGACCTGAGCGAGGAGCCTCGGATGTCGTCGGTCATGGGATGTGCTCCGATCGGTGCGGATGGCGGCAGCGCACTTCATCCGCCTGACGCTCGCGCCTGTGTACGCACCTCGAGAAGGTCCGGTGAAAACTGTGCTGCCGGCGTCGGACGCCGCTACGAGCCGTCGACGCCGGCAACGGACAAGGCGCTGCCACCGTGGTGCTGGACACGAATACAGTCAAGGGGAACGACGTGATCCACTGCCTGAAGAGAACGCACGTCCGCCTCGCGCCGCGGCGCAAGGACGTCTTCATGTCGAAGTCGGCCAAATTACTATGCCGGGCATGGAGTTCTCTCCCCTGGAGGAGAAGACGCTTCCGATTTCAACGGGCGATCCATACGCGCACGTGCTATGGCATCAGTTTCCGCCTGTCATCAGAGGCCCGCAACTCAACATTCAGCAGCTTGGGCCGCAGCCCGTCGCTGCAGCCAGGTCTCACCGAGAGGGCGGCATTGACCTCGGAGCCGACACCGAGGCCAATGCCGGGGCGCGTTGGCACAGCTCGATGTTGGGATTCCGGAGAAGGCTCCACCGCGTGAGACATTCTCCGGTCGCGCGACCAGGCCGGATCGGGCATTCTGCTGACATGCCCGAGATATGGATGCCGCAGGCCATCAAGGCGGACCTCGGCGATCACGCGCCGTGTGACCCGGGGTTTCCACCGAAGGCAATCGCACACATCACCGCGGACAGGAACGCCACCACGGCAGCCCCACAGGATCTCGTGCCCTTCGCCCGCCTCCAAAACTTCTTCACCCACGGCGGAAAGGGAATGGCGCCGCATATCCTGTGGGATCCCTTCACCGGCACGTTCGCCCAGTTCTTCCCGGCCACCTCCCGCAGCAAAGCGCTCCAAGATGCGCCCGGTGGTACGCGCACCAACCGCGCCGGCGAAGTCGTTCTCCAGATCGAAGCCCTCTTCTTCCCGCACTGCCGTGCCGACGGCCGAGTGTGCACCCGACTGACCGACACCCCCTGCAAGGGATGGAGCGAACTCAACGCATGGGTGCGCTCCTGGGGGGTGCCGGACACCTGGCCCATGGGCCGTCCGACCGCCTTCGTCTCGGACCGCTCACCGCACGTCTGGAGTTCCCGGGGCGGCTGGTACGCGCACGCCCATGTCCCGGAGAACAACCACGTCGACCCCGGATCCTGGCCCGCGTTCGTGCAGGAACAGATGGGCGAACCCGGGCGCAGGACCCGCTGACCGCCCGGAGTCCGAGCCGCGTCCCGGTCCGTCCCTCTTCCGAGCCGGACAGAGACCGCCGATCACCGCCGCGACGCACCGTCGGCTCGTGGCCGAGGGCTGCGACCAGTACCGGTTGCAGCATCGCCGTGTGTGTGGGCGGGTGACGCAAGGTCCTGCACCGCCCGGCAGAAGAAGCCGGGCCGCTCCGGCTGCGCCGCCAACAGCATCCCTGGCAACGCGAGCCGGGACAGACTGCGCGTCCCCAACATCTGACGGCAGTCTCCACCAGGGCCCCGCGGCGCACTCGGTGCGTTGACCCGTTTGCGGGACAGGCCCAGTCGGCGCACGCTGGAATCGGAGCGCAACAGCATCGCGGAGAAGGAAAATCTCGCGCAGAGCCCCCGTACGTGGACGCTGTGCGAAGCCAGACCGGCTGCACGACCGGCGCTGTGCGAAGCCTGACCGGCTGCATGACCGGGGCTGCGCGAAGCATGACCGGGACCGGCCTCCAAGCCGAGGAGGAGCACCATGGTCTCACTTTCGAACGTGCGGTTCGGCAAGACCAACAACGACGTAAAGGCCTTGCAGAGCGCACTGATCGAAGCCGGTTTCAATATACCTTCAGAAGCCACAGGCCTGTTCGGCCCGCAGACGAAATCCGCCTATGCCGCATGGCAGCGGTCGATCGGCCTCCATGGCTCGGATGCGGACGGATTTCCCGGCTGCACCTCCCTGAGGAAACTCGGTGCCACAGCTGGGTTCAGCGTGGATTGCCGGCATGCCGGGTCTATCGCCAAGAGTTCCGTCCTGTGCACAAAGAATTCCGGAATCAGTAAGGACAGAGGCACCGCCCGCATGTTTGCGTTGGAGGCGTGCGAGCGAACAGACGCCCCGACGGAATGGGTCACCGGGGTCGGTAATGACGCGAATCTGCTCACCCTCATACAGCGGGAGTCGGGCTTCGACGCCAACGCGGTGAATCAGAAAGACATGAACGCCACAGGGCCGCGGCAGGTGGACGGAGCAAGACTCAACTGCTCCCGCGGGTATGCGCAAGTGATTCCTGGCACCTTCGCCGAAAATCACCAGGCAGGTACGACGAACCGGATCTATGACCCGGTTGCCAACGTCGCAGCTGCCATCAACTATATCTGGCGGAGATACGGAGACATCTCACGGGTCCAGCAGGCAAATCCGCACCTCCCGCCCCACCCCTATTGAGCCCTATTGAGCTCTGTTGAGGAGGAGAGAGAGCCATGCCTGCGCAAGAGCCTTTCCCCGGAGCTGCCTTCTTCCACATAGGCCGACGCAGTCCGATCATCACTGCCATGGGGAAACGCCTCGTCGCGGAAGGGTGCGGGAAGTACACGACGGGCCCAGGCCCCGAGTGGACCGACACCGACCGCCAGTCCTACGCCGCCTGGCAGCGCAAGATCCACCTCTTGGGGGATGACGCCGACGGCATACCCGGCCAGGAGTCCTGGGACCGGCTCCACGTCCCGGCGACGAGTGGTACGGGAGGGCACGTCTCCTCTCCCGTACCAGGACACACAGTGACAACCGCCTACCACAAGCGGGGACCCCACTGGAGTCTGGGCTACCACACGGGCGCGGACTACGCCGCCCCGGAGGGAACGTCCTGCGTCGCCGTCCGCAGCGGTTTTGTTCGCGTCGGACAGGACGGCAGCTTCGGCAACTACCTGGTGCTGAGATCAGGCGCATTCGACTACTGGTACTGCCACCTCTCCCATCGGGACGTCACCCGTGGTTCCGTCCGGGCCGGGCAACGGGTCGCTGAAGTCGGCTCGACCGGCAACACCACCGGACCCCACCTGCACTTCGAAAAACGCCCGGCCGGTGGTCGTTTCGGGTCCGACGTGACTCCCAGTTGGTGACGTCCGGCGTCCTCAGCCGTCCTGCTGCCGGGCGGGCTTGGTCCAATCCGGGTCCACCCAGCGCCGTGGCTCGGCCGGATCGGGCAGGTCCGTACGGCGCTTACGGTACTTGGGGTCTCGCTCCAGGCGGAGCCGGACGCTTGCGTGCAGCACGGCCTGCTCGGGCACGCGGCGCGAGCGCCGACCGACCAGGATCCAGAACGGGCCATTGTGATGGATGGCCGCGTCGGCGAACTCCTCGGTCACCGCACATGCCTCGGCATATGCGCCGGGGCGGAAGACCAGATCCTGGCACACTTCATCAGTGATCCACTTGAGCGTGATCGTCGAGAGCAGGGCATCGCCCTTCTCATGGGCGAAAGTGCCGCCGACATCGGAGTGGACACCGGCGAACCACACCTCCTGCGCCGTGTCGTGCAGCGGCTCCGGCCGGCTTTTGACCAGGAACTCGCGGAAGGGGCGACGCTTCTCGTCGAGGGAAACAGCGTGCCGGATACGAGCGGCATTGGGGAGTTGATGGGTGTAGGGCCACTGCAGATTGCCCAGGCGGAGGATACCCGCCGCCTTCACCGTGTCCCAGACACCGAGATAGGCGACCGGCAGCGCGTAATGGGAGACCTGCCGCGGATCGTTGCGTTTGACCGCCGCCCACAGCGGCTCGCGGTCGGTGCGCCGACAGAAGGCGTGCGAGAACCGGGCCACCTCCCGCTCGCTCTTGTCGATGTCCTGGTTGAAGGCATACTTGGCCACCGCGTAAGGGACGAGATTCTCCGAGCCAGCACGCATGAGTCCGGGCTTGTTGAGCATCCCGACCAGCGCACGGGCGGTATAAGCGCCGCGGCTGAATCCGAAGACATACACAAGATCGCCGGGCTCCCAGTTCCGCATCAAGCACGTGTACGCCTCTGCCAGGTTGGTCCTCAGCCCCGTACCGAAAGCGAGACCGCACACACGAGACAGCCAGCGGTCGACCGGACCGCGGGCGGCGGCCGACGACATGGTGCCGACACCGGGGTCGTAATACAGGAGCTGGCGCGACGGGTCGTCCGCCTCCAGCATTTCGAACAGCCGCACCACGTTGGTGGGATGGCCGGCACCGACCTGATCGCCCGTCCCGTCGAGGCAGATGACGATCCTGCGTGGCATATCGACTCCTCGTCCCACGGACCCAAGGGCTGCCCCGTCATCCGTGGCGTATCAGCGCGCGGCGTCAGATGTAGTGCATCGCAAGACGGAGAGGTGCCCGCATACTGGACGTATATGGGCGCTCCGACAACGCGGCGAAGTGCCACAGGATCTCGTCGAGCGCCCGTCAGCGAGCACAAGACAGCCCTCAGCGGGATCCTCGGCCGTTCCCACGCGCCCGGCCCGCAGCCAAATGGCCCGCCGCGGTGCGTCGCCCACGGCCGATCTGCCCGGCGAACGCCTGGAGCGCGGCGGAACTGTTCGGCGGCAGCACCGCCATCAGCCCCTGCTCCTGCGCCTCCGCCACCGCCTCCGCCGCCCTGCTGCCCTCAGGGACATGCACCAGGCGGACGTGTCCGTCCCCGGAACCCCGCCGGTCCACCGGACAAACGGCGCCATGGGTACCGTCGGGCAGCGTCACCCACAGCTGGAAGTCGTCGTACCGGACGAAGTCCGCCCCCTTGACGGGCCAGGGATAGTGGTGCTCACCAGGCACCTTGGGCAGAATCCCCTGGTGGTTGCCGTGACTCATGGGCACGCACGCGTTGAACAACGAGTCGGTCCACGCCTCCACACCGTCCGCGTCCTTGATCGGGGCGCGCAGCAGTGCGTCGGCCTCCTCGTATCCCAGCCCGGCGAGCGCCGGCAATGTCAGCGGGAAAGCATCGATGAGTTCGGCCGCCTCCTGCCTGAGCCGGTCGACCTTCACCGGCTCAGCGCAGAACTGCATGCTCCACTCGATGCCCACCCGCGCCCGGTACATCCGCCAGCCACCCGCTCCCCTGACCCAGAGGCTGCCTCCGTGATGCATCTCCCAGTGCTCGGAGCCGGCGGGCCGGGACCCGTACGGCAGATCCGTGTCACTCATCTCGTCGAGAATCTTGTGCACCGTCTTCTTCGCGGCGCGGAAGAACGACGACTCGAAGCGCTCGGGGTGCTCGACCAGCCGAATCTTCCAGGGATGGTTCTCCGACTCGATCCCGCCGGGCTTGAGCGAGTCGGCAATCGGGGACGATGCAAGGGAACCGGATCGGGCCATGTCCGACCTCCACGTGCCGACCGCGGTCCGTGTCCGGCCCACGGTGCCGAGTGCCCCTGTCTTCATCGTCCGCCCGGGCTCGGAGGTACGCCAACCCGAGCAGCCGACGAACAGAAGGTCGTCGGTCCAAGCAGAACAGATCAAGAGGCCTGCCGCTGCCGACCGTGTCGATCACTTCCTGGAGCACCGCGCGCGGAGGCATCGTCGACCACGCCCGCCAGCGGCGTTGCACGTGACCCAAACACGCCGGCTGCGCCACGGACGGCGCGAAGGGCCGGGGCCAGGCGAACTGGTTGAGCACGCCGGCCCCGCTTCTCCCCGCCCCCTAACAGATCCGACAGCACGGATGCCGTCGAACCGGACGCAGCCACCCGCGCAGCACGCCCCGACGGCATGGTGCGGCGCCCACCCAGCCCGGACCAACCGATCACGTCCGGAAAACGGACGGCATCCGAGGACAAACCAGGGCGCGCACGCAGCCGCCACGAGCAGTGCCCGAGCTCAACCGGGAAGACCAATCGAGTACCTCGGGAAGCCGGTCGACAGACAGGACGACCGCTCCGCCGGCCTGCCTGATCGGCGCCCGTACACCAGTCGGCCATGCCCCCCGGGGCGAGAAGGCGCGGAGCGGCACGGGGCGCCGCGACGGGCATCGGCGCACGCCGGCCGGCGCCATGGGATGCACCACCGGCGATCTTCGATTACACCTGATCGTAGTCTTCTTGACGTGAACACAGACCAAAAGATGTCGCCACTACGAATTCTCGTCACTCTCGAAACCCCGTTCCGGGCCGCGCATTTTTCCCAAGACCTTGTTTCCTTGAGTGTCAACCATTCGCGTAACAGATTCCTGCGCGATTCCAAAAATTACCGCCCAGGCGGCAATCTGGGCGGTGGAATCCAAATTCGAGAGACCAGGAACGACTCGACCATTGATAAGCACTATCCCGAACAGGGCCGACAGCGCCCCGACGGGGAGCCTCAGGAGGATGAGCATGGCGGGTATCGAATACGGAGTGTTCGTGCCTTGAATCTTTCTGATCGCGAGTGAGCTCGCCAAGGCTGCCGCGCCGGCACCAAACCCCTCCACAAGCAAGGCATCGATTCTGCTTGCGTCCCTACCCGTTGGGCAAACCTGCCCGGCGGGGGGACTGAAGCAAAGGAAAGCAGAAATCGTCGAGTTACCCTTGAAATTCCAGACGATGAACAGCGCGGCTACGATGCTGGTGGCTATGACAGCAGCCAGCAAGACATTACGGAAGCTCCGGGCCTGGGCTCTCTCCACTTCCTCCGCTTCGTGTGCGGCAAGCAGGGTGACGACGGCCAGCTCTTTCAGATCCGGCCCCATTTCCTGACCGTTGTTCTTCAAACGGTCTTCCAACGCCACCAGCCTGGGATCGTTCGGCCCGAGGTGCTGCCTGGCCTGAGCGAGGACAACGGTCCCAGCCCATTTCAGCTCGCCTTCATCCTCAGGCACCAGCTTGAGAAGCTTCACTTCAGCCTTGTGCACATTGGAGTATGCCCGGTCGATGCGAGAGCCGGTCACCATTGAAACGGGACTGCTCCAACCTCCGGCCGCATTTCGCGCCACCGCCAGATGGGTTTTTATCTTCTCTGCGATCTTCCGGTCGCCGGACGAGAGATCAGATACCCTTTCCCTCCTGTTAAGCAGTGCCTGGAGATGGGCTACGTGCGCGGTGATGCGCTGCGCCCAGGATGACTTTCCTTCTCCAGCCACGTCATTATCGGAGTCAGGTTCTCCCTTTGCCATAGCACCATTGGAAGCTTTGAGACGGAATGAGGCCACTGAAATGGGGCCGTCAGAGTGGCACAACGCTGGATCCCCGGCAACGAGCGCCCGGCTGCGCCTTTTGAGACGTCCGAGCTGAACCCGGCGGCGGGGCACGGCTCCACGACGGACACCTGGTCGGTGGAAGGGTCGGTCACATAGAGCCGTTAGCCGACCCCCACCAGGAGCCAGGCAGACACCATGAGCGGCCGCCTACAGCCGGATTCGCTCACCGGTCTCCGCCAGCGTCCATGGGTCGACCACGGCCAGACTGCGCTCTGCGGGCAGCGTGGTGCGACGGTGCCGGTGGCTCGGGTCTGATTCATCACAGCGATCGCGGTTCGCAGCACCTGTCGATCCGCTATGGCGAACGACTGCTGGAAGCCGGCGCGACCGCGTTGGCCGGCTCCATTGTCGACTTGGCGATCGCGTCGGTCCTCTGGCAGCCGGTTGATCGATAACGCTGGGGGTGGTTGGTTGCGGTGGTGGGTGGTTTGTGAGCTGGGGTGTTGATGATTGGTTGAGAACGGTTTCGGGGTGGTTTTGAGGGTGTGGGATGGGGGTCTGGCCTGGGGTTGTTGCAGTTTCGTTGAGACAGGGCGCGGGAGGTCGCGGATAAGCCCCTGCGTCTAATGGCACCGACCGTATTTTCACTGGTCAGGACTGTTCTGCCTGGTCAGCGTGATGGAAGGGGTCAGGGCCGTCGTGTACGGGAACGGGGACGGGTTGGTGCCGGGGTGGGGCGGTGATGGGTTTCGGCGAGGTGGTCGAGCTGGACGCTGTCGAGGTGGCAGGTGCGTCCGACGTGGAGGAGCGCGGTGGTCTTCCCGGCCGCCGCCGGGCCGGTGACGATCAGAGAAGGACGAGCAGTCACGGTCTGGTGGCGGCCCAGGATCATCAGGGTACGGACGCTGGTGGCGAGGGTGTCGATGACCGGGGTGCGGAGGGTGACGAACGCGGAGTGGTAGGCCAGGCGTTCTTCCGTGCTGCGTGGCGGGGCACCGGGCCCGGGAGGCACGGGCGGTGGTGTGGTGGCGAAGTGCTGCCAGCCCTGCCACGTAGTCACCGGCCTGCCGGCGCTGCCCGCTTCGAGGACAACCCCCGCAGCCCCCTGCCCGGCCCCGCTGCCCATGTGTTCGTCACGGGTACCGACAGGGCGACTGCCCCGGGCCGTGGACGCCTTGGTGTTCACCATTTCAGGGCCTCCGCACGGGCGTCGTACAGCCCGTACCCGGTATACGGCACGTCCGGCGAGCCGTCGTCCTCACCGGTGTCCTGGCCCGGGAGCGACGGCTCATACGGCGTGTCGTCGAGATCGTCGAGGCTGTCGTCGTCTGTTCCGGGAACCGTCTCATCGGCACCCTGGTCCGGGTGCTGCAGGCCGTCTGGGGCCCGCTGCGCGGGCAGGGGCATCCGCACAGGGGCGGTGCGGGTGATCAGGTGCTGTTCGGCGGGGGTGGCATGCCCGGTACGGGCCCGGCGCAGGAGCTGGTCGAGGGCGTCGGCGAGGCCGGCCTCGTACCGGTCGGGGTCCAGGTGGTGGGTGACGGTGGTGCGGACGTACTGCCAGGTGCGGTCGTTGAACGGGTGGTGGGCGTGGTCGCGGTGAATCCACGGGATCTCGGCGAGTTGTCCGTCAGGGAGCCGTACCCAGATCTGGCGGACATCGTGCGGGTTGATGCGGACTTCCCATTTCCCGCCGCGGGCCGCTACTTCGGACTCCTGGCCCCGGTAGGGGCCCAGCAGATCACAGTCGTAGGTGCGGTGATGGACACGGATGCCGCGCTCGGTGATGGCCTGCCACCGCACCGGCAGCAACTCCAGATAATCACTGCCGCTCAAAGGGATTGGCACGTACCCGGCGACCGAGACCAGCGCCGCCCACACCTGGTTCGGCGTCAGCGCCGCCCGGGGAAGTACGGGGTGGCGCAGTCCTTCGTGCGGGCGGTGGTGCCAGTGCACGAGCCATTCGCCGAGAAGGTCCTGCAGCTGGGCGACGGTATAGCACGCCTCGCGTTCGACATCTCTGCCGCGGCGGGTGACGTCGGAACCGGTGTAGCCGGGCAGATGCTGGCAGAACAGGGAGTTGATCGACCCGAAGATGCGCTCCACGATGCTCTTGGCGGTCGGGGCGAACGGCGGAGCCGCCTGCACGCTGATCCCGAGCGTCTCACAGGCGGCGGTGAACACCTGCGACAGGAACACTTTCCCGCGGTCCACAACGATCGTCTCCGGCATCACGACCGGCCGGGCGGCCGCCCCTTGAAGCCGCTCGTCCAGCGACCGCAGCCGATCGCCCGCAAACAGCCTGGCGTGGGTGAAGCGCAGGGCCTCAGGCCACGCGGGCCTCGCCGGGTGCGGTACAGCCATCTCCGCGAGCAGCAGCGCCGCGTCCACGGCCTGCGTCCCGCCCGGACACAGCACCGCCGCCAGGATCGCCCGCGTGGCCACATCGACGGCGATCGTGAGCTCGGGCCGCCCCAGCGTCCCGTCGTCGAACAGCGCGAGGACATCCAGACGGGTCGTGTCGATCCGGACCTGCTCCCCGGGCCGCAGGGCCACAGTCGGGGTCATAGCGCGCCCGTCTTCCGTGATCGGCGGATTTCGGACCGGCCGCGCAGGGTGGTCGGCCGGGTGGGCGAGCTGATGGACGAGCCGGTAAAAAGTGGCCTGCGCGGGCATGGGCACCGCGTCTCCATACCGGTCCTTGAGAAGTCGCGCGACCAGCGGCATCAGCGCCTTGACGGTGCCTTTGGAACGCCCCCGCTGCCCGCGCAGCACGTCCTTGATCGCGGTGACGACCCGCTCGTCCTGCCAACCGCCACGGCCCTTCGGGCCGCGGGTGGTGCGGTGGTCGACCAACCCCCATAGCCCCTGTTTACGGTAGGCGAGCCGCATGCGCTGCACCGTCGCCCGCGACACCCGCCCGAACCTCAGCGCGGTCAGCTCCTGCGCTTTGGCCTGCTCCCGCTGAGCCAGCGTGAACCGATCCGGGTCGTACTCCGGCCGCACCGCCCCGCCACTGCCGACCCCACCGGGAAGGCCGCATTCCACTTCCCTGATGTGCCGCAGCCAGGCCAGCGCCATCTCCCGCGCCGCGGCCGGCGCCGTTTCGAACAGCCCCCACTGCGGCACCGCCTGAACCGGCTGCTCCGCGCCCCGGCCGCTTCGGACGTGGACGCCCCAGCAGCCCGCCGTCCGGGCGGCAGCACGCCCTCCGCCCGAACGTCCCCTCGGTCGGCGCCGCAGCCGTCTGGCTGTACCTGTGGCGGGCCGTCGACGCCGACGGCAACGTGCTCGACATCCTTCTCCAGAATCGGCGGGACAAGGCCGCGGCCCGGCGCTTCTTCCGCCGCCTGCTGAAGACGACCTGCTCGGTGCCGCGGGTGGTGGTCACCGACAAGCTCCGTTCCTACGGGGCGGCCCACCGCGAGGTCATGCCCTCCGTCGAACACCGCCCCCACAAGGGCCTCAACAACCGGGCCGACCGTCGCGACCTTGGATGGCGGCGGCCCGTTGATCAGCGCGCCGCCCGTACCCGCAGGGACCATGGAGGAGCGGACCAGGACCCGTTCGTGCAGTGGCACGTCCAGCGCCACGGTCAACTGCCCGTGCCACCAGCCATGAAAGGCGACGGGCAGGACCTCGATCGCGTCGCCGACCGCCTCGACGCCCTCGATCAGCGGCCGTGGCCGCGCGAACGCCTCCAGCACGGCGGCCGTAAGTCCCGGACGGCCCTGGTTGCGAGGGTGCCGGTAGCCGGCCAGCCACTTCAGGTTCGCCACCAGCGTCTTCTCCAGTGGCTCAAGACGCTGGTAGACGAGCCCTACCTGCGCACACGCCTCCGCGACCCTCTCCGCGGCCTCCAACGCCCGTTCACCGCCGGCTTCCGGGTGGCTGGGACAGTCGGCCAGCAGGCCCGTTCCGTCCGCATAGCGCGCGAAGAGCTGCGGTACCCATGAGCGCACCCGCCCCCGCCCGTCCCGCCACAGCACCCGTACCGGCCGGCCCGCCATGCCGACCACCCGCGGATCACGGTCGAGGACCATCAACTGCACCCGCATCGCGTGCGATCCCGAGGCCACGTGTCGCCCGGTAGTGGCCGACCACCACAGGCCCGGCCCCCACCGGCGGCCCGGCACGACCGGGAACGCCGACACCGGATCCAGCTCCTCGAAAGCCACCGTGACAGCCGCGTCCGCCCACCGCTGCTGCACCATCCGCCCCACCGGATCGAGGAAGACGGCTTCGAACCCCGCCCCGACCGCAATGTCTCGCTGCCCGACCGCCCCTTTCAGGGCCGCCCCTCACGCTCATGCCGCTCATCCATCCCACCTCACCGGTGCCCCCACCACACCGGACACGTTTCACGGGTTCTGATCACAGGCCGCCGCCCCATGCGCTAAAAGCAGCGACCGGACCGCCCCCGGCTCTACTCGCCGCCCGCACCCCGGTACGTCCCGAGGACTTCTACCGCCTCCTCCTCGGACAGCCGCGCCCACCGGGCCACCTCGCCCACCCTCACCCCGGCGTTCACCGCGGCCACCATGACCCGCCCCAGCACCTGGTCGAGCAGATCCGTGCCACGGCTCAAGCCTTCCAGCATGGACCGGGCCACCTCGGCGGTAGTGCCGACCTGCGCACCGCGCAACTGCTGCAGCTGCTCCTCGGCCTCGCCAAGGAGATTGCTGATCACGAAGCGCTGTTCGGCGGGCACCACGGCCCGCCTGTGAGGTGCGGGGAAGGGGTTTCTGAGTGTTCGGTTTCCCTCGCCAGTGACGCGTGGTCTTGTTTGTGCTGGTCAGAGGGTGTGTCGGCTGGTTGATCTTGGTGGTGGTGTCCCGGACTCGGTGGTGATGATCCCGGATCAGTCGGTGGCGTGTTCGTCGGACCTCCGTTGTGACGCGCTTTGCTGATTGTTTCAGAATGATTTTCGGAGTCGTCTCAAGCAGATGATGCTGCAGGCGAGTTGGAGCAGTCCCGGGTGGAGGTCGGCCCGTATCCCGTAGCGGATCCGGAGTCGCTTGAACTGGTGGAGCCATACGGTTGGGTCGGCCGCGCGGTGAGGTGTCTGCCGTGGCAGGTCCTGTTCCGCGCGGCCTCCCGCCGAACCGGACATGACGGTTTTCCGGTCATCCGCCCGGTATTACGGCCGTCACACGGTTGAGTGTCTGCGGCCGTTTCTGTGGCGTCCGGGCCTGCCGCTCACGGGACCTCGGGTGTGCCGTTGAGGAGGCCGGTCCCAAGGGGAGTGAGGGTGTGGTGGACGGCGCTGCCATGGCGGGTGGTGGTGATCAGCCCCGCGCGGCGTAGCACGGTGGCGTGTTCGCTGGCGCTGGCCAGGGAGATGTCCAGGCGCTGGGCGAGTTGACTGGTGGTGCACGGGCGTTGTCCGACTACGTCCAGTGTTCGGGCGCGGGTGCGGCCGAGCAGCGCCTCCAATGCTTTGAGCGTGTCCTCCTGTGCGGTGGTCAGTACCCCGGCGGCATCGCCGGCGGTGCGTAGGACGGGCACGAACAGCACCGCCGGCGCCTGGTCGTCGACGGGGCTGAAGAAGACGGTCGGCCTGTTCTGGTAGAACACCGATGGCACCAGCACCAGGCCCCGCCCGCCGAGGTGAAGATCGTCAACCGTCTTACCGCGCCCGATCTCCAGGACCGGAGAGCGCCAGCGGAACCCCGGCGGCAGCCCCGCCAGCACCGCCTCCACTCCCTGCTCGGCATAGACACGTGCACGGCTGGCCTGCTCCTGTTGCAAACGAGTTCGGATACGCGACCAGTACGGGGCCACCGCCACCTGGTGGTACGTGTCGAGGAAGTCCACCAGCGCCCGCCGGTCGGCACGGTCATGCGCGGGATTCCCCCACGCCAGGCCCGGCCACCGGTCGCTGCGCCCGGTGTGGTGCTCGCGCAGTACTCTCGCCCCTGCAAGCTCCTGCCCCAGCAGATTGGGACCGGCGGCACGCAATGCCTCCAGGCCTTCCTCCCAGGTGGTGGCCGGGCCGGTCACGGTGAACAGGTCCACGAAGCCGCCCTGGAACAGTGCCGCGGCCGGGTGCGCGATGGGTGCCCGTGACTGCCGTACCCGCTGACGCCATCCGCCGAACACCGCTGGCCCGGCGGGCTGCTGCAAGGTGGTCAGGCTGAGGAACGTCTCGCCCAGCGGCCCCCAGGCGTCCATCACCCTGGTCCGGGCCAGATCCTCCTGGCCGAAGTGAACACGAAACACTGACAGCCTCCCCCGTTCTCCCCGGCTCGCCAACCCTTCGAGGACCGACTCAACCGCCCCGAGCACGGCATGCCTAGATCCTTTCGCGTCAGGCACTTCGGCCGAGCCCGAAAGGAATGGCCGACCGACAGGGCGGACTTGAGGATCGTCTTGCCGGCCTGGCGAGGGGCCCGTGTCATCGCCACGCCGCACCAGACCACTCGGCACACCAGCAGCAGACAGTGCGCCGAACGGCACACCAATCAGGGTGGACAGTCACGAGCCTGTCAGGAACGGCTCTCGTGCCGCTGGCTCTTCATGCCGGCCGGGCTTTCCTGGCTCCGGTGCAGCGTGGCAGACCGACCACGTGATCTGCCAAATACCGAGCGAAAGAGGTGAATGGTCCTGTTACGGGGCACATTTCGCAGTCAGGACATACCCGCGCAGGGGCGGTTCGACCGGTCGCGGGAGCTGACCACCAAGACGTTCACGCCCACCGATACCACCAGCAACTGCACGGACGGCTTCGAGGCGACACTGCACGCACTGGAACTGGGTGCCCCGCACCTGGCCGTCATGACCTTCCGGTCGCTCCAGGTGCTGCGAACTCCACAACTGATCCGCAGATCCGACCCTGACCTGTACCAGTTGGCTCTCCCTTTACGTGGGAGTTACAGACTCATCCACGCCGGCCGAGACACCACACTCGGGGCGGGGGAGCTGGTCCTGTATGACAGTTCCCGGCCGTTCAGTGCAGTGGTGACCCCGCCCCAGGGCTGCGCCCAGCTCATTCAGGTCCAGTTCCCCAAGGCCTTGCTGCCTCTGGCAGCTGAAAGTGTGGGCCGGCTCATCGGCAGACCGCTGTCCCACCGTGAAGGGATTGGCGCACTGCTGGCAGGCTTTCTCGCTCGCCTGGTCCGGGACGTCGATCACTACCACCCGGCCGACACCGCCCGGCTGGGCAGTATCTTCCTCGATCTGCTGACCGCCCTGCTCGCCCATGAACTGAAGGACCAGGCATCCATACCGTCCGAGTCGCAGCGACATTCGCTGATGCTGCGTATCCAGAGCTTCATCGAGCGACATCTCGGTGATGCCCGCCTTTCATCTCAGACTGTCGCGGACGCGCACCAGATTTCCACGCGGTATCTGTACAAGCTCTTCCAGGAGGAGGGGCTGACCGTAGCGGCGTGGATCCGGGAGCGACGCCTGGAGAGCTGCCGCCGCGACTTGGCCGACCCCGCCCTTGCCGGTCGCCCGGTGCACGCCATCGCCGCTCGCTGGGGCTTCGCCGACAGCGCCCACTTCAGCCGCGTCTTCCGCGCCGCCTACGGGATGCCGCCCAAGGAGTATCGGCACCTGACCCGGCTCGATGCCGATGTGCGAGAACCATCAATAACAGTGCAAGAGCAGTCAAAGACTTACTGAGCTCCTGTCGGCAAGCTCGTACCCGTGCCCATTCGGGCAGCAAGTCCATCGCATCGCGAATCAACTCGAGGGAGATTTCCGTGGACGCACAACAGCTGGTGTACGAGATGCCGATGCCGGCCGAGGTGAAGGGGATTCGCAACATAAAGCCCTCGGTGTCCGAATCTTTGAGCGCGATGCGTGCTGACTAGCCTCGCGCATTCACGAAGCGGGCTGTCCTGTCCGCCAGCGTCCCGAGCCCGTCCGAGCCGCCTCCGGACAAGATCCGGACTGTCTCCGACCAGCCCGGACAAGCCGGTCGCCGTCCGGGACAGCCGGTGGCCGTTGCACCGGCCCGGCAGCAATCAGCAGGCTCGCTGCCGCCAAAGGTGCGCTGCCCATGCGGGGTGGGCGCACCTCAGTGGGCTGTCGCCGCTCACCGAGCCGGAAACCGGACCGACCAGACCGACCAGAGACCAGAGAGGCAGGTCATCGAGATGAGGAAGGCCCTGGGGGTCGAACTTCAATTCGCCATCGGTGTCGCTGGATTACTCACGGGCAACATCGTCCGGGGGGTGCGGACACGGCACCGCGGCACCCGCCGACGTATGGCCGCCTACACCTTGTTCGAGCGCCCCGACGGGGGAGTCGTCGAAGTCGATCACCGACGGCCACCGGACGCCGAATTCGGCGTGCTCCTCTTCAACGGCCTCGGCCTGCCGCACGAACAGTGGTCCTGGGTACGCGGGTTCCTGCCCGGCAACGCCGCCTGCGTGGGCTACAACCGGCCCGGTCACGGGCTCAGCAGTCCGCTGCGCGGGGCCACTCTGGAGGACCAGTTCCGCATCGTCGACGAACTGCGCGAGCGCTACCTCGACGACCTGCCGCTGGTCCTGGTCGGACACTCGATCGGCGGCTATCTGGCCGCCGCGTACGCCGCGTCACGGGGGAGTGCGGCGTCGCGGGAAAGCGGGGCGTTGTCCCACGTGGTCATGGTGGATCCCACGATCATCAGCGACCTCCAGGCCAGTTTCGGCCTGCTTCCCGACTGGTGGACGCGTCAAAGGCTGCTGATGGAATGCCTGTGGGCGGCGACCGGGCTCAACATCCTGCGGCCGATGACACCGGCCGGCACGCTCTACAGCGAGGAGATCAAGGAGAGCCTCACCGCTTACCACGCCCGGCCGCGTGTGTGGGCCACCGCGTACCGCGAGTACATGACGGCACGCACCTACCCGCCCGTCGGGAGGCTCGGTCTCCCGTTGCATGTGGTGACGGCGCTCAAGGGCACCCGCAGCGCCGAGAAGCACCGCAGGTCGCAGGAGACGATGCTGGAGCTGTCGGACTCCTCCTGGCACCACGTCCTCGACGATGCCGACCACATGGGAGTGGTCGCGGAGCAGACGCACGCCAAGACCCTCGCCGAGCTGGTGATCCCCGGGAGGGTGGCATGAAGCATGGCACGACCGGAGAGCAGGCCGTATACGCGACGGTGTCCACCGGGCTTGCAGCGTGGCTGGTCAGCACCGCTGCCGGCCAGCTTCCCGACCACAGGTTCGACCATCTGCTGGTACAGGGTCCGCTGCGGCTGCTCATGGCCCCCAACTGGCGGTTCTTTGGGCCCAATCCCGGTATGTCGAACTCACATCTGCTCTACCGGGACATCACCGACGGCAAGGCGGCCCCCTGGAGGGAAATCGAGCTGACCCCGGACCGGCCCTGGTACGCCCTGGCCTGGAACGCGGGCAACCGCGCCCCCAAGGTCCTCTTCGACGCGCTTCAGGTCATCATCAGGGCGGCCAACGAATCGTCCGCGGACCTGGGCCGTATCGCCAGGAGTCCTGGCTACCGGATCCTTCAGCGCTATCTGACCACCCGTGTCCCGCACGAGCCGGGTACCGACCACACGCAGTTCATGCTGCTGCGGGCCCACCCCGAGCGCGGTGAACGGCAAGAGGTGGAACCCGTGTTCGCCTCCGAACACATCCCGCTGGGCCGGCCGCCGGCGTCATCGTCCGCTGCCACTGCTGCCCGATAGACCGCTTCGGCCGGGAGTTCCGCTCTTACGTCCTTGCACCTCCGCACTCGTGACTTGTCGCCGTGCTCGCGCGTGAGAGCGGGCCCCTCAGCCGAAACGGGAATCACGCACCAGCTGAGGGAACGACAGAGAATTCGCACGCAAACGAAAGGGAAAAGATGTCCCTCGTATCCGAGTTCGCCAACGAAACCCTCACCGACGTCGCCCCGGGAATGCTCTCGGCGACCGACGTCGCCACCCGTCTGGACACCCCGGCCGACCCGGTGATGGCCACCCCCCTCATCGTGGAGACCGTCCTCCTCACGACGGGGTGGATCGCGAACAACATCGCCAACTACGTCGACCGCGTCAACTACTGACGTCCGGCACGAGGATCAAGACGAAAGAGGCGAGATGTCCCTCATAGCCGAGTTCGCCAACGAGACCTTGACCGGCGTTACCCCGGGCCTGCTCTCGGAGACCGACTCCATCATGTGCCCGGATGCTCCTGCCGACCCGACGATGTCCACCGCCTTCCTGACGGTGAACACCTGCCTGGACGGCCTATACACCCGCACGGCCCTGACCGCCCTGATCGTGGTCGCGGCCGGCTGAGCGGTCTCCCGCACTGTCATCTCCGCGATGTGGTGCCGACCAAGGGCAGCGGGGAGTCCGGCCTCCGGCGAAACCGCGCCGCGTCGTCGACCCGCCCAGCACCACCCCGGCCGGGGGCAGGCACCGTCCTGTCCCCGGCACCCCGTTCTCGCCGAAAGTCACTACCGGAAACGCCCGCCGAATCGCCTGTCAGAAGGAGACCCCGTGTTCCGTCGCCTGGCCACCCGAGTGGCCTCGTCCCTCGCCGCGGCCCACCCGCCGGCCACGGTGCGCCGCATTGCCTCCGCGGGAACGTTCGTCGCGGCGCTTGAAACGCTCAGCCAGCACAAGCGGTTCGCGAGCGGCGATCTGCTGGGCAGCCAGGTCGAGGCCTTCCGTCCAGGGCTCGCGAAGCGGCATCCCAGGGTGTATCGCGCGCTGGCCTCAAGGGCGTTGCCCTACACGGTCTACGGCGCGCAGGCCGCCGTCTCCGCGGCCACCTTCCTGTGGCCCGAAAACCGGCCGCTGCGCATCGCGGGCGGCGCGACGCTGGCCGTCCTGCAAAGCGCGCAGGCTGCCTATATTCCGTTCGGCCGGGACGGCGCCGACCAGTTGCAGCAGGTCATCAACATCACGATGGCGTCCACCGGACTGATCCGCGACCGCAAACAGGCCGACGACCTGGCGATGCGGACGCTGGCACTGGAGACCTCGCTCTCCTACGTCGCCTCCGGGCTGGTGAAGGCCGTCTCCCCGGTCTGGCTCAGGGGCGCGGCCGTCGCCGGGGTGATGCGGACGAAGAACTACGGGGACCCGCGCGCCCACCGGCTCATCACCCGCTACCCGGCGGTCTCCACGGCGCTGTCCTGGGGCACGATCGCCATCGAGTGCGGCTTCCCGCTCATCTACGTGCTGCCCAAGCCCGCCGCGCGCGCCTACCTCGCCACGATGACGGCGTTCCACCTCGGTATCGGCGAGTTCATGGGACTTAACCGGTTCGTCCTCGCGTTCGGCGCCACGCATCCGGCGATCCATTACGTGTTGTCCCAGCGCCGTCGCGAGCTGGCCCCCGCCCTCGCCGTATGAGCCACGGCTCTTCACGAGGACCAGGATCCAAGAACCAAGTACACGGAGACCTCATGACGATCAACACGACCAACACGGTCGCCGACATCGGCTACGGCAAGCAGTTCGAAGGCTGGTACGACCGCATGTTCCCGGGCGACGCCGCCACGCGGCTCACCGTCGACGCCTTGGCCGCGTGCCACCCGGACCCGGCCTGGGGCACGCTGGAGTTCGGCGTCGGGACAGGGCGCATCGCGCTGCCGCTCTCGCACCGTGTTGGTCCGGTCACCGGTGTGGACTCCTCTCAGGAGATGCTGGCGGTGCTGGAGAAGAAGTCCGGCGACGGCTCGGTGACCACCGAACTCGGCGACATCCGGACCTACCGCGACAGCCGCCGGTACGGCCTCGTCTACTGCGTCTGCTCCACGCTCTCGCTGATCCTGGACCCCTGCGGACAGCAGGACGCCATCACCCGTGCGGCCGAACTCCTGCGCCCTGGCGGCAGGTTGCTGGTCGAGACGCACAACCGTCGCGGCGTCGAGGCCCTGCACCAGGGCCTGACCCGCACCACGGTGTTCGTGCCCTTCCCGGAGCCGGACGCCGGGCTTCAGATGCACGCCACGCTCCTCGGGGAGAACCGGATCTGGCAGGTGTCCACGATCCTGTTCGAGCCGGACGGCACCCACCGCATCGGCACGGAGACCGCGCGCCTGCTCACGCCCGACGAGGTGGACGGCTACGCCCGGAACGCCGGACTGCGGCCCGAGGGCCACCACAGCGACTGGCGGCGCAACGACTACGTTCCCACGGCTGGTGTGTTCATCGCGTCCTACACCAAGCCGACCGTCGAGCCAGCATGAACCTCCGGGAGACGGTCCGCCGCCACTGGGCCCTGCTGGCCGCCGGCCTGGGCATGGGCCTGGCCGGTACGGTGGCCAAGCTTGCCCAGCCCTGGATGCTCGGCCGGCTGATCGAAGCCGTGGCCCTGGACAAGGCCATCGCCTGGCCGGTCACGCTCATCGTGCTGTTCTTCCTCGCTGACGCGGCGCTGAGCGCCGGACACTCCTATGCGATCGGCCGGGCCGGCGAGAACATCGTCTTCGATGCCCGGCGCACCCTCGGCAGCCGCCTGCTCCGCAGCCGGATCCCGCACTTCGCGCACCTGGAACACGGTGACGTCTTCGCCCGCACCGTGTCAGACACCTCCATCGCCTGCCTGGTCATCGCCCAGGCGATGGCTCAGACGGTCGGCTCCGTCCTCATGGTGACCGGCGGCATCGTGCTGATGGCCCGGCTCGACTGGCAGTTGCTACTCACCGCCGTCGGCTGCCTCGGCGCGGCCAGCGGCGGGGCGTTGCTGCTCGCCCGCCAGATGCGTATCGCCGCCCTGCGGAACCGGACGGACATCGGTGCGTTCGGTTCGGGTCTCCAGCGCGTGCTCGGTGCCCTCACCACGGTCAAGGCCTCGCGCGCCGAGGAGCGGGAGACCGAGGAACTGGAGCGCCTGGCCGACCGGGCACGGCGCAGCGGAATCCGGGTGGCGGGAGCGGGTTCGTTGCTCACCCCGGCGATGAACGTCGGAACCCAGCTGACGCTGGCCGTCGTCATCTCCTGGGGCATGGCCCGGGTCGCCACCGGCTCACTGCAGGCCGCCGATCTCACGTCGTTCGTGATGTACCTCTTCTACCTGGTGACGCCGCTGGTGATGCTCTTCCTCTCGATCGGCCAGGTCCAGCAGGGCCGCGCCGCAATCCAACGAGTGACGGAGCTGGCGGCGATCCCGCAGGAATCGGAGCCGGAGGAATCGGAAGAACCAGTACTCCCGGAGGAGGGCAGGGAGGAGAGGAACAGGAAGGAGGGCGACAAGAAGAACGAGGCGGACGCGATCCGCTTCGAGCACATCGACTTCTCCTACCGCGACGACACCCCGGTACTGCGGGACGTCTCCTTCGCCGTGCCGCGCCGCGGCCTGACCGCGATCGTCGGTGTCTCCGGCGCGGGCAAGACGACGGTGTTCCAGCTCATCGAGCGCTTCTACCGGCCGGACTCCGGCACGATCCGTGTCGCGGGCCACGACACCGCTGCTCTCCCGCTCGCCGAACTCCGCTCGCGGGTCGGCTATGTGGAGCAGGACACGCCTCTGCTGCGCGGCACGATCCGGGAGAACATGACGTACGCGAACCCCGGAGCCGACGCCGCCGACGTCGCCCGCACACTGCGTCTCGCCGGTCTGGCCGACTTCGTCACCGCACTGCCCGACGGGCTCGACACGCAGCTCGGCGAGCGCGGCGCGGGCCTGTCCGGCGGCCAGCGGCAGCGGCTCGCCATCGCCCGCACACTGCTGCAACGGCCGGAGGTGATGCTGTTGGACGAGGTCACCGCGCATCTGGACAGCGACACCGAGGCCGCGCTGCGCGACGCGATGACGGAGGCCGCCCGGGAATGCGCGGTGCTGGCCATTGCACACCGGCTTTCCACCATCGTGCGGGCCGACCGCATCATCGTGCTGGCGGAGGGTCGCGTGCGAGCGGTCGGCACCCACCGGGAGCTGATGGCGTCCGACGAGGTCTACCAGCGGCTGGCCGCCCAGCAGTTCGCCTGCCGGCGGAGCACCGCCGAAGACGTGGCCCAGGAGGTGCCGGTATGACACACGCGAACGCAGCGGGCGTGGCGAACAGGGTGCGCGGCGTGGACGTCGCCGTCGTCGGCAGCGGCCCGAACGGTCTGGCCGCCGCCGTCACCATGGCGCGCGCCGGGCTGACCGTGCACGTCCACGAACAGGCCACGACCGTCGGCGGGGGTCTGCGCGGTGCGGCGCTGTTCGACTCCGAGGTCCGGCACGACGTCTGCGCGGCCGTGCACCCCACGGCCGCCGCGTCGGCCTTCTTCCGGGAGTTCGACCTCGCGGCGCGCGGTGTCACGCTGCTCCAGCCGCCGATCTCCTACGCGCACCCGCTCGACGACGGCGAAGCCGCGTTCGCGTACCGCGACCTCCGCGAGACCTGCGACCGGCTTGGCCCGGACGGGCGCCGTTGGTGGCGCCTGATGGCCCCGCTGGTGCGGCACAGCACGGGCGTGACCGACTTCCTGCTGTCCGGCCAGCGGTCCCTGCCGCACGACCCGGCCGCACCACTGTTCCTCGGTCCGCGCATGCTCGGCGGCCTGCTCCCCCGGGCCCACGGACTGCGCACCGAGGCGGCTCGGGCGCTGCTCACCGGGGTGGCGGCGCATGCGATGGGCCGGCTGCCCAGCCCGTCCGCCACCGCCGTCGCACTGCTCCTCGGGCATCTGGCCCACTCGACCGGCTGGCCGCTGCCCCGAGGCGGCAGCGACCGTATCGCCGAGGCCCTGGTGGAGGACCTGCGGGCGCACGGCGGCACGGTGCACACCGGCCACCGGGTCACCGACCTCGCGGAGCTGGACGCTCGGGTGGTCATGCTGGACATCACACCGCGCGGTCTGCTCGCGCTGGCCGGTGACCGGCTGCCGCCGCGCTACCGACGGGCGTTGCGGCGCTTCCGCTACGGACCGGGCGCGGCGAAGGCGGACTTCCTGGTCGACGGGCCCGTGCCCTGGGCCGACCCAGAGGTCGGGCGGGCCGGGACCGTACACATGGGCGGCGGCGACGCCGTGATACGCGCGACGGAGAACGCGGCCGTCCGGGGCGAGGCCAGTGAAGAGCCGTTCGTGCTCTTGGTCGACCCGGCCGTGACGGACCCCGGCCGCGCGGTGGGCGGACGCCGACCGGTGTGGGCCTACGCGCACGTACCGAACGGCGACACCAGAGACCCGGTACCGATGATCACCCACCGCATCGAACGGTACGCCCCGGGCTTCGCCGACACCGTCGTCGCCGCGCGCGGCATAGCGGCGGCCGAGTACGAGGCGTACAACACGAACTACCCCGGCGGTGACATCGGTGCGGGAGCCGTCACGCTCGCCCAGTCCGTGTTCCGCCCGGTCCCCGCCTGGAATCCGTACCGCACACCGCTGCCCAGCGTGTACCTGTGCTCGGCGTCGACGCCCCCGGGCCCCAGCGTGCACGGCATGTGCGGGTACCTCGCCGCACGGTCGGCCCTGCGCGGGGAGTTCGGCGTGACCGCACCCCCGTACCTGGGCCCACACTCCTAATTACTGACTTCGGCTCGTTAGGGTGATCTCTTTCGAAGTCCCTGATCCGCCTGGGGTGTTGGCTGTATCCACTGGGGTGTGAGGTATGCGGATGGGGGCGGGCTGACTCCTGCGGGACGTCAGCGCCGGGAGACGGTTCGAATGCAGGCGGCCGAGCTGTTCGGGCAGAAGATCAAGCCGCCGGAGGTGGCACGGCGGCTACGGGTGAGTCTGAAGTCGGCCTACGAGTGGCACCGGTTGTGGCGGGAGGGTGGTGTGCAGGCGCTGGCCTCCCGTGGTCCCAGCGGATCGCGGTGCCGGCTGTCCCCGCGCTGTCTGGAGAAGCTGGCCGTATACCTCGAGGAGGGGCCTGCCGCGCATGGCTGGGTGGAGGACCAGGTGTGGACCGCGGCCAGGGTTGTGACGGGGTGGTGGTTCTGCGGTGGTTGGGTTGTTGTGGCCTGGTGTTTTGTTGTTGGGCTGGGATTCCAGGCCGGGGGCGGGCGTGCTGTGGGCGGTCGGTACGGCCGCCCGTGCGGTCGGTACGGGCACTGCCCGCGCGTCGGCGCCCGTGCATCGGTGCCCGTACCGGCACACCGGCTCGCCCGCATCCGATTCCCGGTCTCGGCCCTCGGCCTCCGCCCGTGTCCTCTTCCGCCGGTCCCGGTGAACTCGGACTCTTT
>NZ_LIXJ01000030.1:105990-115206 GCF_001905795.1 Streptomyces sp. CB01580
CGCCAGCATCCTCGGCACGGTCCGGCGCCCCTTCGTCCCCGACCTCGGCCAGTCGTCGTACGGCGTGGCCACGTCCGTGAACCATGAGGTGCCCGACCCCTGGCTGCCCCGGCCGAGCGGGCATCCCGCCCGGGTCGCGCTCGTCGCGCAGGCGGGCCTGGGGAGCTGGGGATAGGTTTGGTGGCGGGTGTTCGGTTTGGGTGTTCGGGGTGGTGGTCTGGTGTTCTGCAGTTGCATGGGAATGATCTTGGGTTTTTGGTGGGTGTAGTGGTGCGTCTAGAGGGACCCGTGTCGCTGACGGGTTTATGTGCCGGTCACCGGGATGGCGGGTGGCCGGTGGGGGAGCGCAGGCGGTGGAGGAGTCGGTAGAACGTGGCGGGGGAGATGTTCAGCCGGTCGTATTCAGCGGGGTAGTTCAGACGGATAGCCGCGCGTAGCTGTTCCAGCAGGTGACTACCGGAGTGGCTGGTCGTGTTGTGTGTGCCGCCTGTCTCGATGTGGGTGTGGAGCAGGCGGATCACACGTTCGTCGGTGCGGCCCCAGGGGTGGGGCACGGTCCGGCGGATCAGCCCGGCCAGGCCGTGCCGGTGCCAGGCGCGGTAGCGGCGTTCGATGGTGCCGGCCGAGCAGTGCCGCCAGCCCGCGGCTTGTAGTTCGGCGGCTTTCGCGGCGAAGCGTTGTTTCAGCGTGGAAGTGGCCAGGGCGTGGTCCGGCCCCGGCTGCGCCGGGGTGGCTGGGATCTGGCCGTCGCGGATCTCGGTCAGGTGCCGTTCCCACTCCTGCACGTGTCGCAGGTCGTCTTCTCCCAACCACCGCAGCAGACCGGCTCGCTCCCCCTCGGGGGCCGGACGGGGCCGGCCGTTTTCCTCGGGCAGCCCAAAGCCGTCGGCCTCCAGGACCACGCTGGCGAGCGCGTATACGTCGGGTTCCTCACCGGTGAGACTCACCAGGTGCACAGCGGGGCTCCGCTGTGCGGCGATCACGTAGAGATGGCCGCGCCAGCGCAGCCGGCGGCCCGGTTCCAGCAGGTGCGAAGGCGTGCCGGTGGCAGGTTCGGGAAGGGCCGTGGTCACACGGAGCGTCCTTTCTCACGATGTCGTGGGGCAGGCCGAGGGCGGGAGCGGGGCCCGGGCGGCGACGTGTTTGTGTGAGGGGTGATGCAGGTATGGAGCGGGTCGTTTCCAGCGGGGGAGAAACGGCCGAGTCCGAGGCGGTGTCCGATCATGTCGAGGACTTCCCGCGGACGCTGTGCCCGGTGGTGGGGGAGTGAGGTCAGGGTGCGGGCGAGGGTGACGGTTTCGGGGTAGATCACCAGATCACGGGCCAGCAGTACGGCTGAAGCGTTTCCCATGTGGTTCAGATGGGGGTTGGCCAGGGCGAGGCGGTGCAGCCGCTGGCGCCACCGGTCGGCGAGGTGTTGCTGGTGGTCGTACCAGCGGGTGGTGATCGCGCGTGCCGTCATCCACGCACTCGCCCCCAGGCGGTGACACCGCAGGCGCTGGTGGGCGCGGTATGCGGCACCCAGTGCGGGGACCGCCGCGGTGTGCAGCGGGGTGTCGAGTCGGGGGTCGGGGGCGGCCTGGTGGTGCCAGGGACAGACCAACTGGTGCCAGGGCCGGTGCACCCGCGCAGTTCCGGTCGTGCCTCGGCTATAGCGCCGTGTGCACAGGGTGCAGGCGGCCACGGGCTGGTACAGGGCGTCGAAAGGTGTCCAGCGCGCGGTGGCCGCGCCGCCTGGTGTCGCACCGTCTCGGGGCAGGTGGGGCAGGTGGGGCAGGTGGGGCAGGTGGGGCAGGGTGCGGGCGAGGTGGCCTATCGGGATCCGGCTCAGGATGGCGATGCGGTGGGCGGCGGTGAGGGAGAGAACGAGCCCGGCCGTAGGCGTGGTGCCGTGACCGTGCAGGGTGATCCCGGCCCCATCGCAGAGCTGGGGCAGCGTCAGCCGGTACGTATGCGCGAGGCGCTGGAAGTAGGAGGCGGTCGCTTCGAACGCCAGCGGCCGTACCCGGAACACGCCCGCCGCCAGGGGCGGGAACTGCGCCCACACCCCGACGGCAGACGCACCGTCTCGCGTGGTGTCGGGTGCGGTGCCCGAAGGGTCCGTGAGAACGGTCTGGTTCACCGGGAGCCCGACGACCTGGTCGGGGCCCGGGGCCGGTAGTGCTGTTCGGCGAGGTGATCCAGGCGGACAGCTTCCAGAGTGGATTTCGTGATGCGTTCGGTGCCGTCGGCGAGCGCGGTCAGGGCCGCCTGCTTGACCAGCCGTGCCAAAGACCCGATCCGCCCCGCGGTACGCGCGTGCAGGTACGGCGCCAGCCGCACCAGAGTCCCGGCCCGGTGATACCGGAGGTCGAGGGCGTTCTCCATCGCCCGTACCAGCTCCTTGAACGGCTCACGCGTACCGTCACGGGCGGGGAAGGGATCACAGTCGACGAGACAGGCGCGTGCGGCGAGCTGTTCCCCGCGCACCCCCGTGAACAACGGCGTACGGGTGACGTCGATGCCCGCGTACACGAACGTCGCGCCGATCCGCTCGGTCAGGTCTTTGAGGAGGTCGGCGCTCTGGGCGCCGGTGGTGGTGCGGGGGTTGAGGCGGTGGATTTCATCGATCATCACCAGCCGCACCCCCGCCTGTGTGTAGGCGTGGCAGACGCTGTTGACGACTTGGGCCTGGGACATGCGGGCGGTGACGGGGATGCCGAGGTAGCGGGCGAATTCCAGCGCGAGGGTCTTGGCGCTGGCAGCGGGCGGCACCAGCACGTAGGCGACCGGCACCCGTCCGGCCGCAGCCTCCTCGCCCTGACGGCGGATGCGGGCGAGGTAGCAGGCACGGCCGACTTGGAGGAGCGCGGTGGTCTTCCCGGCCCCGGCGGGGCCGGTGACGATCAGGGACGGGCGCGCGGTCACCTGCTGATGCCCACCCAGCAGCATGAGGGTGCGCACCTGCTGGGCCAGGGCGTCGATGGCCGGGGTGCGTACGGTGACGAAACGCGAGTGATAGGCCAGCCGTTCGGCCAGGCCACGCGGCGGCGCCCCCGGTACGGGAGGAGTCGCGACGGGGGTGGTGGCGAAGCAGGCGAACCCATCCCACACCGTCACCGCCCCGGTCTGCGCCTGCCCACCACCCGCGCCCCCCGCGTCGTCTTCGGCGCGCCCCGCACAGTCCGCCAACCGGCGCGCGGCCGACACGGCGCCGGCCTTCGACGCTTCTCCCGAGCCCGTAGAGCTGCTCACCACTGCTCGGCCTCCGCTTCGGCATCCCACAGCCCGTATCCGCCGCCACGGCCGTCGACTGCCGCCACATCCGTGTCCGCTTCCTCCGGCTCACCCGTGCCGGTCCGGGCCGTTGCCACCGTGGCGGCGAGGTCGTCGTCCAGGCTCTCGCCCTCCCATCCCCACTCCCCGCCCGGCACCGGGCCGCTCCGCGTCGCTCTTTCGGCTTCTGCCGGGCCCGCCGTGCTGTCCTGCACAGCAGGCGGCGCGGATTCAGGCTCTTCAGGCCGACCGTCATACGGATCGGCCGACTGGCGCGGGGCCGGCAGACCGATACCGATGACGAGGCCTTCGAGTGCGCCCGCGCTGCCGGGCGCGGTGATGGAGCTCTTGCGGCCCCGTCGCTTCGGCGGCTTCCCCACGCTCGCACGGGTGCGGCGCAGGAGCCGGTCGAGGGCATCAGCGAGGTCGGCCTCGTGCTGCTCGCGGTCGCCACGCTGGGCGACTTCGCCCTGGACGTGGCGCCACACCTGGTCGTTGAACGGCCGGTGTACATGGTCGCGATGGATCCACGGGATCTCGTGGAGATTCCCGTCGCTCAGGCGCACCCAGATCTGCCGGGCGTCATGCGGGTTGTGGTGGACCTCCCACTTACCGTCCTTGGCCGCGACGCCGGAGCGCTGGCCGCGGTGAGGGTCGAGGACCTGATGGTCGTAGGTGCGGTAGTCGATGCGGATGCCGCGTTCGGTGACGGGCTGCCAGCGCACCGGCAGCAACTCCAGGTAGTCGGCACCGGTCAGCGGCACAGGCACGTACCCGGACACGGCGGTCAGCGCGGCCCACATCTGGTTCGGGGTGAGCGCTGCCTTCGGCAGCACCGGGTGACGCAGGCCCTCATGAGGCCGGTTCTGCCACCCGCACACGATCCACTCATCCACGAAATCCTGCAGCTGCGGGATGGTCCAGCACGCCTCCGCCTCCGTGTCCTTTCCCCTCAGGCGAGGGCTTGACCCGGTATGGCCCGCGACGTGCTGACCAAACAGGTCGTTGATCGACCCGAAGGTCCGCTCCACCACACCCTTGGCCTGCGGCCGCCGCGGCGGAGCTGGCTGCACGCTCACCCCGAGCGTCTCGCACGCGGCGACGAAGCTCTCCGAGACATAGATCTTCCCGCGGTCCACGACGATCGTCTCCGGCACGATCACCGGACGCCCCGCCGCGCCTTCCAGCCGCTCGTCCAGCGACAGCATCCGCCCGTAGGGCACCTGGGCTTGCGACAGATACAGCGCCGCGGGCCATGTCGGCCGGGCAGGGTGCGGCACGGCCATTTCCGCCAACAACAGCGCCGCATCCACCGCCTTGGTCCCATGCGGACGCAACACCGCGGCCAGGATCGACCGGGTAGCCACATCCACCGCGATCGAGAGCTCAGGACGTCCTAGAGTGCCGTCCTCCAGCACGGCCATGATGTCCAGGCGGGTGGTGTCGATCTGCACCTGTTCCCCGGGCCGCAGCACCGCCGGTGCCGACAACGCCGGGGCCGGCGCGGTAGCGGTCCGCGCGGCACGCCCGGGCAACTCGCCCGGATCAGCCAGCGCGACAACGCCTCCAATACCGCAGCTACCACCCGCTCATCGGCCCGCCCGGTCGGGCTGGAGGAACGGACCGTGCGTTTGTCGACCAGCCCCCACAGGCCCTGCTTGCGATAGGCGTGCCGCATCCGCTGCACCGTCGCAGACGTCACCCGCGTAAAGCCGAGCGCCGTCATCTCCTTCGCCTTGGCCGCTTCCCGCTGCGCCAGCGTCCACCGCTCAGGGTCGTACTCCTCCCGCATCACCTGCCCCGCACGGCCACCCGCAGGATGCGGCCACCCCGTCTCCACCTCCCGGATGTGCGGCAGCCACGCCAACGCCCGCTGCTGTGCCGCTGGCGGAACCGTCTCGAACAGCCCCCACTGCGGCACCGCATCCGGCGCCCGCGCCCCCACCACCTCAAAGCCCGGATCGGCGAACAACCGGCCCAGCAGCACCGTCGTATCCGTGCCGTTCTCACGCAGCAGATAGACCCGCTGCCCCTGCACTGCGGCCACCTGAAAGGTCTGCCCCCGGTAGACCACGTGCGCCCCGACCTCCACCACCGGCCGCCGCCCTGCGCCCTGCCGCCCGCTCACCGCGTCCACCTCTTCCCCGACCCGTCGACCTCTACCTCTGCCGCTCGCCCGCCGTCCCGAACACCTGCCGCGGATACGCCCACCAGAGCCCGCGCATGCAACGGCTCACCAAGATCCGCAACCAACTGTCCCGACCACAGCGCGTGGTAGACGACAGGCAAGACCTGCAGCGGCTCACCCACCGACACCGCCCCCTTGAACAGCGGCCGCGGCACGGCGAACGCCTCGGCCACCGCAGCCCGCAGCCCGCACGGCCCCCGGTACCGGGGATGGCGATAGCCCGCCAGCCACCGCAGATTCGCCGCCGCCAACACAGACAGCGGATCCAGCCGCCGATACACCCACCCCACCCGCGCGCATGCTGCTTCCAGCACCGCTCCCGCCCGCTGCGCCCTGACCCCGCCCGCAGCCGGGCCCGACGGACAGTCCGCGAACAGCCCGGTGCCATCTGCGTACCGAGCGAACAACTGCGGAACCCACGAACGGACCCGACCGTCCGCCTCGTCCCGCCATACGAACCGGACAGGCCGCCCGGCCAAGCCGATGACATCCGGATCCCGGTCCAGCAGCATCAGCTGCGTGCGCATCGCGGTCGAACCGTGCACCACATGCCGCCCGGTGGTCGCCGACCACCACCAGCCCGGACCCCACCGACGCCCCGGTACCACCGGAAACGCCGATACCGGCGCCAGTTCCTCGAACTGCACCGATGCGACCGCCTGCTCCCACGGCAGCTGTGTCACCTGCCCAGCAAGACTGCTGAAAGCAACCTCCATGTCCGAACCGCCCCCTTCCCTGACAGCGCGTCGAGCACGACACGTGAACTCCGCGTCTTCCCGCTGGACAGCCAAGGGCTTACCGGCCATGCATAACGCGCGAACACAGCCCGTCCCACTCAAAAAGGTGATTCTCAGCGGAAGTACGGACCGCCACACCACTGCCCATATGGGCCGTAGCGGCCCGCACTGTGCGGGAGGATGAGACGTTCCCATTGCCGCCGTGAGCCGAGGTCGTACGTGATGCCTTCCAGCCCTGAGCCAGCGGCCACCGCAATGACGGCCCGAACCACCCCCGCCCGCCGTGCGCTGCGCCTTGATCAGCAGGCGGCGGTGGACAGTGCGGTGCGGCATCTGAAGAACCCGGGTACGCGCGGGCACATCGTCTCCGCATGTGGCACCGGCAAGACTCTGATCGCGCTGCGCACCGCGGAGGCGCTCGATGTCCGGTATCTCCTGGTCGCGGTGCCAAGCCTGGACCTGATCGGCCAATGGGCGGCGGCGGCCCGCGCGGACGGGCGCAGGGAGTCGTTGATGGCGGTCTCTTCCTCCGATGCCCGTAAGCATCCTGTGCTGGCGGGTGCGGGGGCGGTGAGTACGGGGTCGGGGGAGTACCTGGCGTACTGGCTTGCTCAGCGCAGGAAACGGCGTGAGCGGGCAACGGTGTTCGTCACGCTCGATTCCCTCCCTCGGATCGAGGAGTCCCAGCACTCGGTCTTCGCTGCTCCTGTCTTCGACCTCCTGGTCGTGGATGAGGCGCACCGCACCGCGGGCAGCTGGGACAAAGAGTGGACGGTGATCCATGACAACCAGCGCATCCCGGCCGACCGCCGCCTCTACATGACCGCGACCCCGTACGAGTGAGGCTCCGCGTCTGACCGAGGCCCCCGATACACGGCCCCGGCCGAAGCGGACCGCGGCCACCGCACCCGCGTGGGAGGCCCCGTCCCTGATCGCGGCGATGGACGATCCGAAGGTGTTCGGCCCGCGCTTGCACACGTACTCCCACGCGGCTGCGATCGAGGACGGCGTCCTGGCCGACTACCAGCTCCTCGTGCCCACGATCACCAGCACCGACCTGCGCACCATCCTCGCCAACTCCGGCGACGCCCACACCGGGTTCGCCCCGAGCGCCCGTCGCACGACCGCGCTGCACCTGGCCGTCCTCAAGGCCATGACCCAGCACCACCTCAAGCATGTGATCGTGTACTTCCAGCAGGTCGCGGACGCCGCCGACTTCGCCCGCCAGTTCCCCCACACGCTGCGCACCCTCCCCGCGGACCAGCGCCCAGCCTGGGCCGACGACCTTCTCGTGCAGTCGATCAACGGCACCCACACCCCCGACCAGCGCCACACCATCCTCACCGGCTTCGCCGATGCCGACCGCGGCGTGCTCACCAACGCCCAGGTCCTGGGCGAGGGAGTGGACCTGCCGGCCGTGGACGCGATCGTGTTCGCGGACCGCACGGCGAGCGTGCGCCGCATCGTCCAGGCCCTGGGCCGCGCCCTGCGCAAGCTCCCGACCATCGACCACAAGACGGCGAGCCTGGTCATCCCCGCCTACACCCCACCCGACGCCGACCCCACCGACCTCCTCTCCACCCCCTACGAAGCCCTCTGGCTGATCACCGCCGCGCTACGCCACCACGACCAGTCCATCGCCGCCCGGGCCCCGCGCAAGAACACCAAGCGCCGCCCGGACGCCAACACCCACACCCTGATCACACGCCGGTTCCGGTTCGACTTCACCCTCGACCCCGGACATATCGCCCGCGCGATGGACTTGCTGGCCTGGCCCGCCGCCGGCGCTGTCCTGTCCGCACCCCGCCGCGCCGGCCTCGCGGCCGCCGTCCGCTACCACGCCGAGCACGACCACCTCCGCGTCCCGGCCGACTACGAGGACGCCTACGGCCACCGGCTCGGCCAGTTCATCACCGGACAACGCACCGCCTACCACCAAGGCACCCTGACCGCCGAGTGGATCGCCGAGCTCGAAGACCTGGGCATGGTCTGGGACGAGAACGAAGCCACCTGGCAAGGACACCTGGCCACCATCGAGGCCTTCCACACCACCCACGGCCACCTCGCCATCCCCTCCCAGGAACCAGGCGGCCAGTTCCTCGCCGACCAGCGAACCCTGGCCCGCAAAGACCGCCTCGCCCTCAGACGCGAAACCCAGCTCACCGCCCTCGACCCGCACTGGACACTCCCGCACGGACCCGACTGGCACCGCAAATACCACCTGATCAAGCACCACATCGAAGCCGGCCACGACCCGGCCACGCTGCGCCGCGACACGGTGATCGACGGCGTGAAAGCCGGCAGCTGGCTGCACCGTCAGTTCACCACCTGGCACGAACTCAACTCCAGCCAACGCGACCTCCTCACCATCCTCGGCCTGACCGCCGATCAAGTCCCCCTGAGGCAAACACCGAGAACGCCCGTCACATCTGGCACCAGGAAACGCCGTTCCTTCGAGCAGACAGCGCTGCTGCTGCGCGCCTTCATGGAGCGCCACGGACGCCCGCCCGGGGCCAGGGAACGGATCGAGGCCGACGGCGAACGCGTCATGATCGGCCCGTGGCTGTGCAAGACCCGCAGCAAACAGAAAGCAGGTCAACTACCGGAAGATCAAAGCAAGTTGATGGAAGAGATCCTCCGAGAGGACCGACCCGGAACCGCCTCCGACGTTCCCGAAGAGGGACCCGCAGATATCTCGGAAGTTCCATAGTTTTTCTGCTTCCATAAGACAAGCCAGCCTCCGACCGCGAGTCAGCGGAAAGAGGACGCCCCGTCAAGCAGTCAGGCACACCCAGGTCCTGACCCCACGCATGCAGCCAGCCTAGGGACGCGCGGAGCGCGGACCGTCGCCCTGATCGCGGAGCGAACAGGGCCAGAGTCCAACGGAGTTGGACTCGAGGGCCACGGAGTGGCCCGGATCCCCGGGACGAAGTCCCGAACCACGCACGGAGTGCGTGGTTGTCTTCCGCCGCGTAGCGGCGGCGCGTCGTGTCTGCGGAGCAGACCGCGCGCCGCCCATCGTCTCCACCGACCAGG
>NZ_LIXJ01000031.1 GCF_001905795.1 Streptomyces sp. CB01580
AACAAAGCCCTACTAGTGCTGTGACCGGGAAGGTTTGCCGGGTGGCTCGCGGCGTCCGGTGCGGTGCATCGCAAGGCGGAGGATCGTCCGCGTACTGGACGTACGTGGGTGATGCGACAACACCGCGAGGTGCCGTGCCGGGCGTCGCGAGCCGGTGAACCTTCCCGGTCACAGCACCAGCGGGGGCAGTGACGCGCGATCCGGACACACGGGAGGCGACGTGGGCCCCGACAGGCAGGAGACACCGCGGCACGGGGCGGAACACGGCTCGGTGCTGCGCCGCAGAACCTTCTTGAAGGCGGGCGTCGGGCTCGGCTCGACGACGGTCGGCGCCTGCGCCCCTTCCCCTCCCGGCCGCGACAGCCGTGCGGCGGCTTCGCACCGGCCCGAGACGGAACGGGAACATCCAGGGACACCCGACTGGCGTATCCGGTCGCAGGGTCCGGCGACGGCCGTCGTCGGGTACGCCGACCGGGTGAGTGTGACACCGGGCGAGGAGTGCGGTCTGTACGTCTCGACGAGCGCCTCGTCCTTCCGCGTCTCGGCCTTTCGTATCGGCTGGTACGGCGGGGCCGAGGCCCGGCTCGTCTGGTCGTCCGAGCGCATACCGGGCCGCGTCCAGGCGGAGCCGCGCTTCCTGACCGACACCCGCACGGTCCGCGCGGGCTGGCGGCGCACACTGAGCTTCGGCACGGCAGGCTGGCCGGAGGGCGCGTATCTGCTGCGGCTCGACACGGAGGACGGTCACCAGCGCTACGTCCCGTTGATCGTGCGCTCCGCGCATGGCACGGGCCGGACGGTGCTGATGCACGCCCCCGCCACCTGGCAGGCATACAACCGGTGGGGCGGCTACAGCCTCTACGAGGGCCCCTCCGGGGCGTACGCCGCACGGTCCCTCGCCGTGAGCTTCGACCGGCCCTACGACTCCGACGGCGCGGAGAAGTTCATGGTGTACGAGCGGGCGGCGGTGGTGCTCGCCGAACGGCTCGGCATCCCCCTTGCGTACACCACCGGGGTCGACGTGCACCGCGACCCGGAGATACTGCACGGGGCGGTCGCCGTCATCTGCCTCGGCCACGACGAGTACTGGACCCCGCAACAGCGTCAGCACGTCGCCGGGGCCCGCGACGCCGGCACCAACATGGCCTTCCTGGGCGCCAACACCTGCTTTCGCCGGGTCCGCCTGGAGCACGACGGGACAGGGCCCGAGCGCACGGTGGTCTGCTACAAGTCCTCCTTCCCGGCCGATCCCTACTACACCACCCACCCCTCCCTGGTGACGACGGACTTCCGCCGGTCCCCGGCGTCCGACCCGGAGTCCTCGCTGACGGGCGTGCTCTACGAGGGCTATCCGACGGATGCGCCCTATGTCGTCCACGCGGCGGATCACTGGGTGTACGAGGGAACGGGGGTACGCCCCGGCGACGGCTTCGACCATCTGGTCGGTGTGGAGTACGACCGGGTCACCCCGGGCGCACCCGTCCCTGAACCCCTGGAGATCACGGCCCACTCGCCCCTGGTGTGCAAGGGGCGCCGCAGCAACAGCGACTCGGCGTACTACACCGCGCGAAGCGGAGCGGGCGTCTTCGCGACCGGCACCATGCGGTGGGTGGAGGCCCTGATGGCCGGAACCCCCGAGGGTGGGCGTGACCACCGTATGGACGCCCGTACCCGCGTCTTCGTCACCCGCACGACGGAGAACCTCCTGCGCGCGTTCGCGCAAGGCCCCGCCGCCCACCACCGGCCCGCGCCGCGTCCGAACGTGGCGAAGGTGTACAGGGACAGGGAAGGAAGCAACTCCCCGCCCGCCGCTCCCGGCCCGCTCCGGGCGACCGTCCGCTGACCGATCGGCCCATACACCCGCAACAACAGCTCCAGGCCGGCAGTCTTCACATCGCCCGTCGGGCCCTGTGCCTTCGTGACCCGGAACAGCCGCCCCATGGAACGGAGGGGATGTCGGCATGCCGGATGAGGTGCCGTGTGCCTCGCGGTCGCTGCCGTAGGGGCCGTCGGGGCCTTCGCGGGTGAGGGCCGCGCGGAAGTTCTTCAGGGGTGTGCGGAGAATTGTGACGGAGCCCTTCCCCTGCTGGGGGAAGGGCTCCGTGAGTGAGCGCCGGGCAGGCCTTGCACCTGCATCTCCCCGCAGGAAGCGGGGCGTCTTTCCTTGGACCACCAACGCAGCGTCAGCCACAGCGAGTTGCTGCGAACTGCCAAGATCAACTATAACGCATGCGGGCCGTGGGCCGGCCCCGGCCGACGCGCGGCGGGTACGAACGCCCCTTGGCCGATGCCGAACGCGTCGACGCCCTCGCCCCGGCACGGGAGAGCCGTCTCGTGGAGCTCCCGGTCGGACACCTCGACCCCGCCTCCGGTCACGGCTCGTGGCCCCGGGCGGAGAGGGGGTGGTGTTCACGGAAGTCGTCCGGTCGGATCAAGCGGTGAAGGCGGTGCCGTCCAAGGTCCAGTGGGGGTCGGGGGTGATGCCGAGGGCGGTGTAGACATGGGCGGCGACGTCGGCGTGGTGGAGGGCCGACGGAGCCGTACCGGCGGGCAGACCGGGACCGCACGCGGCGATCCAGGCCGTGCGTTCCTGCGGGCTGCGTCCGCCGTGGCCGCCCTCGTCGCGGTGGCCGTGGTCCGTCACCACGATGACCGTCCAGTCCTCCGTCGCATGGCCGGGACGCTGTCGTACGGCGGTGAGCAGCCGGCCGAGTCGACGGTCGGCGGCCTCGATCGACCGGCGGTACTCCGGGCCGCAGCCGAGGAAGTGCGCGGTCTCGTCGACGGCGCCGAGGTAGACGAAGCCGGCGTGGAGGTCGTCGTCCACGCCGAGGAGGTGTTCCGCCTCGGCGGTCACCTTCTCGTCCACCTCCTCCCAGCCTTCGGGGGTGTCCTCGCGGGGAGCGATGTAGGCGAGCCGGGCCGGGGCGACGAAGAGCGGACCGCCCTGCTGGGCGAGGAAGAGCGGCGCCCAGCCTCCGACGGCGAAGGTCCGCCGTCCGCATTCGGCGGCGAGACGGGTCGTGAAGTCGGGGAAGACGTCGAGGCGGTTGCCGTCGAAGCGGTTGGCCCACACGCCGTGCTTGGCGACACCGACGCCGGTGACGATGGTGGTCCAGCACGGGCCCGACATCGTGGGGGTCACGGAGTCCACCTCGACGGGCGCCAGGAAGCCCGCGCGGGCGATCCCGTCGAGGTGGGGGGTGGCGAGTTCGGGGAGCAGGTCGAGGCGTACGCCGTCGATACCGACCACCAGTACGCGGGCGGTGTTCCGGGAGGTGTCCTGCGCGGTGTCCATGGGCGGATCCAGACGTGTCGTGGGCGGGTGAGGATGGCGGGGCGTGGGCGTGGAGGGGGCGTGATGCTCAGGGGTCGACGCGGCTGAGCCGGATCAGGCTGCTGGCGTAGTCGCCGGCGGGAAGCCGCGGGTCGATGCCCTGGTGCACCAGGACGGCGCCGCTGTACACCCGGTCGAGGTCCGGGTCCAGGTAGTGGGCCCCGGCGTCGAGTGCGGGCAGCCGCACGGGGGCGGGGCGGTGGCCGAACCGGGTCGCGGGGCGCCAGACGAGGAGCACGTGCTCGCTGTCGTCGGGCGCCGCGTAGTGCACGGCGGTCACCGGGCCGGCCGGGGTGAGGCGGTGCTGGTGCCCCCGCTGCACGAGCGGGCGGATCCGCTTGTACTGGGCGACGAGCTCGGCGGCCTCGTCGAGTTCCTCGTCGGACCAGGACGTCAGGTCTCCGCCGATCCCCAGCGCCCCGGCCATGGCGACGTGGAAGCGGAAGCGCAGCGGGGTGCGCCGGCCGGTGGCGGGGTTGGGGCTGTCGGTGACCCACGCGGCCATGGCCTGGGCGGGGAAGAGCTGACCGAAGCCGTGGTGGATGCCGATCCGGTCTACCGGGTCGGTGTTGTCCGAGGTCCAGGCCTGGTCGGTACGGGCGAGGACGCCGAGGTCGATGCGACCGCCACCGCCCGCGCACGCCTCGATGCGCAGCCCGGGATGGGCGGCGCGGAGCCGGTCCATGACCCGGTGGACGGCCCGGGTGTGGTCGATCCACAGCCGGTCGGGGTCGAGGTGCCCGTCCAGGCCGGCCTCGGTGAAGGGCCGGTTGGCGTCCCACTTGAGCCAGTCGACGTCGTGGTCGCGCACGAGCCGGTCGAGGGTCTCCAGGGCCCAGGCCTCGACCTCGGGCCGCGCGAAGTTCAGCACCAGCTGGTTGCGGAGCTCGGTTGCGTCGAGGCGGGGGGAGTGGACGATCCAGTCCGGATGGGCGCGGAACAACTCGCTGTCGCGGTTGACCATTTCCGGTTCCACCCACAGTCCGAAGGCCATGCCGAGGCGGTGCACCTCGTCGGCGAGTGGACGCACTCCGCGGGGGAACGCCTCGGGGCGGGGAGTCCAGTCGCCGAGCCCGGACCGGTCGTCGCGGCGTGCGCCGAACCATCCGTCGTCCAGGACGAAGAGCTCCGCACCGAGCCGGGCGGCCAGGTGTGCAAGGCGGATCTGGCCGGCCTCGTCGACGTCGAATCCGGTGGCCTCCCACGAGTTGTAGAGGACCGGCCGGTCCCGTTCGGGCTCCGGCAGGACGTGCCCGCGTACGTAGTCGTGCCAGGCGCGGCTGGCCGCGCCGAAGCCGTGCGAGGTGTAGAGGCCGGCGTACACCGGTGTGCGAAGGCTCTCGCCCGCCCGCAGGGTCCAGCTGACGCCCTCATGGCCGAAGCCGCCGGTCCAGGTGGTGCGGCCGACCGGATCGCGGTGGACCGTGACGCGCCAACTTCCGCTCCAGGCCAGCGTGGTGCTCCACACCTCGCCCCGCTCCTCCGCCGCGGTGCCGTCGTCGAGGGCCAGCCAGGGGCTCGCATGGTGGCCGGTGAGTCCCCGACGGCTCGTCAGCACGGTTTCGGCGACGGGAAGTCGGTCGCGCTGGAGCTGGAACTCGCTGTTCCAGCCGCCGACCAGATGGCTCAGCCGGTAGTCGGTCAGCGGGGGAGCGGTCCAGGAGGCCGAGTCCAGCCGGTCGACGGTGACCGGATCCGGCGGGCCGTCCGTGGCCCCGGTGTGGGTCAGCTCCGTCCAGCGCTCGACGACATCGGTGCCGGGCCGGACGCGATAGCACAGTTCGGTTCGCAGGGGGCGGTGCCGGTCGTCGAGGCGCAGTCGCAGTTCCCCGCCGTCGACGGTGTGACCGGCGAAGCGCCACTGGGCGCCTCGGGTGCCGTCGGCGAAGCGGACCTGAAGGCCGGCCGGTCCGAACCGCGCCCCGGTCTGCGGTGCGAGTTCGTCGGCGGCGGCCTCGGCCTCGAAGCTGCTCGCGGCGGGAGAGATGGGCTCCGGCATCGCGGCGAGGGCGGCGGTGTCGAGCGGGGCACCCCAATGGAGGTGCCGGGGGCTGCCGTCGGGGGCGACGCGGAGGACGTACTGGCTGTTCGGTGTGCGCAGCACCGCCAGGCCGAGATCGGGATCGAAGGTGACGAGCGGGAGCGTGACGAGCACGGATGGATCCCCTGACGTACGGAGAGGAACAGGGCCTTGTCCAGGGCGGTGTGGTGAGGGCACGACCGACACCGCGATCCGGGGCCCCGGGACGGGCACGGAGGCGGGCCTGAGCGTAGGACGGTCCCAACTCCTAAATCAATACTGGAAGAAGTTATTTATTTGCTCTACGTTGCACCCGTGCTTCGACATCACTCCCAGCCTCTGGTCAGTGCACCCGCCGAGACTGCGGTCCTCGCCCTGCTTCTCGCGGAGGGACCGCTCAGCAGAGTGGAACTGGCACGGCGGACGGGGCTCTCCTCGACAGCTGTTACCAAGGCAGCCAGACCCCTCATCGATGACGGCTACCTGTACGAACTCCCGCCGGAACGCACCGCGCCCGGCGCAGGCCGACCGGTCAACCCGCTCGCGGTCGCTCCCGACCGGGAGTACTTCGTCGGACTGAAGATCAGCGCCGACCAGCTCTTCGGCGCCGTCTGCGATCTGCGGGCCGGCATCCGGGACACGGCTGCCCGGCCGCTCGACGTGTGCGCCCCCGAGGTCGTCGCAGCGCTCGTCGCCGAGCTGGTCGCTGAACTGCTCGACGCCGAACCCGCGTACCGGGACCGCACGCGCCACATCGGCGTCGCGGTGAACGGCGACGTGGACCGCGACAGCGGCCGGCTCCGCCACTCCGGCCTCCTCGGCTGGCGCGACGTCCCGCTCGGTGAACTGCTCAGCGCCTCCACCGGCCTGGCGGTCACCGTCGAGAACGACGTCAGGGCCCTGACCGTCGCCGAGCACTGGTTCGGCGAAGGCATCGGCACGGGCTACTTCGCGCTGGTCACCATCGGCGCGGGCATCGGCTCCGCCCTCGTCGTCAACGGGCACCTGCTCAGAGGCGCCCATGGGGTCGCGGGCGAGGTCGGACACATCTGCGTCGACCCCGCCGGACCGCTCTGCCGTTGCGGCGCTCGCGGCTGTGTCGAGGCGATCGCCTCGACCGACGCGATCCTCGCGGCCGTCCGCCGCGCCGCCACGAACCCGCATCTCACATTCGACGAGGCCGTCGACATGGCCCGCGAGGGGCATCCCGCGGCCCGCGAGGCCTTCGCCCGGGCCGGACAGGCCATCGGGGTCGGCATCGCCGCGCTGGTCAACCTCGTCGGCCCGGAGCGTGTCGTCGTCAGCGGCGAAGGAGCCGACGCCTACGACCTGTTCAGCCGCCACATCCAGGACGCATACGCCGCACACGCCTTCGGAGCGGCGTCCCGATGCCCGCTGTTGCTGCGCCCGCTGCCCTGGGAGGAGTGGGCCCGAGGCGGCGCCGCCGTGGCCATCCAGGCCCTCTTCCCACAGCCCGCCGCCACATCCACGATCGGCGCCGGATGACCGGAGCAGCAACCGTCGTCCCCGCAGCCGCCGAGTACGACTCCCTGGCCGCCGCCCTCCTCTGCCGGCAAGCACTGACGAGGGCGCCGGCCAGGGAGCACATCCGCCCCGCACACGCCCTCACAAAAGGACATGCGACATGAGCGCACGCAGATCAGAGCTTAGCCGACGCGGATTCCTCACGGGATCACTGCTCGTCACCGCCGGAACGGTCCTGACGACCGCCTGCAGCACCGACCCCACCGGCGGCTCCTCCTCCGGGGCGAAGACCACGCTCAACGTCTGGTACCACGCCTACGGCGAGGCCGGCGCCCAGCAGGCGGTGCTCCGCTACGCCACCGCCTTCACCAAGGCCAACCCGGACATAGCCGTCAAGGTGACCTGGGTTCCCGGCGACTACTCGAGCAAGCTCTACGCGACCCTGCTGACCGACGCGGCCCCCGACGTCTTCGAGATCGGCGACTTCAGCGAGTCCCTCGCCCGCCGTGGCCAGATCGCCCCGCTCGACGACGTGTACGGCAGCGCCAAGAGCGACTTCAACACCAACGCCATCGAGTCGGTCACCGTCGACGGCAAGCCCTACGGCGTCAAGATGATCGACGACGTCATGATGCTCTACTACCGCAAGAGTGTCCTGTCGAAGGCCGGGATCACCCCGCCCACGACCTTCGACGGTCTCGTCGACGCGGCGAAGGCCCTGACCACCAAGAAGAACAAGGGCCTGTTCGTCGGCAACGACGGCATCGGCGACTCCGCGATCCTCAACGTCTTCTCCAACGGCGGCGACCTCGTGGCGCCCGACGGCAAGGTGGCGTTCGGCTCGGCCCGCGCGCTCGAAGCGCTGACCGGTCTGAAGCGCCTGCACGACGACAAGTCGCTGCTGCTCGGGTTCACCACCGACTGGTGGGACCCCGCCGCCTTCATCCAGGGCGTCGTGCCGATGCAGTGGTGCGGCCTGTGGGCGATGCCCGCCGTCTCGCCCGCGCTCGGCGACGACTTCGGCGTGCTGCCGTGGCCGGCGTACAAGGCCGACGGCGCTCCCGTCGTACGGGTCGGCGGCTGGACCAGTTGCGTCAACGCCAAAGGCAAGAAGGTGGCCGCGGCCAAGAAGTTCGTCCAGTGGCTGTGGGTCCAGCAGTCCGACCTGCAGAAGGACTTCGCCGAGAGCTACGGCTTCCACGTCCCGCCACGCACGTCCGTGGCGGCGACCGCGAAGAAGCTCTCCGCAGGCACCGCCAAGGAGACCGTGGAACTGGCGGCGAAGTACGGGAAGCACAACCCGGGAACCTGGGAGACCGCCGTGAGCAGCGCGTTCAACGCGACCGCGGCGAAGATCGCCGGGGGGCAGGGCGATCCGGCCGCTCTCCTGGCCGATGCGGTGAAGAAGGCCCAGAGCGAGATCGACAAGCAGCTCGGCCGATGAAGCCGATGAACCCGGCGACCGACATCACGCCGAAGCCCGAGCGGGCCGGGCGCCCCGCGGCCACCCCGCGGGGCGCCGCCCGCACCGGCCGGGCCCGTGCGGGCCGGCCCCGCGTCGGCCGGTCCGGCTGGATCGCGTTCATACTGCTGACCGCGCCGACACTGATCGGGCTCGGCGTCTTCAAGTACGTCGCGATCGGCTGGAGTTTCCTGCTCAGCCTCAGCGACGCGCGCGGCACCATCGCCCTCGGCCACTGGGTCGGACTCGACAACTACCAGACCCTCCTGTCCGACCAGGCGTTCCGCGACTCGCTGCTCACGATCCTGCTCTTCACCGCCTTCATCGTGCCGGTCACCTTCGCCGCCTCCCTCGGACTCGCCCTGCTGGTGCACCGGATCCGCCGAGGCCGGGCCCTGCTGCGCACCACCTTCCTCGTCCCCGCGGCCGTCTCGTACGTCGCCGCGTCACTGTTGTGGAAGATGTGCCTGTTCAACGGCCTGCCATCGGGCATCGCCAACATGATCGGCGGATGGTTCGGAGCGGAGCCGGTGCCCTGGCTGCAGTCCACCTCGCCACCGCTCTACTGGATCGTCCTCGTCACGCTGCGTCTCTGGCTCCAGGTCGGCTTCTACATGGTGCTCTTCCTCGCCGGGCTCCAGGCCATCCCCAAGGAGATCTACGAAGCCGCCGCACTCGACGGCGCCACCGGCCGACGGCTCCTGACCAGGATCACCCTGCCGATGCTGCGCAACACCGCCGTCGCCGTGCTGATGCTGTTGTTCATCGCCGCCTTCCAGGCCTTCGACGAGTTCTACAACCTGTTCAACAGCGGGCTGTCGGGAACCGGCACCGCCCCGGTGCAGACACCGCTGGTCCACCTCTACAACACCGCCATGGGCAGCCAGAACTACGGCCTCGGCTCGGCCGGAGCCTTCGTGCTCACCGCCCTCATCGTCGGAGTGACCCTGGTCCAGGGACGGTTCACCGGATTCGGCAGGAGCGGAGAATGAGAAGCGCATGATCACCCTGCCCGGACTGTCCCGAACCGTGCGCCTGCTGGCACGCGGCCTCCTCATCGGACTGCTGACCGCGGTCTTCATGGCGCCGTTCTACCTGATGCTCCGCAACGCGCTGATGGACTCCCAGAGCCTGACGGCGCCGGAGTGGACGTGGTGGCCCTCGACGATGCACTTCGAGAACTTCACCGCGCTGTTCGACGACCCCGCCGTCGCCATGGGCCGGTCCCTCGGCAACTCGCTGTTGATCGCCGCCGTCACCGCGCCCGTCTCCACGCTCCTCGCCTCCGCCGCCGGCTACGCCCTCGCCAGGATTCCGGTTCCGGGACGTGGTGTGCTGCTCGCCCTGGTGGTGGCCACGCTGATGATCCCCGGCTCGGTCACCTTCGTGCCGACGTTCGTCGTCGTCGGCTCCATGGGAGGCGTCAACACGTTGTGGGGCATCATCGTGCCCGGCCTCTTCAACCCGTTCGCGGTCCTGCTGTTCCGCAACTTCTACCTCCAGTTCCCGCAGGAGATCGAAGAGGCGGGACGGCTCGACGGCCTCGGCTGGCTCGGCCTGTACCGCCGGATCGCCCTGCCGAGTTCCGGGGCGATGCTGGCCTCGCTCGGGGCGCTGTCCTTCATCGAGAGCTGGAACTCCTTCCTGTGGCCGCTGGTCATCGGCCAGGACCCGTCCGCCTGGACCGCGCAGATCGCGCTGTCCACCTTTCTCACCTCGCAGACCATCAACCTGCCCGGCCTCTTCGCCGGCGCCGTCGTCACCATCACGCCCCTGGTCGTCATGTTCCTCGTCGCCCAGCGCTACATCGTCGAGGGGATCGCCACCAGCGGCCTCAAGGGCTGACCCACCGCACCACACCGTTCCGTACCACGCACAAGGCAGGCACACGTCCCCCACCCGCAAGGAGCTTCCCGTGACACCTCGCATCACCCTGCTCCGACGCGCGACCGCGGCCCTCGCCACGTCGTCCGCGCTCCTCCTCTGCACCCTCACCCCCACCGCCGCCGCGGCGGACACGGGGACGGCACCGCCGCCCCCGGCCCTCACCGGCGCACAGCTCGCCGCCTCATGGACCGCCCCGCTGTCCACCCGGGACCGATACGTCGTCGACGCCGACGGCGACCGGTTCAAGCTCAAGTCCGGCAACTGGGCCGGCGCCCAGGGCACCTGGCAGGGCAGCGGCGACGTCGGCGACGTCGCCAACCACCAGGCGAGGCAGATGTCGCACAACATCCCGCTCGGCCTCGACCGGAAGCCGATGGCCCAGATCCTGGCCGACTTCCACGCCCTGGGCCTGAACAGCATCCGGCTTCCCTTCGCCAACGCACTCATCCACGACAAGAGCGCCGTCCCGGACTCGGCCGTCGCCGCCAACCCGCAGCTCAAGGGCAAGACCCCGTTGCAGGTGCTCGACGCCGTCGTCGGAGCCCTGACCACGGACGGCTTCGCCGTCATCCTCAACAACCACACCACCAGCTACCGCTTCTGCTGCGGCCTGGACGGCAACGAGCGCTGGAACAGCGGCCAGTCGACCCAGCAGTGGGTCGACGACTGGGTGTTCCTGGCGAAGCGCTACCAGGCCGACAAGCGGGTCGTCGGAGCCGATCTGCGCAACGAGGTCCGCCGAGACACCTGGAACGACGCCAACTGGGGCTGGGGCGACGACCACGACCTCAACAAGGCCCTGGAAGAAGCCGGCAACAAGATCCTGCAGGCCAACCCGGACATGCTCGTCATCATGGAGGGCATCAACTGGCAGGGCATACCGACCGACCTGACCCCCCACGGCCGCCCGACACTCACCCCGGTCGCCACCCTGTCCAACACCCTGATCCGCTCCGACAAACTCGTCTACGCCGCCCACTTCTACGGCTACACCGGCCCGAACCACACCGGTGCCACCGGAACGGGCGAGACGCACGACCCGCGCTACGAGGAATTCACCCCCACACAGCTCGCCCAGGTCGTCGACGACCAGGCCCTGTTCGTGACCCGGTCCGGCCAGCACTTCACCGCACCCGTGTGGATCAGCGAGTTCGGCGCCGCCGGCCGCGGCGACATCGACGCCAGGGAACGCGCCTGGTTCGCCAACTTCACCGACATCCTGGTGAAGAACGACACCGACTTCGCCATCTGGCCCCTGGTCGGCTGGACCGACACGAACGGCACACCGCAGGACAACTGGGCCATGGTCAACTACAGCACGGACGGCACACGGCTCGGTGTCATGGACGCCGGCGACTGGCGCGCCACAGACTGGAACAAGCTCGTCGACGCCCCCGGCAGGACCGGCCGGATCAACCCGGCCCCGCGGTGGAACATGCTCAACCTGGACTACGCCGACTACAACGTCTCCACCACCATGCTGGCGAAGCCGGACTGGTCCCCGGGCAACCGCAAGGGCAACTGCCCGGACAGCCAGCGGCTGACCGGCCTCGGCCGCAGCGACAGCCGAGGACTGTGCACCGACGCCGGCGGGCCGACGAAGGGCAACGGCGCCTGGACCGTCGTCACCGACGAGCGGTACGTCACCGGGGGCGACTGGGCGTCCGGATACAACAAGCTCCAGTGCCCCGACAACACCTTCGCGGTCGGCTACAGCGTGCGCAACAACGCCATGGCGGCCCTCCTGTGCGCCCCCGCAGCCGGCTCGCTGCCCACCACCGGCCGCGTGCTCTGGTTCGACCGCGGTGACAACCGCCCCGCCACCGGCGGCTCGACCGGCAGCGACTGGGCCCCGGGCCACTACAAGGGCCAGTGCGCCGACGACGAGTACCTCGCAGGCGTCGCCCACACGTGGAAGTGGAACCACGGAGGCGTGCCCGACGCCCTGCTGTGCCGCCCGCTCGGCTGAACCAACCGGATCCGTACCCCTGAGGAGCACCACAGCCATGCCCCGACTGGAGATCGCCGACGACGGTTTCCGTCTCGACGACCGACCCTTCCGCATCATCTCCGGAGCCCTGCACTACTTCCGCGTCCATCCGGAGCAATGGGCCGACCGACTCCGCAAGGCACGGCTGCTGGGCCTCAACACGGTCGAGACCTACGTGCCGTGGAACCTGCACGCCCCGCGCCGCGGGGAGTTCCACCTCGACGGAGGTCTCGACCTGCCCCGGTTCCTCGACACCGCTGCCGCCGAAGGACTGCACGTCCTGCTGAGACCCGGCCCGTACATCTGCGCGGAATGGGAGGGCGGCGGCCTGCCCTCCTGGCTGCTCGCCGAGGACGATCTCACCCTGCGCAGCCGCGATCCCCGCTTTCTGCGAGCGGTCGACGAGTACCTCGGCGCCCTGCTGCCGCCGCTCCACCCCTACCTGGGAAGCAACGGCGGGCCGATCCTCGCCGTCCAGGTCGAGAACGAGTACGGCGCCCACGGGGACGACACCGACTACCTGGCCGAACTCGCCGCCATGCTGCGCCGCCACGGCGTGGACCTCCCCCTGTTCACCTGCGACCAGCCCTCCGATCTCGCGCGGGGCAGCCTCGACGGCGTCCTGCCCACTGCCAGTTTCGGCAGCCGCGTCACCGCCGGGCTCGCCGCCCTGCGCGAGCACCGGCCGCACGGCCCACTGATGTGCACGGAGTTCTGGATAGGCTGGTTCGACCGCTGGGGCGGCATCCACACCCGCCGCGACGCGGCCGACGCCGCCGCGGACCTCGACCGCCTGCTCGCCGCGGGCGCCTCCGTCAACATCTACATGTTCCACGGAGGCACCAACTTCGGCTTCACCAACGGAGCCAACGACAAGGGCACCTACCGTCCCACCGTCACCTCCTACGACTACGACGCCCTCCTCGACGAAGTCGGCGACCCCACCCCCAAGTACGAAGCCTTCCGCGACGTCATCGCCCGCCACGCACCCGTCCCCGCGCAGCCCCTGCCGCCCGCCGCACCCAAGGCCGCATACGGGCCGGTGGAACTCACCCGCACGGCCGGCCTGCTGGAACAGGCCGACACCCTCGGCACCCCGGTGGCCGCCGACCGCCCGCTGACCATGGAGGAACTCGGCCACCCCTTCGGATTCGTCCTCTACGAGACCGACCTGCCCACGCCCGGACCTGCCGTCCTGCACGTCGAGCGGGTCCACGACCGCGCCCAGGTCTTCGTCGACGGCCAACCGGTCGGCGTCCTGGAGCGCGAGAACCACGAACACGCCCTCGCCTTCACCGTGCCCCGCCCGGGAGCCCGGCTCGCCGTACTCGTGGAGAACCAGGGCCGCGTCAACTACGGACCCGGGCTCCACGACCGAAAAGGCCTCCTCGGCCGCACGACGGTCAACGGGCACCCGCCCGCCGCCTGGCGGAGCCGCGCCCTGCCTCTCGACCGCCCCGACACCTTCGTCCACCGGACCGCCGATCCCGCGCGGCGGCCGGTGGGGCCCGCGCTCCACCGCGGCACCTTCACCGTGGACGAGCCCGCCGACACCTTCCTCCACCTGGACGGCTGGACCAAGGGCGTCGCCTGGATCAACGGCTTTCCGCTGGGCCGCTACTGGTCCCGAGGACCCCAGAGCAGCCTGTATGTTCCCGCGCCCGTCCTCGGAACCGGACCCAACGAGATCACCGTCCTCGAACTCCATGCCACCACCACCCGCCACGTCCACCTGCGTGACACACCCGACCTCGGGCCCACCGAGGAGTGACCGCACCCGTCTCACGGAGTACGCCATGCACAGCAACCGACGCCTCACCGAGCAGCGGCTCGACCGCGTGCTGGGCCAGCGCATCCGCCCGGCCGCCCACGCCCGCGCCACGCCGCTCCAGGTGGAGATCTGGAACGCCCCGGGCGAACCCGTGCCCGTTCCCGACGCACTGACCGCGCCCTACCGACCGGTCACGGTCGGCCACCGGTGGGGACCGGCCTGGTCCACCAGCTGGTTCAGGATCAGTGGACGGATTCCACCGGAATGGGCGGGGCAGCGGGTCGAGGCCGTACTCGACCTCGGCTTCGACGTCACTGGCCCCGGCTTCTCGACCGAGGGGCTCGTCCACCGCCAGGACGGCACCGTGGTCAAGGCGCTCAACCCGCGCAACGCGTGGATCCCCGTCGGCGACCCGGCGACCGGAGGCGCGGAGTTCACCTACTACGTCGAGGCCGCCGCCAACCCCACCGTCCCCCTTCCCGGTGAACCGCACCACGCACCGACGCGGGCGGGGGACCGGCCCCCCTGGCTGACGGGCGGCGATGCCACCGGCGATCCGCTCTACCGACTCCGCCGAGCAGACCTGGCCGTCTTCGACCGAGAGGTGTGGGAACTCGCCCAGGACCTGGACGTCCTGGGGCAGCTGATGCACGAGCTGCCCGAAGGCTCCGAGCGCCGATGGCAGATCCTCCACGCCGTCGAACGAGCCCTCGACGCCGTGGACGTGCAGGACGTCGCCGGAACCGCGACCGCCGCCCGCGAGGTGCTGCGCCCCGCCCTGGCCGCGCCTGCCGCCGGCAGCGCCCACCGGGTCTCCGCGATCGGCCACGCGCACATCGACACCGCCTGGCTGTGGCCGCTGCGCGAAAGCGTGCGCAAGGTCACCAGGACCATCTCCAACGTCACCCATCTGATGGACGACCACCCGGAATTCCTTTTCGCCATGTCCCAGGCCCAGCAACTGGCCTGGCTGAAGGACCAGTGCCCGGATGTCTACGCCCGCGTGCGCCGGAAGGCGCACGCGGGCCAGTTCCTGCCCGTGGGCAGCCTGTGGGTGGAACCCGACACCAACATCACCGGCGGGGAGGCCTTCGCCCGCCAGCTGATCCACGGCAAGCGGTTCTACGCAGAGGAGTTCGGCGTGGAGACCGAGGAGATGTGGCTGCCCGACACCTTCGGTTACAACGCGGCGATGCCCCAGCTGATGAAACTGGCGGGCGTGCGTTGGTTCCTCACCCAGAAGATCTCCTGGAACACCACCAACAAGTTTCCCCACCACACGTTCTGGTGGGAGGGCATCGACGGCACCCGCATCTTCACGCACTTCCCGCCGGCGGACACGTACAACAGCGAGCTGACCGGAGCCGAACTCGCCCACGGCGTACGCAACTTCCAGGACAAGGGTCCGGCCAACCACTCCCTCCTTCCTTTCGGATACGGCGACGGCGGTGGCGGGCCGACCCGCGAGATGCTCGCTCGCGCCGAGCGACTGGCCGACCTGGAGGGTTCCCCCCGGGTCGTCATCGAGCGGCCGGCCGACTTCTTCGCCCGCGCCCACGCGGAGTACCCCGACGCCCCGGTGTGGCTGGGCGAGCTCTACCTGGAGTTCCACCGGGGCACGCTGACCAGCCAACTGCGGACCAAGCAGGGCAACCGGCGCAGCGAGCACCTGCTGCGCGAGGCCGAACTGTGGTCGGCGACGGCGGCCGTGCGCACCGGCTTCCCCTATCCGTACGACGCACTCGACCGGCTCTGGAAGACGGTGCTGCTGCACCAGTTCCACGACATCCTGCCCGGATCCTCCATCTCCTGGGTCCACCGGCAGGCGGAGGAGACCTACACGGCGGTCCGCACCGAACTGGACGGGCTCGTCGACGCCGCACAGCGGGCGCTGGCTGGCCCCGGACCCGGCACGGTCGTCTTCAACGGCGCGCCGTTCGCCCGGGGCGGCATCGACGCCCTCGGCGCCGTACTCCGCACCACGGACCCCGCACCCGCGGTCACCCCGGCGCCGTACGAGGGCGGCCACGTGCTCGACAACGGCCTGGTGCGTTTCGTGATCGACGACCGCGGACTCGTGGTCTCGGCCGTCGACCTCGCCGCCGGCCGCGAAGCCCTGCCTCCCGGCGCCGTCGCCAATCTGCTCCAACTCCACCAGGACTTCCCCAACGAGTACGACGCCTGGGACATCGACGCCTTCTACCGCAACACCGTTCGCGACCTCACGGACGTCGAGGAGGTGACCGCCGTCGACGGGGGCGTGGAGGTCCGGCGCGGCTTCGGCGGTTCGCACATCCGGCAGCTGCTCTCGCTGCGGGAGGGCTCGCGGCGCCTCGACATCGACACCGACATCGACTGGCACGAGCGGGAGAGCCTTCTCAAGGCGGCCTTCCCCCTGGACATCCGGGCCGACCACTCGACCGCCGAGATCCCCTTCGGCCATGTCCGGCGCCCCACCCACACCAACACCAGCTGGGACGCGGCGAAGTTCGAGATCTGCGCCCATCGATACCTCCACGTCGGCGAGCGATGCTGGGGTGCGGCCCTGGTCAACGACTCCACCTACGGCCACGACGTCACCCGGGACGTACGCGAGGACGGCGGCACGACCACGACCGTCCGGCTCTCCCTGCTGCGGGCCCCCCGCTTCCCCGACCCGGACGCCGATCAGGGAGGACACCGGCTGCGCTACGGCTTCGTCCTCGGCGCCGACATCGCCGACGCCGTACGCGAGGGCTACGCCTTCAACCTTCCGGAGCGCTCCGTCCCCGGGGCGACGGGGGTGACTCCCCTCGTCACCACGGACGACGAGGCCGTCGTCATCGAGACCGTCAAGCTTGCCGACGACCGCTCCGGCGACCTCGTTGTCAGGCTCTACGAAGCCCACGGCGGACGCGCCCGGACCACGCTGAACACAGCCGTCCCGTGGGACACCGCGACCGAGACCGACCTCCTCGAACGCCCCCTGGACGGAGCGGCACCCGCCCGGCCGAGCACACCGCGGAGCACGTCGCTCCACCTCACGCTGCGCCCGTTCGAGATCCGTACCCTCCGGATCGGGCTCCGGGCCCGTCCGTGACCCCGGGCCCGGCCGCAGGCCGGGCCACCCGAACCCATTCTCAGGGAGCCTCCGTGCACACCGAACTCCAGGCGGTCCTCTTCGACATGGACGGCACACTCGTCGACACCGAGCGGCTCTGGCGGCAGGCGGTCGAGGAGGAGGCCCTCGGGCTGGGACTGGTCCTCGCGGACGCGGACCTCCCGTTCGTCCTCGGCCGCGCGATCGAGGACGGCGCCGCCCACCTCGCCTCCCGCGCGGTCGGCCGGGCCGGGGCGGCCCGGCTCGCCGTGTCCCTCGAACGACGCTTCACGCAGCTCGTACGCGAGCAGGTCGTCCCCCTGCCGGGGGCCGTGGAACTCCTCGCAGCGGTCCACACCGCGGGCGTGGCCACGGCCCTGGTCTCGGCCTCGCCCCGGCCCGTCGTGGACATCGTCCTCGACGTCCTCGGGCGGCACCGGTTCACCACTTCCTTCGCCGCGGGGGAGACCCCGCGCACCAAGCCGTTCCCCGACCCCTACCGCGCGGCCCTGGCCGCCCTCGGCGCCACCCCCACCGCGTGCGTCGCCGTGGAGGACACCCCGACCGGCGTCGCCTCCGCGGAGGCGGCCGACTGCACGGTCCTGGTCGTTCCCTCGCTCACACCCGTCCCCGCGGCACCGCGCCGGACCGTCGCCCACAGCCTGCGGGACGTGGACCTCGGCCTGCTCCGACGACTCGTCGCCGAGTCATGAGGTCGTCGAACCTGCGACGAGGATCACCCATTGCCCAACGGCGCAGCTTGCGGCCGGTTCGGTCAGCGGCGGATGAGGCCGAGGTCGGTGGCGGTCGCCACGGCGGCGGTGCGGGAGTCGACGTCGAGTTTGGTGTAGACGCGGGCCAGATGGGACTTGACGGTTCCCTCGGTGAGGTGGAGCCGCTGGCCGATCGCCTGGTTGGACAGGCCCTCGGCGACCAGCGCGAGGACCTCGGTCTCGCGCCGGGTCAGGGCGGCGGCCGGGGCGCGGAGCCGGTTCATGAGGCGGACGGCAACGGCGGGGGCCAGCGTGGTGCGTCCGGCGGCGGCGGTGCGTACGGCTGCGGCCAGGTCCTCGGGCGGGGCGTCCTTGAGGAGATAGCCGGTGGCGCCCGCCTCGATGGCGGGCAGGGTGTCGGCGTCGGAGGCATAGGTGGTGACGATCACCACGCGGGGGGCGCCCGGTCGTGCGGTGATTCGGGCGGTGGCCTCGGCGCCGCCCATGCCCTTGCCGAATTGTAGATCCATCAGGACGACGTCGATGTCTCCTTCGGCGGCGCGGCTGATGGCGTCCTGGGCGGTGGCCGCCTCGGCCACCACGGTGAGGCCGGGTTCGGTCTCCAGAACGGCGCGGAGTCCGGCTCGCACCACCGGGTGGTCGTCGGCCAGGAGCAGGCGGATGGGGGTGTCGGTCACAGGCGGGCCTCGGGTTCGCTGTCGGCGGGCGGGGTGAGGGGGAGCTGGGCGGCCAAGGCGGTGCCCCGGCCGACGGCGGATTCGACGGTGAGGGTGCCGTCGAGGGCGCGCATGCGGGCGCGCATCGAGGCGAGTCCGAAGCCGCCGCCGTCCTGGGCGGGGGCCGGCAGCCGGGCCGGGTCGAATCCGGAGCCGTCGTCGACGATGTCCACGGCGACGTGGTCGCCGAGGTAGCTGAGGGTGACCTCGGCGGTGGTGGCGCGGGCGTGGCGGACGGTATTGGCCAGGGCGGACTGGGTGATCCGCAGCAGCGCGACCTCGTAGGCGGTGGGCAGCGGCAGGGGAGTGCCGGTGAGGTGGAAGCGGGCGGTGATCCGGTGACGGGCGGAGGTGGTGGTGCAGAGGCGTTCCAGGGCACCGGCCAGGCTGGTGTCCTCCAGGGCGGGCGGGGTGAGAGCTGCGACGAAGCGGCGTGCCTCGGCGAGGTTGTCCACGGCGGCCTGGCGGGCCTGACCGACGTAACGGGTGGCGGCCTCGGGTTTTGCGGGCAGGGCACGTTCGGCGGCGCGCAGCAGCAGCTGGATGCTGGAGAGCCCCTGGGCGAGGGTGTCATGGATCTCGCGGGCCAGGCGTTCGCGTTCGGCGAATACCCCGGCGGTGTGCTGGGCCTGGGCCAGGTCGGCGCGGGTCGCGGTGAGTTCCTCGATCAGTCGGCGGCGTTGTTCGCTCTCGCGGTACAGGGCCTGGTACCCCCGCACCACCGCGACGGCCACGGCGCCACCCAGGGCCGGGCCGATCGCCATGGCGAGACTGAAGGAGTGCTGGTGGGCGGCGAAGGCGGTGATCGCCGCGAGTGCGGTGGCCGCGACCGCGGTCGGGCCCGCCCAGCGCGACAGCAGGTGGAGCTGGAGGAAGTACAGAGGGAAAGCGACCCATACGCCGTCGGCGGACAGGGTCAGCAGCAGCAGCCAGCCGACGCCCGTGCACGCCAGCCACACCGCCGCGGCACGGCGTGAGGCACGCACCCGGGGCAGCAGCGGCCCGGCCGCGTACACCAGGCCGCATGCCGCGGCAACCGCGGTGGTCATCCCGGCGTGGGGCAGGCCGTCGGCCACGGCCCGGCCGGCGGCCAGGGCGAGCAGGCCGAAGACCAGCAGGTGCAGGCACCAGGCCAGCACCCGGCTGGTCGGGGTCAGGGCGGAAACGGGGGCGGAAACGGGGGCGGAGGCGGTCACAGTGTGTACAGCCTACGAAAACAGACCCCGCGACGGCCTCCATCGAAAGTTGCAACCGGTGTGCTGCCCTTCGATCCGCGAAGTGCCGCCGGACGCCAGATGCCCGGACAAGGGGGCAGCAGCGATCGTGGAGACATACCGATTCCACGTTGAAGGGGCAGACCAAGCCGTGTTCGTCGCCTGGAGAGACCTGAAGTTCGCCAAGGGGCGGTTCGCCTTGATGGGGACCGTCATCGTGCTGATCACCCTGCTGGTCGGGCTGCTGTCCGGGCTGACGGCCGGACTGGGCCAGCAGAACATCTCCGCGATCACCGGACTGCCCGCCGACAAGATCGCCTTCCAGGCCCCCGCCGACGGGGGGGACCTGTCGTACTCCAACTCCACCGTCACCGCCGAACAGTGGCAGCGGTGGTCCAAGGCGCCCGGCGTCGAGAGCGCCGAACCGCTGGGGATCACCACCACCAAGGCCACCGCCGGGGACAGGAGCACCGGGGTTTCCGCCTTCGGCGTGGCGCCCGGCTCCCACCTGGCCCCGGACGGGGGCAGGATCGACGACCGATCGGTGGTGCTGTCCACCGCGGCCGCCGACGATCTCGGCCTTGCCCCCGGGGACTCCTTCATCGTGGCCGGGCAGCGGCTGACGGCGGCCGCCGTACGGGGCGATGCCTCCTTCAGCCACACCCCGGTGATCTGGACCAGCCTGAACACCTGGCAGAAGATCGCGCCGCCCGCCGACAACGGCGACCGTCCGACCGCTACCGTGATCGCGCTGAACACCACCTCCGGGGCCGATGTGGCGGCCACCGACAAGCGGGCCGGCACCAAGACCGTCTCCACCGGCGACTCGCTGTCCGCGATCGGGTCCTACACGTCCGAAAACGGCTCCCTGCAGATGATGCGCGGCTTCCTGTTCGCCATCTCCGCCCTGGTCATCGGCGCCTTCTTCACCGTGTGGACCATCCAGCGCAGCGGCGACATCGCCGTCCTGAAGGCACTCGGGGCCTCCACCGCCACCCTCCTCAAGGACGCCCTCGGCCAGGCCGTCGTCCTCCTCGTCGGCGGCACCCTGGTCGGTACCGGCATCGCCGCCGCCGTCGGCGCCCTCGTGGTGGGCAGCGCGGTGCCCTTCCTACTCACCCCCGCCACCGTTCTCGTCCCCGCCGCCGTGATGATTCTCCTCGGCGTCCTCGGGGCGGCCCTGTCCGTTCGCCGCATCACTTCCGTCGACCCGCTGACCGCCCTGGGGAGCGCCCGATGAGCCTGAACCTGACCGACATCACCCTCACCTACCCCGACGGCGACACCCGCCTGACCGCCCTCGACAAGGTCGCCCTGGACGTGCCCAAGGGCAGCCTCACCGCCGTGGTCGGCCCCTCCGGCTCCGGAAAGTCCAGTCTTCTGGCCGTCGCCGCCACCCTGATCACTCCCGACGTCGGCACGGTCACCATCGACGGCACCTCCACCACCGGCATGAGCCGCGGTGAGCTCACCGACCTGCGCCGTCACAAGATCGGCATCGTCTTCCAGCAGCCCAACCTGCTGCCCTCCCTCACCGCCGCCGAACAGCTCCAGGTCATGGCCCAGCTCGACGGCCGCAGCCCCGCCAGGGCCCGCACCCGCGCCCTCGAACTCCTCGACGCGGTCGGCCTGGCCGACCAAGCCCGCCGCCGTCCCCACCAGCTGTCCGGCGGCCAGCGCCAACGAGTCAATATCGCCCGCGCCCTGATGAACGACCCCACCGTCCTCCTGGTCGACGAGCCCACCAGCGCCCTCGACCACGAACGCGGCGCCGCCGTCCTCGACCTGATCACCCGCCTCACCCACCAGCAGGCCACCGCCACCGTCCTGGTCACCCACGACCGCACCCACCTCACCGCCGTCGACCAGATCGCTGAAGTCCACGACGGACGCCTCCGCCCCATGGCCCTCACCCGCTGATGGCGTAGCACTGCGGGCGCTCCACGACCTGCCGTTGCTCAACTCGTTTTAGCGGCGGGCCGGTTGTTCCGGCGGCGGGCCGGCGCCGTCGGTGGCCGCGTGCCGTAGGCGCGGACACTCCTTGTGAGTGTCCGCGCCTCTTCCGAGTGCCCGCTCCCTTCCGCTGCGCTGTTGTGACGGGGGACGAAGTGAAGGCTCGCCCGTGGAGAGCGGGTGCACATGGCCGTCCTGGACGCCGCTCATCGCGGTCGCCCCCGCGCACGTCGACGATCTCGGTGCCCCGTCGGGCGAGGCGGCGCAGGTCGCGGCACCGGCGGCGACCTGTTCACCGATCACAAGAAGCGCATCGGGCGATGAGCAGTGCCTCGTCCATGCAGGCACCGTGTCCATGCAGGCACCGTCCTCTGCGACCTTGCACGCATCGAGCGCGAGGCCATGCAGGTGCTGAGCTGCCCGGGGAGTGAAAGCCCGAACGCGATCCAGCTCGGTCGTCAGGACGAGGCCGCGCGATCTTCACCGGACAGAGGCGGGGAGGCCAGCGCGGCCAGGTAGTCGTCAAGGAGCTCGGTCTGGTGGTGAGGCGGGAACGCCTCGGGGCTGAACAGGGCCTGCACCACCAGGCCCAGCACGAAGGACTGGGCGCCGGCTGCGATGCGGGCCGGGTCTCCGGCGGGCAGTTCACCCAGTTGTTGGGCTGCGGCCACCAGGTCGCGCAGCTGGTCGCGGCTTCGGGCGTACTTGCGGGCATAGTCGTCGCTCAGCTCGGGATCGGCGAGCGCGGCGTCCCAGGAGGACACCCAGATCCGGTTGCTGACGGTGGCCTCGCCCGTCAGCGGCAGGATGTCCAGCAGGGCGGCCCTCACGGCGGACATGCCTTGCCCGGCGGTACGCCGGGGGCGGGAGGCAGTACGCAGTTCGAGCAGGTCGAGGGCGTGTGCGACCAGGTCGCGCTTGGCGGGGAAGTAGTGGGTGAGCAGGCCGGTGGTCGCGCCGAGTTCGGCGGCGACGGCGCGCATGGTCAGCCCGCCGAAGCCGTGCGCGGCCAGCACCCGCCAGACCGCCTCGGAGACGTCGCGCCGACGGGCTTCGTGGTCCCCCTTGGTACGTGGCATGCTGCTACCGTACATAGTCATAACGTTTGTTGTGTGAATGAGGCCATCATGTTCTCCCTCCCGCTACGGGACAAAGCCTGTCTCCGGCCGCTAGAGATATGGCACGCCGAGGAGTTCGCCGCCCACATGGACCGGGCCCGCGAACACATCCGGCCGTGGGTCGGGGAGGCGTTCGTCACCGACGATCTCGACGGTGCGCGGGCCACCTTGCGCCGGTATGCCGAGCGTCAGGCCGCGGACGGCGCCCGCCTCTACGGCATCTGGCTCGACGGCACGCTGGTCGGCGGCGTGATGTTCGTGGACTTCGACGCCGCCTTCGGTACGTGTGAGATCGGATGCTGGCTGGAACCCTCCGCCGAGGGGCACGGCCTGATCACAGAGGCATGTCGCACTTTGCTGGAGTGGGCGTTCACCTCCCGGGGAGTACACCGCGCCGAGTGGCACTGCCGAGCCGACAACGAGCGCAGCTCCGCCGTGGCCGAGCGGCTCGGCATGACACGCGAGGGTGTGCGGCGCGAGTACTGGCCGTACGGCGGCACCCGTCACGACAAGGAGCTCTGGGCGATTCTGGCCCCCGAATGGCACGCCCGTCGCCGCTGATCCGTCATGGGGGTTCTGATGGACGTCACGCTGCGGGAAGTGCAGGACGGCGACCTGGCGATCTTCTTCGCCCAGATGAACGATCCCGAGGGGTTGCGGATGGCGGCGTTCACTGCCGAGGATCCGTCGGACCGTGCCTGGTTCGATGCACGCTGGGCGCGGATCCGCCACGATCCGGGGGTCGTCGTGCGCACTGCCGTTGGCGAGAACGGCGAGGTCGTCGGCCATGTCGCGGTGTTCGGCCCGCCTGAGGAGCGCGAGGCCACGTACTGGATCGGGCGTGAGTACTGGGGCTGCGGAGCGGCGACCGCCGCGTTGCGAGAGCTGCTCGGCGTCCTACCGGAGCGCCCACTGCATGCCCGTGCGGCTGCGGACAACGGCGGCTCCATCCGTGTCCTGGAGAAGTGCGGATTCGTGGTGTCCCGCAACGAGCGAGGCTTCGCGAACGCGCGCGGCGGCCTGACCACCAAGCTCCACTTGGCCGTCGAGCAGGGGCAGAAGCCTATGGCGATCGTCAGCACGGACGGACAGCTACCGCGAGCGCCACGTGGTCGAGTGCGGCATGCAACGTCCCAAGAGGAACCGGGAGGTTGCCACGGGGTATGGCAAGCTCGCGGTCCGCTACGAGGCGACCGTTCTCGTCGCAGCCATCAACGAACGGCTGCGACGAGGATCGTTGTGAAAGTGGGCAGATGGCTTGTGGAGTTCGGGGTGTTCAGGGGCTGATGGTGTGTTCGGTGAACTGGCCGCATGAGCGGAATCCCAGACGGCGGTAGACGGGCTCGCCGTCGGTGGACGCCTGCAGGACCGCGATGTGGTGGTCTCGGTCGCGGGCCGTGCGGAGTGCGGCGAGCGTGATGGCACCGCCGTAGCCGCGTCGGCGGTGGGCGGCCAGGGTGCAGATGTTGTAGATCCCGGCAACCCCCGCGTGATGAAACACTTCGGCCGAGCAGACCGGACGGCCGTCTACGTAGCCGACCAGGTAACGGGCCGGACAGTGCGCGGCCAGGGCCTGCGGGGCGGCCTGGGCGAAGAAGCGGCGGACGGTGTCAGCCGGCGGGGTCCAGTTCGCGGCGAGAACCGCGGCGTAGTCGGCGAGCTGTTCGGGCGTGGCCACCGTCTGGATGTCCAGTCCTGGGGCGGCGGGCAGCGGGAGGGTGTCGTCCAGCTCGGCCCACATCGCCGTCTCGCGTTCGGATGCCGGCAGACCAGCCGCTGTCAGACGGGCGGTGAGGTCCGGGGGCATCGAGGCGGGCCCCACCCACCAGGAGAAGCGGCGGCCGGTGCGAGCCAGTGTCTGGGCGGTCTCGGTGATACGTGCCGCAGCGGTGGTGGCGGTGAAGCGGGCCGCGGCAACGATGTTGAAGGTGTCGTCGTCCAGGCTGCTGTCGGCTACCAGGAGGTCATCAGTCTCTGCAACGGTCGCACCGCTCATGCTCCGATGCAGGTGACAGGCATGTTCCGCCAGATTCTGCTCCATCCTGTCCGTCAAGTCGGCGTCATTGAGAAAATGGACATCCATAACGAATGATCCCAGCATGACTGGGCGCAGGTTGCACGTGATTTTGGATCGCTCGCCGACGGTGTCACGTCGGCGACCCGCGCATTCGATACTGCTCGCGATCGTCGTCGTCCTTCGACTGCGCCGCCGTACGGAGGCACGGAGCCGACTGGACGAGAAGTTCACCGTGATCATCGTCCTGGCCCTGGGCGTACTCATCGCCCCGACCCCCGTCGGCCAGGGGATCCTCGACTTCCTATCCTGGTAGAGGGACGTGCCGGAGCACGGCTGGACGGGTGCGGGTGTGTGGGCACGTAGGCGGCCGGAACCCCTTGTTACGTTCCCACCATGTGCTCATGGAGGCACCGTCATACGGGACCGGAACAGTCACATGCGTGAACACGAGCCTGCATGTGAACCCGATTCCGAACCCGGCCTCGGTACCACCCCCTTCACCGAGACGGCGAGCCCTCTCCGCACTCCTTCTCTTCGCCCTGTCCGCCTCCTCCTTCGCCGCCACCGCTCTGATCGTCCCCGGCACGGCGGTCGCCCAGGAGCCGTCCGGCGCCACCACCTCCGTCCCGCCGATCAGTTGGGGCGCCTGTCCCGCGGCCGAACCGCCCTACCCCGACCCCAGCCCGCGGGCGCAGTGCGCGACGGTGAAGGTGCCGTTGGACTGGTCGAAGCCGGAGGGCCCGAAGATCGGTATCTTCGTCGCCCGCCACCGCGCCACCGACCCCGCGCGGCGGATCGGTGTCCTGATGTCGAACCCGGGCGGCCCCGGGACACCCGGGGTCGATGAGGCGCTGTACGCGGACGACCCCGTCACCGGCTACTCCCCGGACATGCTCCGGCGCTTCGACATGATCGGTTTCGACCCGCGCGGCATCGGCCGCAGCCGGACTGCCGTCTGCGACGAGACGATCAGCGAATCGATCCCGGCCCGCCCCCGCGACGCGGCCGAGTTCGGGCGGCTGCGCACCCTGAACGGCCGGCTGGCGGACAGCTGCCTGCAGTGGACGGGGCCACTCGCCGCCCACATGGACACGGAGAGCGTGGCCCGCGACGTGGACGCGATCCGCGCCGCCCTCGGCGAAAGCCGGATCAGTTTCATCGGCCACTCCTACGGCACCTCCCTCGGCGAGCGCTACGCACGCCTGTTCCCCGGCAGGCTCCGCGCGCTGGCCCTCGACAGCGCGATGGACCCGGACCGGCCGGACGCCGAGCGCTACCTCACCGACGCGGGCGTCACCGTCGACGACACCCTGAAACGGCTCGCGGCCTGGTGCGAGAAGGACACGTCCTGCGCACTCAACGGCAAGGACCTGATCGCCGTCACCGACGAACTGTTCGCCCGTGCCGACGCGGGCACGCTCCGCGAGCCGGGCCCGAACGGGCCGACGCGCACCAAGGTCGACGCCGACAGGCTTGCCGACTTCCTGACCTTCGCCGTCGGCAAGGGGGGCCGGGAGGAAACGGCGAAGCAACTGGCCGCCCTGTACACCGGCAAGGGCGAGGTCCAGTGGATCCCCCACGTCACCGACATGGCCTCGCGGCTCGTGCTGTGCCGGGACTACGACTTCCGGATCCGCGACTACGCCGAGTACCGGGCCATCCTCAAGCGGGCTGCCAAGGCCGCCCCGCACGTCCGATACAGCTCCCAGGCGCTGAACACCATTCTCGGCTGCCAGGGCTGGACCATGCTGCCCAAGCCCCGCCCCACCCAGGTGGAGGGCCCCCTCCCGCCCGTTCTCGTGGTCAATGCCACCCATGATCTGGCGACACCTCTGCCCGGTGCACGCCGCATGGCACGCTCCTTCCCGAAGGCGACCCTGTTCACGATGGACGTCGTGGGCCACTGGCTGTACCGCAGAGGCGGGACGGAGGAGGCGATGCGGGTGATCGACGCCTACCTCACAGACCCGAAGGGCTGACCCGGAGGAGCGCGGGGGCGGGGCGGGGGAGGGCCAGGGGCCGTCCCGCGCCCCGCCTGCCAGAATCGTCCCAGGGCCGAGCACGACTGGTCGAGTTCGCGGTCGCCGACCAGGGCGTGCGCGGCGCGCGGGGCAGGTGGGTCCGGATGTCGTCGTCCAGCGAGAGTCGCCCGTCCCGGCACAGCAGCAACGCCGCCGTGGCAGTGAACTGCTTGCTCATGGAAGCGATGTCGAACCGTGTCCGGGTGTCGATCCGCGCCTCGAACTCCACGCTCGCCAGCCCGGCCGATGCCTGGTGGATCAGCTCCCGTCGGTGTAGATCCCGACGGCCAGTCCCGGGTCTCCCGGGCGCACCGCAAAGCCCACGAGCTCGGACAATTTCGTTGAGATGTCCATGCGGCACAGGCTCTCAGCCCCAACTGCTCAGAAGGATTGTCCTAATCGGCAAAGTCTGCTCGCCCAACATTGGCCGAACGGACATGCCCATGTGCCTCCTACCTTCAGGAGTATCCCTTTGTCGAGCACGTTCCTGGGCCTGGAAGTCGTCGACGTGCGTCCGCCGCCGGGCGTTCCCGAGTTCCCCGTCCCACGGCTGGAGTGGAAGAAGTCGCTGAACGAGAGCGAGACCTCTCGGCCGTGCATCCTTTGACTCTGCTGCGCTGCTCAGAAGCCCGGCGGTGTCTCCGACCAGACGCAGACCGCGGGTACGTTGCCCGGGTTGCTGTAGCGGTGCGGCAGGGAGGAATCGAAGCTGACGCAGTCGCCGGGCTGGAGGCGGTGGTGGACTCCGCCGACCCAGTAGTCCAGTTCCCCGCTCAGCAGCAGGCCGACTTCTTCTCCCCCGTGGGTGTGCGGATCGGTGCCGGAGGAGGCTCCCGGGGCAACCTCCAGCATCATCATTTCGAGCTTGCCGCCGTGTTTGGGATTGAGGAGGGTGTACGTCACCCCTTCTACTCCCGCCCGGGTGAGTTCGACGCGCTCCTCGGGGCGGGTGAGCACCCGGCGCTCCCGGTCGATCGTGTGGAACAGTCGGCTGAGTGTCGTACCGAGGGCGTCGACGATCGTACGCAACGTGTTGATCGTCGGGCTGTTCACGTCCCGCTCGACATTGCTGAGGTAGCTGCGGGAAAGACCCGTCTTCTCCGCCAGTTTCTCCAGGGTGAAGCCTCGCTCCAGCCGCTCACGCCGCAGGAACCTACCGATCCCCTCGCCGGCTGAGGACTCGGATGCGTCGGGCGCGCTCTCATCGATCGGCACAGGCCCCTCCTCCACTGAACACAACGCACCATCCAGCACAGTATTTGCAACTCGTCGTAAATACTCTACGCTCCGTCGCATATACACGTCCTTCATCGCCCTGCGGCCTCATGCGCCGCGCTCGGAGGAGTCAATGGACCACGGGATGCCACCAGGCGGACACCCGGCCGGGCAGCTGCCGGAGCTCCGCCTCGACCAGCAGGCGCTGGAGCACAACGTCCGGCTCATGGCGGCCTGGTGCCGCGATCACCACGTTGAGCTGGCCCCGCACATCAAGACCACCATGACGCGCTCCATCGTCGAACGGCAGCTGGCCGCGGGGGCATGGGGCGTCACGGTCGCCACCGTGACGCAGGCCAGGATCGCCCTTGAGTGGGGAGCGCGGCGTGTGATCATTGCGAACCAGGTGGTCCACCCCCACGACCTCTCCCTGCTGCGCCGGTGGCTCGACGAGGCATCAGAACCGGAGCTGTACTGCTTCGTCGACTCCTTGGCCGGTATCGGCCTCGCCCAGCCGCTCACGGCCGGGGCACGCACCCCCCTGCGCGTCCTGATCGACGTCGGAACGGACGCAGGCCGCACCGGCGTGAAGGGACCGGCCGAGGCGGCTGACCTGGCCAGGGCCGTCCGGGCAGCGCCCGGACTCCTCCTTGCCGGCGTCGCCGGCTACGAAGGCGTCCGGCCCAACCGGAGGGATACCACCACCCTCGCGGCCGTCGACGAGCACTGCCATCGGACCATCACGGTGTTCCGCAGCCTCACCGCGCTCTTCGAGACCACGCAGCCCGTCTTCAGCATGGGCGGCTCGGCCTTCCCCGACCGGGTCGTCCACGCCCTGGCCAAAGCCGCACGCCACCCCGGTGACCTGCCGATGGTGCCCGTCCTGCGGTCAGGCTGCTACGTCACGCATGATCACGGCACATACGAACATGTCTCCCGCCTGCCCGGCCTGAAAGCGGCGCTGACCGTGCGCGCGGTCGTGCTCTCCACCCCGGAACCAGGGCGAGCCGTCGTCGGCGCCGGGAAGCGCGAGCTGCCCTACGACGCCGGCCTTCCCGTACTCATCGCCGCCCGCGATCCACACGGCGCACGGCGGCGCGCCGCCACAGCGTCCGCGGACCAGATCTACGACCACCACCTTGTCCTCACCGGTGTACGCAATCTGCACGTCGGCGACGAGGTCGACCTCGGGATCTCCCACCCCTGCTCCGCCTTCGACCGCTGGCCCGACATCACCGTAGTCGACAGCCAAGGTCACACGCTCGACGTGTGGCATCCCCAATTCCGCTGATCACGGCCGCCAACCGGCTCCGGCGGCCGGTCATACCCCAACACCACCCTGCGCCCGGCGGCCACGTCACCGTCGGGCCTTGTTGAGGCAGTGCATGAAACTCGCGGTGGAGGCTGGAACGGACGACTCCAGCACGGCACAGCCGCTTGACGCCGAAGGCTCCGCGGCGGTCCTCCCGCTGCCCCCATGCCCTCTCGTCGGCGGTTACGTCCCACCATCCGACTCGCCACCCGGATCTCCGCCGCCCCTGGAGCGAACTCTGCCCACCCGCTGGGTGGTTCGCCTGCTTCCGAGGAACGCCCGAGGGCTCTGGACCGGGCACGCTGGACGGTGTCCGGGTCCGCCGCTGCGGCAAGTCGCACGCGGGTTCCGGTTACCCAGGACGACCTCGGTGTGCACAACGCGTGGTCAAGGGCTGCGCGGGGCCACCAGGCCGGATTCGTAGGCGAGGACCACGAGTTGTGCCCGGTCACGGGCACGGAGTTTGGCCATGGCCCGGTTGACGTGGGTTTTCGCGGTCAGCGGGCTGATCACCATGCGGTCGGCGATCTCGTTGTTGGACAGGCCCCGTGCGACCAGGACGACAGCCTCGCGCTCGCGGGTGGTGAGCCCTTCCAGCCCCGTGTCGGTGTCGGTGGGGAGCGGCTGGGCGACGTACCGGTTGATCAGCCTGCGGGTGATCGAGGGCGCCAGCAGGGCGTCGCCGCGAGCGGCGACGCGTACGGCGTGCAGGAAGTCTTCCGGCACGACATCCTTGACCAGGAATCCGGCAGCGCCGGCGCGCAGCGCGTGGAAGACGTATTCGTCCAAGCCGTAGTTGGTCAGGATGACGACGTGCACCCCGGCCAGGGCCGGGTCCGCAGCGATGCGCCGGGTCGCCTCGATGCCGTCGACGACCGGCATCCGGATGTCGACGAGAGCGACATCGGGCAGGTGCTCTCTGGCGAACTCCAGGCCCTCGCTGCCGTCAGACGCCTCGGCCACCACCTCGATGTCGTCCTCGAGATCGAGAAGGGCGCGGAATCCGCTGCGGATGAGTGGCTGGTCGTCGACCAGCAGGACACGGATCACGATGTCCGGTCCACGGGGAGCTCGGCCTGGATGGTGAAGCCGCCTTCGGCGCGTGGGCCGGCACGCAGCCGACCGCCGAGGGCGGTGACGCGCTCGCGCATGCCGAGCAGCCCGAGGCCCGGTACCGGGGCGGTGTCCGGCATCGCCCTGCCGTCGTCGTCGATGCGTATCGCGAGGGCGTTCTGACGGAAGTCGATCCGGACCGACGCCGTGGCCGCGCCCGCGTGCCGGGCGACGTTGGTGAGCGACTCCTGGACGATCCGGTAGACGGTCCGGTCCACAGCGGCCGGCACGTGGTGTCGCTGCCCCTGGACCGTCAGCGTCGTGTCCAGGCCGAACGTACGGGCCCACTCCACCAGTGCTGGGACATCGTCGAGCCCGCGCGGAGGGGCCGTGTCGTCGTCGCGCAACGCCTCCAGCGTCGCACGCAGTTCCCGGCTTGCCTCGCGCCCGGCCTCCTGGATCGCCGACAGGGAAGGCGGCACCTCCTCACCCTGCTTGCGAGCCACGTGCACGGCGACTTCCGCCTGCACCTTGATGACCGAGATCTGGTGGGTGAGCGAGTCGTGCAGTTCCCGAGCGATACGGAGCCGTTCCTCGTCGGCGCGGCGTCGCGCGGTCTCCTCCCGGGTGCGCTCGGCCTCGTCCGCCCGCCGCTCGGCCTGCCGCAGCGCCTCTCCTGCGGCGCCGGCCGCGATCAGCCAGGCGATTTCGAGGGCGCCCCGGGCCTGTGCGAATGCCTCGCCCGTGTCGTGCGGTCCCGAGGCCAGGGCCGCGAGCGGGAGCAAGGCCAGCATGACCACGCTCGCCGCCACTGTGACGGTGCGGTGTCCCGCCCGTACGGCCGCGTACACCGCGAAAAGGTATGCCACAGCGGGGACATCGGAACCGGCCGCCTGGTATCCCACCGTGCACAGCCCGGTGACGGCCAGGACGGCAACCGGGGCCCGGCGGCGCAGGCCCAACGCCAGCCCGCCGATCGTCAGCAGTACGTACCCGAGCAAGGCGAGGTCCGTGGCGGAACGCTGTCCGGACAGCCCTGTGACCAGCAGCGTCGCCGCCACGCCGACAGCGATGATCCAGTCTCCGAACCGAGCCCGAACACCCGACTTCCCCGCACTCATGCGCGCACCCTAGCTGGCCGGCCGCGCGGGCGGGTCCCCCTCATGAACGAGCGGCCGGCTACCGCGCACGCAGTACTTCCGTGCTTCCTGCGGCGTTCGCGGTAGCCGGATGCGGCATCGGCGGCAGTGCGAAGTGTCTGCGTCCGCCGGACGACCGCGGGTGGGGCCGGCAGACATGCTCGGGCGACGTCCTGTCGCAGGAAGAGAAGGAGTACCTCGCATGTCTGTTCGTCGTTTGCTGGCTGCCACAGCGGCCACCGTGCTCGGAGGCATCGGGCTTGCTGCACCGGCGGCCGCGCATGTGACGGCCCAGTCCGCCGCCGTCGATGCCTACAGCCTGACCGCCGGACGTCTCGTCGGCACCACGGCCGCGCTCGTGGCGCTGGTCGGCGTGGTCGTCGGTGGGCAGGCCCTGGGCCGCTCGGCCGACCGTGTCGGCACCGGCAATAGGCGAAGCAGAGCCATCGTGGCCCTGGTGGCCGGGTCGGCCGGCGCGGTCGTCGGCGCGCTGAACCTGGCCGTCGCCGATGGTGGTCCCGGTACCGGCAACGGGGTGGTCGGTGGCGCCTCGGCGCTGGTGCTGGGGCTGACCGGCACGGCCCTCGGTGCCCTGGCACTGGTCCGCTCCCGCCGCACCACCTGACGGCAAGCGCCACGAACAGGCGCGCCGGCCTGACTGAAGACCGATCAGGTGCAGCCGAGTAGCGGCACTGCCGATGCTCATGCCTCGTCAGGGCGAGCACCTGCCGGACCGGTTCGACGGCGTCCGGCACGACAACCTGCCTGCGGTGGCGGGCCGTTGCGTCGGCCCGCCCGCGATCCCGTGGCCGTCGCGTGGCTTTCAGCCGGCTGTCAGGACCTCCACTCCGCGTGCCGTGAGTTGCTCGACGACTGCGTGGCAGGGGTCGGCGTCGGTGATCAGTCCGCTGGTCTCCTCCCAGGGCAGGACGCGGAACCGGGAGGCGGTACCGATCTTCTCGGACGAGGCGAGGATGTAGGTGTCCGCGGCCCGTGCGGCCAGGGCCCGCTTCATTGCGGCCTCCTCGGTGTCGCCGGTGGTCAGCCCCGCCTCCGGGTGGACGCCGGTGACACCGAGCAGACAGAGGTCGGCGGAGATGTTCTGAGCGGCCTCCACCGCGGTCGCGCCACAGGCGACCGCGGAGTGTTTGAAGATGCGGCCGCCGAGGAGGAAGACCTCGGCCTGCGGATGGTCGAGCAACGCGGTCGCGATGGTCGGGCTGTGGGTGATCACGGTGCAGTCCAGGGCCGGTGGAAGGGCGTGGGCTACGGCCAGGGCCGTGGTGCCGCCGTCCAGGATCAGGGTGCTGCCCGGCTGTACCAGCGCTGCTGCCGCTGCTGCGACCTTTCGCTTGCCGCCAGGAGTGACGGTCTGCCGGGCGGCATAGTCCGCCACGGCTGGAGAAACAGGCAGCGCACCGCCGTAGACCCGCTGGCAGAGCCCCTCGGCGGCGAGGTCGCGCAGGTCACGCCGCACGCTGTCCTCGGAGATGCCCAGGTCCGCGGCGACAACCTTGGCCACGATCTTTCCCTCGCGGGCGAGCAGATCCAGCAGATGGTCCCGTCGTTCAGCCGCCAGCATCCGTATTCCTTCCGGTTATTGCATGTTTCTGCGTGTACTGTAGCGCGTCATGACCGACAGGCCGACGCTCATCCTCATCGCCGGGCCGTACCGCTCAGGCGTCGACGGCAACCCGCAGGCCGTGGCCGCTGATCTCGCCCGTCTCGAAGCAGCGGCGGGGCCGGTGTCCGCCGCCGGACACGTACCCGTGATCGGCGAGTGCATCGCCGTGTTCGCCCTGCGCTCGGCCGGTGCGGGTGCCGCCGATCCCCTCGGCGATCAGGTTCTCCACCCGGCTGTCGAGCGCCTGTCGGCCCACTGCGACGCCGCGCTCCGGCCTCCTGGTGACTCCATCGGTGCCGAGCAGGACATTGCCACCGCCCGCCGTCGTGGCCTGCCCATCCATCATCACGTGAACGAGATCCCTCGCCACACCCTGAAGGAGACCGCGTGACCGGTCCGACGCCCCGCCCCGGCATCGACACCCCCGACCACCGCGGCCGCACGGGCCTCGACGGTGCCGGACGCGACCTGGACCGCAACCCCGACGTCGTCATCCGCGATGTGGAGCTCACCTCCCGGGGCTGGCACGTGCTGCGCCGCACCACCTTCGACTACCGGCGCCGCGACGGGCGCTGGGAGACCCAACAGCGCGAGACCTACGACCGCGGCAACGGTGCGGTCGTCCTGCCGTATGACGCCGATCGTGGCTGCGTGCTGCTCACCCGTCAGTTCCGCTACCCGGCCTACGTCAACGACCATCCGGACGGCCTGCTCATCGAGGCAGCGGCCGGACTGCTCGACGGTGACGCCCCGCTCGCCGCCGTCCGGCGCGAGGCCGTCGAGGAACTGGGAGTCGCACTCGGTCCGCTCACTCACGTCCTGGACGCCTACATGAGTCCCGGCTCGGTCACCGAGCGCCTGCACTTCTATGCGGCCCCCTACACGTCGGCCGACCGTACCGGAACCGGCGGCGGACTGGAGGAGGACGGCGAGGACATCGAAGTGCTCGAACTACCCTTCTCCGAAGCCCTCTCCATGGCCCACGACGGACGCATCGCCGACGGCAAGACCATCATTCTCCTGCAATGGGCCGCTCTGAACGGCCTCTTCGCCCCCACCGGGGGCACCGGCTGACACCGCCGTACCCCGGCCGGCCCCGCTTCGGCAGCACGGGCCGGCTGGGGCACGCCCTCGGGCGGTGACGAGCTCGGGCTTCCGGTTTCACTGTTCCTGGTGGCAAGCGCTCGGTGGGAGTGCGGCATGGTGTTCCTCCGGAGCTGCGACGCCGAGATCCCGGTCCCGCCGCTCCCCTGTGGATCTGGCGGCCGGGGACGGGGCGAGGTGCGGCGGTCGGCCCGCCGGGGGATCCTTGTGCACGAACGCGCGCCGCAGAGCGTGGTACGACGATCGCGGATCGAAGAAGATCCGCCGCATCACTGTCAGCTCCTCCGCCCGGTAGGCGGCCAGAGGCTTGCGGGCTTCGTCCCCGTCCCGTTCGGCCTTCTTGGCGGCGATACGCAATCGAGTCGCGGGCGACGCGGCGAACTGGGCGGCCAGTCGGGCGACTTCGTCCGAGAACGACTGCGCATCGCAGTCGACCGTCCGGTCGACCAGGCCGAGCCGCACTGCGGCCTCGGCGCTCACCGGCAGCGCAGTGCCCGTGAGGCGTTCCGCGACAGCGGCCCCCACCCGGCGCGGCAGTGTGTACGTCCAGTACTCGGATCCGTACAGCCCCATGAGGCGGTAGTGCGGGTTCAGCACCGTCGCCTGCCTGCACCAGACCTCGTCGGCGGCGAGGGCGAGCATCACCCCGCCTGCGGCGGCGTTGCCGGCCACGGCGGAGACCACCAGCCGGTCGCTCGTGGTGAGTACTGCCTCCACGAGGTCGTTCATGGCATTGATGTTGGCCCAGGACTCCTCGCCCGGATCGGCGGCGGCCTCGATGACATTGAGGTGGATGCCGTTGGAGAAGAAGTCCCGGCCACCCCCGAGCACCAGCACCGAGGTGGGCCGTCGGCACGCCATCCGGTAGGCGTCGAGCAGGCGTCGGCACCGGGTGGTGCTCATCGCGCCGCCGGGGAAGGAGAACGCGAGGAATCCGGCCTGTCCCTCCTCGCGATAGCTGATGTCACTCCAGCCGCTTCGGTGCCCCTGCTCGTGCGGCGGCGCGGGACGTCGCGGAAGCGCGGGCAGACGCCCGCCGAGTGCCGTCGTCGCGGGCAGTTTGAACGTGGCGGGACCATCCGGTCGACGACAGGCCCGGAGCTCGGGGATCCATACCGCGCCGTCGGCCGTCGCCCGGCAGACGGCCCCCGCCCGAACGGCTACCAACTCGCCCGGATTCCCGCGCAGTTCGGGTTCCGGATGTCCCCCGTGCAGAAACCACTCCTCCCCCAGCAGCTCGTCACGTACGCCGGGGGAGGAGTCGGCGGCACGCAGCTTGCGAAGAACCGTTTCCGTGGAGTCGGATGCCCAGTCGATGCGCCGGTGCTCCTGACGCAGGTACGGTCGCGTACGGATGAGCAACTCCGCGCCTGCGCCGCTCTGCGGACGAGGAACGTACGCACCGGAGGAGAAGCGTTCGACGGCGAGGTGCACGGCCCGCGACGCGGCGTCCGAGACCTCGTTGCGGTACAGATCACTCTTGCCCACCGAGGGCACCGGAAAAGTGGCCGACGCCCAGATGGCCCCGGCGTCCATCTCCTCCTCGGCCTGCAGGACGGTCACCCCCCAGCTGTCCGCGCCGTCTTGGACGGCCCGGTCGAGGGAGGAGGGCCCGCGGTCGCCCGGTGGGCCGGGATGGACGACGAGGCAGGTGCGCGCCGCCCACACGTCCCGCGGGATGGCGGTCTTCAGCATGGGGGCGACAACGAGGTCCGGCGCGAACTCCCGAAGGGCCTGCCGCAACGACGCGTCACGCACCGAGTCGTCCGGCAACGCGATTTCCACCGCTACGATATGGCCGCGGTCCCTCAGCTCGGCATGAATACGCTGAGTGAGGCTGTTGAACACGCTCGCCACGAGCAGGATGCGCACAACGATCTCCCAACGCCCCGTCCCGTCCCGGTCTGGACGGATCCGGACGGTTGCGATGCTGGGGCACCGCCGACGGAGCACGGGCAGCAACCGGCGGGCAAGTCACCCGAAAGCGAACGCAGTGGCGACCACTCAGGGGAACCCGGGCATCGGACTGCTCCCGCTCACCCGCCGACCTCACAGGGTCCGCTCGCTCATGGGTGCTTCGACCGGCGCATGGTGCGCAGCCGCGCGGAACAGGGCACGGCCCCGGATCCGAGGCCGGCCGACGGAGCCGATGGGCTTTTGGCTCGGTAGAAGATGGGGCGCGGAGCGGCCGTTCCTGATCCGCGCAGCGGGTCCTCAAGGACGGCGAGGAGCGCCGACCGCCCCCGGCCCCGGGGCATGGAGCGGCCCGGCAGCGCGGCGCGGCGGAGGAGTGAACGTCAGCGGACAAGACGTTACACATGGCAAGTGATGGGCACTTTGCGTAGCGGACGGATGGGTTTCCTCCATCCTCGTCATCGTCAGGAGTCAGCCATGCGCCGTGTCGTCACCTTGTTCGGATCCCTCGCTGCGGCGGGGATGGTCGCCATCGCCTCACCCACCTCGGCCTTCGCGGCCCACGGAACTCTCGTGTTCGGCGGCGGCCAGGTGGTCCAGAACCCGAGCGGCTGTGTCAACGCCGAGATCAGGCCGCTCATCCTCTCCAACCACACCAACGAGTACGCCCTCGTCTACGGCGGTCCGAACTGCACGGGGCAAGTACTGGCGGTCGTCCCGCCGGGTGGCAGGACGATCCAGGAGTTCGGCTCCAGCGTGTTCGTCGCCTGACCGACCCGCCGGAGCTCACAGGCCGATCCCGCCGCAGAGCGGGATCGGCCTCCGCCGATTGTGGCGCCCCGGACGGTCCGGATCGTGAGCTTGCGAACCGACGTTCCGCCCCCGCGCGGCCGCGAAGACGGCGGGCGGACGCGCCCGATCGGCACCGCGCGCCCCAACTGCTCCCACCCGTGCCGCTGCGCGGTCACCCACCGGCCGGGGCCATGGCACTGATGGCGGCGCGCCTACGGCAATTGCGTACGTTCGGGGGGATCCCCGACCGGCCGCCCGGCAGGACCCGGCCGGACTCTCCCGTCTGCTCGTCCTTCCCTCTCAACGCGCGTGATACCGGTCGACGACCGGGGCGCATCGGGGGAGTGGCGGTTGCCCCGCCGCATCACCGGGCGCCGGAGCGCCAGGGGCTCATTCCTGCCGTGTTCCGAGCCGCTCGGCAAGGAAGGCGATGATTTCGTTCCGGGCCTGCATGGTGGGGTGACCGTCCCGATCGACGAGGTGCGCCGTGACGACGCTGTGGGCGCAACCGACGACATCGCGGAAGAAGGGCGGCGGATTCGTGTTCGCCGTCTCGGCCTCGAGTACGCGTCCGTCGAATGCGTCCCCGAGCAGCGCTCGGTAGGCCGCGAACCGCCGGCCAGTGCACCACCTGTCGTTGTCGAAGCGGTAGGCGAGAACCTTCAACCCGTCTCGCGCCACGCGTTCAGCCACAGCAGCAGCGTCTTCGTCACTGATCTCCAGACCGCCGGCATCGTCGAGCGGAAGCGACGGATGGTTCACCACTGGTGCGATGACAGCGGGTTCAAGTGCCATGGTCAAGGCGAAGTTGCCGGTAAAACACAGACCGACGGCGCCGACGCCGGGCCCGCCGCACTCGGCGTGCGCCAGGCGAGCGAGGCCGCGCAGCCATGTGACGACGGGGCTGGTACCTCCACCGGCGAACGCTCGGAACTCGGCGCTGACACACGCGCGTCGAACGATGGTTTCCTGTGCCTCGGCGAGCGGATAGGCGCCGTCGACGCCGAAGAGAGAGGGCAGGTACACGGAGAAACCGGCATCACGCACCCAACGCGCGAACCGAGCGACGTCGGGGCTGATGCCCGGCATCTCGGGCATGAGGACGACTGCCGGTCCCGACCCGGCAACGTACACGGTCTTGTCGACGTCATCGACGCCGACGACTCTTCGCGAGAAGTCGTCCAAGGGGTCGTTCTGCCCTCGCATGATTGTCATGACCGAGATGATGGCGAGTGGCCGCCCCCTCTGAGAAGCGGCGGCATCGCCATGTATCCCGGTAATATCGCCACCTGTTCCCAAGGTGCCGGAGGGGCAACATGAGCCCGCTGCGAGTCGGTGTGCTGGCCTACCCCGGCTGCTTCGCGTCGGAGGTGTTCGGAGTCCCCGACCTCCTGAGGATGGCCGCTCACGTCGCCGCGGCGCACGGGTCGGTTCAGTCGGGTTACGAGACGTCGGTCATCTCGCCCCGGCGGCGGGTGACCGCGTCGGGTGGCTCGGTCATCGGCGTCTCGGCGGTCCGCCCGGTGGACGTCCTGATCGTGCCGGGCTTCGAGCTTTCGCCCATGCTCGATCTCGATGCCACACTCGCAGACCTGGGACCGGAAGTAGCATCGATTCGAGCGCAGGCGGCCTCCGGGACCGCTGTCGTATCGATCTGCGTGGGCGCCTTCCTGCTCGCTGAGGCCGGGCTGCTCGGCGGGCGCGAAGCGACCACGTCCTGGTTGTTCGCGGATCGGTTCGCCCGCCGGTACGCCGACGTACGCCTCCGCGCGGAGAAGTTGGTCGTGACGGACCGGGGGGTGACGACCACAGCGGCCTTCAGCGCCATGTACGACTTCGCGCTGCAGTTCGTCCGCGAGCACGACGGCCCCCGCGTCGCCCGCAGCACCGCGCGCATCGCGCTTGTCGACGACGCACGTTCCACGCAGGCTCCCTATGTCGACTCGCGGCTCGTACCCACGGCGGGCGGGGAGTTCTCCCTCAGCGTCAAGCGGTGGCTCGACCAGAACCTCAGTGCTCGCTACGACCTGTCCGCCCTCGCCCAGGAGTTCCACGTGAGCACGAGAACCATGCTCCGTCGCTTCGGCGCCGAAGCCGGCGAGACACCACTCGCGTATCTGCAGACAGCCCGGGTGCGTCGAGCCAGACACCTGCTGGAGACGACCGACAAGACCGTCGCGAGCATCGCCGCCGACGTCGGGTATCTCGACCCCGGGGCGTTCGGCGGCATCTTCGCCAGACACACGGGCCGGCGGCCGGGGGAGTACCGCGCGATGTTCCGTCGTCGCCGCGACGGGTAGAGCACCCGCACCGCTGCGCCGCGGGCCCACCCACGCAGACTTGGCCTCCACCCTGATGGACGCGCCCGTTCTCGCCGTGCAAGGCCGTAGTCCGGACCGGGCGAGGAGGGCGGGACCGCCCACGGCGGACAGCCAGACGTCCTGGCCGTCGAGGAACAGCATCCCGCCGTGCCGTCGCGTGCCAGCAGCGGGCCGGTCACGGCCCGGCTTCCCACCGCAGTCGCCCGCTGCTGTCCTCCAGCACGTCGGCCGGCTGGAGGCGTTCGACGTCGATGCCGGCAACACCAACACAATGCGCCTGCGTGCCTCTGCCCCTGCGGTCCGCGGCTTCCTCGACATCATCGGCGAGGGGGCATCCGGCGACACTGCTGCTGGTCGTGTCCCTCGTTCTGCACCCGGTGCACGAAGACACTCCAGGCCTCTCGCGCTCGACTTCGACGGCGGGATCTCGCGGTTCACGTCCACGGGGGATCCCGCCGGACGTCTGAGGCTCAACGCCACCCGCGACGAACTCGCCCGGATCGTCGAGCAGCGGGCGGGCCGGCGACCCGAACCAGCCCGCACGACCGAGCGGCCGCCCGGGGCACCTACGGGCGGCCCCCGTGCGGCTCACCCGCACCGCCGTGCGCTCAGCGGTTCAGAAGGCGGCACAGCCAGCGGAACCGGGTGTGACGGGCATCCCGCGCGATGTCGGTGTGAGGTGCCAGCTGATCGAAGCCGTGGAATCCGCCGGCCCAGACGTGCAGTTCGGCGTCACCGCCCGCTTGCCAGATACGCGTCGCGTACAGGACGTTCTCGTCGCGGAAGGTCTCCGCGGCACCGACATCGACATAGGCGGGGGGCAGCCCCGAGAGGTCCGTCGCGCGGGCCGCAGCGGCGTACATGGAGAGGCGCGAGCTCCCCCGGGCCTCACCGAGGAGAGAGCTCCAGCCCAGATCGTTGGCGTGCCGATCCCACACCCCGCGGCCCGCCATCTGATGGGCCGAAAGGCTGTCGTTACGGTCGTCGAGCATCGGACACATCATCAACTGACCTATGACTGGCGGACCTTGACGATCTCGCGCCATCAACGCGAGCGCTGCGACAAGACCCCCGCCGGCACTACCACCCGCGATCACAATGCGCTGCGGATCCCCGCCCAGGGCCGTGGCATGGCGGGAGAGCCACATCAGCCCGGCGTAACAGTCCTCGATCGAGGCCGGGTACGGGAACTCCGGGGCCAGTCGGTAGTCGACGGAAACCACGACGAGTTCGAGGGGTTCGGCCCACTCCCGCAGTATCGTCTCCATCCCCGTCCTGCTGGTTCCGCCGATCATGCCTCCGCCGTGCATGTGGTAAATGACCGGTGCGCCTTCGTACAACCCGGCGGGACGTGCGACGAGCAGTGACACGTCCGGCGCCCCGGCCGGGCCGGGCACCAATCGTTCGTGGATTTCGAACCTGCCCCGGTCGCGCAGCTCGTCGAGTGTCGGGTCCGCTTTCGCGAGGTGTGCGCGCCATCGGGGAATCTGGTCGGCCGAAGCGGGCGCGTTCTTGTGCGGGGGGCCCAGTTTTTCCAGGGTGGGGTTCAGTTCCGGAGCAAAGGGCACGGGCGGGACCATGTGCCGGCGCCGGTCACGCTGGTTGTTCATATGTCCTCCAGGACTGCGGGCGGATATCACGGTGCCGGGGCAGGGCATGGACCACCGACGGACCGTTGTGCTGTGCATGATGTGGACGGCCGATGCCGGGAGGGAAGCGCGCCTCCGGTCGTCGTGCCGATGCCCCGTTCCGTGCTTCAGCCGGTTGCCGTCCGACGAGACTCCGACCGCCCCGGCCGTCCGATCTGCAGCAGTCGGTCCTCGGTGGGACTCGTCGGCGAAGGAGCAGTGAGGAGGCCGCCGGTAGGGGCAGAGGCGGCGTAGCGGGCGTGCAGTTGGCCGCAGGCGGCATCGATGGACGAGCCGAGCTGGCGCCGTCTGGTGGCGTGGATGCCACGTTCGCGCAAGCCTGCGACGAACCGGTTGACATGTGTTTCCGAGGGCGCCCGGTAGGCGGGATGTGCTCCTAGAGCACGGTTGTACCGGATGACGCTCACGTGGAAAAGTTCCGGCCGGGATCGCGACGCCACTAGTCGGGCAAGCTGATGCAAGTGTTCTTCGGTGTCGTTGACGCCGGCGATCAGCAGATAAGCGAGGTAGATCTTGCGGCGTGCCGTGCCCGCATGCTCATCCAGAATCGCCAGGTTATCAGTGAGGGGGAATCTCTTCTCCAGCGGAATCAGTTGCGCACGTTCGTCCGCGAACGGTGAATGCACGGACAGCGTGATCGTGACCTGCGGGTATTCTTTGGTGAGCCTGGACAGATTGGGTGCGAAGCCCACAGTGGAAACGGTGATACGGCGTTGCGACAGTTCCCCGTAACCGGTTCCCGAAAGCAGGCAAAGTGCATCGAAAACATGTGGGTTGGCCAGTGCCTCGCCCATGCCCATGAACGCCACGCTCTCCGGCAGGGATCTGTTCGGAAGCCGCCAATGCGGATGCATGACCTGCGCGTAGATCTCGTCGGCCGTCAGATTTCTGGCGAGGCCGACGGCAGCCGTGGCGCAGAAAGTGCAGCCCAATCCGCACCCTGCCTGTGACGAGACACAGAGAGAAGTCCATCCGGCCCTGTAGCGGGAGAGAACAGTTTCGAAACGGGTTCCCGGGTCGGACTCGAAGACGACCTTTTCGACCTGGTCCTCCGACTGGCGGGCGACCGGCACGATGGGAAGGAGACGCGGGCCGAACTTCTCGGTGAGTTCCGCCCTGAGTTCGGCGGGCAACTCGCGAACGGTGTCGAAGGTCTCGGCTTCCGCACGGCGAAGGGCGCTCACGAACTGCCGGTAGCGGAAATCGGGCGCGCCCAACGATTCGAGATGCTCTCGGATGCGCGCGAGCCGGGTACCAGGGGGAGGGTTGGCGAGTGCGACCCGGGACCGTCGAGCCCGGTCACTCGATGTGTTCGCATGGTGCTGGTTCGTCATGAGGTGATACTCGCAATCTTCCACGTGAAATCTCTCCCGTGGAACAGGCGCGGTGCTGACGAGAGACAGTTCTCGAAAGGAATGGGCGCCGTCCGACGCATGACGGGAACACAGGAAGGGCCGCACACTGCATTCCTCGAATGACGTCAGCTGTTCCAGGCCGAGGGAATTACGGCTTGAAAAGAACTTCTACGTCTCTGCAAGGATTCAGTGCATGCTGTGAACACGCCACGAAGAGAGGCTGATTCTAGAACTCCGGCAGGAGGCAAAAGAGAATGCGAGGCGCGCTGGTCAAAGCCAGGGTGTGCACATCCAGGAACGGAAGTGTGCAGCCATGCGCGTAGCCGCCCACATTATGGCCATTGCGGACCGGAGTCAGTGGCACGGGCCGATAGCGTCGTCGACGCTCGGCGGCTACGGTCTGTCAACCTCGATAAGCATGCCGGTACTTTACCACGAAAGAAGACTTGGTCCGGCGCATATCCCGGGGCTCCAGGGTCGGCCTCTGCACACGGGGTCCGCGCACTCCAGCCCCAGTGCGGTGATCAGCCTGTCAAACCGACGAGTTGTCGATCCGGTAAGGATCGGCCCGGTGAACGGGGCTGTCCAGAACGGCTCCGACACTGCTCACAAGAGGTCCCTCGCGCGGATGTGTGTCCGGCGAGCGGGCCCACCGACCAGAGAATCCGCCCCTGGTTGCCGTTTCGGTGGCAGTTGGTGTGCTGGTAGTGCGAGTTCGGTCTGGTTCCCGGCCCGGTGGATGCGGGGGCTGGGAGTCCGCCCGCAGGATGCGGGTGCCAGTGCATGGCCTTCGCGGCGGTGGCCAGAGCTTCATTGACGAACTTCGGGGCGCCGCGGGAGTCGGCTGCCTTGCCGCGACGCATCCGCACCCCGGCGATCAGCGGCCGGGACTGTGGAGCGCAGACCGTGGCCGGCAGCGGGGCAGGGTGCGGATGCCTTTGAACCGGCCGTACTCGGCGCCCTGCTTGGTCGGGCCGTAGACGCGTTTGTGGGTGGGGTCGACATCGATGAACGCCATCTGATCGGCCCCGGGCAGCAGCGGGGGTATGCGCGGCCAGCGCACCCAGGAACCTCTTGTGCACCCCCGGTCAACTTGGCCTTCTTCGCCACCAGTCGCGGCAGACCACACCGCTCGACCAGCCGCATCACCGGGACCAGCCCGGCCGGCGTGATCGGATTCGGGTCATCGAACGCAGCAGAGACCGCCGCCGACGTATGGGAAACCTGCATCTCGGAAGTGCCTTGCTGATTGTGCGTGCTGGAAGCGTGAAGAACTCCCGTCATCGCAGGTCACAAGGCACTTCTTCATTTTCCCAAACGTCATCCACAGGCATCAGCCGTGGATCGAGGTTTAGCCTCAAAGGAGTTGATGTTCCTCAGCTTCGGGAGGATGACCTATGGCAGCCGTGCACGTGACCGTGTGGGATGACCGCGATCGGGTCGGAGGATGCCGGGCCCCGACAGCTTCGAGGGCCCCGGTGCCCCCGGCGGCCGCTGCTGTCCCCGCCCTCTTCGTCCACAACATCTTCACCTGGGGCAGCGACTCCACGTACGGGTTTGCCGGGCAGCGGCCCCTCGCGGACAGCCGGCAGCTCCTCCTGATGGATCGCCGGGGATACGGCGACAGCCCGGACACCGCGCGCAGCGACTTCGACGTCGACGCCGAGGACGTCGTGGAGGTTCTCGACGACAGGGCCTCCGCCATGAGGCTCGGCGGCGCCCACCTCGTGGGGCACGGGAACGGCGCCGTCGCCGCGCTCATCGCCGCCGCGCGCCGACCCGACCTCGTCCGCTCCCTGGCCCTCATCCAGCCCTCCGCCTTCACCGCCGCCGCGCACCATCCAGTCGTCGCCGACCTCCTCGACCGGGTGCGCGACGGCGCCCCGGGCATCCCGGACGGCGTCACGCCGGAGCAGTATCTGCGTGCGTCCACCGAGGGGTTGGGGATGGCTATGCCCGAGCCCACGTCACGCCGGCTCCGTGCCGTTGCCACCTCCATGAGAGAGCGGCCCATCTGGGAGGCGGAAATCCCGCTGGAGGTGATCCGGGGCGCCGCCCTGCCGATTCTGGTGATCTGCGGAACCTGGGAGCGCGCGCCGGCCGCGTATCGCGAGCACGTGGGGCTCCCCCTCATGGCCGTGGCCGAGTCCCTCACGGCCTCCCTCGGGGGCCGCCTCCTGCGGGTGCCCGGGTACTATCCGCACACCCAGGAGCCCGCCGTCGTCAACGCCGTCCTGCGGGAGTTCTGGGGCTGACCCAGTTCCGCATCGGCTGCCAGTCCCGCGCGGCCGACCCCTGCCTGGCGGTCCGTCTCATCAGGTGCAAACCGCCTGCACCCCCGGTCAACTTGGCCTTCTTCGCCACCAGTCGCGGCAGACCACACCGCTCGACCAGCCGCATCACCGGGACCAGCCCGGCCGGCGTGATCGGATTCGGGTCATCGAACGCAGCGGAGACCGCCGCCGACGTATGGGAAACCTGCATCTCGGAAGTGCCTTGCTGATTGTGCGTGCTGGAAGCGTGAAGAACTCCCGTCATCGGAGCTCACAAGGCACTTCTTCATTTTCCCAAACGTCATCCACAGGCATCAGCCGGTGGATCGAGGTTCAGCAGGCGGGCGGCCTTCTTCTCCGGACGAGTGTCCTGCGCCGTCCACCATCCGAGACCGTCGTGGCCGCGCTCGCCGGGCAGCCGCCCATGCTCCTCCGCGTACTGGTCGGTGATGCCCTCCAGCGCCTGCTCGATCTACCGGCGACGGGTGGACGACCAGCCGATCAGCTCCGTGTTCGTCCCGGCTGTCTCCATCACGGGGCGGAGGCCCGGCGTCACCTCGCGGGGCACAGTCGCCAGGCCCAGCTCCTCACACATCGCCGTCGCCATCGTCAGGGTGCAGAGCGTCCCGGCCGCCACGACGTGCTGGTGGAGGCGGAGGGTGCCGAGGGCGCCCCACACCAGCTTCCCCTCGTCGTCCGGGCGTTGCACCGGTTGAGGAAAAGGATGTGGTCATGGAGCAGGGGGAGGCCGTGGCGATCGCCGGAAGGGCGCGACGACCAAGGCGTTGTCTTCGCGGGCTTGTAGCCCGGAAGCCCACCAGGATTCCGTTGCCTCGTCCTCCGGCCAGCGCAGCTCGGTGGCGATGGCCCGCTCGTGCGCCCGCTCGATGACCCGTCGCGTCTTCTCTTCTCCCGGAGCTCGCAGCACGATGAGGGACGTCTGGTCGAGGGCGACCAGCGGGATCTGCTTCCGCTTCTCGATCTCTTCGATGGGCCGGCCGAGGACAGTGGCCGAGCGGGCCGTCTCCGGGGCGGCGCCGTCGTCCAAGAGCTCGCGCTCGATACGGTCGGCATCCGGATGCCGGCCCTGCCCGAACAGAAGCTCCGCCTGGCGCTCCGTCACCACCGAGCCCCCGGTGAGCCCGAGCGCGGGCAGGCCGCGCCCCATCCACGGCCCGGGCGGGAATCCGGCTTCCTTCCGGGCGTTCTGCGTCGACGACTTGTGTACGGGTGGGCCGTTTCGCTCCGGCCTCCGCATCAAGGGCATGCGGCGCCCGCCCGGCGTCTTCGAGCTCACCTGGGACGGCAACGGTCGGGCGACGTGGCAGTACGGCCCGGAGCCGAGTCCGCGGCGAGCGGCACATCATCTGGCGCCGCATCGGCACGCACTCGGCAAACACTCGATCCTCACCGAGTCCTGAGCAGCCGGTGCGGCGTGCGAATTCGCACGTGAGTGTTCGAATCCATTCGAAGGGGAGCGCTTCAATCGAAGCGCTCGGTCGGGTTCCAGAGCTGAACGGCTCGCGTGCCGGCGGCCCACCGCCGAGAAGGTGGTGGGCGGCCGGCGATTCGGGCGTGGCGTGTCAGCCGGATTTGTTCACCGTGCCCGCCAGCTCGGTGCCGCGCTGGTCACCGTGACCCTGGGTCCGCCCGAAGCCCAGGCCTCGGCCGGGCTGCTCGCTCGGCACGACCGAGTTACCCGCCGAGCGCAGCGTTCTCATGACCGGTGGGGCGAACGACCGGCCGAGACCGCAGCAGCCGGGCTCGCCGATGTCCTCCGCGCCCACGGGGGCAGGGGCGTACGCACGAGTCCTGACCTCCGGACAGCCCGGCGCCGGGCTCACCCCGCAGTCCGCACGAGCCGTAGTGGCCGTGCTCACCTCCCGGTCGACCACCGTGCCACACCGTCGACGGCGGGGACTCGGGCCCGGCTTCACGGGTGTGGGGGCCCGTAGAAGTCCTGCAGGCTCGGTTCGACGCCATGACGTTGTCTGCCCCTCGTAGGCGTGCGTCAGCAGTTGTGCAGGATCTCCAGTCGCTGTCGTGCCACGTTCAGGTGTCGGTGGTCGAGCGTGGGCAGGGTGCGCAGCAGGCTGATCAGCTCGGGGCCGCACCCGCGGGCCTGCCGCGGGTCGCCGATCTGCGTCCAGCAGTAGTGGGCGCTCTTCACTGCGGCGATGACCTGTGGGGCGTCGGGCGACTGGTGGGCAAGGCGGGTCCGGCAGGCAGCGATCCACAAGTGGGTGGCCAGTACCCAATTGCCCTGCATCTTCGCGAGGTCCGCGCGGATCTCGGTCCACTGGGTGGCCTGAGGAGAGGTGACACCGTAGGTGGTCAGGGCATGCTGCTCCCACAGCTGGGCCAGTTGCATCGCCTCGGGGTACCGGTGCTGCTCGGCCAGTGCGTGGATGTACGGGCGCGGGTCGGTCTGGGGCGCCGCAACCGGCTGCTGGACCGCCGGAACGTGCTGGGCCGTGGGAGTCGAGGCCGCCACGGGGACCGGGTGCGGAGCCCCTACCGGGGCAGCGGGTTCCGTACGCTGCCGCTGCTGGTCGACGTCGTGACGACCAGGCCGGGGCGCCGGGGGCACGGGCGACTGTGGCATGGGGCAGGGGCCGAGCGCAGTTGGCTGCGGCGGCGAGCTTTGGAACAGGAATGAGGAGCCGGGCGCGGGCGGGGCCGGGCGCCGGTCGAGGCCGGGCATCGCCTCACCCGGCTCCTCCTGCTGCTGATCGTCTGCGAGTAGCAGCAGGTTCGTCCTCGGATGCTGGGGTTCGGTCTGCGGGGCGTTGATCTCCGGGATGTGCGGGAGGACCAGGGCACCGGGTGGGAGCGCCACGGAGCCGACGGTCTGTGCGTGCAGCCGGGCGTTCGTGGGCCGGTCGGGGGTGAGGCGCAGTTGCTCGACGAACGCTCGTGTGTAGGTGCTCACGCCGTTGCTGCCGGCGTAGCCGGGAGGGGTGATCACCCCATAGACCTCGGCGGCCGGGGGAGTGGCGAGTGCGCCGGGCTCCTGTAGGTGGGGCCATGCGTGCTTGTCCGCGGCGAGGTCGACCAGGACGGTCGTCAGTCCTGCGGGGCGGTGGCGCAGCTCGGTCCCCAGCCATTCCCAGGGCAGTGCGGTGTAGCGGATGGTGGATGCCGTGGTGTGCGTCAGTGCGAGGTAGAGCTGGTGGTCGCGGCGGGCGAGGGTGAGGCGGCCGGAGAGGTAGACGAGCAGCGGGCCCGGCGTGGCGGCGGCGCTGCGCAGTTTCATCAGCAGGGCCTGCTGGTCCTTGACGCCGTCGAGGTACGTAGTGTCGGCGGGCACGTTGCTGGCGAGCAGCACAGGCACGGGCACCATCGACAGGGCTGCGAGGTTGGCGCTGGGCTCGACCTGCACGGCGCGCCGTCGTATGGCGGTGTCACCCGCGATGAGGAGGACGTGCCCTCGCTGTTCCTGACCCGCCCCGGTGGTGGTTTGCATGTACTGCACCGTACTCATCAACAATGGTGATTCCGGCGGGGTTTCCCCATGGCGACAAGCAGATTCTGCCGCAAGGGGCGGCGGCCGCCGACGCGGTCCCGGTAGCCGCCTGCTGCCGGGTCCCACCAGCGGGCCACGGCCTTGACCACCGATGTCTCTGCGCGGGATCCGCACCTGACGAGCATGAAGTGCTGGGTGGTAGATCGCTGTCACGTGAAGACGGGCAGGTGCGGTTCGTGCGGATCAGTGGGCGCCGCGTTCGATGAGCAGTACATCGGTGGGGACGAGTCGGGGCCAGAGGGCGCTGAGCGGCTCAGTCGTGGAGAGTGACGTTGGGCAGCGGGCGGCCAGTAGCGTCGAACAGCGCGGCTCCACAATCGCAGCGCTCGTCGGCCAGGGTCTGGTCCGCCGGCAATTGCCAGACCAGCATCTGCGAGCAGTTCGGGCAGTTCAGGCTGACCAGGGTCTCTTCGGGTTCCGAGCCCCAGGCCCGCACCGGGAGGCCCTGGTGCGTCAACCCGGTCGGCTCACGCCCGTCGGTCAGCGCGACCAGTATCTCGTAGGTGTCGGTGCCGTTCTCCCACACCATGAGCGTGCAGCCGAGATCTGCCAGCACACCGGACAGATGATCGAGCTGACGGACCGGCAAATCACCGCGACGCAGAGTCGGGTCGGTCTCGGCCGCGTGCTGGACGACGTTGGTGTCGACGTCTGTCGGCTCCGCCCCGAAGGCCCGTACCCGACCAGCCACGAACGCCGCCAGCTGGCCGGGGTAATCCTCACCGGTCCAGTCCATCGTGAACATCACACTGTCGACGTGAACCCCGTGGGCCCGCTCGCCGGGGGTCAGGACCAGCTCTTCCAATTCTGTCACGACGATCACGCTATCAACTGCCCGGGCGGCGGACCGTACCGTTGTTGTGCCGTTGTCGTGCATGACCAACACCGGCCTCCGCGCGCCTATGCACGACCTCTGAGCCGAAGACTGCGGGCACAGGAGCAGGCAATACGCCCGACCCGATGACAAGGCGGGACGCCGACGCAGCCGGGGTACGGGAGCGGTCGGCGCCCGTCCCGTTCCCGATACGGGGCCGGAGCCCGGAACGGGAACGGGAACGGGAACGAGATCAGGCGTCCCAGGTGGTGTCCGGGGCGGCCCACCACCTGGGCCACGCGCTCCAGGCTCAGGCCCTGGCTAGTGCCGCTCCCGACAACGTTTGCCCCGTCGCACCGCCCGGCACGCACGCTCGCGGCGTTGGCCGAAAGCCCACGTAGCCCGCTACGAGGGCTTTCGGCCGCCTTGCGATCGCACGCACCGGACGCCGCTCCTTCCGGGCAAACCTTGCCGGTCACGGCACTAGAGTGCTGCGACCGGAAAGGTTCACCGGCTCGCGACGCCCGGCACGGCACCTCGCCGCGTTGTCGCATCAGCCGAGTACGTCCCGTACGAGGGCGGTCCTCCGCCTTGCGATGCACCGCACCGGACGCCGCGAGCTTCCCGGCAAACCTCTCCGGCCACAGCACTAGGTCGGCGGTCGTACGAGGCTGGCCAGTGCCTCGATCAGGAGGTCCGGTTCGAGCGACGGGTCGAGCGCTCGCTGGAGGAGATATCCGTCGATGGCCGCGGTGATGGTGACTGCAGCCGCCGCAGGAGCGGCTGCGCCCTGTTCGGTGAGCCATTCGAGCAGCCGGGTCCGCAGTTCGGCGAGAGAACCGGCGATCTCCTCCCGCAACCGGTCATCCCGGCCGGCGGCGACGAGCGACTCGAAGAGGAGCAGCAACTCCGGGTCTCGCGGGCCGCTGGCGGACAGACTGTTCAGCAGGTTGCCGATGGCTGTTCGCGGGTCCGTCTCCAGCAGGGCTTCACGGGCGGGGCCCTCGAAGAACGCCCGAATCCTCCGGATGGCGGCGATACGCCGGAGTTCGGCGATGCTGTTGACGTGATAGTGGACGACGCCCAGGTTCACGCCTGCGCGGTCCGCGACCCGGCGGCTGCTCACGTTGTCCCACCCGAGCTCAGGGATCAGGGAGGCCGCGGCGTCGATGAGCTTCTCGCGTGTCTCCGCCGGGCGGGACACGCGCCGGTCGTCGGCGCTCACAGCCGCATCCCCTGGATGCCGATCACCACGATCACCCCGGCCGAAGCCAGCGCGATCGCCTCCAGGACGAGCAGCTGAACCGGAATGGGGTCGGGCACAACAGGGAAGACCTCGCCGAGGTCGGCCGCGAAGACCCCGACGTACAGCAGGCCCAGTACCAGTGCTGCCACGAACGCCCAGCCCTGGTTCGCCAACGCGAAACCGGCCACGACAAAGCTGGCCAGTCCGAGTGTGGTCAGGAACACGTTGAAGCAGTTGTACTGCCACCGGGGCAACGGCGCGAAGTCACGCGTGTCGATCAGTTTGCCCGGGACCATAGGAATCAGTAGAAGGGCCTCCCATACCAGCAGTGCCGCAATCAGCGTCGCCAAGAAGGACTGGCTCATCGTGCTGTTCACCTCCAATAGTTTCATCCACCTGTTTGGACGATAGTCCAGGACGGTCGTCCAAACAAACGCGCGGACAAGTCGGCACGGGATGGGTGGGCGTTGCTGTGCGCGCAGATCCGCCGGAGCGGGAGTGTGGCCGCCGTCGCCCGTCAGGGCACTCGCGTCGCCGTCCGAGCCCCCGCGGCCGAGCCCGTCCAACCTGTTCGGGGCGGGCCCGGCCTGTATGCCAAGGCCGTTCGTGACTCTTCCGCGCGGGGAACGGCGAGCAACGCTGGAAGCACAGAAGCCAAGCCGGTGGTGGTGGCCGAGGTGGGCGTCTCCCGCGCGTGTCTGTCCGCACCACCAACGCCGCGCATCGCAGCGCCCGCGCCCTCGGCGAACGCGCCGCCGCCGAACTCCAGCAACGCCGGCGCACCCTGCAGCACGTCGCCCTCAGCCCCGACCGCATCGGCGCCATCACCCGCGCCGCCATCGCCCGTGCCGCCCTCGTCCTCGACGAACTCGCGCGTCCACCTCGGACTTCGCGAGGACCGCCTCGCCTGGCAGGACGTGGTCGAGCCGGCCTGCGAACTGCTGGCCCGCACGTCGTCACGCACACCACGCGCCAACCTGCGGGAGACCCGGGACCGGCCGACGGGGGCCGCCGCACCATCCCGCCGCGGCCACGTATCCCAACCCGGCGACGCGGCCCGAGCAGCCCCGGCCCCGACACCCCGGCTACCTCGGTGCCCACCACGTCGGCGGCGCCACCGGCCGCCGCCCACCGACATGGCAATCTTCAGCAATTTTCTCTGACGAGGTTCGTCGGCAGACGTGGCGCGCCGTTGGCCCAGTGGCCCGGCGTCGGTCGCGTCTGTGCGTCGTCGCGTCGCTCGTCCGCCCGTGTGCGAATGAGTGACTGTGTCCTGAACCTCCGAGCCGAGAAATGAGCTCTACTTGTGCCTGTTCAGCCTTCTTCCCGCACCGTGCTTGCCGATTGGTTCCGCGAGCACTCCAGCACTCTGACCACCCTTGATCCCGAACAGTCCCTCGACGACCTCGAAGGGCTCCGGGAGATCGTCGGCGATGCCCGGGTCGTGGCAGTCGGTGAGGGCGCCCACTTCGTCGAAGAGTTCTCGCGCGCACGCCAACGGGTGCTGCGCTTTCTCGCCGAACGATGTGGATTCACCGTCTTCGCGATGGAGTTCGGCTTCAGCGAAGCCTTCCCGCTCGACCAGTGGCTGCAGGGCGAGGGAGACGACGGTGACCTCGCGAAGGTGAGCCGGGCCGCCGCAGATCTCATGCACTGGCTGCGCCACCACAACCGCACCAGCGGACACCCCTTGCGCTTCGCCGGCCTCGACATCCCCGAGGCCGGCGGGGCGCTACGACCTGCCCTGGAGCCGGTGGTCGAATACCTGCGCGAAGTCGACCCCGACGCACTCCCCCTCGTCGATACGGTCCTGGAGATCAGCGACCGGTTCCTCAGTGGCCGCGGTTCCGGCGCTGCGGCCGCGCCCGCATGGGCCGGCCTGGAGACCGCCGAGCAGAACAAACTGACCGCCACGCTGGCGCGACTGTCGTTGCGGCTGCGCGCCGTCGAACCGCTCTACGTCTCCCGCAGCAGCCAGAGCCGCTTCGACATCGCCCGGCGCCGGGTGGAAGCGGCCTGCCACACCGACTACATGTTCCGGGCAAGCGACGCCCTGATGTCCGGGCGGGGCCTGGCCGCGGACCTGTCGGTGCGAGAGATCTACCTGGCCGAGTCCCTGCGCTGGCACCTGGACCACGCCGAACCGGGGACCCGGATCGTCCTCGCAGCGCACAACAACCACATCCACAGGACGGCGTTTTCTCTGGAGTTCGGCGGCAGCTGTCTCACCACACTGCCCATGGGTCAGCACCTGCAGCGGACCTTCGGCCAGGACTACCGCGCCGTGGCGCTCGTCCACACCGCCGACCACGTGCCGGAGATGCACCCCGACCCAGAAGCCGCAGTGGGCTTCACCCTCGCCGAAGCACACCTCGAGCCTGCCGTGCCCGGCAGCGTCGAGGCCGCTCTCACCGACGCCGGACTCGCCGACCGGATCACCTTGACCGACCTGCGCCACGCACCGCGCGACGAACAGGGGGCGCCACCGCTCAACGGGATCCGGTTCCAGAGCTCCCACCTGAGCACCCCGGTCCCTGAGGCGTTCGATGCCGTGCTCGCCGTCCCGACGGTTACCCGGGATCGCACAGTGCGCTTCTGACCAGCCTGAACCCGAGCAGGTGGGGCCTCCGTCCGGAGACCCCACCTGCCTACGGCTCAAGGAAGCGGATTCGGTGCCGCCCGCACTAGACACGGGATGCGCAACTCGCGCGGGTGCAGTCGACCGGGCCCACCAGAACGTCACTGAAAACTTCAACCCCTTACTACAGAGCGGTCTGCGAGCCCCGGGACCTGGGCTTGAGGTCGTGCGAGTGGGACCGGTGCAGAGCCGGCGCCTACGGGACGGCCCGCTCATACGTGTCTGAAGATGCGTGCTCGACCGGCCAACGCCTCCCTCCTGTCCGAGGACGGGCAAGAGGGAGTGCGAGGAAGCCGCCGCGGGTCAGGTGGGCAGGCCGGACGAGGTTCGGACGAGCTCGCGGACGAGCTCCTCCGCCCGAGGCCATTCGCCGTAACCGGAGGCAGGGTTGAGGTGCCCGACGGGGCCGAGGACCACGAGGCGGCTCCCCCATGCCCGGGCGAGACCGGCGACGCGATCGGCATCGGCCAGGGGGTCGTTCGTGCTGGCCGCGACGATGCTGGGGAAGGGCAGGGGGGTTCGCGGTGTTGGCGTCCAGCCGTTTTCGCGCAAGGCTTCCGGACTTGGGTAACCCTCCGGCAGCAGGGTGTCGAAGTCCGGCGGCGCAGCCAACAGCGCCCCTTTGACAGAACGCTGGTGTCGTTGCGCCCAGTGCACGGTGCTCATCACCCCGGCGCTGTGGGCGACCAGCACAACCGGGCCGGAGATGTCCAACAGCACCTCGTCCAGGGCTGCGACCTGAGCGTCGCAGCTCAGCCTGTCCCTCTCCAGCGGAGGAACCGTACGGGTGTTTTCGATCTTGTTGCCGAGGATGGTCTGCCAGTGGTCCGACACGTGGTCACGTAGTCCGGGGACGATCACGACCGTCGGCGATGCGGTGAGGTTCATGACTGCAACGCCGGGGTCCTGAGGGCGAGGTCCGGGAGCAGCCCCAGGCGGCGCAGATCTCTTTCGTAGAAGGACTTGCCGATGACGAAAGCCGCGCAGCCCGCGAGCGAGACGAGCGGGACCACCTGCAGGGCACCGAGCAGACCGATATGGTCCGCGAGTACGCCTGTCACTGCGGGCCCCGGGGCAAGCCCGAGGAGGCTGTTGGCCAGGGTGAGCGTGGCCATGGCCGTCGCCGCGATGGCGGCAGGGGTCAGATTCGCCACCATGGCGGCCGCCGGGCCGGAGGTACCGGCGGCCACCAGGGTCCCGGCGGCGATCAGCACGAGTTGCAGCGAGCCGGTCGGCAGGTGGAATCCGGTCATCAGCAGCACGAGCGACCCGAGACTGCAGGCGATCGCGACGGTCCACTTCCGGCTCCCGGTCCGTCGGCTGAGGCGGTCCGCGACGACCCCGCACAGGACCATGCCGGTGCCGCTGATCAGCGCAAAGACACCGGCAACCAGGCCGGCCTTCGCGGAGGCCATGGAGTAGTAGCGGTTGAGGAAGCTGGGCATCCAGGCCAGCAGGGCCATCGCGATGAACAACTGCATTCCGCTGCCGATGTAGGCGCAGATGACGGAGACCGAGGAGAACAGCCGCGGGAGCAGGGTCCGGACGGAGGCGTGTTGCCCGGACGTGCTGCCGTGCTTGCCGGAGGCCGGCCCGAGCCTCTTCTCGGTGACCACGAGGCCGTAGAGGACGGTCAGGACCAGGCCGAAGATTCCCATGACGCCGAACGCCCAGCGCCAGCCGTATGCCTGCGCCAGGGCACCGCCGGCCGACACAGCCAGCACAGAACCGAACGACCCTCCCGCCATGAACGCGCCGGCGAGTGTGGCCCGCAGACGGATGGGGAAGACGCTGAGGACCACCGCGATACCGACGCTGCCGTAGGCCGCCTCTCCGACGCCCACGATGAACCGGCCCAGGAACATCTGGCCGTAGCCGGCGGAAACGGCACAGCCCAGCGTCGCCAGGCTCCACACCAGTGCGGCGATGACCAGGCTCTTGACCCTGCCCCAGCGGTCCGCCAGCAGCGACAGAGGAAAGGCGAGCACACCGACCATCAGGGCCACGATGCCACTGAGCGACCCCAACTGGGCGTCGGAGAGCAGCCATTGCGCCTTCAGCAGGGGAAAGACCACGTTGAGGACCTGCCGCGACATGTAGTCGGACAGCAGGAGCCCGAAACTCAGGGCGAACACCAGCCAGGCGTAGCCGCGGGCTACGGCTGGTTCGGCGGGACACGTGTCCGGCACTGTCGTGCCGGTCGTGTGCAGTCCCATGGGCGTTACCTTTCCGTCGCTGCTCAGGGCTCAGAAGGGTGTGTCGCCGACGATTCCGGCACGCTCCATCTTGCGGACGGCGGGCCAGTAGTCCTGGACGGCGTAGTGCTGTGTGGAGCGGTTGTCCCAGATGGCGACGCTGTTCTTCTGCCAGCGCCAGCGCACCTGGTACTCGGGGACGGCCGCCTGGCTGATCAGGTAGGTCAGCAGGTTGCCCGCCCCGGGGGCGTAGTCCTGGCCGAAGCGGACGTTCTCGGGCGTGTGGTAGTTGACGAAGTGCGTGGTGAAGGCGTTGACGAAGAGGATCTTCTCGGCGGTCGCCGGGTGGGTACGGACCACCGGGTGTTCCGGATCGGGGAACTGGGCCTTCAACTGGTGGCGCCGCTCCATCGGCATGCAGGCGCCGAAGGTCGCCTCGATGCTGTGCCGTGCGCGCAGGCCGGCGATCTGCGTCTTGATGTGCTCGGGCAGCCTGCGGAAGGCCTCGGCCATGTTGACCCAGATCGTGTCACCGCCCACCTCGGGCGTCTCCACGCAGCGCAGCACCGCTCCCATGGGAGGGCATTCACGCCAGGTCGCGTCGCAGTGGAGCGCGTTCTCGTAGTGCTCGGGTTTGCTGTTCAGATCCTTGTAGATGCGCACCAGCCCCGGGTGGTCCGGGTCGCTGCCGAGCACCGGGTGGTTCTCCAACGGGCCGAGGCGGGAGGCGAAGGCGACGTGCTCGGCGCGGGTGATGTCCTGGTCGCGCAGGAAAAGGACCTTGTACTGCAGGAGCAGATTCTTGATCTCGGCGAACAGGTCGTCGTCACGGCCGGCGTCGCCGAGGTTCACGCCGACGAGCTCGGCGCCGATGGTGCAGGTCAGCGGCTCAACCCTGATCGAGGTGCGAAGGACACCCGGGCGCACCAGGGCAGGCGTGTGTTCCCTCGGGCGGACGGTCTGGGACATGTGCTCACTCCTGGGTTGACGTGCGGGGCACGGCGTTCAGAGGACGAAGACGGAAGATCCCGTGGTCCGTCCGGCTTCCAGATCGCGGTGTGCCTGTACTGCGTCCTGGAGGGCGTAGCGCTGGTTGATCTCGATCGTGATGCGGCCGGACGAGACGTGTCCGAACAGTTCGCCCGCCAGGGCATCCCGTTCGGCGGGTTCGGCGATGTAGTCGGCCAGCGCGGGCCGGGTGACGAACAGCGAGCCATGGATGGCCAGTTGCATGGCGTCGAGCGGTGGGACACCGGAGGCGGTTCCGAAGCACACCAGCAGGCCGCGGCGCTGCAGCGAGGCCATGGATTCGGCGACGGTGTCCCTTCCGATGCTGTCGAAGACGACCGGAACGCCCTTGCCGTCGGTCAGCTCGCGCACCCGCTCGGCCACGTTCTGGCGCCGGTAGTAGATGATGTGATCGCAGCCATGGGCCCGGGCGATGTGTGCCTTCTCCTCGCTGGAGACCGTGCCGATCACGGTGAGGCCGAGCAGCTTCGCCCATTGGGAGAAGATGAGGCCGACGCCGCCGGCCGCTGCGTGAAGCAGCACAGTGTCGCCGGACTTCAGTGGGTGGATTTGACGCAAAAGGTAGGCCGAGGTGAGTCCTCGCATGGTCATCGCAGCGGCGGTCTCGCAGCTGATCTCCTCCGGCAGCTTCATCAGCGAGTCCGCGGGCATGACCCGCTCCGTGCTGTAAGCGCCCAGTGGGCTGCCGGTGTAGGTCACCCGGTCGCCCTCGGCGACGTGACGCACGCCCTCTCCCACGGCCTCGATGACACCGGAAGCCTCGACGCCGAGGCCTGCGGGCAGCGGGGCCGGGTACAGGCCGGTGCGGAAGTAGGCGTCGGCGAAGTTGAGTCCGACGGCGACGTGCCGGATCCGTACCTCGCCCGGGCCCGGGTCGCCGACGGTGGACTCCTCCCACCGCAGGACGTCAGGGCCGCCGGTTTCGTGGAAGCGAATGGCGTGTGCCATGAGAGTTGCTCCGTTTGCTCGTGTGTGGGCATGGGCGGTTGCGGGCCGCCTTGGGCCGGCTGAGGTGGATGCCTTGTCGCCCCGCGACCGCTGCTCGTGGACCGGGTCAGCTCTTGACGTCGCGCAGCATGGGGCCGCGCCGGCCGGGGCGACGGTTGGGCACCATGCCGAGGTGGGCCAGGGTCTCGTCGGCGTCCGAGTACCACTCGCCGATCTTGTAGATCTTCTTCGCCTCCGGTCCGGTGGCGATCTCCCGGCCGAGCACGTCGGCGATCTGGACCATCTGTTCAACCTGCTCCACGGAGGACATCCGCTCGCCCTTGTGGCGCCACAGGTTGTCTTCGTTGCCTACTCGCACGTGCGTGCCCAGTGCGATACCGATGGCGTTCATCGGTGCCACCGCACGCATGGATGCCTCGATGGTGAGCACGGCGCCGTCCGGGACGCGGCGGATGAACTCGATCAGGTCGGCCGGGTGCCGGCCGGCGAACCCACCGCCGATGGCGACGTAGTTGAGCACCAGCGGCCCGTTGTAGATGCCCTTGCGGATCAGCCGCTCCACGGTCTCCAACTGTGCTATGTCGGCGAGTTGGAAGTGCGGCTGGATGTTGTTGGCGCGCAGGCGCTCGAGGTGCTCGAGGTAGAACTCCGGTCCGGCCTCGACCACCATGTCCCGGTAGGCCTTGTAGTACGTCGGCTTGGCGATCGAGGTGCCCTCGATGTCCTCGTCGTCGAAGAGCTCGACGATGTTCATCTGGTTGGTGTTGATCGCGATCGTCACCTGGTCGGGACGGGGGGTGATCTCGGCCAGCATGTGGCGGGTGTCGTAGCTGAGCCACTTGGCGTCGGCACCCTCGTCCTCGGGGGCGAATGAGATCGACCCGCCGATCTGCAGGACCATGTCGGGCACGGCCTCGCGCAGCCGGGCCACCAGCTCGTTGAACATGGACATGCGCTTGGATCCGTGACCGTTCAGCTCGCGCACGTGGATGTGCAGAACCGTGGCGCCGGCGTTGTAGCAGTCGACCGCCGCCTGCACGTGCTCGTCCATGGTGAGTGGGAGGTCATCGGCGTCACCGGGCAGCCACTCCGGCCCGTAGGGCGCGGCCTGGATGACCAGTTTCTCCTGGTTCTCCGGGTACAGGGAGTCGTCGAAGAAGTGCATGGTCCGTCTCCTTTGAGGATCGGTCTTCACTTGCTGCACACATCGCTGCCGGCGATGCCAAGCCCTGGGGCGTGGCGAGAGGTGGAGTGGATGGCAGAGGGGATTTCCGGGCTCGCCGGACAGCCGGATACGATCAGCGGGTTCCGGGCAGATGCGGCTGCGGGCAGGATCCCTGCTCGCCCCGTGGGGCCGGGAGCCCCCCTTGCGGTAGTGACACATTAAGGGCCGGCCAGGCGGCATGCTTGACGACAGGTGACATCTGATTTACCACTTGGGGACCGCCCTTCCCCGCCGGCTCGCGCCGCCGGCTCAGGGGGTTCGGCCGAGGTCGCGTGAGCGATCACGGTCCCCGGCAGCGGGTTGACCGCCGGTGCTCATTCCTCGGCGCAGAGTTGCTGCCCGGCCCTTTGGCGGCGCCACTCCCGGGGGCTGCAGCCGAACCGCTCGCTGAACCAGCGGGAGAAAGCGCTGGATGCGGAGAATCCCAGCAGTCTGGAGATCTCTGTCAACGAGCGGCGCGGGTTCGCCACCAGCTGTTCGGCGAGCTGGGTACGCGTCGCGTTGAGCAGGGAGGAGAAGGTCTCGCCCGAGGCCGACAGATGCCGGTGAACGGTCCTCCGGTCGACGCCGAGGCTGCATGCGACCTGCTCGATCGAACAGCGCCCGGTCGGCAGCAGGACTTCGATCAGCTCGCGCACACGGTCCAGCACGGTCGTGTCCTTCGAGACGGCGATGGACTCGAAATACTGCCGGGCGTAGGTCCGCAGCAGTGGGTCCGACATGGGGTTGGGAGTGTCGAGGTCGCTGGCGTAGAAGACGATCCCGTTGAAATCCCGGTCGAATTCCACGGCAGGGCCGAAGAAGCGCCGGTGTGTCCGGGTGTCGGCTGGAGCGCTGTGTGTGAAACACACGGCCACCGGCTGCCACCGAGTACCGAGGAAGGTGCGGAGGACCCGATGGAAGGAGCCCACCGCCAGCTCCACGGCCTGGCGAGCCGCCATCGTCTCCCCGAGGTTGAGGCTCACCTTGAGGGTGGCCAGGCCGTTCGCCCCGGAGAGCCGGCTGCGGAGCATCTCGTTGTACATGTACTCATGACGGACCAGGAGCTCCAGTATGCTGCGGACGTCGGGCTCCTCGCGGATGACCAGGCTGATGCGGCCGAGGTTGGAGAAGCGGCGGCGCTCGGCAAGGAGCAGTCCGAAGTCCACGCGATGTGAGGCGGTCGCCGAGAGCTCGAGCAACTGGGCCACGGCCACGCCGCAAGATCCATCTGTCCTGGACCGTGAGATCGACGTGGTTCAGGCCCACATGCTTCATCAGGGACCGCGGGTCGATACCGAGCGACTGGCTGACCTCGACGTAGTTGCTCAGCGCGGCGTTGCGGACGAGGGGCTTCATGGGCGCACTCCCAAGGCTCTGTCCCCAGTTGATAAGTCGGATGTCACGTCAGGTCAAGCGGTGAGCCTGGTCGTGACCTAGCGTTGCACCACCGCGATGGAGCTTGCTGTCCGTATCCCAGTCCCGACCGACAGGAAATTCGACGGAGCACACCATGGCAAAGAGTCCAACCGTTGACCAGACCCGGAATGCGGTAAGGAACCTCGATTCGGATGGCGTTGGGCGGAAATGCCGGCGCCGAAGTCGTGGGGTTCATCCGCGGGGAGAGGAGAAGGGGCGTGCGTGCGGTTCTCGGTCCCCGGTCAGCGAGGATTCGCCCGGCTCCGGCTCGGGGCCTCGGCGGCCCCCGCCGCCTCCGGGCGCCGTCATCCACCCAGATCCTAGGGGAGACCGAATGAACAACCTGGCCATGCTCCTGGCGGAGTCGGCATGGGTCGAAAGCGACCGGGTCGCCGTTCGCCAGGACGATCTGGCCCTCACCTATGCCCAGCTGAACGACAGGAGCGCCAGGGTCGCCACGCTGCTGCACGCCAAGGGTGTCCGGCCGGAAGATCGGGTGGCGTTGGTCATGCCCAACGCCACCGAATTTCCCGTTGCGTACTACGGCGTCCTTCGTGCCGGCGGCGTGGTCGTGCCGATGAATCCGCTGTTGAAGGCCCGTGAAATAGCTTTCGTTCTTCGGGACTCGGGATCCCGGATCGTGCTGGCGTGCCCCCCGTTCGCAGGCGAGGTCGCTGTGGCGGCGACAGAGGTCGGGGTCGAATGCCTGGTCATGGATCCGACGGCCTTCGGCTCCCTGATGCAGGCCACCGACCCGATGCCCCGGGTCGTCGACCGTGCGGGGGATGACACGGCCGTGATCCTTTACACCTCGGGCACAACAGGGATCCCGAAGGGCGCCGAGTTGACCCACCGCAACCTGATGACCAACGCGGCCACCGCGGCCGAAACGTTGCTCCATGTCGGGCCGAACGACGTCCTGTTCGGTGGCCTGCCACTGTTCCATGCCTTCGGACAGACCTGCGCTCTCAACACCGCGATCGCTGCCGGGGCGACTCTGACCTTGTTGCCGCGGTTCGATTCCGCAAAGGCGCTGGAGATCACGCATCGGGACGGGGTCACTGTCTTCCTCGGCGTCCCCACGATGTATACGGCTCTGCTCCACGCCGGGATCCCCGACGGCTACGATCTCTCCCGACTGAACTTGGCCGTTTCCGGAGGCGCTTCCCTGCCGGTTGAGGTGCTCCAGCGTTTCGAGCGGGAGTTCGGCGTCACCGTGCTCGAAGGCTACGGACTCTCGGAGACCGCGCCCGTCGCCGCATTCAACCCTCCGGACCGGCCGCGCAAGGCCGGCTCGATCGGACTGCCCATCCGCGGAGTCGAACTCGAGCTCGTCGCGGATGATGGCACCACCGTGGGACCGGGTGAGGTCGGCGAGATCACGATCCGCGGCGAGAACGTCATGAAGGGCTACTGGAACCGTCCGGAGGCGACTGCAGAAGCGATCCGGGACGGGTGGTTTCACAGCGGCGATCTCGCCCGTGTCGACGAGGACGGTTACTACTTCATCGTCGACCGGAAGAAGGACCTCATCATCCGTGGCGGATACAACGTCTATCCGCGCGAGATCGAGGAGGTGCTCTACGAACACCCCGCCGTCGCCGAAGCCGCTGTCGTAGGCGTGCCGCACGAGACCCAGGGAGAGGAGGTGGCCGCCGTGGTGACGCTCCGGAACGGTGCACAGGCCACCGCCGATCAGATACGTGACTACGTCAAACAGCGGGTTGCTGCCTATAAGTACCCACGGATCGTCACATTCACCGATGGGCTTCCCAAGGGAGCAACGGGCAAGATTCTCAAGCGGGAGATCGTCGTCGAACAGCAGGCGTCCAAGGCCTGAATGGCCAGGTTCCGTAGTGGCCTTCGTGCCAGGGCGGCGACGCAGAACTCCGGCGTGGTGGCGTCCGCCGATCACGAAGACCTCCCCGGAAAAACGCGAGGAGCGCGCTGAGCCGCAGCACACCGGGAATGGAACGGCGGTCTGGCCGGCGCCGACGCAGACTGCGGCTGCCGGGAGGGGAAGCGTGCAACTCACCGCCGAGTGGCGCTCGGTGGCGTGGGCGGTGTTGCGGGAAGGGCCGGTCCGATCCGATTGACTCCTCATCGTCAAACGGTTTGGCCGTTCCCGCTGTTCGCGCCGGCGTGCGCTCGTCGGATGGCGGGTGGGGTGCGCAGGGCGAGGATGGCCAGGTCGTCGTGGCCGTCGCTGGGGTGGCGGTCGGCGAGGAAGTGCACGAAGTCGTCCAGCGGCAGGCGGACATGGCCGGCGGCGAGTTCGGCGAGTTGGGCCAGGCCGTGGTCGATGGAGTGGCCGCGGTGTTCGACGAGCCCGTCGGTGAAGAAGACCACGGTGGCCCCGGCGGGCACGGGGTGGATGTGGTCGGGACGGGGCTGGTCGGTGTTGACCGCGAGGGGCAGGCCCGGCTCGGCGTGGAGATACTTCGTGTGCCCGTCGGGGCTGATCAGGAGCGGGGGGAGGTGGCCGGCCGTGCTCCAGTGCAGCCTCCAGCCGTCTTCTGCGGGCTCGATACGGGCCAGGCAGGCGGTAGCGACGGGCAGGTCGGTGATGTCGTGCAGGGTGCGGTCGAGCTGGGCGAGGACAGAACTGGGCGGGGTGAGGCGGTCGTAGAGCAGGGCTCGCAGCATGCTGCGGGTCTGGGCCATGGCGGCGGCTGCGCGCAGGTCGTGGCCGACGACGTCGCCGATCACGACGGCGCACGTGTGGTCGGGCAGCCACAGGGCGTCGTACCAGTCCCCGCCGAGATGGCCGGGACTGGGAGCCGGGCGGTAGATGGCGGCGCCGGTGAAGGGGCGCAGGTCGGGCAGGGTGGGCAGCAGGAGGCGCTGGAAGTGTTCGGCGCTGGTGCGGACCTGCTCGAACAGGCTGACGTTCTCGATGGCGATGCCGGCGGCGCCGGCCAGGGCGACGACGATGTCCTCGTCGTCGCGGTCGAAGGGCTGCCCGTCACGGCGTTCGGACATGTAGAGGTCGCCGTAGATGGTGCCGCGGACACTGATGGCGACGCCCAGGAGGGTGCGCATGCGCGGGTGGCCGGGCGGGAATCCGACCGAGGCGGGATGGGAGCGGATGTCGTCGACGCGCAGGGGCTCGGGGTGGTGGATCAGATGTCCGAGAACACCGCGGCCGCGGGGGAGCTCGATGTCGGCCAGGTCGTTGCGCTCGGATTCCGACAGGCCTGCCGTGATGAACTGCTCCAGTTGCTCGCCGGACTCGTCCAGCACGCCCAGCGCGCCGTAGCGGGCGCCGACCAGGTCCTTGGCAGTGGTCACGATGCGGTGCAGGACCGCGGGCAGATCCGTCTCCTGGCTGATCGCCAGCACCGCGTTCAGCAGCCCCTGCAGCCGGTCCTTGGCGGTGGCCAGCTCCCGCAGCTGCGCGGCGATCTGGTCCAGCTGGCGATCCAGCCGCAGCCTCAGGTCAATGTGCGGCTGCTCGGGTTCTTCCTGCCTGCCCGCCATCATGACCGCCCGGCCACTGCATCCGCACCGCGGTGACGCATCGACCCACACAGCCACTCACGCGAGCGATACACGCCCGGCCTCCTGACCCCACCGTCATCGGACAAGACCCCAGCGTGACACGACGAGGCGGTCCATCCCGGCCATTACTCCCGCGGCAGCATGCCACCCCAAGTCGGCCCCTCCGGTGGGGCGGGGAAGGCCCACCCGCCCCACCGCCGGTGGCGTCTGCAGGCTTGGGTGATCTCGATGTGCCGGGCGTGGCTGCCTGGGACGTGAAAACCCGCCCAGGAAGCCACTGACGGGATACTTGTCACCCGGTTCGCCGCTCGTCAGTTGCGCTGTCTCGTGAGGTTGGTGTCATGTCAGCGGCGGGTGGCGGCGGACGTGCGGTGTCGGTGCGTGCGGCGGTGCAGCGCCGTCGTGGCGAGCGCGAGGGTCAGGCCGGTCGCGCCCAGGGCTGCCGCGATCCACAGCGACGACGTGTAGCCCCGGCCCGCCGAGAGCGCCGCGCCCGCCAGCAGCGGGCCGCCCGCGTTGCCGATGTTGAACGCCGAAACATTGGCCGCCGACGCGAGGTTGTCGGCGCCCCGGGCCGCCTCCAGGACCCGCGTCTGAGAGGGCGGGATCACTGCGGCCCCCACCAGGCCGAAGAGCAGGAAGCCGACGATCGCGGCGGGCTTGCTCTGTACAGCGAGGATCAGAAACGCGGAGACGACCGTGATCCCGGCAAGCGCCCCGTACAGCGTGGGCAGCAGCGCCCGGTCCGCGAGTCGCCCGGCCAGCGGGGTGCCCACGACCATTCCGATGCCGATCAGGACCAACATGAGCGGGACCGTACGGTCGTCAAAACCGGTGACCTCGGTGAGCAGGGGGGTGATGTATGTGAGGACGGTGAGGTAGGGCGCCCAGCCGAAGGCGGTCGCCGCCAGGGCGAGCCAGACCCGGCCGCGCCGGAAGACCGCCAGCTCCTGGCGGAAGCCGACGCCCCGCTCTCGGGGTATCGGCGGGACCAGCGCCGCGATCGCAGCCAGCAGCACTGCGCCGATAGCGGTCACCCCCCAGAACGCGGCCCGCCAGCCGAGCGCCTGCCCCAGCGCGGTGCCGCCGGGGACGCCGAGCACATTGGCGAGGCTCAGCCCCATGAATACCGTGGCGATGGCACTCGCCCTGCGCTCCGGCGCGACGAGGCCCGCCGCTACGACCGCGGCGGTTCCCACATAGGCACCTCCGGCGAGGGCCGACAACACCCGCCCGGCGAGCAGTACTTCATATCCGGGGGCCAGTGCGCTGAGCAGACCGGCCGCAGTGAAGAGGGCGACCAGCCAGAGAAGCAGGTGTTTGCGGGGGAGCCTCGCGCCCAGGACCGTGAGCAGTGGGGCGCCCACCACCATGCCCACGGCATAGCCCGACACGAGTAGGCCCGCCGTGGGCAGCGAGACGCCGAAGTCCGTGGCCACTTCGGGGAGCAGTCCGGCGATGACCACCTCCGTGGTGCCGACGGCGAAAGCTCCGAGTGCGAGGGCCGACAGGGAGGCGATGCCTGCTCTGCGAGGACGGGTGCCGGGCGCTCGGGTACGGAGCGGCGCGGTTGCGAGATCGTTTGTCACGCCATTCAGGCTCGCGCCGCTTCCTGCCGGGAACAGCGCTTGTCCGCGCAACGATCGGTAAACGCGGCTTACCGATTGGGTGCGGGCACGGGATCCGGGGTGTTCGGCGCGGAACCGGTTGGACACGGCCTGCGGTTCACCAGGTTCCGTGCGGCGCGGTCCGCGCCTTTGCCGTCAGCCGGTTGGACCGGCAAAGATGGCGGGGCGCCCGTGCCCGGTACAAGCATGGATCATGACCGACGTACCGAGCGGCTCCCCCCGGGGGCCGGAATACGACGACCGTCACACGCATGCCGCAGGTGACATGTACGCGCCCAAACTGCACTCGGGCTACATGGAGCCACCCTTCGAGGGGGTCCTGCACCGCCTCTCCCGCACCGCCTGGCAGGTCGTCCTGATGACCGGCATCGCCTCCCTGATCCTTGGGATCGTGATCCTGGCCTGGCCGGGCCCGTCCCTGCTCGTCGCCGGGATCCTCTTCGGCATCTACCTCATTCTCAGCGGCGTGCTCCAACTGGCGGCCGCCTTCGGCACGCACAAGGCGACCGCACTGCGTGTCCTGGCCTTCATCAGCGGCGCCCTGTCGATCCTGCTGGGCCTGTTCTGTTTCCGGGGCCGGTTGGAGTCGATCCTGCTACTCGCGTTGTGGATCGGCATCGGCTGGCTGATCCGCGGGATCACCCATACTCTGGCCGTCGTTCACGACCCCACCATGCCCGCGCGCGGCTGGCAGGCCACCCTCGGCGTCGTCACCTTCATCGCGGGGATCGTGCTGATCATCTCGCCGTTCAACTCGATCGCCGTGCTCACCCTGGTCACCGGCTGGTGGTTGGTCGCGGTCGGCATCGTTGAGATCGTCACGGCGGTCCGGCTCCACGGCCGTGCGCAGAGGATCCCGCGCACGGCATGAACCCCGTGCAGTGCGTCAATTTCGTGCAGCGCTGGCCCGAGAGGGCGATTGTCGGGATCGGCACACCGAACGGTGCGTGCGTCGTCGGCAGATGCCGCCTTGTGAGCCCGACCCCGCAGCCCCGCCGGTGTCGGTGACCCGCTTCGTTGTCCAGTGGCCGAGGGCGGGCAGGCCGGGGACCGGGGGCGTCTTGGGCGGACGCCGGGTTCCACTGCTCCGGGCTGGTTTCTCTTCTCGTACGGACAGGTGAATCCGCTGGTCAGCCGGGATTCAGCGGGAGCGCGAGCTGTTCGAGGAACACGCAGCGTCTTCCCGTCGACGGCGGGAAGTTCCCCGCCTGGCCACCGTCATCGGCCTCGCCTCGCGCCGCCTGGTCGGCTGGTCGGCTGGTCGGCTGGTCGGCTGGGGGAGCGTGGATCGCATGCGCCCGGACCTCGGCACCGACGCGCTCACCGCCGCGCAACGGATCTGCACCAGTCTCATCGGCGCTGCCATACACACCGGACACAGTGCCCGGTACACCTTCTGACAAAGGGTTCCCGGGGCTGACCGCGGCTCAGCCGGGCCCAGGCGGCGAGGCCCGGGCGTGAGTTGGCGGCGCATTCCCTGGTCCACAGGTGGGTGGACCGGCGGTGGACGCTCGCGCGGATCCAGACACCAATCAATCGGCTGTTCCATGTCTCCGTGTGTCCTGAGCGTGAGAAGGAGCTGGTTGTAGGAACAGCTTCCAATCGCGGTGCTATGTGGGAGATGAAGGTTTGGCCCTTCGGAGTCGCCCTGCGGGGGGAGGCTCCAAACCGCCTCATGCTGCGTTAGCTAATGACTGTCGTGGTGAGCGATGAGGAAAAGGCGTCGTTAGAGGCGTCAGGTGGGGATCGGGAAGACGAACGCAAGTGAATCGCTGCTGACGTGTCGAAATGGAAGCAGACGACATCGAAACCGGGGTGTGGAGATGGCCCTGGGATGAGCCTGGCGGGTGCCCGTTTATTGGCCAGGTGGTGTCCGGCATGAAGGCGACGTGAGCCCGATCTGCTGCTTCCGCATGGAACAGGAGAAGGCAGGTCCGTCACTGCTGCCGTGCTGCGGTGGCGAGAGGGAGTGCCCCAAGCGGCAGACACCGTGAGGGGTTGAGTACCGATGTCGTACCTGCTGGCGGACCGGCTTGTAGTAGTGATGAAGCCCCTGTAACGGGGGTGGAGCGAAGGGGCCGGGTCGCTCGTGACTGAGTTGATCACATCAACCGGATGATGTCTGGGAGAAGTGCGATGAACCAGTTGAAGTCATCGACCAAGCCGTTTGATATCTCGAAGTGGGAAGTCAAGGAAGCGTGGGAGGAAGTCAAGGCCAATAAAGGTGCGCCCGGAGTTGATGGGCAGAGCATCGACGACTTCGAGAAGGACCTGAAGGGAAACCTTTACAAGGTCTGGAACCGCATGTCATCGGGCTCGCACTTCCCGCCTCCGGTGCGGGCGGTGGCCATTCCGAAGCCGAACGGCGGTGGCACGAGAATGCTCGGCATTCCCGCTGTCGCCGACCGGGTAGCTCAGACCGTCGTAGCCCGGCATCTCATGCGAAGGGTGGAACCCATTTTCCACCCCGACAGCTACGGATATCGGCCCGGACGGTCTGCCTTGGACGCGGTAGGGAAATGCAGGGAGCGTAGCTGGCGGCGGGACTGGGTGGTCGAGTTCGACATTGCCAAGTTCTTCGACAGCGTGCCCTGGGACCTGCTGGTCAAGGCGGTGGCCGCACACACCAACGCCGTCTGGGTGAACTTGTATGTGCGGAGGTGGCTTACCGCCCCGCTCGTCATGCCCGACGGCTCCCTGGGGGAGCGGGAGCGCGGGACGCCTCAAGGGGCACCGGTCTCTCCCGTTCTGGCAAACCTGTTCCTGCACTACGCGTTCGATATGTGGATGGAGCGGGAGTTCCCGTCCGTTTGGTTCGAGCGTTACGCGGACGACGCGGTCCTGCACTGCGTCACCGAGCAAGAGGCCCGCCTGGTGCTGGCTGCGCTCACGAACAGGATGGTCGAGGTCGGGCTGCGTCTGCACCCGGGCAAGACCCGGATTGTTTACTGCAAGGACGGCAACCGCCGGTGCTCCTTCGAGCACACGGCCTTCACCTTCCTTGGGTACACGTTCCGCGCCCGGAAGAACCGGAATCGGCACGGGAAGCTGTTCCTGTCGTTCGAGCCGGGGATCAGCAGGGAGGCCCTGACGAGGATCGGTCGAGAGGTGCGGTCCTGGCGACTGCACCGACGTGCTGATCTGACCTTCAACGAGCTCGCTCGCAGGATGAATCCTGTGATCGGGGGCTGGATCAATTACTACGGCCGTTTCCGGCCTGGGAGTTGGACCGCTTCTTGGCGCGCGTCAACACCTACCTGGTGCGTTGGATCCGCAACAAGTACAAGCGGCTCGCGGCCCAGAAGAAGGCGTATTCGAAGATGCAGGAGATCGCCCAGCGATACCCCCGCATGTTCGTGCACTGGCGCCTCACTACGGCCGCCGCGGAGGTCTGATGATCAGAGCGACAAGAGCCGTGTAACGGGAGATCGTTACGCACGGTTCTGTGAGAGCCGAGGGGCGAGATCCCCCTCGGCTCACCAGCCTGGCGGAGCACGGCGGCCAGGAGTTCCACGCCTACCCGTTCGTCGGCGACCGCCCGACTGCTCGGGGCCGAACCCGGTCACCGGTGAGGTACGCGTCCTGAAGAAGCGCTCCTNCAACACCTACCTGGTGCGTTGGATCCGCAACAAGTACAAGCGGCTCGCGGCCCAGAAGAAGGCGTATTCGAAGATGCAGGAGATCGCCCAGCGATACCCCCGCATGTTCGTGCACTGGCGCCTCACTACGGCCGCCGCGGAGGTCTGATGATCAGAGCGACAAGAGCCGTGTAACGGGAGATCGTTACGCACGGTTCTGTGAGAGCCGAGGGGCGAGATCCCCCTCGGCTACTCGACTGCACGGTCGAGGGCACCTGGAGGCTGCCGAAGGGATCGGCACGGCTGGAGCTGGCAGTAGTCAGCCGGGCGGGCAATCGAACGGGGCGACTCGGCGGTCGAAATGTGGAAGAAGGAGACCTGGCCGCGGGTAAGAGTTGTGCGGAGGGGCGCGGGCCAGGATCCTTTTCGAGGACGAGGCCGGGCAATCGATGACTCCGCCGCGCGCCAGGCACGAGCCCGACGATCCGGTCGTGGGACCGAAGCGCAATCTGCTTGAGCCGGACGAAGACGCCGAGCCCCTCGCCATGCTGGACTTCAATGTATGAGCGGTGGTCCTTGACGGCGGTGACGCGAGTGTTCGTGTGCAGGGCGGCGGGGGGCGTGAAGGTTGCGGCGCGTTCCAACGCCTCCACCCGCCAGCCTGCCGGATCAGCGCGACGGCGGAGGCCAGGCCGCTGATCCCCCTCCGACCGCGATTGTGCTGAATGCGTTGCAGGTGGTCGCGCGGACTTCTCCTCTACATTTGTAGCAATCGTGGACATGTTGCACCGGCGGAGGAGGGTATACTACATCTGTAGAGTGGGGGTGATCGCGCGAGGAGGAGCCAGTGGCCGAACGTACGACAAGACGGCAGGAGCTGGCCGATGCGGCGATCAGCACGCTGGCCCGGGCGGGGATGCGCGGTCTGACGCACCGTGCAGTCGATGAGGTCGCCGGTGTGCCGACCGGCACATGCTCGTACTACTTCCGCACCCGGCAGGCGCTCCTGCAGGCGACGGTCGAGCGGTTGGCCGAGGCGGATCTCGCCGACCTGGCCGACCGCCCCGTCATCACCGAACCGGCGGACATCGCCCAGGTTGCCACGGTCGCTGCCGACCTCGTCGAACACTGGGTCACCGACGGTCGCGAACGCATGCTTGCCCGCTACGAACTGTCCTTGGAGTCCACGCGGCGGCCCGAGTTGCATGCCGTCCTCGTCGCCGCAGGCGAGGTATACCGAGCCCTGGCAAGGGATTTGCTCACCGCCGTGGGCGCATGCGATCCACCATCACAGGCGCCGATACTCGTGGCCTTCCTGGACGGCCTCGTCTTCGATCACCTGGCAGGCGCGGGTGCGCTTGGCCTGACTTCCGACGAACTTCACAGACGTTTTCTCGACCTGCTCTACGGTTTCACCAGGCCGCTTCATCCGTGAGTCACCGAAGAACGTCTGACGGGAGCGGCTTCCGCCCCGTAGAGCGTCTCGAACGGCAGCGGCCCGCCGATATTCTCCACGACGCCGCTGTTCGGTGAGAGGGCCGGTGAGCGTTCAAGTCCGCCGCCCTGTCGGACGGTGGAGGCGCACCGATCCACGACGCTGTGCATGAGGTGCAACACCATGCGTCGGCCTCCTGCTGCGCTGCGGACCCGGCCAGTCGGCGACGACGGCCTGGCGACCATCAGTTGCTGGTCGCAGATGGCGTCGATCCCGTCGAAGCAAGGAGACCTCGCCCGCCTTCTGGACCCGCGCCCAGGCCTACTTCACCTCATGCGGCATCACCGTCGAACGGGTCCTGACCGACAACGGCTCCTGCTGCAAGCCCCGCGCCTGGCACGACACCCTGACAGCAGCCGGGATCACCCACAAACGCACCCGGCCCTATCGCCCCCAGACCAACGGCAAAGTCGAACGCCTCAACCGCACCCGGCGCGCCGAATGGGCCTACGCCCACCCCTACCGCTCAGAAGGCGAACGACGCGACGCCTTCCCACAGCGGCTGTACACCCACACGCGGACATCGCCTCAACCAGCGTGTCTGTCCCCACAACCCGGTGAACCCTCCCGGTCGGAGCACCAGGAACGGCGTGTTGCCGTCCCTGCGGGTGCGAGGAAGCGGCCCGGCGTCCCAGCCTGCGCTGCCGAGGTCGGCAGTGACACCAGTTGCTTGGCGGCCTCCTGTGACTCTTCCTGCAGTTTGCCAGCGAGCAGGCCGGGCTACGTGCAGCCGGGTCAGGGTGCGGCAATTGCTCAGTGGAGAGGACAGAGCACCGCCAACGTAGGGAGGAGCTGTACCTCTTGCGGTACACGGTCGCATTCCGCCGCAGGACTCTCGCAGCCTGTTCCGTCTGGCTGATGGACTTGCGGCTGGGCCTTGCGGCCGCGTCAGCGGTTCCTCGAAGGACTCAGGGAACTGCTGACGCTGTCCTTGCCGGCGGACAGGAGCGGTCGGCAAGTGGCCTGCGTCCATCCACCGGAACCGCCGGCTCGCCCTGCAGTACGGTCCGCCTCGTCGCAGAACTCGACGGTGACCTCCGGTGCTGGTGCGCGAGCCGACGGACCGCCGTGAACAGTCGACGCGTACCGGCTGCGGGGCGGGGAAGCGTTCCTTGACCTACGGCACTACGACAGTCAGTGATGTGCCGGTCAGTTGGAAGCCGAGCTTCTCGTAGACGCGGCGGGCTGGATTCGCATCGCTCACGACGAGCGAAATGTCGGCCAGTCCGTCGGCCGCAGCACTGCTGAGCACACGACGCAGCAGATTGGCGCCAAGGCCCGCGTAGCGGGCTCCGGGCCGGCGGAACACGTCCGCGATCCACGGCAGGCCGTCACGGTTGGTGACAATCGCCCCAGCGACCACGCGGTCCGTCTCGTCCACCACCAAGGCGCTGCATGGAAGCACCGGCCCGAGAACGGAACCCGCCAGCATCGGTGCCAGGCTCTCGTCGAGTGCTTCTTCGTCACTGCCGCGGTGGTGGTCGGGGTGGTCGGCAGGGAAGGCGGCTCGCCAGGCAGGGAACACCGCTTCGGCGTCGAGGTCGCAAGGAACTGCCCGAAGTCCGTTGCCCAGGGCGCGTGATGACCAATCGGCCGGCGGCGGACACACGACCAGGTCTCTCCGCATCTCGTGGGCGTGCCGCATCACTCGTGCGCCACGGCGCAGCAGTTGCTCACCAAGCTCCACGGATCCCGAGACTGCCCATCCGGACATGCCGGCGACGATTGATTCCACGGGGTCGGGGCCGACCACTTCGGCCAGGTCCGCCCATGGGTGCCCCTCCCGAACACCCTGCAGATAGGTCAGGACCGGCACGCCTTGCGCGTTGGTCAGGGTTTGGCGCTGCTCGTCGTTCTCCGTCACTGTCATCCTCGATAGATCATGTGTACCTCAGCGCGGGCATTCTGCAGTTCCGCCTCCGGTGTCACAACAGAGTTTCCGCGGTTCGTGATGTTTCATGCGGCGGCTTGATGGTCTCCGATCGTTGTGCACCGGCCCTCAGCCACAGGTGGCTGGCAGATGGCCGTGCCCGGGGAGGTTCTGGGTCCGGCGCACTCTGACCACGATCCGATACCGGTGGGCCTACCTTCGGTCCGCGCCCGGGACGGACCCCGAACATCCTGGAGGAGGGCTGGTGGTTTCACCGCACCGGTCTTCCCCTCACGCCTTCCCTTCACCCCGCCTCTACAGTTGTAGTAACGATGGTACTCTACTTCTGTAGAGGGATTGGGTGTGTGGAGGCGAAAGCACTTGTCGCTTCCATCGACGGTCTGCTTTTCGAGTATCTGGCCGGCCCGGACGGACTCGACCTCGACCCGGCCGAACTCCGTACCACACTGCTGAGCCTGTTGCGCACCTTCACCGACTGACCTCCGCACTGCCGTCCGCGGGGCGGAGTCTGCCGCAAGGCGGTTCCAGAACCCGGCAAGAAACCGAAAGAGAAAGCACCTTATGGACCCCGTACTCATCGCCGGAGCAGGCATCGGCGGACTCACTCTCGCAGCCGGACTCGCCGGCCGCGGCATTCCGGCCGTCGTCCTGGAGCAGGCCGAACAGCTCGCCCCTGTCGGGGCCGGCCTGACCGTGCAGCCCAACGCGCTGATGGCGCTGCGCCGTCTGGGCCTGGCCGAGCCTTTCGAAGCCGCCGGCGCGCGGCTTTCCACGGCCGCCGTCTATGACGCTCACGGCCGCGTGTTGCTGCAGCCCAGCCCCGCCCAGGCCGGCGCCTTGCTGGCGGAGATCGGCGCCCCCACCCTGGGCCTGCACCGTGCCACCATCCACCAGGCGCTGGTCGGCCAGCTCGGCACCAGCGAACTGAGGCTCGCCTCGACCGTCACCGCTGTTGACCCCGATCGGGCCACCGTCACCCTTGCGGATGGGCAAGAAGCACGCGGCTCCGTGCTGGTCGGTGCGGACGGTCTGCGCTCCACCGTCCGCACCGCACTGCTGGGCGCCCAGGCGCCCAGCTACAGCGGCTACTACTGCTGGCGCGGCGTCACCGACACCAACCCCCTGCCCAGCGACTGGGTTGGAGAGATGTGGGGAGCGGGCCGCCGCTTCGGCGGATGCGTCATCGACGGTGGCCGCCTGTACTGGTTCCTGTGCGCCAACGGTCCCGCCGACGGCAAGGACAGCGACACCCGTGCCGCGCTCACCCGGGCCACGGGCGAGTTCCCCGACTATGTCCGCCAGGCCGTCGAGGACACTCCCCTCAGCGCCATCCGCCGCGACGACATCCGCGACCGCCCGCCGGTCACGCAGTGGGGCCGGGGCCGCACCACCCTGCTCGGCGACGCCGCCCACCCCATGACCCCCAACCTGGGCCAGGGCGCGTGCCAGGCCATCGAGGACGCTCTCGCCCTCACCGACCTGATCGCCGAGCACGGTCCCACCCCCGACGCCCTACGCCGCTACGAACGCTTCCGCCAGCCCAGGGCCAACGCCGTCGTCAAGGCCGCCCGCCAGATCGGACGCATCGCCCACTGGAGCACCCCCACACGCACCCGGGTACGCAACACCCTCGTCCGCCTGACCCCGGCCTCCGTCCTGGTGCGTCAGTTGCGCGCCTCCTGGCGACTGCCCAAGACCACGAGCTGACCCCCAGGCACCCCTCCACCCATGCCGATTCACCGGAAGCGAGCACAAGATGCACGATCTCGACACCGACACCGGCCGTATCCCCCTCTCGGTTCTCGGCCTGGGCCTGATGGGCCAGGCCCTCGCTCAGGCCTTCCTGGGCCAAGGCCATCCCACCACCGTGTGGAACCGCACCCGCGCCAAGGCCGAACCCCTCACCGCGCAGGGCGCGCAGCTCGCCTGGACCGTCCGTGACGCCGTCACGGCCAGCCCGCTCGTGGTCATTTGTGTTTCCGACTACGACAACGTGCGCGACATCCTCGAACCCGTGAGCCGGGACCTATCCGGCCGCACCCTGGTCAACCTGACCTCGGGCACCTCACAAGCGGCCCGTGAGACAGCCAAGTGGGTGGCGCTCCAAGGTGCCGCCTACCTCGACGGCGCGATCATGGCCGTACCCCCGGCCATCGGTACCGCGAACGCCGCCATCCTCTACAGCGGTCCGACCGCCGTATTCAGCCAACACCAACAGGTACTCGGCAGTCTCGGCACTCCCGTGTACGTCGGCGCAGACCACGGCCTGCCATCCCTGTTCGACGCGGCCGCGCTGAGTTTGGTGTGGAGCACTCTCAACGGCTTCCTGCACGGCGCTGCCCTGCTCGGCAAGGCGGGAATCCCCGCGACCGCATTCGCCCGCCTCGCCAAGGCGGGCATCGAATCCGTGGCCGACTGGGTGCCCGGCTATGCACAGCAGATCGACGACGGCACCTACCCGGCCACCGACTCCACCGTCAACACGAACCTGACCGGAATGAAACACCTCCTCCACGAAAGCCACGCCGCCGACATCAACACCGAACTACCCGAACTCCTCGCGACCCTGGCCGAACGAGCAGTTGCCAACGGACACGGCAACAACAGCTACGCAGCGATCACCGAACAACTCCGCCATCCCGCACCGTGACTGACAGCCACCAGCTGCTCCTGACCGATGGTGACGCGTTGATCGCTTGAGTACGCCTTCGTTTGCCGACCAGGCCGCGGACCTCCGTCCAAGCACGCCGAAGCCCGCGCGAGGGCGGGGGTCGGTCCGCCGCCTTCTATCGTTGCTCGTGACGTGGGGGGCCGAAACCCCAGGCCGAGATCACACACTTTGGACGGGCCGTCAAGCGACGGCCCTGCTGGTCAGCGGCACTCACTGACCAACCAGCCGGACGGCGTGGCGGTCGCCGCGACATAATTCCTGCGGATTACCACCGGGACTGCATCGATGGTTGTGACCGGAAGGTCTTGGTTCTGATCCTCGCTCGCGGGGCCGCCGCGCCGACGGCAACGAATGGCTGCTCCGTGCCCCGGCGGGCACAGAGGGCTTCTGCGATGCGGCGGCCCTCGCCCGACGCAGCGGCCATGGCGCAGCAGGCGGCGGTACGGACTTCGAGCTCCGAGTCGTCAAGGGGCGGAAGGGGCGGGCCGACGTCAGCGGTGACGGCGTTGCGTGAGGCCTCGATGGTCCTGTCCGGCGGCGAGGGGAGTCGGGGCCGTTGTCAGTGGGGCCGTCTACTGTGCCAGCCATGTTTGGTGATCTGCGGAACGGCGGCCTGCGGACTGAACCCACGACTGCGGATGAGTGGTCGTCGGATGCAGGGTTGCCGACAGTGCCGTTGGAGCCCGGGACACGGAGGGGCACGGCCATGTACGGAGCTGCCGGCTCCCCGTGCACCCCCCGTTCCGCCGGCGGACTCGACAACAGGGCCGAGGAGAAGCACTTCACCGGTGACTTCGAGACTCATCTGACGGTGCGTCTGAATGATGAGGAGGAACCGTCGTTGGCTCGCTGGGCGGAGTGCAACGGGTTGAAGTACTCCCGAATCGTCCTGGATCGGGGGAAGACGCCGGACCAACCGATGCTCACCATCTCCGGCCGTGGGACTCTGGCCCTGCAACGGGCTGTTGCCGGAAGGCACGTGGAACAACTGCGTTGTGAGGGCTTCGAGGTCACGCGCGTGAAGATCGAGGCGGCGCCATGGAACCAGGACGTACCACAGACAGCCTGGGAGGCTGTGCAGCTCCCGCCGCAGTGCTACTTCGAGCATCACGTGAAGCTGGTGTTGGCCGATGTCGGCCAGGTGGCGGCGGTGCGGTCCCTGTGTGAGCTCCAGGCAGCGCATGTCTCCCGCAACGCACGTCGTCCGCTGAGCGGTGGTCGTCATGAGCGCTTCGTCACGCAGCGCTGCCGACTGGTCGGCCGTCCTGCTGCTCGCGCGCGACTGGATGCCTTGCTGGTATCACTCGCCGACGCGGGGTTCGTGGCTGCGGAGGTCGAGGAGGAGTTCGTGGTGCACGATGACAACCTCGTCATGGACGCAGGCTGGATAGTCGCGGACGGGAGCGATGCCGTATGACGAAGGGAGATCGGAACCATCCGGCTCCCCAGGCGTCGAAGGGGGCGGTCGTGGGCCGGCAATCCCCGCCGGAGGAGTTCGACCGTCGGTCGCGCGCCGGGGAGCCGGAGTTCGCGGACCTGGCACAGGCCGTGCGCTGGCGGACCGCGCGCCGGGCGGCGATCGATCACGTGCTCGCTCTGATCGCCGGATCCTGGTGGAGTGACAGCCTGGTACTACGGGGCAGCCTGCCGCTCCAGGCATGGGCCGGTGAGCGGGCCCGGGAGCCGGCCGATCTCGACTGGGTGGTCGTTCGCGACATGCTCGACGGGGGCTGGCCGTACGGAAACCTCATCGACCTGACCCGCACCTGGCCCGACGTGGTGGACGCGCTGGAGCCGGCAGACGATGCGCACGGCATTCATGGGACCTGGGATGTGCGGCATCCGTCGGCGGACCTGGACCGGCTGTTGGAGGCCGCCTCAGCGGACGAGGGCGCCGAATCCCTGTACATGGACCTGCTTGAGCGGATCAGGCAACGGCCCGAGGCGCCGGGCGGCGTGGTACTCGACGCCGATCGGGCATACGCGGAGTCGAGCGACGGAGGCTGGTCCTACCACGGGCCAGGGGTGCGGCTGGAAGTGCCCTGGCGGGCATCCGGATTGCCGACCGGCAGGATACGCGTGGACTTCGCCACCGACGACATGTTCTCCGCCCTGCCGGAGTTGACGGCCTTGCCAGTCGGCTGCGGCGAACCGCCCGTCGTGGTTCAGACGGCAAGCCGTGAACTCTCACTTGCCTGGAAGATCCTCTGGCTGCAAGTCGAGTCCGAGGAGGATGACGGTGCCCAGGGCAAGGACCTCTACGACGCCGTCCTCCTGGCCGAGGACCGCCGTACCAGGCTGTCCACACGTCTCCTCGAAGACGTCCTGTCCGGCGGATACGGCCACACCAACCCGAAAGGATTCGACCCGGACCGGGTACACCAATGGCCCGTGGCATGGGCACGCTTCCAGGCCGAGTACCCCTGGGTGCAGGGCAGCGGGGAGGAGTGGTTGTCCCGATTGGCATGGGCACTCACTTCGATGTTCGTGTCGACGGCCCCCACCGAGGCCGATATCGAGGTCGGCGACTCCGTGACCATCAGCGGTGGCCCTTTTGCCACTTTCCAGGCGACTGTCAAAGAGGTCGGGCCCCACTCGAGAAGGGTCAAGGCTCTGGTCCATTTCTTCGGCCGGGAGACCCCCGTCGACCTGTCCTTCGACCAAGTGCAGAAGAACTGAAGAGCAGGTGGGTGAGCGGGGCCGAGCATGCTCGCGCGGGAGCTGCTGAAATTCAGCACGCCCAGGGGCCCGGCGCTGCTGGCGCGGTTCGTGAAGCTGCGGGACGTCGAGACCGGTGGCCACCTCGGGCTGTACCTGACGGCAGTTGCCGCCGGTGTTCGGGCCGGCCTGGCCCACGGTCCACCCCAGGTTCGCCCAGTGGAGCCGGGCCCGGGTCCGGGCCAGGCTCCACCGGGTCGTCCTTGGCGAACTCGGCGCCCGAGGGCGCCTGGACCGGTCGCGGTGCGCGATCGACTCCGTCAGTGTCCGGGCGGCAAGAGGGGGCCGTTGACCGGGCCGAATCCGACCGGTCGTGGCAAGAGCGGATGGAAGATCCACCTGATCACCGGCCGGAACGGGCTGCCCCTGTCACCGGGCATCTCCGGCGCCAACACGCACGACAGCCTCGGCCTTGAACCGCTCGTACGCGGAATCCCGCCCATCCGCTCGCGCCACGGCCCCCGACGCCCGGCCAAGCTCCATGCCGACAAGGGTTACGACTACGACCACCTGCGCCGCCGGCTCCGTGGCAGGGGCATCCGTCACCGCATTGCCCGCAAAAGCATGGAGTCCTCGACGCGGCTGGGCCGCCACCGCTGGGTCGTGGAGAGAACGGTGTCCTGGCCCGCCGGATGCCGCCGCCCGCACCGCCGCCACGAACGCGAGGCCGAGCACTTCCTCGCCTTCGCCGGCGTAGCAGCAGCCCTCATCGGCTACCGCCGACTCACCAAATGAAAGGACGTCTTGAGGAGACCGTCTCAACCCAGAAGGTGAGCGGTACTACCCGTTGAGCGCGGCGTGGTGAAAGACCGAGGACGCGGGTGCGCGGGCCAGGAAGGCACGCATCGTGTCGAAGTCGTACTGCCGGAGAGGCACAGTGCGAGCACGAACGTCGTGGAGGCCCCTCGATCAAGTCGCTACGAGGGCGCCGACGTGGCCGCGCAGGCAGTTGCCGAACCCGAATTCTCGGGGCAGGCCCGGCCCTCTGATCGATGAGTCGTGGTAATGAGTGGATGAGATCATCGATCTTGTTCGGTCCCACAAGGGGGTGGTGATCTGGCCACATGAAAAATGCGGAAGCTCTCACACCCCTCACAGCGGACGGCGACACACCTCGCTGGTCACCGGTCATCGCCGTGGCACTCAGCACTTTTACCGTGGTGTCCTCCGAAATGATGCCCGTGGGCCTGCTGACGCCCATGTCGGAGGCGCTTTCCGTCTCCGCTGGTGTCACTGGCCTGTCCCTGACGATCACCGGGGTCGTCGCTGCGGCCGTGTCCCCCTTCGTTCCGGCGTTCATCGGGCTCCGCGATCGCAAGGGAGTGCTCGTCGCCTTCATGGTTCTGCTGTCACTGGCGAATGCACTGACCGCGATCGCACCCAACTTCCCGGTCCTGGCTTTCAGCCGAATCCTTCTCGGCATTGCGATGGGCGTCGTGTGGGGACTCGCCGCAGGACTGGGCCCGCGACTCGTCGGCGGACCACGAGTCACGCTTGCCACCACGCTGATCTTCTCGGGGGTCTCCATCGCCTCGGTTCTCGGCGTGCCGCTGGGGACCCTCCTTGCGGCGCTCCTCGGCTGGCGTGCCACGTTCTGGGCACTCGCACTCGTCGGTGTGGTGGCCGCCGGCGTCCTGGTCCTCACGCTTCCGGCCCTCCCGGTTCACCAGCGGATCCGCCTCGACGGAACCGTCGACGCGCTGAGAAGCCGTGGTGTCGCGGCCGGGTTGGCCATCACGGGGCTGATCGTGCTCGGCCACTTCACCGGTTACACGTACGTGCGCCCGGTCCTCGAGCTGGACGCGGGCATGAGCGCCGGCCTGATCGCGAGCTGCCTGCTGGTCTACGGTCTGGCCGGTGTCGCCGGCAACTTCACTCTCGGCCCGCTGGCAGGCCGGTACACGAAGGAGGCTGTGACCACCGCCCTGGCGGGCGTCACACTGGCCGCAGCACTGCTGCCGTTCGCCACCGCGAGCACTGTCGCTGTACTGATCGCGCTCGTCCTCTGGGGCGTCTCGTACGGCGGAGTCTCGGTCTCGACGCAGACCTGGGTTCGCACGGCCGACCCCGCGCGTACCGAGGCATCGGCCGCGCTGTGGGCCGGCGTACTGTTCGGCCAGTGCTCGCCCCGGATCGGTCAGCTCGACCCGGCGGCTTGTTCGTACGAACACCGGAGCACCCAATCGGTTCTCCAGGCGCTTGATCAGCTGGGAGACGCGTCCCTGGGTGACACCCAGGATTTCGGCCGTGCGGCCGAAATGGAGTTGGTGAACCAGCACGGAGAAACACTCAAGTTCCTGGAGCGGAAGCTCCGGGATTACGGGCCATGGCGGTGTGCGATCCACCTGCGCATTCTATGCCGGTCCCGCGCGGCGCCCGGTCCGGGCAGTGGTGATCCCCCCCCGCAAGGTGTCGAGGTGAGATCATTCCGGCCAGTCGGCCAGTCGGCCGGCAGGCCGACTTCGCACTCGATCACAGTGATCCGGACCTGCAACCGTTTCTCCCGGAGGCATGACCGAGCCGTCCTGGCATCAGGGAGGTGCGTCCGTTATGCGGCCGTCGTGGTGTGCGGGGGAATGGATGGACGCGCCGCACGCGGTGGGCGTCAGTGCGAAAGTCGGTGTCCCGCCTCAACGAAGGCAGTCGTTCCCGACCCACTGACCAGGTCGGACAAGTCCTAGTACTGCAACGGTGCTT
>NZ_LIXJ01000032.1 GCF_001905795.1 Streptomyces sp. CB01580
TACCTAACAAAGCCCTACTAGGGAATCATGCACGATATCGGGACGAAGAGTCACCCCCCGGAGGGCGGGAAGCCCGGAGGGTGACCCGGAGCAGGACGGCTCACATGCCGTGGACGGCCGGGATCCGGCCGAGCCGGCCGGCCTGGAAGTCCTCGAACGCCTGCTTGAGTTCGGCCTGACTGTTCATCACGAACGGTCCGTAGTGCGCCATCGGCTCACGGATCGGACGGCCGCCGAGCAGCACGACCTCCAGGTCCGGCGTGTTGCCGTCCTGCTTCTCGTCCGCGCGGACGGTCAGCGAGGAACCGGCGCCGAAGACCGCGGTCTGCCCCAGATGGATCGGACGGCGGTCCGCGCCGACACTGCCGCGCCCGGCCATCACGTACGCGAGCGCGTTGAAGTCCTCGCTCCACGGCAGGGTCACCTCGGCACCGGGCCGGATGGTGGCGTGGACCATCGTGATCGGGGTGTGGGTGACGCCGGGGCCCTCGTGCCCGTCGAGCTCACCGGCGATGACACGGAGCAGCGCGCCGCCGTCCGGGGAGGCGAGGAGCTGGACCTGGCCGCCGCGGATGTCCTGGTAGCGCGGGTCCATCATCTTGTGGGACCTGGGCAGGTTCACCCAGAGCTGGAGGCCGTGGAAGAGGCCGCCCGACATCACGAGGGACTCCGGCGGCGCCTCGATGTGCAGGAGGCCCGAACCGGCGGTCATCCACTGGGTGTCACCGTTCTGGATGGTGCCGCCGCCACCGTTGGAGTCCTGGTGGATGAAGGTGCCGTCGATGATGTAGGTGACGGTCTCGAAGCCGCGGTGCGGGTGCCACGGGGTGCCCTTCGGCTCCCCGGGCTGATACTCCACCTCGCCCATCTGGTCCATCATGATGAACGGATCGAGGTGCTTGTAGTTGATCCCGGCGAACGCGCGGCGAACCGGGAAGCCCTCGCCCTCGTATCCGCTCGGTGCCGTCGTGACGGCGAGCACGGGACGGGCGACGGCGTCGCCGGAAGCGGCGACCTTGGGCAGGGTCAGCGGGTTTTCGACGGTCACTGCGGGCATGGGAGCCACCTCCGGTTTGTCGTGCCTCCAATTTAGTTGAACAGTGAACATCTTGCAAGGCGCCCGGCATTCCCGCGCCGGAATCCCCGCGGGGGAAGTCCCGGCGCCTCCCGCACCGGAACGACGAGGGGCCCGCACCGCGCCCGGATGCCGCCGGTTGATCACCGGTGGTGTCCGAACGTGGTGCGGGCCCCTGGGGAGGACGGGGGAGGAACGAGGGCGTCAGCCGTACATGCGGCGCATCGCGAAGTCGACCATCTGCTCCACGGCCTTGGCGTCGAAGACCATGCGGTGCTCACCCTCCATGTCGAGGACGAAGCCGTAGCCGGTCGGCAGCAGGTCGATCACCTCGGCGCCGGTGATCACGAAGTACTTGGACTCCTTGCCCGCGTACCGCCGCAGCTCCTTGAGCGTGGTGAACATCGGGATCACCGGATGCTGCGTGTTGTGCAGCGCGAGGAATCCCGGGTTGTCACCGCGCGGGCAGTAGACCTTCGACGTGGCGAAGATCTGCTGGAAGTCCTCCGCGGACAGCGAGCCGGTCGTGAAGGCGCGTACCGCGTCCCGGAGGGACGGCGGCGAGGGCTCGGGATACAGCGGCTGCTCGCCGTAGCCGCCGCCCATCTGCTGCTGCGCGCCCGGGTTCTGGTCGTAGCCGTACATGCGGCAAAGAGTAATGGGACACATCGCCCCCTTGAGGGGTTGCATCTTATTACTGACGGGTAGCATCATCGGAGGGGTCAGCTGATATGCGTACCGCCAGCTCGTCGCCCACCCGGCCCGCACGCCGCGCCCGGGGCGTCGCGTGCCACTGCTATTGATTACGGAGAGCCTTCCATGGGGCACTACAAGTCGAATCTCCGCGACATCGAGTTCAACCTCTTCGAGGTGCTCGGTCGCGACAAGACGTACGGCACCGGACCGTTCGCCGAGATGGACGTCGAGACGGCGAAGAGCATCCTCGACGAGATCACCCGCCTCGCGGAGAACGAGCTGGCCGACTCCTTCGCCGATGCCGACCGCAACCCGCCGGTCTTCGACCCGGAGACCAACACCGCGCCGGTCCCGGACACGTTCAAGAAGTCGTACCAGGCCTTCATGGACTCCGAGTACTGGCGCCTGGGCCTGCCCGAGGAGATCGGCGGCACCACCTCGCCGCGCTCCCTGATCTGGGCGTACGCGGAGCTGCTGCTGGGCTCGAACCCGGCCATCTGGATGTACTCCTCCGGCCCGGCGTTCGCCGGCATCCTCTTCGACGAGGGCAACGAGGCGCAGAAGAAGGTCGCGCAGATCGCCGTCGAGAAGCAGTGGGGCTCGACGATGGTGCTGACCGAGCCGGACGCCGGTTCGGACGTCGGCGCGGGCCGTACGAAGGCGGTCGAGCAGGAGGACGGCTCCTGGCACATCGAGGGCGTGAAGCGGTTCATCACCTCGGGCGAGCACGACATGTCCGAGAACATCCTCCACTACGTGCTGGCCCGCCCCGAGGGCGCCGGCCCCGGCACCAAGGGCCTCTCGCTCTTCCTCGTCCCCAAGTTCCACTTCGACTGGGAGACCGGCGAGCTGGGCGAGCGCAACGGCGCGTACGCGACGAACGTCGAGCACAAGATGGGCCTCAAGGCGTCCAACACCTGCGAGATGACGTTCGGCGACAAGCACCCGGCCAAGGGCTGGCTGATCGGCGACAAGCACGACGGCATCCGCCAGATGTTCCGCATCATCGAGTTCGCCCGCATGATGGTCGGCACGAAGGCCATCGCGACCCTGTCGACCGGATACCTGAACGCGCTGGAGTACGCCAAGGAGCGCGTCCAGGGCAGCGACCTGTCGCAGTTCATGGACAAGACCGCGCCCAAGGTCACCATCACGCACCACCCCGACGTGCGCCGCTCCCTCATGACGCAGAAGGCGTACGCGGAGGGCATGCGCTCCCTCGTCCTGTACACCGCGTCCGTCCAGGACGCGATCCAGGAGAAGGAGGCCGCGGGCGAGGACACCAAGGCGCTGAACGGCCTGAACGACCTGCTGCTCCCGATCGTGAAGGGCTACGGCTCCGAGAAGTCCTACGAGCAGCTGGCGCAGTCGCTCCAGACGTTCGGCGGCTCCGGGTACCTCCAGGAGTACCCGATCGAGCAGTACATCCGTGACTCCAAGATCGACACGCTGTACGAGGGCACGACGGCGATCCAGGGCCAGGACTTCTTCTTCCGGAAGATCGTCCGTGACCAGGGCGCCTCGCTGAACACCCTGTCCGAGGAGATCAAGCAGTTCCTCACCGACGCCCAGGGCGACGAGGAGCTGTCCGGCGCGCTGGACTCGCTCGCCAAGGCGGCCGTGGACCTGGAGGCGATCGTCGGCACGATGATCACCGACCTCACCGCGACCGGCGAGGACGTCAAGAACATCTACAAGGTGGGCCTGAACACCACCCGCCTGCTGATGTCCTCCGGCGATGTCGTCGTCGGCTACCTGCTGCTCAAGGGCGCGCACATCGCGTCCCAGAAGCTGGCCACCGCCTCCGCGAAGGACGTCGCCTTCTACCAGGGCAAGATCGCCGCCGCGAAGTTCTTCGCCGCGAACGTCCTGCCGGGCGTCTCCACCGAGCGGGCGCTCGCCGAGTCCGTCGACAACTCGCTGATGGAGCTGGACGAGGCCGCGTTCTAGTGCCGTGACCGGCAAGGTTTGCCCGGAAGGAGCGGCGTCCGGTGCGACGGGGCAAACGTTGCCGGGAGCGGCACTAGGCCTCTCCCACCCGGGATCGTCGACCGGCACCGCCACCCGTACGCACTTTCGGGTGGCGGTGCCTTCGTACGGGCTGGGCACGCTGCGGGCACGGCCGAGAATCCCGTTCATGGGAGGAACCACCACCGCCGAGGCACTGCCCGAAGCGTCGCGATCGCGGCACTTCGGGGACGGCGCGCCGCCGTCCCGTACAGCGGCGCGTGCCGAGTGCGGGACGATGGGGAAACGTTCCGGTCCGGCCTCGTTACAGTGAAGAACATGAGTTCCTCCCTCCGCTTCGACCGCGGGCACACCGACGACCTGATGGCCTTCCTGATGGCCTCCCCCTCCCCGTACCACGCGGTGGCCACCGCGGCGGCGCGGCTGGAGAAGGCCGGGTTCCGGCAGGTCGAGGAGACCGCGGCCTGGGACGGCACTCACGGAGGGAAGTACGTCCTGCGCGGCGGCGCGATCGTGGCCTGGTACGTGCCGGAGGGAGCCAAGGCGCACACCCCGTACCGGATCGTCGGGGCGCACACCGACTCGCCGAACCTGCGGGTCAAGCCGCTGCCCGACACCGGGGCGCACGGCTGGCGCCAGGTCGCCGTGGAGATCTACGGCGGGACGCTCCTCAACACCTGGCTGGACCGCGATCTCGGGCTCGCCGGGCGGATCTCGCTGCGCGGGGGCACGCACCGGCTGGTGAACATCGACCGGCCGCTGCTGCGCGTGCCTCAGCTGGCCGTGCACCTGGACCGCTCGGCCAACCCGGACGGTCTGAAGCTTGACCGGCAGAAGCACATGCAGCCGATCTGGGGCCTCGGGGATGTCGAGGAGGGCGACCTGATCCGGTTCGTCGCCGAGGAGGCCGGAGTCGACGCCGATGACGTCATCGGCTGGGACCTGATGCCGCACCCCGTCGAGCCGCCCGCCTACCTGGGCCGGGACCGCGAGCTGCTGGCCGGCCCGCGGATGGACAACCTCCTCTCCGTGCACGCGGCGACCGCAGCGCTCGCCGCCGTCGCCGGGCAGCCGGACGCCGAGCTCCCGTACATCCCGGTCATGGCGGCCTTCGACCACGAGGAGAACGGCTCCCAGTCGGACACCGGCGCCGACGGGCCGCTGCTGGGCACGGTGCTGGAGCGCTCGGTGTTCGCGCGCGGCGGTTCGTACGAGGACCGCGCACGGGCGTTCGCCGGGACCGCCTGCCTCTCCTCCGACACCGGCCACGCCATCCACCCCAACTACGCCGAGCGCCACGACCCGACCCACCACCCGGTGGTCAACGGCGGGCCGATCCTCAAGGTCAACGTCAACATGCGGTACGCGACCGACGGCGGCGGCCGGGCCGTGTTCGCGGAGGCGTGCCGGAAGGCGGGCGTGCCGTGGCAGACGTTCGTCTCCAACAACTCGATGCCGTGCGGCACCACCATCGGGCCGATCACCGCCGCCCGGCACGGCATCCAGACCGTGGACATCGGCGTCCCCATCCTGTCGATGCACAGCGCCCGCGAACTGTGCGGCGCGGACGACCCGTACCTGCTGGCCAACGCGCTGTCGGCGTTCCTGACGGGCTGATCCGCCGGGCCGAGCCCCCGGGCTGATCAGCCCGGAAGGGTTCCTCGGGCCGACGGCCCCGCGACCGGCCGGGAATCGCCGCTCACGGCTCCCCGGCACCCCCCGATATCCTGGGGCCATGCCGTGCCCCCGCCGGGGCGCATCCCGCCCGGAAGGGGAGCCGCACGTGGAGTTCCGGCTGCTCGGCACCGTCTCCGTGGAGACGCTCACCGGACCGCTGCCGCTCGGACCCGCGAAACGCCGCAGCCTGCTCGCCGCGCTGCTGCTGTCCGCCAACACCCCCGTATCCATGGCCCGGTTGACGGACTCGCTGTGGGACGACGCCCCGCCGCTGCACGCCCGCGGCGTCATCCAAGGACACGTGTCCCGGCTCCGTGCCCTCCTGGTCGGCGCGGACGCCGGGGCATACGGGGTGGAGCTGGTCACCCTCGGCGACGCGTACCTGCTCCGGCTGTCGGAGTCCCTGCTGGACACGCACCGGTTCGAGGAACTCCTGCTGCTGGCACGGGAACAGCGCGATCCCGCGGACTCCGTGCTGATGCTCAAGGAGGCCCTGTCCCTGTGGCAGGGCCCGGCGCTCACCGGGGTGTTCGCCGCCCCGCCGCTCCAGGCGGCCGCCCACTCCCTGGAGGAGTCACGGCTGGCGACGGTCGAACAACTGGCTTACGCATACGGGGTCTTGGGCGAGCACAGCCGGGCCGCGGCGGTGCTGCGCACGGAGGCTGCCGCGCATCCGATGCGGGAGTCGCTGGCCGCCGCGCTGATGACGGCGCTGTACCGGGCGGGGCGCCAGTCCGAGGCACTGGACTGGTTCCACCGCACCCGGCGGCTGCTCGCCGAGGAGCTGGGCATCGACCCGGGGCACGAACTCGCCGACGCGTACGCCCTGATCCTGCGCGGCGACCCCGGCCCGGAGCGCGCCGCCGAGCCGGACCGTACGGCCGGAGGAGCGGGCGGGACCAACCGCACGGCCGGAACGGACCGCACGGACGAAGCACACCACGCACCGGCCCGCACGGACCACGCGGTCCGGACGAACCGTGCGGGCGGACCGGGTCTTGCCGGCGGACCGGGCCGCGCTGCCGTCGCGTCGCCTCCCCATGCCTCCACCGCCCCGACCCTGGCCCTCTCGGCCGGCGAACCGCGCCCCGCCGATCTGCTCCCCCGCGCGCCCCGCGGCTTCCAGGGACGGGCCGCCGAACTGGCCGCGCTCGGCCGGGCCGCGGCGGGCGAGGCACCCGTCTGCCTGGTCACCGGACCGGCCGGGGTGGGGAAGACCGCGCTGGCCCTCCATTGGGCGCACCGCAACGCCGCCGCCTTCCCGGACGGGCGGCTCTTCGCCGATCTGCGCGGGTTCAGCGACACCGGTGAACCCGCGCCCGTGGAGGTCCTGCGCGAGTTCCTGCTGGCGCTGGGCGTCGCACCGCGTCGCGTCCCGGAGTCGGTGTCCGCGGCAGCCGCACTGTTCCGGTCGCTGACCGACCGACGTCGGCTGCTCGTCGTCCTCGACAACGCCCGCGACTCCGCCTCCGTCCGGCCGCTGCTGCCCGGCGGCGCCGACTGCGTCACGCTGGTCACCAGCCGGAACCGGCTGGAGGGCCTCATCGCCTCGGACGCGGCCCGCCCCGTGCCGGTCGATGTCCTCGAACCCCAGGACGGCACCGCCCTGCTGGCCGGAGTGCTCGGCGAGGAACGGGTCCTCGCCGAACCCATGGCGGCCCGACGGCTCGCCGAGCTGTGCGGGGGCCTGCCCCTGGCCCTGCGGGTCACCGCGGCCCGGCTGGCCGGGCGCCCTCGCTGGACGCTGGCGGGCCTGGCCGACGAACTGGCCGACGAACGCAGCCGGCTGACGTACCTCGATGTGGACGACACCGGTGTCCCGGCCGCGCTACGGCTGACCGTGCAGCAGCTGTCGCCGGACGCCGTCCACCAGTTCACCCGGCTCGGACACCACCCCGGCAGCCACTTCGACCCGTACACGGCCGCCGCGCTCGCCGGTACGAACCCGGTCACCGCCGCGGCGGCACTGGAACGGCTCGCCACCGCCCATCTCGTCACCGAGACGGCTCCCGGGCGCTGGATTCTGCACGACCTGGTGCGCCTCTATGCCCGCGGCCTGGACCCGGCGTCCGCGGACGAGGCGCTCCGCAATGTCCTCGACCACTACATCGCCACCGCGCTCGCCGCCGCCGACACGGCCGAACCCGGCGGTGAGCCCTGCTTCGTCCTGCCGGAGGACTTCCGCGCGCCCGCCGCGGTCCGGGACTTCGCCGACCGGGCGACGGCCATGCGCTGGCTGGCCGCCGAACGCGACGATCTGGCCCTCGCCGCCGTGGCGGCCCGGACCGCGGGACTCCACGACCGGGCCTGGCGGATCATCCTCCTCCAGTGGCCGCAGGTCGTGTGGCGGGTACGGGACAACTGGTCGCCGCTGTTGGAACTGGCTCTCGGCTCCGCACGCGCCGAGAAGGACCCGTACGCCGAGTCGCGGGTGCTCAACCTGCTGGGCTGGGTGCTCACCGAGGAGGGCAGGACCTCGGAGGCCATCGCCCTACTGGAACGCTCGCCCGGTCTCGCCCGGCAGGCCGGTGACCGGCTCGGTGAGGCGACCGCGCTGGTCAACCTGGCCGTCGTCCAGGCCGAGGACGGCGGGCTCGACGCGGCGTTGGTGGACTGCGCCCGCGCCGTCGACCTGGCCCGCGAGGAGGGCGACACGCACACGGAGATGCTCGCCCTGCAGCATCTCGCCCGGATGCAGCTCACCGCGAACCGGCCGCAGGACGCCCTCGACTCCGCCCGCGCGGCCCTCGCCCTCGGGCCCGAACAGGAGGAGGAGGCCCGCCGGGTACTGCTGCTGACCGTCGGCGGAGAGGCCCGGCTGGCGCTCGGCGACGAGGAGGCGGGCATCCGGATGCTGGACCTGGCGGCAGCGGAGGCGGAACGCACCGGGTACGACCAGGGGGCGGTGCGGGCCCTCGAAGCCCTGCTGCGGGTCACCGCACGCGCGGAGTACCGCAGACGGTACGAAGAGGCGGTCGGACGGCTCGCCGTCGACGACGACTGAGCCCGCGCCGCTGCGTGCGTTCCCACCGTTCGAGTGGGCGGGCGTGGCGGCGAGGAAACCCACGCAGACACACACCAGGACGGCCGCGCGGGCATTCACAAGAGCACCCACGCAGGCACACAACAGGACGGCCGCGCGGGCACCCACGAGGCCGCCCGAGCAGGCACCTGTGGAGAGGTGCTCCGAAGAGCCCCGTGGGAGCGCCCGCGCAAGCCCCTGTGAAGACACCCGCTCAAGCCCTGACGGAGATGCCCGCGCAGCACGACAGGGAACGTCAGCGGGACGTCAGCGGGACAACAGCGGAACATGAGCGACGGGCCCCAGACTCATGGATGTCAGCAGGTCAGAGGCGTCCGCCGGATGACCGGGGCCGAGGCGTCCGCCTCCCATCGCACTCGTCACACTCGTCACACTCGGGGGAAAAACCATGAGTACCTTCCGCAGCCGCTCCGCCGTCCTCGCCGCCGCGACCACCGCCGTGCTCGCCCTGGCCCTCACCGCCTGCGGCGGCAACGACGACACCGGCACGAAGTCCGCCGGCCCGGCGAACGACGCCGCAGCGGCTGCCGCCTCGGCGGACTCCTCCCAGTCCGCCACCGACGGGACGACCACGACCACCGCGAAGTCCGGCGACGCCGCGCAGAACACCGGCACCACGAAGACGGGCGCCTCGAAGACCGGCACGTCCAACGGCAGCGCCAAGACGGGGGGCGGCAACACCAGCGACAGCTACGCCTACGCGCACCCGTGCAAGAGCGGGGACCTGTCGGTGCGCGTGTACCCCCGTCAGGGCTCGGCCACCCAGCACGTGATCGAGGTCAACAACGTCGGCGCCAACTCCTGCGGCCTGAGTTACTTCCCGCAGGTCAGCCTGGGCGCCGCGAAGGCCTCGGACCACAGCGGGGACGTCCAGCCGAAGGTTCCCGGTGGCCTGGGCGGCGCACCGGCCTACCCGGTCAAGCCGAAGACGGCCGCCATCGCGGTGATCGACCTCAACCCGAAGGGCGGCGACGGCATGACCTGGATCAACGAGATGAACGTGCTCGCCGACGGCGACCACATGCCCAACGCGGACACGCAGAACTTCGACCTCGGCCCCGATGTGAAGGTGCTCGACCCGAAGCTCGGCCTGTACCGGAGCACGGTCGCCGACGCGGTGAGCTCCATGAAGCGGGCGGGCACCTCCTGACCCGCTGAGCCGGGCCGTACGACGGGCCCCGCGGGACGCGCGGCCCCGCCTCGCCGTGGACACCGCACCCGGACGCGGAAGGCCCTCCGCGTCCGGGGCTCCGTCGCGCCGTCAGGCCCGCTCCTGCTCCTGCTCGTCCAGCCCTGCCAGCACCAGCGGCAGCCGGGGCGTTCCCTCCGTGCTCACGCGGACGGGGACACCCCAGTCCTGTTGGTGGACGTGGCAGGCCGGGTACTCGTTCGACGGGTCGTCGTCGCAGGAGGCGGCCATCGCGGAGACGTGCAGCACCCCCTCGGTGATCCCGTCGGCCAGGACCAGGTCGCGGAAGAGGTCGCTGCCGGCACCGGCCCCCTCCGCCAGGAGTTCCGGCGGGGTCGCGGAGACCAGCAGCCGCGTCGACGGGCCGTACCGGGTGTCCAGCTTCTGCCCGGCGGGCGCCCGGAAGACCACGTCGAGCCGGAGCGTGCCGGGAGCGATCTCGGTGGCGGCGCGCTGCGTGCGGTGCGCCCGGTCGGCGACGCGGACGGCCTCCTCGGGCAGCCGCAGCCGGGTCAGCCGGTGCCGGGCGGACTCGACGACCACGAGGTCGCCGTCGACCAGCACGGCGTCGCTGGGCTCGCGCAGATCCGTGGCCAGGGTGGTGACCTCGCCGCTCGCGGGGTCGTAGCGCCGCAGCGCGTGGTTGTACGTGTCGCAGACGGCGACGGACCCGTCGGGCAGGGCGGTCACCCCCAGCGGATGCTGGAACAGCGCCTGGTCCGCGGCACCGTCGCGGTGCCCGAAGTCGAAGAGGCCGGTGCCGACGGCCGTACGGACGGCGAAGCCGGTGCCGTCGCGCTCGACGTACCGGAGCGCCGACGTCTCCGAGTCCGCGACCCACAGCCGTTCCCCGTCCGCCGACACGGCGAGCCCCGAGGGCTGGGCGAACCACGCCTCCTCGGCCGTCCCGTCGACCAGGCCCTCGTTGGTCGTGCCCGCCGCGACCCGCACGGTCTCCGTCGCGGGGTCGTAGGTCCACAACTGGTGGACCCCCGCCATGGCGATCCACAGCCGGTCCGCGAACCAGGCGACGTCCCAGGGCGAGGAGAGGTCGACCTCGCGGGCCGGGCCGGACGTCGGCGTTCCCTGCCACCACTGGCGGCCGGTACCGGCGAGGGTCGTCACCGTTCCCGTGGCGCGGTCCAGGGCCCGGACGGCGTGATTCACCGTGTCCGCGACCGCGATCCGGCCGTCGGGCAGCACGGCGAGTCCCTGCGGTTCGGAGAACCGGGCCTCGTCCGCCGAGCCGTCGGCATACCCCCGGTCGCCGGTGCCGACGTGGCGGCGCACCGTCTCGCCGTCGGCTTCCAGCTCGACCAGGCGGTGGCGGGTGGTGTCGGAGACGAGGAAGCCCCCGTCGGGCAGGAGCAGTGCCTTGCCGGGAAACCGCAGATGCGTGGCGACCGGCTCGGGCGGGACGTAGGGGCCGTCGCCACGCCGCAGCGTGCCCTTCGCCGCGTGCTCGGTCTCCAGCTCCTCGACCAGCTTCTCGATGGCGTGCGCGTGGCCCTCGCCCGCGTGCTGCGCGACGACGTAGCCCTCGGGGTCGATGACGACCAGGGTGGGCCAGGCCCGTACGGCGTACTGCTTCCAGGTCGCCAGCTCCGGGTCGTCGAGGACCGGGTGCCGGACCTCGTACCGCTCGACCGCGTCGACGACCGCCTCGTGCTCGGCCTCGTGGACGAACTTCGGCGAGTGGACCCCGATGATCACGACGGTGTCGCGGTGCTTCTCCTCCAGCTCGCGCAGCTCGTCGAGGACGTGCAGACAGTTCACGCAGCAGAAGGTCCAGAAGTCCAGGACGACGATGCGCCCTCGCAGGTCAGCAAGGGTGTACTGCCGGTCTCCCGTATTGAGCCAGCCGCCCTTGCCGATCAGTTCGGGGGCCCTGACGCGTGCACGTGTTGCCATGTCGACAGTCAACAGCACCGCGGCCCGCACGCATTCCGGAGGGTGCGCGCGGGCCGAAAGGTGCGCGCGAGCCCGGAGGGTCCACATGTTCCGGAGGCGGCGTCCGCGTGTTCCCGGGGTCCGCGTGTTCCGGAGGGTCATGGGGGAACCTATGGGCCATGAGATTCCAGGTGCGGGAACGCCTCTTCGGCATCGGTGACGACTACTGGATCGAGGACACGGACGGCCGCAAGGTCTTCCTCGTCGACGGCAAGGCCATGCGGCTGCGGGACACCTTCGAGCTGAAGGACAGCGAGGGCCGTGTACTGGTCGAAATCCATCAGAAGCTGTTCAGCCTCCGCGACACGATGCTCATCGAGCGCGGCGGCGAACAGCTCGCCACGATCAGGCGCAAGCGACTGTCGCTGCTGCGCAACCACTACCGGGTCACGCTGGTCGACGGCACCGAGCTGGACGTCAGCGGCCGGATCCTCGACCGCGAATTCGCCGTCGAGTACGACGGGGAGCTGCTGGCCCAGATCTCGCGGCGCCTGCTGACCGTCCGCGACACCTACGGCATCGACATCGTGCGGGAGGACGCCGACGCGGCACTGCTCATTGCCGTGTCGGTGTGCGTCATCGTGCTCGCGGAGAAGGAGCACGAGGGCTGACCCGGTTCCGCTCGGCTCGATCAGGACCGACCCGGCCCGGCCCAGCTCGGGCCGGGCCCGGTCCGCGCGTACGGGCGGACCGGGCCCGTGGCTACGCGCTGGCCGGGGGCGGGGTCAGTCCGAGCCGACGGTCCTTGAGCGCGGGGAACTGTTCGCGGGTCGTCGCCACCTTCTCCGGATCGAACTCCACGCTCAGCACTTCCTCCTCCGCACCCGCCTCGGCGAGCGTCTCGCCCCAGGGGTCGACGACGATGCTGTGGCCGGCCTGCGGGACCCCGCCGTGGGTGCCCGCGGTGGCGACGGCCAGGACGTATGCCTGGTTCTCGACGGCGCGGGCCCGGGCCAGCAGCGTCCAGTGCGAGCGGCGCCGCTCGGGCCAGCCCGCCGCGACGACCAGGGTCTCGGCACCCGCGTCCACCAGGCCCCGGAACAGCTCAGGGAAGCGCAGGTCGTAACAGGTGGCGAGGCCCAGCGTGGTCTGCGGCAGGTCCACCGTGACCAGTTCGTCGCCCGCGCCCATCATGACCGCCTCGCCCCGGTCGAAGCCGAAGCGGTGGATCTTGCGGTACGCGGCGGCCCGTTCGCCCTCGGGCGTGAAGACGAGCGCGGTGTTGTAGAGCGTGCCGTCGGGCGCGCGCTCGACGAAGGAGCCCGCGTGCAGCCAGACCCCGGCGTCCGCCGCGGCCTTCGCCATGATGGTGTGGGTGGGCCCCTGGAGCGGTTCGGCCTCGTCCCGGAAGGAGTCGTAGGCGAAGGCTCCGACCGGCCAGAGCTCGGGCAGGACCACCAGATCCGCGCCACGCTGGGCGGAGACCAGCGAAGCCGCACGCTGCCTGCGGGAATCGACGGATTCGTCCGGGTCTACTGCGATCTGGATGAGGGAGGCGCGCACACTACCACCGTCCTGGCATTCGAGCCGTCAACACGGGCCTACGATCGTCACACGAAAGCACTGCCGGGGTGCCTGCTCGCAGCGTAACTTAGCGATCGAACCTCCCACGCAGTCCGCCGCCCGCGCCCAGCACTCCAGCCCATGCACCGCAGAACCGCACGAGGGGTCCCGTGACCGTCCATCCCAGCCTTCAGAACTACGCCGATGCCTGGACCCACTCCATCGAGGCGATAGCCGAGCTGGTGAAGCCGCTCGCCGAAGGGGAGTGGAACGGCCGTACGCCGTGTCCCGCCTGGTCCGTGCGCGACATCGTGTCGCACATCATCGGCATGGAGTCCGAACAGCTCGGAGATCCGCGCCCGATCCACTCACTGCCGCGCGACCTGTACCACATGCAGAACGACCTGGCCCGCTACATGGAGATGCAGGTCGACGTGCGGCGCCACCACACCTCGCCGGAGATGCTCGCCGAACTGGAGTACACGATCATTCGGCGCGCCCGTCAGCTCCGCAACGAGAACCGTGCCCCCGAGACCATGGTCCGCGCGCCGCTCGGCACCGAGCAGACCCTCGAACTGGCCCTGCGGATGCGGGCCTTCGACGTCTGGGTGCATGAGCAGGACCTGCGGGTGGCGCTGGGCCGACCCGGCAACCTGGACTCGCCCGGGGCCACCATCGTCCGGGACGTCCTGCTGGAGGCGTTGCCGAAGGTGGTCGCCAAGGACGCGGGCGCGCCGCCGCATTCGGCGGTGGTGATCGATGTGAACGGCCCGGTGGAGTTCCTGCGCACGGTCAGGGTCAACGCGGAGGGCCGGGGTTCGGTGGACGGTTCGCCGTCGCTCGGGCCCGCCGTGACCCTGGCGATGGACTGGGAGACGTACTCCCGGCTGGCCTGCGGGCGGATGCGCGCGGGCGCGGTGCCGGACCGCGTCAAGGTCGAGGGCGACCAGGACCTGGCGGACGCGATCCTGCGGAACTTCGCCGTGACGCCGTGAGGCCCTGCCACGTCGCCCTACGGCGTGGGGTCCTGGCGCCCTGACGCCTCCTCCGGCAGCACCCGTGCCACCGAGGTCGGCGGCGCCCGTCGAACGAGAACGGGCGCGCCGCCGACCCGGCGCGACGGGCACCACTCGGCCACAGAGCCGGACCCGAGCGGGCGGACGGATCGCACGAGCCGACGGGCCCGGACGGCCGCACGGCACGTGGGTCACACCGATCGCACCAGTCACACCGGTACGTGCACGGCCTCCACGCGGCTGATCACGTGCTGTTCGCGCTCGCGGTGCGTGGCCCGGGAGTGCAGCCGCAGGATCTGTACGACACCGAGCGTCTCCAGCACGAAGACCGAGGCGAACGCGATCCGGTAGTCGTCACCGGTGCTGTCCAGCAGCACACCGATGGCGAACAGCGTGGTCATCGAGGCGATGAAGCCGCCCATGTTGACGATGCCCGACGCCGTGCCCTGTCGCTCCGGCGGGTTCGCGGGCCGCGCGAAGTCGAAGCCGATCATCGACGCGGGACCGCAGGCGCCGAGCACCACGCACAGGACGATCAGCAGCCACATCGGAGCCTGGCCGCCCGGGAAGAAGATGACCGACGCCCAGAGCAGTGCCGTCACCGCGACCGTCCCCAGGGCCAGCGGGGCACGGGCCGCGTGGTGCCGGGCGATGACCTGCCCGTAGACGAGCCCGAACGCCATGTTGGAGAGCACCACCAGGGTCAGCAGCTCACCGGCGGTGGACCGGCTGAGTCCCTGCGCCTCCACCAGGAACGGCAGCCCCCACAGCAGCAGGAACACCATGGCCGGGAACTGCGTGGTGAAGTGCACCCACATGCCGAGCCGGGTGCCCGGTTCCCGCCAGGCGGCGGCGATCTGCTTGCGTACGAAGGCCGCACCCGCGTGCGCGACGGGCGGCGGCTCGTGCCCCTCGGGGTGGTCCTTCAGGAACAGGAGCAGGAGCACCAGGACGACGACCCCGGCGACGGAGCTGCCGACGAAGGTGGTGGTCCAGCCGAGTCCGTGCAGGGCCCGCGCGATGAAGAGTGTCGAGACGAGGTTGCCCGCCATCCCGAACAGCGCGGCGACCTGGCCGATCAGCGGACCGCGCCGGGCCGGGAACCAGCGGGCGCCCAGCCGCAGCACGCTGATGAACGTCATCGCGTCGCCGCAGCCGAGCAGGGCCCTGGAAGCCAGTGCCATGCCGTACGAGGGCGAGAGGGCGAAGCCGAGCTGCCCGATCGTGAACAGGACGGCCCCGAAAGCAAGGACCCTCTTCGTGCCGAGCCGGTCGACCATCAGGCCGACAGGTATCTGCATGCCCGCGTAGACGAGCAGCTGAAGGATGGAGAACGTGGAGAGCGCGGAGGCGTTGACGTGGAACCGGTCGGCGGCATCGAGTCCGGCGACGCCCAGGCTGGTACGGAAGATGATGGCGACGAAGTAGACGGCCACCCCGATGCCCCACACCCATAGGGCACGCCGGCCGCCGGGTGGATCGCCGGGCAGGGAAAGGGTGGGAGCGACGCCCGAGCTCACCGGTCCTCACCCCTGACCAGCACCTTGACCCGGCCCACGTGGCGCCGTACGACCTGCGCGGCGCCGTCCGCGTCGCCGGACCTGATCGCCTCCAGCAGCTCACCGTGCTCGGTGATGTTCGCGGCGATCCTGCCCGGATGCGCCTCCATGACGGCGACCCCCATCCTCAGCTGACGGTCCCTCAACTGGTCGTAGAGACGGGCGAGAATGTCGTTGCCCGCGTTGCGCACGATCTCCGCGTGGAAACAGCGGTCCTTCACGGACACCGCGGCCAGGTCGCCCTCATGGGCCAACTGCCGCTGCTCGTCCAGTAGTTCTTCGAGCCGCTCGATCAACCGCGCCGAGGCGGGAACGGCCTTGCGGGCCGCGAACTCCTCGACCAGCAGCCTGGTCTCCACCACGTCGGCTATCTCCTGCGCGGAGACGGCGAGCACGAGAGCGCCCTTCTTGGGGTAGAGCTTGAGCAGCCCCTCGACCTCCAGCCGGAGCAGCGCCTCACGCACCGGGGTGCGCGACACCCCGACCGCCTCGGCGAGATGACCCTCGGTGAGCAGCGTGCCGCCCTCGTAGCGGCGGTTCAGCACCGCTTCCTTGACGTGGGCGTAGACGCGCTCGGCCGCGGGCGGCTGCTTGGCCTCCCTCGTCGGCTTGGCCGACTTCGCAGACGCCTTCACGGCGGTCTTCACGGTGGACTCGGTTGCGGGCTCGGCAGGGATCTTCACGACGGGGAGAGGGGAAGGCATGCGCACATGATAGATACAACATGCGTACATCATGAAAATCGTCCAATCTACGGACCCGGCCGGGACGCATCCCGGACGGACGCGGGTCGAGATCAGGACGGGCGAAACCTCGCCGCCCCTCCTCGATGTGATGAAAGTTCCCGCTTCCGTGGGCATCCGAGCTTTGCTCCGCTTTACGTTCCGCTACGGAGGTGGTTTCCGATGACCACGGAAAACGCGACGGAAGCGACCGGCGCAGCGGGACGGAATGTTGTACGGCCGGACGCGATCGACATCAGCGACTTCGTCCACGGGGCGACCGGAGCCCGCATCCGGCGACTGACGATGCCGGACGGGGAGCACTGGTTTCCGGCGGTGGACGTGTGCAAGCACCTGGGATACACGAACCCCCGGAAGACTCTCCTCGACCACGTACCAGAGACGCACCGGGACATTCTCGAGAACCTAACTGGAGGTTACGGTCTCAGCGTTCCCGCAGGCAGGGAGTGGCGTCGAGACATGAATCTCATCGATCTGCGAGGGCTGCTCCACCTCGTCAACGGCTGCACGAAGCCCTCGTGCCGGCCGTTCAAGGAGTGGGTGGTCGATGTCGTGGTCACTGTCCAGCGAGAGGGCTCGTACTCTCTCGCCGGTCCTCGCACTGTCTCGCCGGAACCGGCCGCGCCCGCCCCCACCGTCGTCCACGCCCTGCCGGACCGGGTGGCCGAGGCGATCGCCCGCCTTGAGGAACGGAACATCCGGCTGGACGAGCAGTTCGCAGCCGCACAGCGTGAAACCCTGCGCGCGCAGCAGGCCACCGCACGCGCCCTGGAACGTATCGCCGACCGCCTCGACACCCTGTTCGCCACCGGCGACGTGTCGGCCCCGCCCCTCAATCACCCCCACGCCGTCGCCGTACCACCGCAGCCGGCGCCACAGCCACGCCCCCGACCTGTCCGTCCCACGGCCGAGGCCGTCCTCGACGACTGGCGGTCCCGCATGTCGGTCACGGAGGACGTATGGGCCGTCGCCGTCAGCATCGCCCCCGTACTGGCGGCGGAGGGTGAACTGGCCCAGCCACTCGAATCGATCGCCGACCGCACGGGCCTCACCGTGCATCGCGTCAACGAGTGCCTGCGGTTCATGCGCAAGCACGCCTGCCTGCACCCCCACGGCGTCACACACGACGGCTCACCGATCTATCTCCTCAATCGCCCTTGACCTTCCGCCGACACTTCCTTGACTCCAAAATTGCCCCAGAAATCCCGGGAATCAGCACATCCTTTCCCTCCCCCGGTGAGTCACATCACCGGCGGCACCTTCATGTGGCCGCATTTCAGGGGCATTTGGGAGCACTCAAGTTGAAAATCGGCATTAAGGGCATACACCGCGTTTCTGCCACTGCCACCGTGGCCCTCACTGCGGGTGCCGTCATCGCGGGCAGCGTGTTCGCCTCCACCGCACAGGCCGCCACACTGCCCACCCCCACGATCACCGCCAAGGGCGGCTTCGTGATGAACAACGGGACCGGCAAGGCCCTGTACGGCAAGGCCGCGGACACCCGTCGCTCCACCGGTTCCACCACCAAGGTCATGACCGCCAAGGTCGTCCTGGAGCAGAAGAACCTCAACCTGGACTCCAAGGTCACGATCCAGAAGGCGTACAGCGACTACATCGTGTCCAAGGGCGCCTCGTCGGCCCGTCTGATCGTGGGCGACAAGGTCACGGTCCGCCAGCTGCTGTACGGCCTGATGCTGCCCTCCGGCTGCGACGCCGCGTACGCGCTGGCCGACAAGTTCGGCTCCGGTTCCACCCGTGCGGCGCGCGTGAAGTCGTTCGTCGGCAAGATGAACTCCTCCGCCAAGGCCCTGGGCCTGAAGAACACGCACTTCGACTCGTTCGACGGCATCGGGAACGGCTCCAACTACTCGACGCCGCGCGACCTGACGAAGATCGCCTCCAGCGCGATGAAGAACTCCACGTTCCGCGCGATCGTGAAGACCAAATCGACCAAGCAGAAGGTCACCACGAAGTCCGGTGGCTACCGCTACATGTCGTGGTCCAACACCAACACGATGCTCAGCAGCTACAGCGGCGCGATCGGCGTGAAGACCGGCTCCGGCCCGACGGCCAAGTACTGCCTGGTCTTCGCCGCGACCCGCAACGGCAAGACGATCATCGGCACCGTGCTTTCCTCCACGAGCGCGACCACCCGCTCCGCGGACATGAAGAAGATCATGGACTACGGCTTCAAGAAGTAGCCGTACCGGAAACACGAGGAGGGGTCCCTCGCCGCGCGGGGCCCCTCCTGCCGTATGCAGGTCCGGGCCTTCTCGCGCTCGCGGCGCCTGGTCGGTCCGGGGCCCCGATCAGCTCTCGGTTGATCCGAATCCCGCAGCGGCCGGTGCGCCGGCACGTTGGAACCCGACCTCGCAGCTCACCAGTCCCGGGGGGCGATCAGCTCCTCCACGTCCGCGTCCGCGAACCCGTAGGCCGACGCGACGATCCAGAAGTCCTCGGCGATCTCCTCGCGGGCGACCGTCTCGATCTCGCTCCCGGCCGCTTCGAACTCCGCCTCCAGCAGGTTGAACTCCTCCGTCGCCGCGTGGGTGAGCACATAGAGGGCCGCCAGATCCGACGGCTGCTCGGCCTCGATCCGCTCGCACAGCCGCAGCAGGATCGCCCTGCCCTTGTCGACGACGTGATCGGGGAAGTACGAGTCCGCGTACAGCAGCCCCAGAAATGCGTGCTCTGCTATCTGCTGGTTCGTGATCGGCATGGCGCCCCGCCTTTGTAGAAGGGGTGGAAGAACTGACGTGCCGATCATGCACGACACCACTGACAACGACGCCGCTCCTGAGCACCGGACCGATCGTGACCAGCATTTTCACAACCGGCGCCAAGGGCTGTCCCATAATCCGCGGCGGATCGGCTAATCCGCGGCGGATCGGCGCGCGGCGTCGGGCGTGGTGCGTCGGACGTGGTGCGTCGGACGTGATGCGTCGCAAGGCGGCGGGGTGCCCGTCAGGGTTGACGGGACCGGCCCATGGGCCCGGCTCCGGCTACGTCGTCCGCAGCGCGGCGCGCACCAGTGCGCGGCCTCTGGCGGCAGTACGGGCACGGGTGGCGGTGTCGTCGTCGGGTCGGGGGTGGTCGGGTCCGTCGGCCGGTGCCGCGCAGTCGTGGCAGAGGCCCTTGTCCGGGACCGGGCGGCGGCACTCGTCGCACTCGGCCCAGCGGGGCAGGCCCGAGCCGGGCGGGGGCTCGGGCATCGCGTACCCGGGGAACGAGGGCTCCGGCGGCGGGGGCAGTTTCCGGGTCAGGCGGTCGCGCAGGATGGCCGAGGCGGAGTGGATACGTGCGGGCAGCCCGCTCAACAGGGCCCCGGCCAGGTCGCGCTGGTCGTAGCCGCGTTCCAGCCAGGCGGAGACCAGCGGCGCGAGTGCGAGCGCCTCGACCGCGCCGAGCCGCAGGCGCTTTTCCGGGCCGATCACCCGGAACAGCGTGGCAACGGCCACACCACGCGCGTCGGCGGCAAACGGATCAACGCTCCCCCGACCACCTCCGGCCCCGGCCTCGGCCTCGGCCCCGAAGACCTCGCTCACCGTGGCAGGCGTCGGCGCCACGGGCGCCTCCGCCAGCCCGTCCGTACCCTGTCGCCGACTCCGGCTCCGACGCCGCTTCCGACGCCGACCGGGGAGGGAGGGTTCTTTCCCACCGTTCTTTACGGGGTTGGCGCCAGGCCCACCGGCGGTCGGCCCACCGGAACCCGGACGGTTGATACCCGGTACGACCCGGCAGTTGATACCCGCACCCCGCCCCGAACCCGAACCCGATCCCGATTCCGCGACGGACTGCTGCGGGGTGTCGTAGACATGGACTTCGCTGACGAACGTGCCGTCCTCGCGACGGATCTTATGCACCCGGTAGTACCCGAAGGCCGTCAGCTCCCGCAGCGCCTTCGCCACCGCCAACCGACCCTGCGGACTCGCATCGGCCATCCGACGACCGTCCTCGGACCAACCATCAGGACGGGAAAGAAGATCGGCAAGAAGGCCACGGGCGGTGTACGACAACCGCCGGTCCTGCAACAACGCGTTGGGCAGGACCGTGAAACCGCGCGTATGGCGGCTACGATGAATCTGCATGAGGAGGTCTGTTCCTTGTGCCGGACCCCGGGGCGTTGGCCCGCCGCCGGGGTCACCTTATCGAGGTTCTGGATCACAGAACGTACCACGTCCACCACGCTGGGTATTCAGCCTTCAACTACCGCCGCCCGCAGCACAGATGGAAGCGCGACGCGCCCACCCGCAACGACCGGCACGAAGTGATACGGAGCGGAATCAAGCCCAGGTGGGGCGTTGCCCGTCGGGGCCGACGTGCAGTCGCATACGGTCGGCGGACGGGCATCCGTCCGCCTGCCACTGTGCAAGGCGTTCGGTGATCTCGTCCCACAGGCGCGCCGTGCCGCCCTGCCGGACCATCCACCGCGCGCCGTCCTGGAAGACGACCGCCCACGTCTCGGCGTCCACGTCGATCACGACGTGTTCCGTCCGCCCGTCGCACTCCACTGTGACCCGCTGTGCGCGCGGTGCGGCGAACTGCGCGACGAACCGGGCGGTCCAGTCGTCGAGCACATCCGCGCCCAGTTCTGTAGGCACCGCGTCGCCCTCGCAGAGGTTCGGCAGGATGCCCAGCGGGGGCGGAAGGTGGGGGCGGGCCAGCATGAACGAGACCCGTCTGCCGAGAACCGGGCCGCTTGCCGTTCCGTCGTCGGCGACCGTGAGCCGTACGAGTTCGGATGCGTGCATCCATCCGCCGACCGTGACCAGGACCTCACCGCCGGGCCGGGTCTGCGCGAGCCAGGCGGCCGGCACCGTGTGCACGCCGCACGTGGCGATCACGCGGTCGTACGGGCCGCCCTCCTTGCAGCCCGCCAAGCCGTCACCGACCACGCGGACAGGCCAGTACCCGACGCCCGCGAGCGCGATCCCGGCACGGGCGGACACCTCCGCGTCGACCTCGACCGTGGTCACGTTGTCCTCGCCGACGACATGGCACAGCAGCGCGGTCGAGTAGCCCGTGCCCGTGCCGATCTCCAGAACCCGCGTCCCCTCGGTCGCCCGCAGGTCTTCGAGCATCCGCACGACCAAACTCGGCAGGGTGGACGACGACGAGGGGGCCGCGGCGATGCGCCCCTCGACCTGGTCGGGGAAGACGCCCCCGGCCACTTGCGTCACGAGGGTGTCGTCTTCGTAGATCCGCGCGAGTCCTTCCGCGGAGTCTCCGGCCGCGGGCCGGTACCAGCCGCCTTCTTCGTACTCGAACCAGCCACGCGAGAGGAACGCCTCGCGGGGTACTGACAACACGGCCGCTTCCCATTCCGGGCTGCGCAGAGCACCGGCCTCGGACAGGCGCCGCGCGAGGTCGGCCTGTAGGTGCTCCGACGGCAGGGGGTCACTCATGCTGACTCGCTCCGTTCTCCAACAGGTCTGCGATTGCGGCGGTGATCGGCAGTCCGGCCACGTCTTCGAGCCATGCCCATTGGCCATTGGGGTTGCACTCCAGAAACCACCATCCGCCGTCGGCGGTCACGGCGAAATCGAAGGCGCCGAAGTTCAGCCCGAAGGCGGCGAGGAACCGCGCCAGCGCCCCGCATAGCTCCTCCGGGCAGACGACCGGCTCATAGGTGAGGCTCCGGTACTCGGCTCTCCAGTCCACGACCCCGGGCGGCGCGGTGATCCGGGCGCTGAACACTTGCTCACCGACGACGACCGCGCGCACGTCCGCCGCCTTGGGCACCTGCGCTTGGAACAGGTGCGCACTGTGGCTCACCGCGCCGTCGACCTCGCCCGCCCCGACCGGGGCGGCCCAGATTCCGGCGGGCTCGCCCTCGACCTCGTACGCCCCCGCGTGCAACGGCTTGTAGATGGTCGGCTGCGCGGCGCAGAACGCCTTGGCCTCCATCGGATCGTTCGTGATCAGGGTGGCCGGGACCGTGAGCCCGGCCCGGAGCGCCGCGGACAACTGCGCGGGCTTGTACTCCGCCCGCGCGATGACCTGCGGGTGGCTCAGGTACAGGCACCCCGGCAGCGCGCCCAGCACACCGCCCAGGCCGCGCCGGTTCTCCTGCGCGGCCCCGTCGGCCACGCGGGGATGTCGGCCTGGGCAACCTGACGCACCCGGCGCGCGCCTGGCCACGCCCCCGAATCCCGCCGGGGCCAATGCCTCGGAGGCACCGGCCGTTTCAGGATCGCGGCGACATCCGTCAGGAACTTGGTGCCGAGCTTGCCATCCTTCCCATCTCGGCGGCTCCGAAGAACGCTCAGTCGAGACAGAACTCGTTGCCCTCGATGTCCTGCATCACAATGCACGATTCGTTTTCGTCATCGGCATACAGCACCTGCACGCACACCGCGCCGAGCGCGACCAGCCGATCGCGTTCGGCCTCAAGGGTGGCCAGGCGCTCCTCGCCCACGAGCCCGGTGCCGGCCCGCACGTCGAGATGCACCCGGTTCTTGGCGACCTTCCCCTCGGGAACGCGCTGGAAGTACATGCGCGGGCCCTCATTCGTGGGATCGGAGGCCGCGGCCCATGACCCCTCCCCCTCGGAAGGCAGCGTTATGGCGTACCCCAACACCTCGCACCAAAAACGAGCCACACGCTCGGGTTCTGCGCAGTCGAAAGTGACCTGGATCTTCTTGACCGATGCCATCGGACCACCCTAATAGTCGGGTCGCCCGGGGGAATCCCACCTCCGGGCTCCCACGGAACCGTACGTGACAGCCTCCCGTCATACGGCTCTTGTCGTTCTGGGCCTCGCCCCTGCCGGGATCATAGGCTTGCGGCCGTGGCTGACACCTATGAACTCCAACTCACGCTCGACCTGCCGGACTCCCTCTCGTCCCGCGATCTCGACCTGCTCCGCTGGCACTTGGCGGAGGAAGGTGGTCGGCAGGACGAGGGGTACGAGGTTCCCCTTTGGGACGACCGAGGGCCGGCATCGCGCATCGGAGGCCTCCAGGTGGCGGAGTTGCGTTCGGTCCATGGGGGTTGGGCGTTGACCGTGCGGCAGGAGGCGCATCCCGACGGGTTCCACGATCTGCGCAGGCTCTTGCTATGGCTCGGAGCGCGGACGACGACCGCGGGCCCCATCGGGTACCTCCGCTTCTACGAGTCGTACGTGCCCGACATCCTGATCGTCGAGTCCGGGACTGTGAGCTGCGTCGTCCTACGGATGGACGAGACCATCCGGGTGGCGGCCCAGGAGTTCCCCTACTCCTGAGCCGCCCTTGGCGCTCCCGCCGCAGCTCGTGATCTTCATGTCTGATTCGCGGCTTGCCGGCGGTAATGGCCGGCCCGGGCTCGGGCCTGATGGCGGCGTCGCCAGGTGGACCAGCGGAGCCGGTGGGCCGCGTCGTGGGCAGGCTGGACGACGAGGGTGATGAACAGTCGCTGGACCTCGTTGCAGGTGAGCGGAATCAGCCCGTCCGGGGCGGGGGCGCGGGCGTGCTCGTCGGCGCGGAGAACAGCGAGGAGGCGTGGGCGAGCATGGCCAGGGTCACCCAGCGGGACCACGAGGTGAAGCGATGGAGCTGGTGTTCGTCCAGCCCGGCCAAGCCCTTTCCGGCCTGGAAGGTCTCCTCCACCCGCCAACTCGACCCGGCGACCCGGCGCCCCGGCGACCCGTACCAGCGTGGCCAGGGGTGCCGGGGCCGGTGACCAGCAGCGGCTGGGGCACGATCACCGCCCCCGCCCCGGCACGCCCCTGATCGTCCACCCCGCCCACGCTGCGGCGCCGCTTCCTCCCCCTCACGCGGAGGGAGAGGCGCTGGCCAGTGCCCAACGGGCCCGAGGCCGCAGGTGCCCCCCGCGCCCGGCCCAGCCGCTCGCCGTGCGGTCGGCCCACGGACAGCCCACAAGCTCAGCGTGATCGCAACGCCCGTCGTGCTGCACAGATGAGGTTCTGCGCGTCAGTGCCGTACACGGCGGATTCCCTGAGTGTGTTCCAGACCCGCAGGTAGGTCGCCACGCTGTCGGCTTCGTCGAGCCACAGCTCCGCATGCCAGTCCTCGGCAATCACGAGCCTGTCATCCAGGACCCAGAAGCCGTTGGCCGCCGGGATCTTGAGCGCGGCGCCAAGCGGAATGATTCCTAGCTCCACGGTGTCCATCCCGATGATGCCGACGAGTCGATCGAGCTGGCCGGCGAGGACAGATGGAGGGCAGATCAGTGCGTGGAGGGCCGCTTCCCACACCAAAGCGTGGAACTTTCGGCCCGCTTCGTACAACCACTCCTGACGCCGCATGCGGGCACGGACCGCAGCATCTGTGTCGCGTACCGAACCTTGAAGGTCCGCGTACCGCAGGAAGATGTGCCGCGCGTAGTCGGCCGTCTGCAGCATGCCAGGAACGACAGACTCCTCCCAGGCATAGATGGTCTGGGACCGCCCGACCTCAAGGTTCCAGCTGTCCTGCACGGGCCGGTGTCCGGCGGCCAGCTGTCGGCGCCAGGAACGGATGCGCGACTCGAAGCCCTTGAGCCGGGCGTCCAGTTCATCAAAGACATCCCGCCGGCCGACACCTCCGGCCCAGGCCCGAAGGTCGTCGCTGGTGGCGGTCTGCCGTCCGTTCTCCAGCTTGTAGATCTTGGAGTGCGGCCAACCAAGCCGCTGAGCCAGTTGCGTGCCGGTGAGCCGTCCTCCTGGGGCCGACATCCGGAGTTCCCTCAAGCGCAGTCCGAGGGCCTCCCTGGCCTGCTGGAAGTCTGTGCTCACTGGTTCTGCTCGCTAGTTGGCGCCGAGCTGCGCCGCGAACTCGTCGTAGCGCAAGGACCCGTGCACCGCGGCGTCGCGGACCTGGCAGTACCGCAAGACCTCGGCAGGCTCCGTGATGACCTCGATGTCGTGGAAGGCGTCCTCGTCGTCGAAGCGCAGCACGGCCACCAACCGGCTGTCGAAGATCCAGAAGTCTTCAGTGGGCAGCCGTAGGCGCGCCGCGTCCTCGCGCCACAGGTTCCGCACGTCCTCGCCCGTGGCCGCGTTGCACTTCGCATAGCCGAGCAGGAACAGTTGTCCCTCGGTCGGCGGGTTGTCAACGACGCGCACCCGCCCCACGTACTTGCCGCTGGCCGTCTGCCGACGGATGTTCACGCACCACTCGCTGTCGAGGTCGCACGGAGCCGTGCCAGTCGCAAGGAACTTCGCGTACCCGGGATCCTCCCGGTCCGATGCGTAACCCCGCCGTGTCTCCAGGTGCCAAGCCGAGTGCTCGAAAGTCTCAAAAAGCCGCCCGAACTCTTCCAAGCGGATCAGCTCGGGCACGTGGGTGACCTCCTTGGGCCCATGATTGACAAGGAGTTCACGCGGCACGACCACCGCCGCATCTCCGGGGCCGAAGTGCTGGAGCTGGACGATGTCCTCGGGGTCAGTGAGCGGCGTTCCTTGGACGAGGATCTCACCAGAGTCGAGATCCTCGTGAACGGCGGGGCAACCACCGTTCTTGCTGTCGGTGCCGTTGAAGCGCAGTCGTCGTGCCACGGTCGCCTCCCATGGTGTGGGGTCCTGTCGCCTTCAGCATCACCAGCGCTGATGCGCCCGCACTACAGCGTGTGCTTCCTCGTGTGAGACCACACGCGAACATTCAGCCAGACCGGGAGAACATCTGAGAACATCGCATCGCCACCAGTAACTCACTGTCCATACCGTCCTGTCCATGGTCACAGCGCGCGATATTGATCCCTCCACAGCCGTGGAGTGCCTGCGGGCGGCCTCCCATCAAGCGCGCATCGTGCTGCCGTCGCTCGGAGCCGATGTCGGCTCGCCCACTCCTGGGCTCGGGGAGTGCCGCCAGACGGAGGACGTTCCTCTGCCCTTCGTCACCGGGCTCCCGTTCGTGCGTCGCTGCACCTGCCTGTGCCACGGCGACCGGCAGGACCCCTCAAGTCACCCGATCCGACCAGATCACCGAGTAGCCCTTGCCGGAAAGGGATCCGCAAGGCGCCCGCACCGCACGTCCGGCCCCAGACAGGCTGACGGGCGGGACGGGCTCGAATCGGTACGGCACGACCTGTCTCCGAAGGAGTAGTCCATGACCGTCACGCTCGACCGGCCCACCGGCACCCGCACACGGGACCCGAAAGAACTCCTCAACGCCGTTCAGCCCCACGTCAAGCACCTGACGATCAATGTGCTCGACAGCGGCATGCCCCTCTGGGACCGCGAGACCGCCCTGCTGCTGCGTGACCACACGATGGTCCGCGACATGGCCGAACGCGTCCTTGGCAACGCCGTCATGTACACCATCGGCTGCATGGAACACCCCGAGGTCCACCTCGGGGTCGGCAAGCTCGTCGACATCGGCGTCCACCAGCTCATCCTCGACACGCCCGTGTGGTGGGCTCTCTGCGACGTGTACAACGAGGGCCGCTACAAGCACCACGCCCCGTTCATCGAGTGCCGTCGTGACGGACTGTGCCGGCGCACGGCGGACTTCCTGAAATCCATCGGCTTCCACATCGACGAGGAACTCTGGGCGATCGACGGCACGGACTGCTCACCGTGCGACAACAAGGTCCCCGACAGCCACTGAACAGTCCTACGCCGGCCCCTGTCCTCGGTCCCCCGGAGGACAGGGGCCGGCTCTTGCGAACAGGAATCGCCTTGCCCGCACAACACGACATCGCCACCGAGGCGGAGCTGTGGGACACCTACGCCGCTTCCGCCTTCAAGGACGACGCGGAGCCGGTCTTCTGCTGGACTCAGTACGCCGGTCACGGCCCCGGCCCGGAGCTGCTTGGCGACCCGCGTTCGGTGTTGGAGATCGGCTGCGGCACCGGCCGCGCCCTCGCCCACCTTGCTCAGCACGGTATCGTCGCTCGGGGCGTCGATCTGTCTCCCGTCATGGTCGAGAAGACCACCACGAAATGGGCCGGCAGCGGCGCGGAGTTCGTATGCGCCGAGGTCCTGGAATACCTGAGCGAGCACGAGGACACGTACGACGCCGTCTACTCCATCTTCGGAGCCGCCTGGTTCACCGACCCGAGCCGTCTCTTCCCCCTCGTCCGCCAGCGGCTCAGGCCCGGTGGCGTCTTCGTCTTCTCCCAGCCCCCAGCGATCCCCGGCGCGTACGGACCGCAGGGCATGTACAAGGGAGGCTTCGCGGGCAAGGCGATGTTCACCTACCGCTACAGCTACCGCCCCGCCGTATGGGAGCGCCTGCTCACCCGCGCCGGGTTCGCCACGGCCGAGGCGCGAGTGCTGGACGCCCCCTGTCCGGGGCATATCGGAACGCTGCTCGCGCGCGGTCGCCTAGCCCGGCCGTTCCGGGTCAGTCCGACCGGACCAGCTCGTCCTGGAAGGCGTCCCAGGCGGCGGGGCCGAGAACGATGACGGGGCCGTCGGGCCGCTTGGAGTCGCGGACGCCGACGGTACGGGGGATGTTGCGGGCGACCTCAACGCACTCGCTGGACGTCGCGCTGTAGCTGGACTTGTGGAAGCGGAACGCAGTCACTTGCTCATTTCCTTCGCAGTGCTGTCGATGAACTGGATCGAGTCGTAGGGCGACAGACTCATTCGGGAAGCCTGGTTGAAAAGGCTGACAAACACCTGGCTCTCGTCCGCGTCTTCGACCCAGATGGTGGACCGAGGGGTGTCCATGTGCACGACGTCCACCGCCTCGTCCTCGCCGAACGACAGAACGTTGAAGGGGCCGCCGATGCAAGGATGGCCACCTGCGCGGAACGGCAACACCTGAATGTGCACATTCGGCAGTTCGGCCAAGTTGCACAGGTGCTCAAGCTGGCGCGCCATCACCGTAGGACCGCCCATCAGTTGGTGGAACGCAGCTTCCCAGATGACAGCATGGATCCGCAGGGGCGCATCGCCGTACAGCCTGGCCTGGCGCTTCGCTCTGCCCGCGACAACGTCCTCAATCCTGTCGATGTCGTCCCACGACATGTCAGCCACTCCCATGGCCCGCGTGTACTCAGCCGTCTGGAACAAGCCAGGAATGAGGGCCATCTGCCACTGTCGAACCTTGACGGCAGCGTCCTCCATCGCGATGTACTCCACCTGCGTCGCAAGAGTCGGGGTCTCGTTCCACCACCCTTTGACCTTGCGTCTCTCGCGATCGGTCTTCGCCAGCTCCAGCAAGTGGGTAAGAATCCTCGGCTCGCTGACTCCGTAGAAGGTGCAGAGCGCCGCGATGTCCGGATCCCGCATCGGAACCCACCCGCTCTCCATCTTCACGACTTTCGTCGGAGTCGCGCTGAGCGCTTCGGCTGCCTGGCGCTGAGTCTTGCCCGCCGCGACCCGCAGGCTTTGAAGTTCCCCACCCAGGCGTCGGCCGAGAACGGTGGAGACTCGGTTGCCGTTCGCCCTCTTGCCCATCGCCTGCATGCAGACCTCCCGTCCCGGTGAACCCCACAAGTGTCGCAGCACGTCTCGCGATCTTGAGGCGCTACCTCGTACGGGGAATATATCTCCCAGAGTATTGAGTCCTGGATGAGCGAGGCACTACGTTCGGCGCACAGCCGCTCGCACAGCGGAGCCGAAACCGGCGGAAGTGCACCGCCCTGCCTCGCGCCGAAACCGGCGCCCCCGCAGGTACGGCATCGCCACCGCCCGCATCCACGGAGGCACGCGTCCATGACCTCAGCCGAACAGATCTCCGTCCCCGAGCCCGTTCTCCGCGAGGACCGGCTCGACTACACACCACACCCCCACAACGTCGCCTTCAGCCGCCGACGCGCGGCCCGGCTCATCGCGGAGTGGGGGCATCCGGAGCTGTCCAGCGACGCGGCGCTCCTGGTCAGCGAGTTGGCGACCAACGCGCTGCTGCACGGCGCCGTGCCCGAGCGGCTGTTCCGAGTGCGGCTCGCCCTCATGCCCGGCGTCCTGCGGATCGAGGTGAGCGACGCGTGCGGCGAGCGGCCGTGCGGGCCCGGGGCGCGTGTGGGCGCCGGCGACGAGAGCGGGCGCGGGCTGCTGATCGTCGACCGGGTGGCCGACCGCTGGGGCGCCGAGTCCCGTACCGTCGGCAAGACCGTCTTCGCCGAACTCGCCCTCACGGCAAGGGGTGTGAAGACGCCGGTGGGCCCGCGCGTCAGAACGCGCGGGCCCACCGGCGGTGAGTGAACCGTACGGCCTCAGGCCCAGGTGATCAGCCGCTTCGGCTGCTCCAGGATCGCGGCGACGTCCGCCAGGACCTTGGAACCGAGCTCGCCGTCGACCAGGCGGTGGTCGAACGACAGGGCCAGCGTCGTGACCTGACGCGGTTTCACCTTGCCCTTGTGGACCCACGGTTGGAGCTTGATCGCACCGACCGCGAGGATCGCGGACTCGCCGGGGTTGAGGATCGGCGTGCCCGTGTCGACGCCGAAGACGCCGACGTTGGTGATCGTCACCGTGCCACCCGCCATGGCGGCGGGGGACGTCTTGCCCTCACGCGCCGTGGACACCAACTCACTGAGCGCCCCGGCGAGTTCGGGCAGGGTCTTGTCGTGCGCGTCCTTGATGTTCGGCACGATCAGACCGCGCGGGGTGGCGGCGGCGATGCCCAGGTTGACGTAGTGCTTGCGCACGATCTCCTGGTTCGCCTCGTCCCAGGCGGCGTTGATGTCCGGGTTGCGGCGGATCGCGACCAGGAACGCCTTGGCGATGATCAGGAGCGGGTTGACCCGGACCCCGGCGAGGTCCTTGTCCTCCTTGAGCTCCGCGACGAGCTTCATCGTCCGCGTCACGTCGACGGTCACGAACTCCGTGACGTGCGGCGCGGTGAAGGCGCTGCCGACCATCGCCTGCGCGATGGCCTTCCGTACGCCCTTGACCGGGATCCGGGTCTCCCGGGCACCCGCGACGGCGGCGGTGACGGCCGTCTCCTCGTCGAGTACGGAAGCCGGGGCCGGAACGGACACGGGCGCGGCCGGTGCCTGCGCGGCGACCGGCGGCTGTGCCTGGGCCGGTACGGGGGCCGCCGCGGCGTGCACGTCCTCGCGGGTGATGATCCCGCCCGCGCCGGTCGGCACGACCGTGGTCAGGTCGATGCCCAGGTCCTTCGCCAGCTTGCGCACCGGCGGCTTGGCCAGCGGCCGGTTCTCCCGGACCGCCGTGGCCACGGAGCCGGGCCCGTGGCCGTTCAGCTCGCCCTGCACCGCGGCCGCCACGGTCGCGGCAGCCGTGCGGGCCGCCGCCGCGTCGCCCTTGCGGGCGCGCCGCTTGGTGGACGTCTCGGCGACGCCGTACCCCACCAGGACCGGCTTACGGCCCGAACCGGACGCGGGGGCCGGTGCCGTCGGGGCCGGTGCCGTCGGGGCCGCCGCGGGCTCCGGGGCGGGGGCGGCGGTCGGCGCCTCACCGCCCGGCGCCACGTCCACCGCGATGATCACCTCGCCGACGTCGACGGTCGTGCCCTCGGGGAAGCGCAGCTCGTGCACCACCCCGTCGAACGGGATCGGCAGCTCGACGGCCGCCTTCGCCGTCTCGACCTCGCACACGACCTGGCCGTCGGTGACGGTGTCACCGGGCTGGACATACCACTTGAGGATCTCGGCCTCGGTCAGACCCTCGCCCACGTCGGGCATCTTGAACTCGCGGACGCGAGCGGCATTGGAAGTGTCGGTCGTCATCGTTGTCACGCCCCAGTTCTCAGTACGCCAGCGAGCGGTCGACGGCGTCGAGCACACGGTCGAGACCCGGCAGGTATTCGTCCTCCAGCCGCGCCGGCGGGTACGGGGCGTGGTAGCCGCCGACCCTCAGCACCGGTGCCTCCAGGTGGTAGAAGCAGCGCTCCGTGATGCGGGCGGCGATCTCGGCCCCGGAGCCGTAGAACACCGGCGCCTCGTGGACGACCACGAGCCGCCCGGTCTTCTCGACCGACGTCTGGATGGCGTCGAAGTCGATCGGGGACATCGAACGCAGGTCCAGGACCTCGATCGACCGGCCCTCCTCCTGCGCCGCCTCGGCCGCCGCCAGGCAGACCTTCACCATCGGCCCGTACGCGACGAGCGTGAGGTCGGAGCCGGTGCGCGCCACGGCGGCGCGGTGCAGCGGGCCGGGAATGGCGTCGGTGGCGACCTCGCCCTTGTCCCAGTAGCGGCGCTTCGGCTCGAAGAAGATGACCGGGTCGTCGCTCTGGACCGCCTGCTGCATCATCCAGTACGCGTCGTTCGCGTTCGACGGCGAGACCACCTTCAGGCCCGCCACGTGCGCGAACAGTGCCTCGGGGGACTCGCTGTGGTGCTCGACCGCGCCGATGCCGCCGCCGTACGGGATCCGCACGACGACCGGCATCTTGACCTTGCCGAGCGCGCGGGCGTGCATCTTGGCGAGCTGCGTGACGATCTGGTCGTACGCGGGGAAGACGAAGCCGTCGAACTGGATCTCGACGATCGGCCGGTAGCCGCGCAGGGCCAGACCGATCGCGGTGCCGACGATGCCGGACTCGGCGAGCGGGGTGTCGATCACCCGGTCCTCGCCGAAGTCCTTCTGGAGCCCGTCGGTGATCCGGAAGACGCCGCCCAGCTTGCCGACGTCCTCGCCCATGATGAGGACCTTGGGGTCGGTTTCGAGGGCCTTGCGCAGCGACTCGTTGAGCGCTTTCGCGATCGACATCTTTTCCACGGCCATGGCTACTTGTCCTCCTCGGCGTCCGCGAACGATGCCTGGTACGCGGCGAACTGCGCGCGCTCCTCGTCGACGAGGGGATTCCCGTCGGCGTAGACGTGGTCGAACATGGCCATCGGGTCCGGATCGGGCATCGCCCGCACCGCCTCGCGCACGCGCTTGCCGAGGGCCTCGCTCTCGGCCTCCAGCTCGGTGAAGAACGCCTCGTCGGCGGCGCCCTCCGCCTCCAGGTACCTGCGCAGCCGCAGGATCGGGTCCTTGGCCTCCCACGCGGCGCGCTCCTCGTCCGCCCGGTACTTCGTCGGGTCGTCGGAGGTGGTGTGCGCGCCCATGCGGTAGGTGAACGCCTCGATGAGCATGGGGCCCTCGCCCCGGCGGGCCCGCTCCAGCGCCGCCCTGGTGACGGCCAGGCAGGCGAGCACGTCGTTGCCGTCGACCCGGACCCCGGGGAAGCCGAAGCCCTGCGCGCGCTGGTAGAGCGGGACGCGGGTCTGCTTCTCGGTCGGCTCGGAGATCGCCCACTGGTTGTTCTGGCAGAAGAAGACGACCGGGGCGTTGTAGACCGCGGAGAACGTGAAGGACTCGGCGACGTCCCCCTGGCTGGAGGCGCCGTCGCCGAAGTACGCGATCACGGCCGAGTCCGCGCCGTCCTTGGCGACGCCCATGGCGTAGCCGGTGGCGTGCAGGGTCTGCGAGCCGATGACGATCGTGTACAGGTGGAAGTTGTTGCTGTTGGGGTCCCAGCCGCCGTGGTTCACACCGCGGAACATGCCGAGGAGGTTGGTCGGGTCCACGCCGCGGCACCAGGCGACGCCGTGCTCGCGGTAGGTCGGGAAGACGTAGTCGTCGTCGTTCAGGGCCCGTCCGGAGCCGATCTGGGCGGCCTCCTGGCCGAGCAGCGAGGCCCACAGGCCCAGTTCGCCCTGGCGCTGGAGGGCGGTGGCCTCGGCGTCGAAGCGGCGGGTGAGGACCATGTCGCGGTACAGACCGCGCAGTTCCTCGGCGGTCAGGTCCACCTGGTAGTCCGGGTGCTCCACACGCTCGCCCTCGGGCGTCAGCAGTTGTACGAGCTCGGGCTCGGAATTCCGCGGGGCCCCGGCAGTCGCCTTGGCCGGCTTCTTCGCGGGCGCCTTGGCGGTCGCTTTGGCGGTCGCCTTAGTGGGCTTGTTCGTGGTCGTCTTCACGGCGCTGGTCCGCTTGCTGCTGCGTCGCGGTGTGCGCGCGGCAGTGCTCTCCACGGTCACGTGCGTGCTCCTCCGTCGGTCCGGCCCCCGGGGTCTGCCGGGAAGCCAGTGCGGCTCGCCTGCGCCCGTACCCGTGCACGGGGTGGGTGCCGCTCGGTTCGGGAGACAGGCGTGACAGGTGCCCCGGCGAGCGCCCTGCCAAAAGCACGTTACCCAGTACGCCGCATAACTGCGAAACCCTTCCTGACCTGCGATTTTGCTTGGATTTCCAAGTAAATCGAAAAAGTCGGGAACTCTCGCTGGTCACAGCACTGGGAACAGCCTTGTGGGCTGCCGGAACACCGGCACGTTATCCCGCCGTTCGGCGGCAGGGAAGAGGCGAGTATGTGAGACTTCATTTTGTGCGCGAACAAGGAAAAATCACTGTTTTTCTGCTGGACGACCATGAAGTGGTCCGGCGCGGGGTCCACGAATTGCTGTCGGTCGAGGACGACATCGAGGTGGTCGGCGAGGCCGGCACGGCGGCGGACGCACTCGTCCGCATCCCGGCGACCCGGCCCGACGTGGCCGTGCTCGACGTCCGGCTGCCGGACGGGAGCGGGGTGGAGGTCTGCCGGGAGATCCGCTCCCAGGACGACGGCATCAAGTGCCTGATGCTGACCTCGTACGCCGACGACGAGGCGCTCTTCGACGCGATCATGGCGGGTGCGTCCGGGTACGTGCTGAAGGCGATCCGTGGCACCGAACTGCTGAACGCGGTCCGGGACGTGGCGGCCGGCAAGTCGCTGCTGGACCCGGTCGCGACCGCCCAGGTGCTGGAGCGGCTGCGCGAGGGGAAGAAGGGCGGGGGCGACGAGCGGCTGGCCTCGCTCACCGAGCAGGAGCGCAAGATCCTCGACCTGATCGGGGAGGGAATGACGAACCGCGCGATCGGCGAGCGGCTGCACCTCGCGGAGAAGACCATCAAGAACTACGTCTCCAGCCTGCTCTCCAAGCTGGGCATGGAACGGCGCTCGCAGGCCGCCGCGTACGTGGCCAGGCTCCAGGCGGAGAAGCGCTGAGCGGTCCCGCCCCCACCCCGCGCGCAATCGCGCTGAACGGTCCGGCCACCCGGCCACCGGTCCGGGCGGAACAGGGCCGAGCGGTCCAGTCACCGGTCCCGGCGGAAACGCGCCGAGCGGTCCGGCCGACGCCCACCCCGCGCGCCGCGCCTACCGGGCGCCAGTGATCCTCCGGTGGCGTATCGGTGACCTCGTTGAACTCTTGATGATCCCGGGCGATCCCCGGTGATCCATCGATGCCCTCTTGGTGATCTTCGGGACTTTGGTCCCGGGGCAACCGGGGCAGGGGCCTCTTCCCGCCGCCGGGGGGTGCCGGAAGAGTGGAGGACATGCCCTCTGAGGATCTCCACGCGCTCGAACTGCTCGGCCGCGTCGCGTACGGCCGGCTGGCGACGAGCATGCGGGCCCTTCCGATACTGGCCGTGGCCCGTCACATTGTCGCCGACGGCCGGGTCGTCCTGCGGATGCACGAGGGCCTCGGCTATCACGACGCGTGCGACGGCACGGTGGTGGCGTACGGGGCGGACAACTACCACACCGCGCCCTCGGGGTACGACGGCGAGCTGTGGTCCGTGCAGTTCACCGGCCCCGCGCAGATCGTGCACCCGACCCCCGGGCAGCGGGAACGCTTCGGTGACGCACCCTCCGTGGTCAACGGGGAGCCCTTCGCCCCTGCCTACCTCGCGGTCGCCCCGCACTTCGTCACCGTGCACACGCTCGGCTTCCACGCACACTCCGGACTTTCACGCAAGTCAGCCGATCCACAACACAGCGTGATCTAACATCTGGCGGGTGCTGCGCTCATCTGTGCCCCTTTCAGCCCTTTCGCCGGGTCCGTCGGTCCTTACCGCCGCCCCGTCGGTCCTTCCTTCCGCACCGCCGGTTCTCCCCGCCGCTCCGTCGGCCGTGCCCCGGGCGGTCGTGCCCCGTCCGGCCGTACCCCGTCCGGCCGTACCTCGCCCGGCGATCCCCCGTCCGGCCGCACCTCGCCCGACGGCGACCCGCCCGAGCGCATCGAGCCACTTGAACGGAACGGACCATCCGGACGGAACGGATCACCGGGACGGGACAAACCGCTGGGACAGGACGGACCGCCGGGACCGGACGGACCGCCCGAACGCGACGGACCGTCAGGACGCGAGCCGCCCCACCGGGCCGCGCCCGCCCGTGCCGCCGGTCGAAGAGGTGCTGCGCCGCTACCCGAACGCCGGTGCGCCGCTCACCTGCAAGCCCATCACGCAGGGCCTGCTCAACCACGGCTACCGCGTCTCCACCACGCGCGGCGCCTACTTCCTCAAGCACCACCTCGACGCCTCCACCGGCGACCGCGCCACGATCGTGCGCCAGCACCGCGCCACCCAGCGCCTCCAGTCGCTCGGGCTGCCGGTCGCCCCGCCCGTCGAGGACGTCGAGGGGGACACGGTCACGGAGATCGGCGGCCGGTGCTACGCCCTGCACCCCTGGGTCGACGGGCTGCACCGGACCGGTGACCAGCTGACCCGCGCCGAGTCCCGGCGGCTCGGCGCCCTGCTCGGCGCCGTGCACATCGGACTGGAAAGGGTCATGGGCACGCTCCCTGAGCCGGCCGGGCGGTCCGGCGGGCACCCGAGCCCGGACCCCGTCGACACCTTCACGCTGATCGACGAGCTGCTGGCCGCGGCGCGCGGTCGGCGGCACCGCGACTGCTTCGACGAACTGGCCGAACACCGCCTGCTGGAACGGCGCGCCCTGCTGGAACGGCACGCCGACCGACGGCCTCCCGCCCCCGACGTCCCGGCCACCGGCTGGGTGCACGGCGACTTCCACCCGCTGAACGTCCTCTACCGGGGCACGGACCCGGTCGCGATCCTCGACTGGGACCGGCTGGGGGTCCAGCCACGCGCGGAGGAGGCGGTGCGGGCGGCGGCGATCTTCTTCGTGCGGCCGGGCGGGGAACTGGAGTTGGCGAAGGTACGGGCGTACGCGGGGGCCTACCGGCGGGCGGCCGGGGCGGGGACGGCCGAGCTGGCCGCGGCGGTGCACCGGGTGTGGTGGGAGCGGCTCAACGACTTCTGGATACTGCGCTGGCGGTACTGCCTGCACGACCGGAGGGCCGACCCGCAGTTCCCGGCGGTGTCGGCCCTGGTGGTCTGGTGGACGCGCGAGTACGAGGCGGTGTGCGAGGCGTTCATGGGGTGACGTCGGCGGGGGTGGGCCCCGGCGTCCGCGCGGGGGCGGTGGCTCCGGAGCCACCGCCGGCCGCCTCACGCGGGGCCGATCCCGGCCGGTTCGCACAGAACCGCCCCGGGCCGGAAAACCTTCGGCCCGGGGCGCTCCTCTTCCGCAGTCACGCGCCCACGACGATCACGCGGCGCCGTCGGTCACTGGCCGGTCCCCGTCGAGGTCCCCAGGGGACCGGAGGCGGTTCCGGTCGTCCCGTTGTTGGTGCCGCTGCCGTCGGTCGTGCCGGTGCTTCCGTCCGTCGTACCGGTACTGCCGTCGGTGGTACCGGTACTGCCGTCGGTCGTGCCGGTGCTTCCGTCCGTCGTACCGGTACTGCCGTCCGTCGTACCGGTGTTGCCCTCGGACGTCCCCGTGCCGCCGTCCCCCGTACCGCCCGTGGCCGGAGTCGTCGGCTGGTCGGAGGACGGCTCGTTCGGCTGGTTCGGCCGGGCCGGCGGGGAGTAGGAGTGACGGGGCCACGTGCCCTGCTGGTCGCCGCTGGAGTTCTCCGGCTGCTGGTCCTGCTCGGTCTCCTCGTCCTTCGGCGTCGGCGAACTCTCCGGCGAGGACGTCGAGCTGGAGGTCGGAGCCGGCGGCTTCTCGCGCTGGTCGGCGTTGTCGTTCGCGGCCTTGACCGCGAGGGCGACCCCGGCGCCGATGGCGATCAGCGCGAACACGACGAACAGCCACATCTTGCCGCGCCCGCCGGCGCTCTGGTGCCCGCCCTCGTAGCCGCCGTCGTCCGGGTTCATCGGCGGCAGGATCGGCCCCTGCGAGGTGTCGCCGTGGCGGGGGTGGTTCATCGCCATCGTGCCGCCGGTGACGCCCATGGGCGGGGTGTGCCCGCCCTCGAACATCGTGGCCGGGCCGGTGTTCCAGGTTCCGGTGTGCCCGCCCTGCGTCTGGAGCATCTGCAGGCTGTACTGGATGAGTCCGCGCATCTCCTCGGCGCTCTGGAACCGGTCGTCCGGGTCCTTCGCGAGCGAGCGCATGACCAGCCCGTCCAGCTCCGGCGGGGCCGCGTCCAGCACCTGCGACGGCGGAACCGGCATGTCCTGCACATGCTGGTACACGACGGACAGCGGCGTCTCGCCCGTGAACGGGGGCCGCAGCGCGAGGAGTTCGTACAGCAGGCAGCCGGTCGCGTAGAGGTCGGAGCGGTGGTCGACCGCCTTGCCCAGTGCCTGCTCCGGAGAGAGGTACTGGGGCGTGCCCATGACCATGCCGGTCTGCGTCATCGTCGACTGCGCGCCGTGCAGCGCGCGGGCGATGCCGAAGTCCATCACCTTGACCGCGCCCGAGTTCGTGATGATCACGTTGGCGGGCTTGATGTCGCGGTGCACGATGCCGTGCTGGTGCGAGTAGGCGAGCGCCTCCAGCACCCCCGAGACAATGATCAGTGCCTGCTCGGACGGCGGGGCCTCGGCGCTGAGCAGCAGATCACGGATGGTGCGGCCCTCGACGAGCTCCATCACGATGTAGGGGACGGTCTGGCCGCCCACGACGTCCTCGCCGGAGTCGTACACGGCGACGATCGCGTGGTGGTTGAGACCGGCCACCGACTGCGCCTCGCGCGTGAACCGGGCCTTGGAGACCGGATCCTCGGCAAGATCGGAACGCAGGAGCTTCACCGCGACCGTACGTCCCAGCCTGACGTCCTCGGCCGCGAAGACCTCGGCCATACCGCCACGGCCGAGGCGGTGGGTCATCCGGTAGCGCCCGTCACCGACGACGCCGCCGATGCCCCAGGAGTCGGTGCCATCCGAGACTCCGCCGCCGTTTGCTTCGGAATCGGGTGCCATCAGTCCTCGCCGTCGTATCTGTCCGCGCGTCCGCGGGTTCTCACGGTGTCCAGTGCCGCTCCCGGCAACGTTCGCCCCGTCGCACCGTCCGGGCAAACCTTGGCGGTCATGGCACTAGAGCTGCATTGCCACGTCACGCTACAGCCTTTGGCGGACACACCGTTCCCGCGAGGCACGGCCCGGCGAACCGCCCCGCGGGGACCTATGGGGAGCCCGCGCGGATTCCATGCGGTTCCTGTAACGCTTCCGGGACGCTTCTTGTGCGGAGGGTCACGGAACGGGCACCCGGCTTGACGTGTCGGACCCCTGGGGCAGACTTGGCGCGTAATAGGGATCACCGCGTGAGTCGCGCGCCGAGGGGGAAGCAAGTCATGAGCCAGGACGGCGCACACGGCGCGCAGAGCGCGCAGGGCCGCTATGCGGGCGGCTCGGTCGCCGGTGGCCGGTACCAGCTTCGCGACCTGCTCGGCGAGGGCGGCATGGCGTCCGTGTACCTGGCGTACGACACCGCGCTGGACCGACAGGTCGCGATCAAGACGCTCCACACGGAGCTGGGCCGCGAGCAGTCCTTCCGCGAGCGGTTCCGCCGCGAGGCGCAGGCCGTTGCCAAATTGCAGCACACCAATATCGTCTCGGTCTTCGACACCGGCGAGGACGAGCTCGGCGGCGCGCTGATGCCGTACATCGTCATGGAGTACGTGGAGGGGCAGCCGCTCGGCTCCGTGCTCCAGGCGGACATCCAGAAGTACGGGGCGATGCCCGCCGACAAGGCGCTCAAGGTGACGTCCGACGTGCTGGCCGCGCTGGACACCAGCCACGAGATGGCGCTGGTCCACCGCGACATCAAGCCGGGCAACGTGATGATGACCAAGCGCGGTGTCGTGAAGGTCATGGACTTCGGCATCGCCCGCGCCATGCAGTCGGGCGTCACGTCGATGACCCAGACCGGCATGGTCGTCGGCACCCCTCAGTACCTCTCCCCCGAACAGGCCCTGGGCCGCGGGGTCGACGCGCGCTCCGACCTGTACTCGGTCGGCATCATGCTGTTCCAGCTGCTGACCGGCCGCCTCCCGTTCGACGCGGACTCGCCGCTCGCCATCGCGTACGCGCACGTCCAGGAGGAGCCGGTCGCGCCCTCCACCGTCAACCGCGCGGTCACCCCGGCGATGGACGCGCTCGTCGCCCGCGCGCTGAAGAAGAACCCCAACGAGCGCTTCCCGAGCGCTGCGGCGATGCAGGACGAGATCGCGCGCGTGCTGAGCGCGGGCGGTCAAACGGGCGCCCCGGTGATCGTCGCGGGCGGCCCGGTGAACAGCGGCTCGGGCGTCGGCTCGACGGTCTTCCCGCCGGTCGACCAGACCACCCCGGCGCCGCAGAACGTCCAGACGCCCTACCAGCCGGGCCCGTACCAGCAGGGCACCCAGCCGGGTCCGTACGGTCCGGCGACCCCGGCCCCCGCGACCGGCCCGTCGTGCGGCTATCCGCAGTCGGCTCCGGCGTACCAGAACCAGGCAGCGATGTCATCGGTGCCGACGGCGCCGTCGATGCAGCAGACCCCGCCGCCGCCGTACACGGTCGGACCGCAGACCGCCCCGAGCGGTGGCGGTGGCGGCGGTGGCGGTGGCGGTTCGAAGCGGAGCATGCCGGTGGTCGTCGGCGCGATCGTGGTCGCGCTGGTCGCGATAGGCGGGCTGGTCACGTACCTCTCGCTGCAGGGCTCGGACACGGGCCGGGACAACAAGGCCGACGAGACCCCGGCCGCGACGGGCGAGCACAAGCCGCCGGAGCGGAACCGGACGATGAAGACCGAGAAGTGCACGGACCCGCTGGAGAGCACCGACGACCCGGCGAAGGTCGACGCGCCGAACTTCCTCTACAAGGACTTCCTGTCCGCCAAGGCGTGCGCCGACGCGGCCGGCTGGGTCGTCAAGAAGGTCGAGGTTCCGGGGAACACGTACGCCGAGGACCAGATCATCGACCAGTTCCCGTCCGCCAACACCGCCGTGGACAAGGTGGGCGCCAAGTTCGAGCTGCGCGTCGCGACGGGCGACCCGGCCTGAGCGGATCCGGCCCCCGGTGGCGTGTCCGGCTGTCCCGGCCTGGCGCACCGCCTCGACGGTGACGGGTCCGGCTGTCCCCGGTGACGAGTTCGGCCGCCCCCGGTGACGGGGGCATGTCGGCCCGGCCTCCGACGACGGGCGGGTGCGGGACGGATCGGGCTTGCCTCCGAGTGGCCGCGCGTGGGTCCTTTGTGACGGCACAACCGGATGCGGCGCTCCCGGGGAGAGACGGAACCCTGCATGTCCACGACATCCCGCATGTCCGAAACATCCGAGATGCTGGACATGTTGCGTCATGTGACTCTGACCTCATGGCTCAAGGACTTCTGCCTTCGCGATCCACGAGGTGCGTGGCCTGCCTCATACTCTCGGCGGGCGCGGCACTGGGGGCCGCGGCCGGTGAGGCGCACGCGGGCCGACGCCCGAGCGGCGACATACCGCGTACGGGCGACGCCCCGGTGACGACTGCGACGGTCACGATGACCACGCCTCTCGCCCACCCCTCGCCCGCCCCCGGTGCCGAACCATCGGCCAGGGGCCTCACCTCTTCGGCCGAACCGTCCGCCCTCCTCGCGGACACACCCCCTGGCCACAGTCCGTTCACCCCCACGCCTCCGGCGCCCGGAGCGCCCATATCCCTCTCCTCCCCCGCCGCGCCCCTTCCGTCCGGGTCCGCGCACACCGCCGCTTCGACCCCCGCCCCCGCGGCCCGCACGACGCCCCCGGACCCCGCCGCACCCTCGGCCTCGGCCTCGCCGGCCTCCCCGTCTTCCCCAGCCGCTTCGGGCTCCCCCACCCCCACCTCCAGCCCCTCCGCCGACGGAGAGCCGACGCCTCCGGAAACACAGCCCCCGCCCGCCGGGCGCGAGGCCGGAGAAGGGCGGACCCGGCCCGGCCGATCGCTCTCGCCGCAGGGGCACCCACAGGAACTCGCACCGGACCCCGCAGAGGATTTCGCACAGGCGGACGAATCGCTCGACGACTCCGCCGATCCCGACGCGCACCCCGCGGCCGTCGATCCGGCGCCGGCGATGCCCGACGGGAAACAGGCACCGAGCGCCTCCCCCGGGGCCGGCCGGAGCACCCCGCAGGCCCTCGACGGACCCTCCGCACGGCAGGTCCGACAGGTGTCCATGGGGGCGGGAATCGCGCTGATAGGACTGGGCCTGGGTTTCCTGGCCCTCCGCTTCCGGCACCCCGACTGACCTTCTCCGGCACGTGAATCCGGTCACCTCCACCCCTGGTCCACCGCCCGCCCCGGCGACCGCTCCCTGGCGTCCCCTGCCCCTCCTCCGCCCCTCATCCCCAGCGGCCTCGCCCCCGAAGACGACTTGCACCGATGAACATACTCGGTATACATACTCAGTATGTCGATCCGCCATGGGCTCTTGGCCCTGTTGGAGCGGGGCCCCAGATACGGTTCCCAGCTCCGTACCGAATTCGAGTCGCGCACCGGCTCCACCTGGCCGCTCAACGTCGGCCAGGTGTACACGACGCTGAGCCGGCTGGAGCGCGACGGCCTGGTCGTCCAGGACGATGAGGACGACCAGGGGCACGCCCTCTACGCGATCACCGACGGCGGCCGTACCGAGCTGCGGAACTGGTTCGAGACGCCCGTCGACCGCAGCAGTCCGCCGCGTGATGAGCTGGCGATCAAGCTCGCGATGGCGGTCGGAGCGCCGGGCGTGGACATCCGGGCCGTCATCCAGTCCCAGCGCCACCACACCGTCAAGGCGATGCAGGACTACACCCGCCTCAAGGCGCAGGCCCTCACCGACGTCCCGGCCGACCGCGACGAGGTCGCCTGGCTGCTGGTGCTCGAACAGCTGATCTTCCATGCGGAGGCCGAGGCACGCTGGCTGGACCACTGCGAGTCACGGCTGGTGCGCCTCGCCGAGGCCGCCGCCACCGAACCGGAGCCCGAGCCGCGTGCCCCGAGCCGTGGCCCGGCTCGCGCCCCGGCTCGTACGCCTGCCCGCCTCGGCCGCCCGCGCGGCCGGGCCTGACCGCGGCACGTAGCGCCCGCGTACGCCGCCGAGCCACCCGGCACCGCCGGACGCCCCGGTACCACCGGGATCGCCACGGCCTCGCCGGGAACGGGCCGGGGAACACCGGGACCACGGAGGCCACGAGAAGGCCGCCGAAGGCCACCCGCCGCAGCCCGCCACCGGCGCCTGCACACGCCCTCACCGGCGAACGGACCACCTCGGTGTCCGGACCTCGACGTCCGGCGCCGCACCACAGAACCGTCACAGGGGGAACCACCCACCATGTCCTCACACACCCCGTCCCGCCCCGGCTCCACGGCCGCCGTCCCACCGGGCTCCCCGGCATCGGGCGGCACACCGGTGCTCGAACTGCGGAGCCTCACCCGTACCCACGGCAGCGGCGTCGCCGAGGTGCACGCCCTGCGCGGCGTCGACCTGTCCGTGTACGCGGGTGAACTCGTCGCGGTGATGGGCCCGTCGGGTTCCGGCAAGTCCACCCTGCTGACCATCGCCGGCGGGCTCGACACCGCGACCAGCGGCCAGGTGATCATCGAAGGGCAGGACATATCCGGTCTCGGCCCCAAGGGGATCGCCGCCCTGCGCCGCCGCAGCGTCGGCTACGTCTTCCAGGACTACAACCTGATCCCGGCGCTCACCGCGGCCGAGAACATCGCCCTGCCGCGCGAGCTCGACGGGGTCTCCGTGCGCAAGGCCCGCAAGGAGGCGCGCGCGGCGCTGGAGGAGATGAACCTCCTCCAGGTCGCCGACCGGTTCCCCGACGAGATGTCCGGCGGTCAGCAGCAGCGTGTGGCGATCGCTCGCGCCCTGGTGGGCGACCGGCGCCTCGTACTCGCCGACGAACCGACCGGCGCCCTGGACTCCGAGACCGGCGAGAGCGTGCTGGCGCTGCTGCGCAGCCGCTGCGACCAGGGGGCCGCGGGCGTGATGGTGACACACGAACCGCGGTTCGCGGCCTGGGCGGACCGGGTCGTCTTCCTGCGTGACGGCTCGGTCGTCGACCAGGCGCTCACCGTCGGGGCCGACGCGCTGCTGACCGGCGAGGGCACCAAGTGAGCGTGTTCACGGGCTGGCGCGCCGCCCTCCGCATAGCCGGCCGCGACGCGATGCGCGCCAAGGGCCGCAGTGCGCTGGTGGTCGCGATGATCGCGGTGCCGGTGCTGGGCGTCACGGCCCTCGACGTGACGTTCCGCAGCATGACGCAGACCACCGCCGAGAAACTGACCAGCCAGATGGGGTCGGCGGACGCCCTCTTCGCCGACCAGCAGATGGGCCCGCTGGAGCAGATGCCCGACGGGGAGATGTTCCAGCAGACCGACCCCGACGCCCCGGTGTCCCAGCCCCCGCCTCCGGTCGACGTCACGACCACGTTCCCCAAGGGCTCACGCGCGATCAGCATCCAGTCCGTACCGGCGAGCGTCACCACCGAGTACGGCATCGCCAACACGGACATCTACGAGTTCCGCACCTCGGACGGAATGGCGCGCGGCAAGACCGACCTCGTGCGCGGCTCCTACCCGCACGGCACGGGGGAGATGGCCGCCACCGAGCTGTTCCTCGAGGAAACCGGCCTGAGCGTCGGCTCGACGACCACCGTGCGCAACTACGGCGCGAAGTTCAAGATCACCGGTGTGATCGAGCAGCCGAACGATCTGAAGAGCAGGGCCCTGTTCGCGGATCCGGGAGCGGTCATCGCCCCGTGGAAGGCGAAGGCCGATCACGACAAGAAGGTGCTGCCGCCGAACACCACTCCCAAGGAATGGCTGGTCAAGGGCCCCGACGGGGTGGGGGTGACCTGGCCCGACGTCATGAAGGCCAACAAGTCGGGCGTCCTCGTCACCTCCCGCCAGGTCGCCCTCGACCCGCCGCCGGACTCCGAGGTCCCGCTGCTCAAGAAGACGGAGCGCCCGAACTGGGGCAGCTCCGGTGACTGGAGTCCCGCCCTCCTCACCGTGGTCTCCATGGCGGTCCTGGAGATCGTGCTGCTCGCCGGGCCCGCGTTCGCGGTCGGCGCGCGCCGCTCCCGCCGCCAGCTCGGCCTGCTGGGCACCTGCGGCGGGGACCGGCGGCATGTCCGGGCCGTGGTGCTCGGCGGCGGTCTGGTACTCGGCGGTGTCGGCGCCGTGACCGGTGTGGTGCTCGGCGTCGGGCTCACCGTGGCGTTCCGGCCCATGCTCGAGAACTGGGCCGGACACCGCTTCGGCTCCCTCGTCATGCCGCCGACGGAGCTGCTCCTCATCGCCGCGATCGGCCTGGTCACCGGCCTTCTGGCGGCATTCGCCCCGGCCGTCGTGGCGAGCCGGCAGTCCATTCTGGAGTCGCTCACCGGCCGTCGCGGCGTCCGGCGCTCCTCCCGGGTGCTGCCCGTCGTGGGCGCCTGCGTGCTGGCGCTCGGCTGCGCCGCCGCCGTGTACGGCGCCACCAGCGGGGACGAGACCCTGGTCGCAGGCGGCTCGGTCGTCGCCGAACTGGGAATGCTCGGCTGCATCCCGGTGGTGGTCGGCCTCCTCGGGCGGCTCGGCCGCAGGCTGCCGCTCTCGCCCCGCATGGCGCTGCGCGACGCGGCCCGCAACCGCGGCCGCACCGCCCCCGCGGTCGCCGCGGTGATGGCGGCCGTGGCCGGTTCGGTGGCGATCGCCACCTACATGTCCAGCAAGGTCGCCGAGTACGAGTACGAGTACACCCCCTCGCTCGCCCAGGGGACCATCGCCGTCATGTCGAACGGTGACGGGTCGGCCGAACGGCTGCCGCTGGCCCGCGCCGCCGTCGAGCGGAACATGACCGTCAGCGGCGGGCACGCCGACTTCAAGCGGGTCTGGGCGGGCAGCGACTGCAACGTCTACTACGAGGAGGAGAACGGCTGCGGCACCCTGCAGCTGGTCAAGCCCACCGGCGAGGGCCACACCTGCCCGCTGAAGGGCAAGGGGGCCCAGGAACTCGCCGCACGGCTCTCCGCGGACGAGCACAAGGAGCAGATGAACACTCCGGCCTGCCTGGGCGAGCACATGCTCTCGCACGCGTTCCCCACCGGCGAGGACCAGATTCTCGTGGCCGACGCGAACATGCTCAGCACGTATGTGAAGCTCGACGACCCCGCGGCCGCCGATGCCCTGGCCGCGGGCACACCGGTGCTGCTCAACCCGGCGTACGCCAAGGACGGTGAGATCACCCTCAGCGCGGTCCACAAGTACAACGACCGCGACAAGGAGAACCGGAAGCAGCACCCGGGCAAGGCACGGACCACGACGGACCGGCTGAAGGTGTACGTGGCTCCCGCGAAGTACGCGGCGACCCCCGGCGTCCGTCTGGTCCTCCCGCAGAAGACCGCGGACCGGCTCGGTCTGCACACCCAGCCGGCCGGCAGCGTGTACGCCGTCTCGCAGCCGCCGTCGAACGCCGAGCAGCAGCGCATCGACGGAGCGCTCGAACAGGCCGGCGGCGGCTTCTGGCTCCAGACCGATTCCGGCCCCGGCCAGGATGAGAACACGCTCCTGCTGGTCCTGACGCTGTTCGCCGGAGTGGTGACGCTGGGCGCGGCCGCGATCACGACCGGCCTCGCGAAGGCGGACGCGGAGGCGGACCTGACCACGCTCAGCGCGATCGGCGCGCCCCCGGGCGTGCGGCGGACACTGACCGGCTTCCAGTGCCTGGTGGTGGCGCTCACGGGCGTGGTCCTGGGCACGATCACGGGTCTGGTGCCCGCGGTGGCGCTGCGCCTCGTCGACCTGCGCGAGGCGCTGGCGGCGATGCGGGCCGATCCGATGGAGTCGGCGTACACCCCGATCGTGCTGCCCTGGAGCACGCTCGCCGTGCTGGTCGTGGGCGTTCCACTGCTCGCCGGGGCGCTCGCGGCGGCGATCACCCGGTCGCGTCAGGCCCTGGCCCGGCGGGCCGGCTGACGGCACGACCGGCCCGTTCCGGTGCCCTCGCAGACGGTGGATCAACCGTTTGCGGGGGCACCACCGTGTCGTAGGGCGGGTGTGGGAGACAATGACGCCATGGAGATGCCGAGGAATGAACGGTCGCAGGAGCACCCCCAAGTCCTCGTGGTGGGGCAGGACGGCATGGCGATCGGCGGCGGTGGCACTGACGACGACTCGCGTGAGGTCCCGGTGACGGAGATGGTCGAACAGCCCGCGAAGGTCATGCGCATCGGCAGCATGATCAAGCAGCTCCTGGAAGAGGTCAGGGCGGCTCCTCTCGACGAGGCGAGCCGGGTCAGGCTCAAGGAGATCCATGCCGGGTCCGTGAAGGAGCTGGAGGACGGTCTCGCGCCGGAGCTGGTGGAGGAGCTGGAACGGCTCTCCCTGCCGTTCACCGAGGACTCGGTGCCCTCCGAGGCGGAACTCCGGATCGCCCAGGCCCAGTTGGTGGGCTGGCTGGAGGGCCTGTTCCACGGCATCCAGACCGCGCTGTTCGCCCAGCAGATGGCGGCGCGTGCCCAGCTGGAGCAGATGCGCCGCGCCCTTCCGTCGGGCGCCGGGCACGAGGAGCAGGACGGCAGCGGCGATCAGAGCGGAGCCATCCGGACCGGCCCGTACCTCTAGTGCTGTGGCCCGTTTCTCCGACCTGTGAGCCCGTGGTCGTGACCGGTGGTCGGCGGCCCGTACGCCGATCGTCCGGTCCGCACCGCTCGCTGCGCCCACACCCGGACACCACATCGATCACACCGAGCAGGAGGCCCGGCGCACACGGTCGTCGACCGTGTGCGCCGGGCCTCTCCACGCACATCCCCGTACGGGTCCGTACGGGTCCGTACGGGTCCGTACGCGGTCACCGCGACCCGCGCCCGACGTACGTGTGTACGCGCCCGCCACGAGCGCGATGCGTCGCCCCGTGCGCGCGTGGGCCGCACGTGCCGCGGGCACCGGTCAGGGCGTCCGGAGCGCCGTCGGCCCAGGCACTGAACGCGGTCAGGCAGGCACCGGGCGCGGTCGACCAGGCACGGGCAGCGGTCAGGCCGCCGGGTTCCGCAGCAGCACCTTCCCGATGTGGGCGCTGGACTCCAGCACCCGGTGGGCCTCGGCCGCGTCCGGCATCGGCAGCGAGCGGTCCACGATCGGCCGGACGACCCCACCGGCGATCAACGGCCAGACATGTTCACGTACAGCGGCGACGATCGCCGCCTTCTCGTCGAGCGGACGGCCCCGCAGCGAGGTCGCGGTGATGGCGGCCCGCTTGCGCAGCAGGGCGTTCAGGTTCAGCTCGCCCTTCACTCCGCCCTGGAGCCCGATGATGGCCAGTCGGCCGTTGACGGCGAGTGCCTTCACGTTCCGGTCCAGGTACTTCGCGCCGACGATGTCGAGGATGACGTCCGCACCCGCCCCGTCCGTCGCCCTGCGCAGTTCCTGGACGAAGTCCTGCTCGCGGTAGTCGATCAGGATGTCGGCCCCGAGCTCCGCGCAGCGCGCCAGCTTCTCCGGTCCGCCCGCGGTCACCGCGACCCGCGCGCCCACCGCCTTGGCGAGCTGGATCGCCATCGTGCCGATTCCGCTGGACCCACCGTGCACCAACAGGGTCTCGCCGGGGCGCAGATGGGCCACCATGAACACGTTGGACCAGACCGTGGCCGTCACCTCGGGCAGCGCCGCGGCCGTCACCAGGTCGACTCCCTCCGGCACCGGCAGCAGTTGCCCCATCGGCACGGCGACCTTCTCCGCGTAACCGCCACCGGCGAGCAGCGCGCACACCTCGTCGCCGACCGACCAGCCGCTGACACCGGGGCCGACCGCCGAGACACGGCCCGCGCACTCCAGACCCGGGTACGGTGACGCCCCGGGCGGCGGGTTGTAGAACCCCTGCCGCTGCAGCACGTCGGCGCGATTGACCGCACTGGACACGACATCGACGAGGACCTCGCCCTCGCCGACCACCGGATCGGGCACCTCGGCCCATACGAGCGCCTCGGGGCCACCGGGTTCGGGGATGGTGATCGCATACATGGCCGCGAGGCTACTCCGTGCCACGGGCCGGGCGCCCTGACGCGAGCCGGACAACCCCCGTCACGGCGGAGGCCACCCCCTCACGGGGCCGACCAGCAACGCGTACGAGGTCGGACAGCGCCACCGTACGGCCGGTGGCCTGCGGTGCGTCCGGGCGCCGACTACGGGCGGGGGCCGCCGGGTGCCGCGTTGCCGAGCGCCTGTTCGTTCGTGGCGCGCACGATGGTGATCACGCGGTCCGTCAACTGCAACGGGCTCGCCGCCGGGTCGTCGTAGGCGAGTAGCCGGTGCCCGCGCAGCACACTGACCACGAGATCGTCCGTCTCCCGGACGCTCTTGCCCACCTCGGCCTTTATCACCGGCCGTTCGACGAGGTCGAGACCGCTGCCCTGCTGGATCAGGTCCTCCATCACCGTGCCCGCGCTGGGGCTGAGGACGGAGAGGCCGAGCAGTCGTCCGGCCGCGCTGGCGCTGGTGATCACGGCGTCGGCACCGGACTGCCGCAGCAGCGGGGCGTTCTCCTCCTCACGCACCGCGGCAACGATCTTCGCGCTCCGGTTGAGCTGCCGCGCCGTCAACGTCACCAGCACCGCCGTGTCGTCGCGCTGCGTGGCGATGACGATCTGCCGCGCCTTCTGGAGTTCGGCCCGCAGCAGCACATCGCTGCGCGTCGCATCGCCGACCACCCCCACGAATCCCTCGGCGTTGGCGATCTCTATCACCTTGCTCGCCGGGTCGACGACGACGATCTGGTCATTTCTCAGGCCTGAGGCACGCAGGGTCTGGATGGCCGAACGGCCCTTCGTGCCGAATCCGACGACGATGGTGTGGTCACGCAAGTTGGTTCTCCAACGCTTCAGCCGGAAGTCCTCCCGGGTCCGTTCGGTGAGGACCTCAAGGGTGGTGCCGACCAGGATGATCAGGAAGAGCACCCGCAGCGGCGTCACGAGCAGCACATTGGCGAGCCGGGCGCTGTCGCTGTACGGGGTGATGTCGCCGTAGCCGGTGGTGGAGAGGGTGACCGTCGCGTAGTACACCGAGTCCAGCAGGTCGACCGTCTCATCGGCGGCGTCGTGGTATCCCTTGCGATCCAGCCAGACGATCACGACCGTGATGGCCAGCACCAGCAGCGCCATCGACAGCCGCTTGGTCACCTGCCGGGCCGGCCGGTCGACGACCCTGCGCGGGAGCTGTACCCGTGTGGGAACGACATGCTCGTCAGCGCGCCTGGCCATCGCATCGTGGCCGGGAAGTTTCACGTGAAACACCCTTCCGTCCACGGCGTCACCGACGCCCACGGTAGTTCGAGGATCTCCACCTCGGTGCCGGACCGTACCCCGCCCGGCGGCACAACGGCCAGCCCGTCCGCCGCGGCGATCCCCCGGAGCATCGCAGGACCGTCGTAGCGCAGTGGTACGACGTACTCGGCAACTCCTCCGGTTCCGACGTCACGCGCGCCCGCGCCACCGGTCGGGCGGTCGGCTCCCCGGCCCCAGGCTCCTCGACCGCCGCTCTCCCGGCCCCCGGTCGCTTCGTGGCAGGAAACGGCCACCCGGTGGACGACGGGCACCAGTCGGGTGTCATGCGGATGCCCGGGCAACTCGTCGCGCACGACGGCCCGGTACGGCTCGTACGGAACATGGCCGGCCAGGCCGTGGAGCAGCGGCTCGGCAAGCGTGAGAAGACCCGCCACGGCGGCCAGCGGGTTACCGGGCAGCCCGACAATGAACGGTCCGGCTGCTTCGAGTCTGGCCAGCAGCATCGGGTGGCCCGGACGAACGGCGACACCGTCGACCAGCAGCTCGGCCCCGAGCTCGGAGAGCACCGGATGGACGTGGTCGACCGGGCCCGCGGCCGTGCCGCCCGTGGTGACGACAAGATCGGCGTCGGAATCGGTGAGCGCGCGCCGAAGGGCCGCCGCGTCGTCCCCGAGACGCTGCGGGGAGGAGACGTTGGCACCCAGTGCCCGCAGCCAGGGGCCGATCATCGGCCCGAGCGCGTCGCGGATCAGTCCGTCGTACGGCAGACCGCTGGTCAACAGCTCGTCGCCGAGGACGAGGACATCGACGCGGGGACGCGGAACGGTGGCCAGTCCGTCGTACCCCGCGGCAGCCGTCAGTCCGAGAACGGCGGGGGTCACCACGGTTCCGGCGGGCAGCAGCAGATCACCGGAGCGGCATTCCTGGCCGCGGGGCCTGATGTCCTGCCCGGGGTTCACCCGGTACCGGGCGTGGAGCAGTCCCTTGGCCTCGTCGACACGGCCGTGCTCGCTGCGGATCACGGCGTTGGCGTCCGCCGGGATGCGCGCACCGGTGGCGATCCGTATGGCGTCCCCGTCGGGGAGCCTGGCGGGAGCACCGTGACCGGCGAGGATCCCCCGGTCCCGCACCGGCCGGCTCTTCGCACCCGGGTCCGGGCTCGGCCCCGGACCCGCGTCCCCGGCCCCTTCGAGACCTTCCTCGCTCACCGTCGGCTCCCGGACGGTCCACGGTCCCGGCCCGCTGACGACCCAGCCGTCCATGGCGGAGGTGTCGAAGGGCGGCAGATCGGTGAGTGCCACGAGCGGTTCGGCGAGTACGTGTCCGAGTGCCTGGTCGAGGGGAAGGTGCCGGACGCGTACGGGGTCGCCGCGGCCCGACCGGGCGGCAAGCGCGCGTGCCTCCGGCCAGGAGGTCGACCGCTCGCGCCGATCCTGCGCACGGGGCCGATCGGCACGGTGGTCCGGGTCCGGGATCCGGCCGGCTCGCCGGTCCGAGGCAGACGACCGGGCCGCGTCCTCGTGCTCGGATGCGGGGCCGGACCGACCGGCCGCGCACCCCTGCCCGGCGGAGACGGCCCGGTGAGCGTCGGGCCCCTGATCCGCCGAGGCGGGCCGACCCGTAGGACGGGGCTCACCCGACGACTGACGCCTGACCAGGGCAAGGGCCTGCTCGACAGCCAGCTCCTCCTCGGCGGCCCGCATCTCCTCCGGACTCGCGCCCGGAGCCGGATTCGTACCCGTCCCCGGGAGCACACCCTGCTCCGTACTCGGAGCTGTGCCCGGCTCAGGCCCCGGATTCGCACTCGGGCCATGTCCCGTTCCCGGGCCCGGTTCCGCTGCCGGGCCAGGGCCACGGCTCGTGCTCAGCCCCGGGCTCCACCCCGGAAACGGGTCGGGCCCGTCGTCCCGGGTCGTCATCGACTCTCGTTCTCGTCCACCCACCGCCGAGCCAGCGCGGCAGCCTTGCGGGCTGCCTCGGCCACCTCTGCCGGGCCGTCGCCGTCACCGCTTGCCTTCGCCGCCGCGTATCCGACCAGGAAGGTCGTCAACGGCGCTGCGGGCCGTGCGACACCATGAGCGGCATCACGGGCGAGGTCGAGCAGGACATCGGTGTCCACATCGAGCTCGATACCCAGTTCGTTCTTGACTGCGGTGATCCATTCGTCCAGCACGGTCCCATGCTCCCTGATACGGGCTCGGGCCTGCGCAATGTCCTCCCAGGTGTCGCAGTCGAAGGAAGCGAGAGGGCCGGCCGGCACCCGCACCAGGTCCAGTTCCTCCGTCAGCAGCCGCAATGGAAGCCCGGACAGACCGCCGTGCTCCATGGCGATCAGGGCGAGTTCGCGGCGCAGCGGCTCGGCTCGGTAGACGGCCACGAGAGGCTGGTCGCGCCCTTCCTGATCCGTGCACAGGGCCCCCTCCCGCTCGCCGTCACCGACGGCGTCCAGCAGCGCCGCGACGGTGCTCTCCTCGAGGAACGGCAGATCGGCGGAGAGCACGAGCACCCGTTCCGCTCCGGTGCGCCGCACCCCGGCGTCCAGCGCGGCCAACGGCCCGCCTCCCTGCGGAACCTCACGTGTCCAGGTCACCGCACGCGCCGTGGGCCGACGCCCACCCACCACCACGGTGGTCGAGGCGCCCGCACAGGCCGCGAGCACCCGGTCGAGCAGCGTGCGGCCACCGACCCGGATCCCGGGCTTGTCCGCTCCGCCGAGTCGTGCGGCGGCCCCTCCGGCAAGGACGATGGCGTCATACGCGGTCATGCCTCCGAGTATGCGGGCCACGCCCTCCCGGCGGTCCTCCCGGTCCTCCCGGTCCTTCCGACCCCGCTCCTCGCCGTGCCCCGTTCCGTGCCTGTCGACCCCCGCTCCCTCCCCGCCCTGTCCCCCTGTCCCTGCGCGACCGCTGACGCAGACCGATCGCAGACACAGACACAGACACAGCAGACACGGATGAGGAGGGAGCGAGAAGGCGACGAGGAGGGGGCGAGGAGGGGCAAGGAGTACGCGGAGGAACGGAATCCGCGACCGTTCCCCGGCCGTCCGACTACAACGTGCGCAGCAGAACCGCCGGTTGTTCCACGCAGTCGGCCACGTAGCGCAGGAACCCGCCCGCCGTACCGCCGTCGCAGACCCGGTGGTCGAAGGTCAGCGAGAGCTGGACGACCTGGCGTACGGCGAGTTCGCCCCGGTGCACCCACGGCTTGGACACGATCCGGCCGACGCCGAGCATCGCCGCCTCCGGGTGGTTGATGATCGGGGTCGAGCCGTCGACGCCGAACACTCCGTAGTTGTTCAGCGTGAACGTGCCCCCGGTCAGCTCCGCCGGAGTGAGCCTCCCCGCCCGCGCCGCCTCGGTCAGTCGGCCCATCTCGGCCCCGATCGACTCCACGTTCCGGGCCTGCGCGTCCCGTATGACGGGGACGACCAGTCCACGATCGGTCTGTGCCGCGAACCCGAGATGGACCTCCGGCAGCCGCACTATTTCCCGCGCCTCCGGATCCACCGTGGAATTGAGCTCGGGGAACCGGGCCAGCGCGGCAGTGCAGATACGCGCCAACAGAGCCAGCACCGACACCTTGGGGCCCGCCGCCGGACCGCCCGTGCTGTTCATCGCGGCCCTGGCCGCCATCAGCTCGGTGGCATCCGCGTCGACCCAGCACGTGGCGTCGGGAATCTCCCGGCGGCTGCGCGCCAACTTGTCGGCAACCGCGCCCCGTACGCCCCGCAGCGGGATCCGCTCCGCAACCGGAACCGCTCCTCGCCCCACCGACACGGGCCGCATCGACGCCACCGACGGCGCAACCGGCTGCGGGACCGCGGCCGACTGCGAGGCGGTGCCTGTGGCGGCGGAATCGGGGGCGGCGGCACGGGCCTGCGCACCCTGCTCCGACGCCCTGATCGCGGACTCGACATCGGCCCGGAGGATCAGTCCTTCGGGGCCGGATCCCACCAGTCGGCGCAGGTCCAGGCCGTGCTGTCGCGCCAGCTTCCTCACCAGCGGCGAGACAACGGCCACCGGCCCCCGCTCCACGTCGGGAACGGCGGCGCGAGCCACCGGAGCGGCCCCGGCCGAACCGGTCGTCTCCCGCTCGACTCCTGCCACCGCCCACGCCGAAGGACGCACCCGTCGACGGCGGGCCACCGGCGCGCCGGTCCCGTATCCGACGAGCACGTTGCCGGAGGACTCCGCCTCACCGGCCCCGGGCACCCCCGCGGCCCGGGCCCCGGCCCCGGCCCCGGCACCCGACGACCCACCGGATCCCGCGGTCCCCGCACCTCCCAAAGATCCCTCAGCCCCCACAGCCCTCCCGGACTCCGCAGACGTCCCAGCCCCTGCGGACGCCCCGGTTCCTCCGTCCTCCCCGGATCCCACCGCCACGGTCAACAGGGGTGCCCCGACCGGCAGTTCCGCACCCTCCTCACCGAACCGAGCCGTCACCACTCCCCCGTACGGGCACGGCACCTCCACCATCGCCTTGGCCGTCTCGACCTCGACGACCGGCTGATCGATGGCGACGACATCGCCGACCTCCACCAGCCAGCGCACGATCTCCGCCTCCGTGAGCCCCTCACCGAGGTCCGGCAGCCTGAATTCGAGTACCTGGGCCATCAGCTCTCCGCCTCCCACTGCAGGCGGGCGACCGCGTCGAGCACCCGGTCCACGCCCGGCAGATGGTGCCGCTCCTGCATCGGCGGCGGGTACGGGATGTCAAACCCTGCGACCCGCAGCACCGGCGCCTCCAGGTGATGGAAGCACCGTTCGGTCACCCGGGCCGCTATCTCACCGCCCGGACCACCGAAACCGGAGGACTCATGGACGACCACCGCGCGCCCCGTACGCCGTACGGAGGCGCCGACCGTCTCGTCGTCGAACGGCACCAGCGAACGCAGGTCGACGACTTCGAGGTCCCAGCCCTCCTCGACCGCCGCTTCCGCGGCCTCCATGCAGACCGGAAGCGAAGGGCCGTACGTGATCAGCGTCGCGCTGCGCCCACGTCGGCGGACGACGGCCCGCCCGATCGGCTCGACGGCCGCGGGCGCGTCGGGCGACCAGTCCGCCTTCGACCAGTAGAGCCGCTTCGGCTCCATGAAGACCACCGGGTCGTCGGAGGCGATGGACGCCCTCAGCAGCCCGTACGCGTCCTCGACCGTGGCAGGGGTGACGACATGGAGGCCCGGCGTCGCCATGTAGTACGCCTCCGAGGAATCGCTGTGGTGCTCGACCCCTCCGATCCCGCCTCCGTAAGGCACCCGGACCGTGATCGGAAGCGGCATGGCACCGCCCGTCCGGTTCCGCATCTTGGCGACATGGCTGATGAGTTGCTCCAACGCCGGATAGGCGAACGCGTCGAACTGCATCTCCACCACGGGCCGCAGCCCGTACATCGCCATGCCGACGGCCGTGCCGAGAATGCCCGCCTCGGCCAGCGGGGTGTCCGTGCAGCGATCGTCGCCGAACTCCTTCGCCAGACCGTCGGTGATCCGGAATACCCCGCCGAGCGTGCCGACGTCCTCACCGAGGACATGCACCGTCGGATCTTCGGCCATCGAGTCGCGCAGCGCCCGCCCGAGAGCCTGCGCCATCGTGGCGGGTCTGGTCTTCGCGGTCCGCTCGCCGGCCGGCGCCGCTGCGGTGGTCATCGCCCCTCCTCCGTTCCGTCACGGTCCTGCTGGTCGTGCCGCTGGTCCTGCTCGACTTCCGACTCCGCGCGCAACAGGGCAGCCTGCTCCCGCAGTTGCGTGGTCTGCTCCGCGTAGACGTGGGCGAAGAGATCCATGGGGTCCAGCACCGGATCGGCGTTCATCCGCTCGCGCAGCGCCGCCGCCATCCGCTCGGCGGACGCGCGCGCTTCTTCCCTCACACCGTCGTCGAGCAGTCCCCGTCCGGCCAGCTCCCGTTCCAGGAGCTGGATCGGATCGTGCGCACGCCACGCCTCCACCTCGCTGTCGGTGCGGTAGCGCGTGGCGTCGTCGGCGTTCGTGTGGGCGTCCATGCGGTATGTCACCGCCTCGACGAGGGTGGGACCGCCACCGCTCCGCGCCCGCGCGACCGCCTCGCCGAGGACCTGGTGCACGGCCACCGCGTCATTGCCGTCCACCAGCCGGCCCGGCATCCCGTACCCCACGGCCTTGTGCGCCAGGGACGGGGCCGCGGTCTGCTTCGCCAGCGGCACGGAGATCGCGAAGCCGTTGTTCTGCACGAAGAAGACGACCGGGGCCCGCCAGACGGCCGCGAAATTGAGCGCCTCGTGGAAATCCCCCTCGCTGGTGCCGCCGTCGCCGACCATGGCCAGCGCCACGACGTCGTCGCCCCGCAGGCGCGCCGCGTGGGCCAGGCCCACGGCATGCGGCAACTGGGTGGCCAGCGGGGTGCAGAGCGGTGCGATGCGGTGCTCACGCGGGTCGTAACCGCTGTGCCGGTCGCCACGCAGCAGCGTCAGCGCCTCGACCGGGTCCAGACCGCGCGCCACGGCCGCCAGCGTGTCGCGGTAGCTGGGAAAGAGCCAGTCCTGGTCCTCCAGCACCAGCGCGGCCGCTGTCTCGCACGCCTCCTGCCCGGTGCTCGACGGGTAGACGGCGAGCCGTCCCTGTTTGGTCAGGGCAGTGGCCTGCGCGTTGTACCTGCGACCGCGGACCAGCTCCGCGTAGAGCCGGAGCAGCAGCCCGGGATCGGCGTCGCCCGCGGCATCCGTACCGAGCACGCGGTACGGCTCGGGGTCCGGGAGCAGCGGCGCGGGATCGGTGAGCGGCTTCCAGGCCGGGGGCGGCGTGGGGCGGTAAGCGGCCGCGCCGGGCAGCTCTTGGACCGTCATGACAAGCACCTCCTGGCATCGAGGGGTTTCGAGCGGCGTCTGTCGGCTTCGGGGGACGTCCGGTCCCGGGGGACCGTCCGAAGCCGAGGGGTGTCGAAATACATCGAAATGTCGAGCGCTGTCCGAGGCGCGACTGTGGCGTGCCTCACCTACCGATTGTTCGGTCGCGAGCGCATTTTGGCTACAGGCACCTTCAGCCTGTGGACAAACGGTTATCCACAGCCTGGGATAGGGGCAGGTCGTCCAGGACGAGGAGGCGCGGGCACATGGCAGCTGAACAAATGGCCGACGGGATCGCGGAACCCGACCGGATTCCGCCGGCCCGCCCGCTCGACGCCGTCGACCGCGACATCCTCCGGCTGCTCCAGACGGACGGCCGCGCCTCGATACGGTCGGTGGCCGATCGCGTCCATGTGTCCCGCGCCAACGCGTACGCGCGGATCAACCGGCTCATCGACGACGGCGTGATCCGTGGATTCAGCGCCCGCGTGGACCACGAGCGGGCGGGCCAGGGCGCCTCCGCCTACATCACGCTCAAGATCGTCCAGAATTCCTGGCGCACCGTGCGCGAGCAGCTCCAGGCCCTGCCGGGCGCGACCCATATCGCGCTCGTCAGCGGCGACTTCGACGTGCTGCTGCTGGTGCACACCCCGGACAACCGGTCGCTGCGCGAACTGGTCCTGACGAAGATCCAGTCCATTCCGGAGGTGCTCTCCACCCGCACGCTTCTCGTGTTCGAGGAGACGGACCTGGCCCCGGGCACGGACCGGCCCCCCGAGCTCACCTGACCGACGCCCGCACCGGCCCCGGCACCGGGTCTCAGCGGTCTCAGCGGCTGGACCGCATCCCCTCGAAGGCCACCCGGACGAGCGTGTCCGCCAGCCGCTCGCCGTCGGCGCCGCCGTCCGGCTGCGGCCGGTACCACTCCACCAGGGAGTTGACCATTCCGAACAGCAGCCGTGTCACCAGTCGTATGTCCACGTCCGAACGGAGATCACCCTCCGTGACGGCCGCCCCGAGCAGATCCGTCACCCGCTGGTCGAACTCGCGCCGCCGCTCCATCGCCCAGCGCTCGGTCTTCGTGTTGCCCCGCACCCTCAGCAGCAGAGTGACGTAGGGCAGCTCGGCTATCAGCACGTCGACGGTCCGTCGCGTGACGTATTCGACGCGCTCGACCGCCCGCCCCTGTGTGGCGCCGGGTTCGTCGAGAATCCCGAAGAGCCCGTCCAGCGCCCGGCTCACCGCACGGCGGAGCAGGTCCTCCTTGCCGGTGACATGGTGATAGATGGAGGACTTGGAGATGCCCGCCGCCTTGGAGAGGTGCTCCATCGACGTGCCGTCGTAGCCGCGCTCGTTGAAGACGCGGACGGCGACGGTGAGCAGGGTCTCCGGGGTGTACGTGTCCCGCTTGGCCGTGGTCATGTCCGCGATCCTCCCCTACGAGTTGTCCACAGGTTTGGCGGGCCCCCCTTGTCCCGACCGATCGTTCGGTTACTCTAACTCTGTCCACCCGTCCCTGCCCAGCTCGATGAGGAGTTGGTCCGTCATGGCCGCCGAGCTCACCCCGCATCTGCTTTCCGAGAAGCACCGCCCCACGCTCGACCAGGCCCTCGACGCGATCCGTACGCGCGCGTACTGGTCCCCGCACCCCGAGCACCCGAAGGCGTACGGCGAGGGCGGAGCCCCCGGCAGCCTGGGAGCCGCCGAGGGCAAGGCAGCGTTCGACGCCGTACTGCACACCCGCCTCGACCTCGGCCAGCCCGGCACCGACGGCTGGACGGGCGGAGAGGCGTCTCCGTACGGACCGGAGCTGGGCGTCGAGTATCCGCACGCCGACCTGGACGTGCTGCTCCCCGCGATGCGTGCCGACATGGCCGCGTGGCGCGCGGCGGGCCCCGAGACCAGGGCCCTGGTCTGCCTGGAGATCCTCTCGCGGATCAGCGCCAGAACCCACGAGTTCGCCCACGCCGTGATGCACACCAGCGGCCAGGCGTTCATGATGGCGCTCCAGGCGGGCGGCCCGCACGCCCAGGACCGCGGGCTGGAAGCCGTGGCGTACGCGTACGCGGAGCAGGTCCGCACGCCGGGGAGCGCCGACTGGTCCAAGCCGCAGGGCAAGCGCGATCCGCTCCGGCTGCACAAGTCGTTCACCGCGGCTCCGCGCGGTATCTCGCTGCTGATCGGGTGCAACACGTTCCCCACGTGGAACGGCTACCCCGGCCTGTTCGCCTCGCTGGCCACCGGCAACCCGGTCCTGGTCAAGCCGCATCCGCGCGCCGTGCTCCCGCTCGCGCTCACGGTCCGGCTGGCCCGCGAGGTGCTCGTCGAGGCGGGCTTCGACGCCAACCTGGTCGCCCTGGCCGCCGAGCGGCCCGGCGAAGGCATCGCGAAGACCCTCGCCGTACGCCCCGAGATCAAGATCATCGACTACACCGGGTCCACCGCCTTCGGCGACTGGCTGGAGGCCAATGCCCGCCAGGCGCAGGTGTACACGGAGAAGGCCGGAGTCAACACCATCGTCCTCGACTCCACCGACGACTACCGGGGCATGCTCTCCAATCTGGCCTTCTCCCTCTCGCTGTACAGCGGCCAGATGTGCACGACCCCGCAGAACCTGCTGATTCCCCGCGACGGCATCTCGACCGACACCGGCGACAAGACGTACGACGAGGTCGTCGCCGACATCGGCGCCGCGATCGACGGCCTGCTGGGAGACGATGCCCGGGCGGGCGCCCTGCTCGGCGCCCTCGTCAACCCCGATGTGAAGGCCCGGCTGGAGGCGGCCACGGGGCTGGGCGAGGTCGCCCTGCCCTCCCGCGCGGTGGTCAACCCGGAATTCCCCGACGCCGTGGTCCGCACGCCCATGATCGTAAAGCTGGACGGCAACAAGCCGGACGACGCGGAGCACTACATGTCGGAGTGCTTCGGACCGGTCTCCTTCGCCGTCGCCGTCGACTCGGCGGCCGACGCCGTGGAACTGCTCCGCCGTACGATCCGCGACAAGGGCGCGATGACCGTCGGCGCGTACACCACCTCTCCGGACGTGGAGCGCGCCGTCGAGGACGTCTGCCTGGACGAGTCGGCCCAACTGTCGCTGAACCTCACGGGTGGCGTGTACGTCAACCAGACCGCGGCGTTCTCCGACTTCCACGGCTCGGGCGGCAACCCGGCGGCGAACGCGGCTCTGTGCGACGGGGCCTTCGTGGCCAACCGCTTCCGTATGGTGGAAGTCCGCCGCCAGGCGTGACGCCGGGCCGGGAGCCGAGGAGCCGGCCGGGAGCAAGGGCCGGGCCTCGGGGCAGGGTCATGGGTCGAGGTCGGGTCCGGGAGCTGGGGAGCCGGGAAACCAGCAACGGCACCCGTACCCGCGTCGGCATGCACCGACTGGCCTCGCCGGACGTTCCCGCCCGCGTCAGAATTCCTGACGCGGCGCTTGCCCCTGTTGTCGCACCGGCTACTGGCCCGGCTCCGGAATCTCCGCGTACCGCTGCACCCACGCGTGCATGGCGATCGCGGCGGCGGCGCCCGCGTTGATCGACCGCGTCGACCCGAACTGGGCGATGGAGCACACCATCGCCGCGTGCTCGCGGGCTTCCTCGGTCAGCCCGGGCCCTTCCTGTCCGAAGAGCAGCACGCACTGACGCGGCAGCTCGGTGCGTTCCAGCGGAACCGAGCCCGGAAGGTTGTCGATGCCGATGATCGGCAGCCCTTCCGCAGCCGCCCACGCGGTCAGCGACTGGGTGTCGGGGTGGTGCCGCACGTGCTGGTACCGGTCGGTGACCATCGCGCCGCGCCGGTTCCAGCGCCGTCGCCCCACGATGTGGACCTCCTTGGCGAGGAACGCGTTCGCGGTCCGCACCACGGAGCCGATGTTGAAGTCATGGCCCCAGTTCTCGACCGCCACGTGGAAGTCGTGCCGCCGCAGGTCCAGGTCGGCGACGATCGCCTCCCGCGTCCAGTAGCGATAGGCGTCGCCGACGTTGCGCCGGTCCCCGTGGGCGAGCAGCTCGGGGTCGTACCGCTCGTCCACGGGCCAGGGCAGGGGGTGCGGCCCCGCCCCGACCTGCGGCCCGAACCCGTCGTCGTACTGCACGGGCTCCGCCGCCGGTCCGGACACACCGGCTCCTGGCAACTCATCGGTCGGCGGTTTCCCGCCGATGCTGCCGGTGCGGCCGATACCGCCGGTCCTGCTGCCGTTCTCGCTGCTCACCCGACGAGCGTATGACCCTCGTCGCCGACTTGCTGCGGGACCTCCTCGGCATCGGTGGAACGCCGCTGACCGGGCACCTTCACCTTCCGCCCGAACAGCAGCCTCCGCCCGTGGGCCACCCGGTCGCCGAGCCACACCAGGAAGACGGTCGGCAGGAACACTGAGTCGGCGGCGATCATCGCCATGGAGAAGAACGGCAGCCCGAGCAGCAGGGCGATGCCGGTGTGCTCACAGATCATGACGGCGAGCAGGACGTTCTTGACCTTCCGGTTGAACAGGGTGAACGGGAAGGCGACCTGCACGATCACCGTGCCGTAGCTCACCAGCATCACGATCACACCGCTGGACGCGAGGATGTCCGACAGCGCGGGCCACGGCGCGAAGTAGTCGAGCTTCAGCGGGTAGTACAGCGCCGTGCCGTCCTGCCACCTCGAACCCTGGACCTTGTACCAGCCGGCCGTCGCGTAGATCACACAGACCTCGGCCATGATCACGACAAGGGTGGCGTTGTGGGCGAGATTGGCGAAGACGTCGAGCAGGGTGCGCATCTCGCTGTGCGGGGCGCGCCGGTTCACGATCCACCAGAGCCCCTGGCCCACCCAGAGGATCCAGAGAAGAGCCGGGAACCACCAGGTGCCCCCGAGGCCGTCGGTCAGCGTGGCCGCGATCAGGACCAGACCCAGTGCCCCCCAGAAAACCGGGCCGACCGCATCCCGCCGCACGGGCCGCGCCGGGTCGTCGGCGTTCGCCTTCACGGGCACGCCCGCCTGCCCCGGCACCTCGGCGCCCACCGGAGGCGGAAGGGCCGCGAGACCGGCGGCACGCGCCGTACGGGCCGCGCGTCGTGCGTCCAGTGACCAGACCTGCCCGCAGCGGGTCAGTACGAGGTAGATGGCCATCAGATGGATGACGTTGTCGCCGCCGTCGCCCATGAAGATGCTGCGGTTCTGCAGGGAGAGCACACCGACCATGAAAAGGACCGACACGGCGCGGGTGCGCCATCCGACCATCAGCAGCGCGGCCGAGAGCAGGGCGACCGCGTACACGATCTCGAACCAGACCGTGCTGTCCGACCACATGAGCGCGGTGAACGCCTGGTTGCCCGATATGAGCTCCCGCGCCATGTCCCAGCGCCACGGGGCATCGGGGCCGTACATCTCATGGCGGTTCGGTATCTCGCGCAGCAGGAACAGCAGATAGGTGGCGGAGAAACCGATCCGGATGACGGCGCTCTGGTACGGGCCGAGGGCCGTGGAGGTGACGCGCTGGACGGCGCGGGCGAGCTTGCGGTCGAGGGAGAGCGTACTCACTTGTCGGCCCCCTCGGCGTTCCCGGCACTCATCGCGTTTCCGGCGTTCCCCGCGTCCTCGGCGTCCTCGGGAAGATCGGCAGAGGTCACGGTCCACCACGGCAGCACCCGGTAGGACGGCTTGGTGCTGATCTTCTCGTTGCTCCAGGCGGGTGCCCCGACGGACCGGACCTCGGAACGGAACTGGATGCGCTCGACGGTACCGCCGTAGTCGTGTCCGGTGAGGCGCAGCATCGCGATGCGACGCAAGTAGCGCTCGGACAGTTCGCCGCGCACGCCGTTCGCCCGGTTCTCGTTGTCGTGGGAGTTGATGTAGAAGTCCCAGGCGCGTCGCAGCTCGTTCTGGTGGATGTGGCTGGGTATGACGTTTCCGCGTATCGCCTCGGTGTCCTCACCGGTCAGGCTCATCCAGGCGGTGGTGCGTCGGCCGCCGTCCCCCGCCACCTCGGCCCGTACGTGCACGGCCACGTTCTGCTGGAGCGGGTTGGGGGCGAACAGTTTCCAGTTCTGCTCGAACTCCGGGTAGATCCAGTCGTCGACCGCTTCGCCGTGCTGCTTGGTCAGCGTGTTGGACGGCGCGACGTGCAGGAAGACCATGGCCAGGTGGCCGCAGGCGAGAAGTCCGATGACCGACAGCGCGATCGCCGCGACGGCCTGGTACGGCAGCGAGAGTGCGGCCACGCCGCTCGGGGAGGTGCGTCCCGGTCCCGGGGCGGCACCGGTCGGCGCGTCCTCGCCCTGCCTCGCGCCGCGCCGCTGCCGCCCCGGCTCGGCTCCCCCGTTTCCGTTCTCGCCGCCCGTTTCGTCGTACGAATCCATCCCGCCCCGATCCCCGTCGATCCCGGTGAGTTGTCCACAGGGTTGACACCCTACGGGCCGCCGACTCACCATTGTGGACAACGAACCGAACGATCGGTCGGTCAGTAGGGAGGCCGGGATGACGGCAGTGACTGCGGGCCAGACGACGCAGACGGGAGCAGGCGGGTCCGAGGGGGCCGGCGGCGCGGACGAGGCGCTCGAAGCGGCCTTCGACGCCGCGGTGGCGGCGGACGAGCGCATCGAGCCCCGCGACTGGATGCCGGACGCCTACCGCGCCTCGCTGATCAGGCAGATGGCCCAGCACGCCCATTCCGAGATCATCGGCATGCAGCCGGAGGCCAACTGGATCTCGCGAGCGCCCTCGCTGCGCCGCAAGGCGATCCTGATGGCCAAGGTGCAGGACGAGGCAGGGCACGGGCTCTATCTGTACAGCGCCACCGAGACCCTCGGCGTCGGCCGCGAGGAGCTGCTGGACAAGCTTCACGCGGGCCGCCAAAGGTATTCGTCGATCTTCAACTACCCCACGCTGACCTGGGCGGACGTCGGAGCGATCGGCTGGCTGGTGGACGGCGCCGCGATCACCAACCAGGTGCCGCTCTGCCGCTGCTCCTACGGCCCCTATGCCCGGGCGATGGTCCGCATCTGCAAGGAGGAGTCGTTCCACCAGCGCCAGGGGTACGAGCTGCTGCTCGCCCTCAGCCGCGGCACCCCGGCCCAGCACGAGATGGCGCAGGACGCGGTGAACCGCTGGTGGTGGCCGTCCCTGATGATGTTCGGTCCGCCGGACGACGCGTCCGCCCACTCGGCACGATCGATGGCCTGGAAGATCAAGCGGCATTCCAACGACGAGCTGCGGCAGCGCTTCGTGGACATATGCGTCCCGCAGGCCGAGGCCCTGGGACTCAGCCTCCCGGATCCGGACCTTCGGTGGAACGAGCAGCGCGGGCACCACGACTTCGGAGCGATCGACTGGGCGGAGTTCCAGGAGGTCCTCAAGGGCAACGGCCCGTGCAACGAAGAGCGCCTCGGCCAGCGCCGCCGGGCGCACGAGGAAGGTGCCTGGGTCAGGGACGCGGCGGCGGCGTACGCCGCGAAGCACACACCGGTACGGAACGGGGAGGCGACGGCATGAGCAGCTCGACCGAATGGCCGCTGTGGGAGGTGTTCGTACGCTCGCGCCGCGGACTGTCCCACACCCACGCGGGCAGCCTTCACGCCCCGGACGCGGAGATGGCCCTGCGCAACGCACGCGATCTGTACACCCGCCGCTCCGAGGGCGTCTCCATCTGGGTCGTCCCGTCCGCCCAGGTGACGGCGTCGTCGCCGGACGAGAAGGACTCGTTCTTCGAACCGGCCGCCGACAAGCCGTACCGGCACCCGACGTTCTACGACATCCCCGAAGGGGTGAAGCACCTGTGACCGCGGCACTCGCCCTGGGCGACGACGCGCTGGTGCTCTCGCACCGGCTGGGGGAGTGGGCCGGTCACGCCCCCGTCCTGGAGGAGGATGTGGCGCTGGCCAACATCGCCCTGGACCTGCTGGGGCAGGCCCGTGTGCTGCTCTCCCTCGCGGGCGACGAGGACGAGCTGGCGTATCTGCGCGAGGAACGCGCGTTCCGCAACGTCCAGTTGGTCGAGCAGCCGAACGGCGACTTCGCCCACACCATCGCCCGGCAACTCTACTTCTCCGCCTACCAGCACCTGCTGTACGAGCGACTGGCGGCGGGCGACGGCCCCTTCGCCGACCTGGCCGCGAAGGCGGTCAAGGAAGTCGCGTACCACCTGGACCACGCGGAGCACTGGACCCTGCGGCTCGGCGACGGCACGGACGAGAGCCATGAGCGGATGCAGCGCGCCGTGGACGCACTCTGGCGGTTCACCGGGGAGCTGTTCCAGCCCGTCGAGGGAGTGGAGGTCGACTGGTCCTCGCTGCAGGACAGTTGGTCGAAATCCGTCACGGACGTGCTGGAGCGGGCCACGCTGACCGTGCCGGACGGCCCGCGGTCCACGGCGTGGACGGCGGGTGCGGGACGCCAGGGTATCCACACCGAGCCCTTCGGCCGGATGCTCGCCGAGATGCAGCATCTGCATCGCAGCCATCCGGGGGCGACATGGTGACCGAGACCCTTCTCGAAGCGGAACTGCACCGGCTGGCGGGCTCCGTGCCCGATCCCGAGATGCCCATGCTGACCCTGGACGAACTGGGGGTTCTGCGGGGCGTGGAGGTGCTCGCACCCGGACGGGTCACCGTGCGTCTCACCCCGACCTACACCGGATGCCCGGCGATCGAGGCCATGTCCGCCGACATCGAGCGAGTGCTGAACGACCACGGCATACCGGAGGTATCCGTGGTCACCGTGCTCTCTCCGGCATGGTCCACGGACGACATCAGCGCGGAAGGACGGCGCAAGCTCGCCGAGTCCGGCATCGCGCCCCCGCGCCCGCACGGCGCCGCCTCCGCGGCTCCCGGCGGCGGCCCGGTACCGCTCGCGCTCTCGGTGCGCTGCCCGCACTGCGGCTCGACCGACACGGAGCTGCTGAGCCGGTTCTCCTCCACCGCGTGCAAGGCGCTGCGCCGATGTGTGACGTGTCACGAACCGTTCGACCACTTCAAGGAGTTGTAGATGTTCCATCCGCTCCGGGTCCACGCGATCGAACGGCTCACGGACGATTCGGTGGCCGTCACCCTCGCCGTGCCGCCCGAGCTGCGCGACGCCTTCCGCCACAAGCCCGGTCAACACCTCAACGTGCGCTACATCGTCAACGGCGAGGAGATCCGCCGCTCGTACTCGATCTGTTCCCCGGCCACCGGGGAACCGGCCGATCCGGTGCTGCGCGTGGGAATCCGGCTCGTCGACGGCGGCGCGTTCTCCACCTACGCGCTGAAGGAACTCTCCGTCGGCGACATGGTCGAGGCGATGCCCCCGATGGGCCGATTCGTGCTCGTGCCGCGCCCCGGGCGCTTCGCGGCGATCGTCGGAGGCAGCGGGATCACACCGGTGCTGTCCATCGCGGCGACGCTGCTGGAACGGGAGCCCGACGCCGTCTTCTGCCTGATCCGGAGCGACCGGACAGCCGCATCGACGATGTTCCTGGACGAGGTCGCCGACCTGAAGGACCGCTACCCGGACAGATTCCAGCTGGTCACGGCGCTCTCCCGGGAGGAACAGCAGGCAGGTCTGCCCTCTGGCCGACTGGACCGGGACCGACTCGGCCGACTGCTGCCCGCGTTGCTCCCGGTGGCGGAGATGGACGGCTGGTATCTGTGCGGACCCTTCGGCCTGGTGCAGGCGGCGGAAGGCGCGCTGCGCGACCTGGGTGTCGACCGGACGCGCATCCACCAGGAGATCTTCCATGTGGACGACGCCCCGGAGTCGGCCACCCGGCCCCGGCCCGAAGCACCTGCCCACAGCAGGCTCACGGCGACCCTGGACGGCCGTTCCGGCACCTGGCCCGTGCAGGAGGGCGAGTCGTTGCTGGAGACGGTCCTGCGCAGCCGCTCCGACGCGCCGTACGCCTGCAAGGGCGGTGTGTGCGGGACCTGCCGGGCGTTCCTGGTCTCGGGCGAGGTCCGGATGGACCGCAACTTCGCGCTGGAACCCGAGGAGACGGACGCGGGATACGTGCTGGCGTGCCAGTCGCATCCGGCGACACCGGAGGTGGAGCTGGACTTCGACCGCTGAGCGCACCCGCACCGCCCGCCCCACACCGCCTCGCACCACCTGGCGCCGCTCGGTGCCGCTTCACCCGCCCCGCCTCACCTCGCTCCGCCGTCCCGCCGCGCGCACTCGTGCGTTCTCCTGTTCCCTTCTCGTAGAACCTGTTCTATCTTGACGGACCGTCAGGCATGGCATCGGGAGCGGCGGTTCGCGGGAGGCAGGGACAATGGACTTCACCTTCACCGAGGAACAGCGAGCGGCCGCGGAGGCGGCGAAAGCGGTCTTCTCGGGTGTCGCACCCGACGGCGTTCCCAGCCCCGCTCTCGTGCCGGGCGCCGTGGCCGACGACATCGACCGGAGTCTGTGGGCCCGGCTCGCCGCGAGCGACCTGCTGAGTCTGCCCCTGTCACCGGAACACGGCGGGGCGGGTGTCGACCTCGTCGCCCTCTGCCTGGTGCTGCGGGAATCCGCCAGGGTGCTCGCGCGGGTACCGCTGCTGGAGACGTACGCCGTCGCGATGGTGCTCCAGCGCTACGGCGACCCGGCGTCGGCCGCCGGTCTTCTGCCCCGGGTCGGCCGAGGGGAACTGGTCCTCACCGTCGGGGCCAACGGCCGATCCGGCCACGACCCGGCGGAACTCGCCGTCACCGCCCGGGCCGTCCCTCGCGATGTAGCAGGACGAGGCGCCGGTGACACCCTGGGCGGTGCTCCCGGCAGTGATCGCCGTGATGCGTCCGGCCGCGAGGGTGACGACACCGTTCGGGTGCTGGACGGGGTGCAGACAGGGGTGCCGTGGGCGGCATCCGCGGACCGGATCGCGGTCCCCGGCCGTACGGAGGAGGGCCGGACGGTCATCGCCCTGGTCCGCCCCTCGCAGGAAGGCGTCACCCTGGCCGAGCAGTTCTCCACCAGCGGTGAACCATTCGCCGAGGTCCGGCTGGACGCGGTACGTGTCGGTGGCGAGGCGCTGATCGACGCCGCCGGGGCCTGGGAATGGCTGCGCGCCCTGCTCACCACCGGGACGTGCGCGCTCGCGCTGGGGCTGGGCGAGGCCGTGCTCGGCATGACGAGCGAATACGCGGGCAGGCGCGAGCAGTTCGGTCATCCGATCGCGACCTTCCAGTCCGTCGCCGTGCAGGCCGCAGACCGTTACATCGACCTGCGGGCCATGGAGGTCACGCTCTGGCAGGCGGCCTGGCGCCTGTCCACCGCGGCCGACGGCGCCCTGCCGGTCGAGGGCGACATCGCCGTGGCGAAGATCTGGGCCTCGGAGGGCGTCCGCCGGGTCGTACAAACGGCACAGCATGTGCACGGCGGCTTCGGTGCGGACACCGACTACTCCCTGCACCGGTTCCATGCCTGGGCGAAGCAGGTGGAGCTCTCCCTCGGCCCGGCTGCCGCGCACGAGGAAGCACTCGGCGACCTGCTGGCCACGCACCTGCTCGGCTGACCCGACCAGCGCCTCACCCGGCGGAAAGGCACCGAGAAAGGCACCGACGCCCCACCGAACCACATCGGCGCCCTGCCGTACCAGGAACCGAACCCCAGTCGGCCCGAACCACAGCCGGCCCGAACCGCACGAAGCCCGCACGCCGCCGGGGCCGAACCACTCCGGAGGCCCGGGTGTCCCGATGGTCCCGGGAACCGGCCCCGGAGGGCTGTTCACGCCCTCTAGTGCCGCATCAGGCAACG
>NZ_LIXJ01000033.1 GCF_001905795.1 Streptomyces sp. CB01580
CCTCGCCACCAGCGCCTACGCCTCCTACTCCGGCTGCCGGCAGTACCGCGAGAACCTCGCGGAGTCGCTGGCCGCCCTGGAGGCCGAGGGGCTGCCGGTGCCCCGCGTCGACAAGCTGACACCCCCACCAACAGCTCCTGGCTCAACCGCATCGAGGCCCAGTTCACCGCCTTGCGCTACTTCACCCTTGACGGCACCGACCACGCCAGCCACAAGGCACAGGGCAGCATGATCCGCCGCTACATCATCTGGCGAAACCATCACGCCGATGACCGGCGCCTACGTGCCCTGGTGGACAGGGCAAACGTTGCCTGATGCGGCACTAGCTCCGGGAAACGGAGGCTGGGGCTCCTTGGATCGCCTCAAGGCCGCCCCAGGGCACCTCAGGACCACTTCAGAGCACGACGGCCGCGTTGCCGTTGTCGGTGACCATGGGGCGCCCGGCACCGTCCCAGGCGAGCATGCCGCCGTCCACGTTCACGGCGTCGATGCCCTGTCCCACCAGGTACTGGGTCACCTGGGCGGACCGACCGCCGACCCGGCACATCACGTGCACGCGCCGACCGTCCTCGACGGCCTCGGTCAGCTCACCGAAACGCCCCACGAAATCACTCATCGGAATGTGCAGGGCGCCTTCGACGTGCCCGGCCGCCCATTCGTCGTCCTCCCGGACGTCCAGCACGAAGCCGTCCGACGGGACCGCCGCGGCATCCACCGAGGGCAGCGGGGCGAAGTTCATGGGGTATGCCTTCTCTCGTACGTACACTCCTGAGTCACCAGGAACGCTACTGCACCAGTCCCGCCAGCTCCTCCTCGCGCCGGGTGACCTCGGCCAGCAGCTGGTCGGCGATCTCGTCGAGCAACCGGTCCGGATCGTCGGGCGCCATCCGCAGCATGGCGCCGATCGCGCTCTCCTCGAGCTCCCGCGCCAGGACCGTCAGGAGTTCCTTGCGCTGGGTCAGCCAGTTCAGCCGGGCGTAGAGCTCCTCGCTCTCGCTCAGCTCCACCTCCGGCACCACCGGACCCGCAGCCCACTCCTGCGCCAGCTCCTCCAACATCGCCTCGTCACCGCGTCCGTAAGCGGCGTTGACCCGGGTGATGAACTCCTCCCGGCGCGCCCGTTCCGTCTCGTCCTGCGCCAGGTCCGGGTGGGCCTTGCGTGCCAGCTCGCGATAAAGCTTGCGCGCCTCGTCGGTCGGCCGGACCCGCTTCGGCGGCCGTACCGGCCGCTCGGTCAGCATCGCCGCCGCCTCGGGGGACAGCCCGTCGGAGTCGATCCAGTCGTGGAACAGCTCGTCGACACCCGGCATCGGCATCACGGCCGCCCGGGCCTCCCGCGCCTTGCGCAGATCCTCGGGGTCCCCCGTTCTGGCGGCCCGGGCCTCCGCGATCCGCGCGTCGAGCTCGTCGAGGCGCGCGTACATCGGGCCGAGCTTCTGGTGGTGCAACCGGGAGAAGTTCTCGACCTCGACCCGGAAGGTCTCCACCGCGATCTCGAACTCGATCAGAGCCTGCTCCGCCACCCGCACGGCCTTGGCCAGCCGCGCCTCGGGCCGCGCCTCCTCGGCCGTCCCGTCCGTGGCTCCACCGCTCCCGGCGGTGGTATCGGTCCCCGGACCACCACCGGCCGACCGACCGTGCTGCTCGGGCTGCCCGGACCGTTCGGCCGACTCGGGCTGCACATGCGGCTCGTACTGCTGGTCGTTGTCCTGCTGGTCGTTGTCCTGCCGGTCATCGTCGTTCCGGGTGGTCGGCACCCCGGCGGCTTCGTGCGTCACCCGTCCAGCGTATGGCCACCACCACCGCCCCGAGAACGCATGCCGGCGGAGCGCCCCCTGCACGCATCTACACGCCCGGCTCGGCGGCTGTCCGCCCCGCCGCTATGGCCCGCAGCAACTCCGCGTGGTCCGCCTCCGTACGGTCCGCGTACGTCACAGCGAACGCCGCCACCGCCTCGTCCAGTTCGTCGTTCTTGCCGCAGTACCCGGCGATCAGTCTCGGGTCGGCGCTGTGCGCATGGGCACGCGCCAGCAATGCCCCGGTCATCCGGCCGTAGTCGTCCACCTGGTCGGCCGCCAGGGCAGCCGGGTCCACACTGCCCTTGCGGTTCCTGAACTGCCGCACCTGGTACGGACGCCCGTCCACGGTCGCCCAACCCAGCAGGATGTCGCTCACGACCTGCATCCGCCTCTGCCCGAGCACCACCCTGCGCCCCTCGTGCGCCACCTCCGGAACGTCGAACCCGACGGCCGGCAGATACGGCGCGAGCGCGGAGGGCCGCGCCTCCTTCACCTGGAGCACCAGGGGTTCGCCCCGGTGGTCGAGCAGAAGCACCACGTACGACCGGGTGCCGACGCTCCCCGTGCCGACCACCCGGAACGCCACGTCGTGTATCGCGTACCTGCCGAGGAGGGGCACCATGTCCTCGGAGATCGTGCCCAGATAGTCACCGAGCCCCGCCGCCACCGCCGCGGCCTCCTCGTCCGGCACCCGCCGCAGCACTGGAGGGGCGTCGACGAAGCGGCGTCCCCCGTCACCGGAGTCCTCGGTGGACCTGGCGGCGAAACGGGCACTGGTGTTGCTGCGGGCCTTCTCCGAGACGCGTTCCAACGTGCCGAGCAGATCCCGCGCGTCCGTGTGCGAGACCAGTTCCTCGTCCGCGATGGCGTTCCAGGCGTCGAGCGCGGGCAGCCCGGCCAGCAGCCGCATGGTCCGCCGGTACGCGCCCACCGTGTCGTACGCGCCCCGACGGCAGGTGTCCTCGTCCGCACCGGCCTCCCTCCCGGCCAGTACCAGGGAGGTGGCGAGGCGTTTGAGGTCCCATTCCCAAGGACCGAACACGGTCTCGTCGAAATCGTTCAGGTCGATGACGAGGCTGCCGCGCGCATCCCCGTACAACCCGAAATTGGCTGCGTGGGCGTCGCCGCAGAGCTGGGCGCCCACCCGGCTGACCGGCGTGCCCACCAGGTCATGCGCCATCAGCCCGGCCGAGCCGCGGAGAAAGGCGAACGGCGTGGCCGCCATCCGTCCGACCCGTATCGGCGCGAGGGCGGGCACCCTGCCCAGGTTCGACAACTCGACCGCCTGCACGGCATCGGGCCGCCCGGGCGGAAGGACACAGGAGGAATGCGAGGCCCTGGGCACCCGCTCCCGCAGCGCCTTGCCCGCCGCCTTGAGCGACCGCGACGCCTTGCCGGAACCCTTGGCCTCCGCATCCGCCCGAGGCGCGAATCCCGGCACGACCGGGATGCGCGGCTCCCCTGTCGCAGCCCGCTGTTCCGGCATCGGCGCCCGGTCCGCCACCGCGGTCCGGTCAGGCGCCGTCCCCCGCCCCGGCGCCGTCCCCCGCTCCAGGGCTGTCACTTCGATTTCACGCATGGCGCGCAGCCTCCCCCGACTCTGTCCTGCGCACCGGCCCGGTGCCTTGTCACAGATCAACCGCGCCGACGCTACCGCTGTCGGCCGAAGCCCGTCTCCCCCTGTGGACAACCCTGTGGAAACCGCCTGTCGGCCTGTGGATCCTCCAGCACTCCCGGTCGGACGTGGCTCGGTCGGCCCCGGCCCGGTCGGGCGCTGTTCGGTCGGGCGCGGCCCGGTCAGACATCGACGGCTTCCCCCAGTTCCTCCTCCAACTCCTCGTCCTCGTCCGCCCCGACCGAGGCACCGGCCCTGACATGCGTCCACGCGTCCCTTCGGTCCCGGCGAATCCAGCGACGGTGCCGGCGAACCCGGCGACGGTGCCGGGGCCGGCCGGAGCCGTTCCCGTCGGGGCCGTCCTTGAGGCCGCCTTCCGGCGCCCGGACTCGGCCAGACCGGCCAGACCGGCCCGCCACATCATCACCAGGCCCACGACGAACCAGAGCGCGAGCACGAGGACATGCCGTCCGAGCGCGTACCCGCCGAAGTACACATGGCTCCGTACGCCCTCGACGAAGCCCGCCCCGTTCCAGAAGGAGTGCAGCGAGCCAAAGAAACCGGGCTGCAGCTCGGGCCGGAAGATGCCGCCGGAACCGGTGAAGTTGAGCATCACGACGAGCACCATCACGCCGAGCGTCGTTCACCGCCTGAGGAAGGCGTGCAGCCCCACGCCGATCAGCAGGATGCCCGGAGTAGAGCAGGGCCATCGCCCTCAGTCCGCCGAGCCCGTGATCCACCAGGCCGAACAGCGGCCCCGCGAACACCACCCCGATCAGGCTCACCACCAGGGACGCGGCGATCGCCAGCGCCGCCCTGACCCGCAGCGCGAGCACCGCACCCGTGCCACCGATGACCGCGACCGACGCGCAGGAGCCGATGCTCACCGCGGCCAGCAGGAAGAAGATGCGCGAAGCATCATTCGACATCATCCAGCGCGAACCGACCGCTTTCGCACGTCGCGCCCGAGCCACGGCAGCCCGCCTCCACCCTGAGCTCCCGCTCGTCTCGTACACACTGCTGGCACACATCGACGACTGGCACGGCTGCCGCGCGACGGACCCGGACGCCCCCTACATGCTGGACAAATCGACGGTCAGCCGACAGATCGGCGCGCTGGAGAAACTGGGACTGGTCGAACGCCATCCGGACCCGGACGACCATCGCATCCAGGTTCTGCACCCCACGGAGGCCGGAACCCGGGCACTCGCCTCGACACAGGCCAGCCGACGCGCCGCCTACCAAGAACGCCTCGCGGACTGGACGGAGGACGATCTCGCGAAGTTCGCCGAGTACCCGCTGCGCCACAACTGCGCGAACGCCGCTATACCGGTCGAACCGCGGTATCCGTCGTCATCCCGCTCGACCTGCGGCGACAACGCAGGACGCATCGGGATCCACGCATTCCGGAACCCGTACGTGTGAGACCGCCCCAACCGCGAGAACACCCCCAATGGGGTGTTTCACGTGAAACACGACCCAAGGCTCGACCGGGTTCGCCATGGATCGAACGGGTTCGCCGCCATCACCCCGTATAGCACCGGGCGGCCCGTCCACGGCCCGGCTTCCCTCACCCGCAGGCCCGCGCTCCCCGCCTACAACCCGGCGTCCCTCGCCAGCAACGCGGCCTGCACCCGGTTCTCGCATCCCAGCTTCGCCAGGATCCGGCTCACATATGTCTTCACGGTCGCCTCGCTCATATGCAGGCGTCGGCCCGCGCCCGCGTTGGACAGCCCCTCCCCGAGCAGTCCGAGGACCTCGCGCTCCCGCCCGGTGAGGGCGGCGACCCGTTGCCGCGCCTCTTCGCCCCGGACCGCGGCCCGCCCCAGAGTGAGCTGTTCCACCACGTGCCGGGTGGCGCCGGGGGAGAGATACGCATCCCCGGCCGCCGCCGCCCGCACGGCCTGGATCAGTTCCGCCGGGGCGGTGTCCTTGAGCAGGAAGCCGGCACCCCCCTGTTCCAGCGCCCGCAGGACGTTCTCCCGCTCCCCGAACGTCGTGAGCACGATCACTCGCGCCTTCGGCGCCGCCGTGCGCAGCTCCGCCAGTGCCGTGAGCCCGTCCATCACCGGCATCTGCAGGTCGAGCAGCACAACGTCCACCGCGTGGGCGCGGGCCAGCTCGACGGCCTCACGTCCGTTCGGCGCCTCTGCGGCCACCTCGATGGACGGATCGGAGGTGAGGATCATCCGTATCCCGGCCCGGATGAGGGGCTCGTCGTCAGCGATGACGACCCTGATCGGCTGCCCCGTCACTTCACTCGCACCCCCGCGCTCGTCCCGGGCGCCTCATCTGCCGACGACCTCGTAGGACCTCTTCTCGATCAGCTTGCCGTCCCGGAAACAGAACCGGAACACGGGCTCGGTGTTGAGATCGTCGCCCAGCTCGGAGGACATCAGGACCAGGCACCGCGCCCCGGCCGGCTTCTTGGGCCCCTCACGGTCCAGCCCGGCCGCAACGAATGTATCGCCGTCGGGCAGTTGCTCCCGCACCTCGTCCTCGGCCGCCCCGACCTTGATCGACTGGAACTGGCTCGGGTCGATCGTCGCCTTGTCCAGCTCCGTCGTCAGGAAGTACAGGCCAAACCCGCAGGCCAGCACCAGCAGCACCAGTGCTCCCACGCCTATGCCGCAGCCCAGCGCGATCCCGCTGCCCGTGCCTCTCCTGTTGCCGCCCATCGCCAACTCCCGCTCGGAAACCGTCCAGTCCATGGCCGGACCACCGTTCCCCCGCAGGGCCTTCTGCGACTGCTGCCGAAAGTCGTCCTCCACATCAACCATCGGTGCCCCCACCGCGCCACCGGGTGCCCCCTCGGTGCCGTACGGAAGCACTCCGGCCACCCGGAAGCCCCCGTCCTCGGTCCGACCCGTGTGCACCATGCCGCCGACCAGCCGGGCCCGTTCGTGCAGACCGGGCAGTCCCTGCCCGCCGCTGACCACCTCCACCGCGGGCTGCGCATCGCTCGGCCGTCCGTTGACGACCTCGACGACGCAGGAATCCGGCTCGTAGCGCAGCTCGACCGTGATCGCCGCACCCGGTGCGTGCTTGTACGCGTTGGTCAGCGCCTCCTGGACGATGCGGTAGGCCGCACGGTCCGAGGGACCCGCGAGCTCCCGCACCTCTCCGGTCCTGCGGAGTTCCACCGCGCTCCCGGCGGCACGCGCGGCGTCCGTAAGTTCCTCGATGCCCGCCGTTCCACGCGCTGTCGGCTGCCCGCTCTCGGCACCGTGAGCCGGTGCCTCGACACCATCCCGGAGGATGCCGACGACCTCGCGCAACTCGTGCATCGCGTGCACCGAGGCATCCCGCAGCACCCCGACCACTTCCCGCTGCCGCTCCGTCAGCTCCCGGTCGACCTCCAGCGCCCCCGTATGGACGGAGATGAGCGCCAGTTGATGACCGAGGCTGTCGTGCATGTCCTGAGCGATTCGCTGGCGCTCCATGAGCCGCGCCTGGCCCACGATCATGGCCCGCTCCCGAATGAGCTGGGCATTGCGCTCCTGAAGGGCGTGCAGCAGGGTCCGGCGCTGCGTCCAGTACCGGCTGGCAAGGCCGGGCACGAGGGTCGTCGCCAGGAAGTAGAGGGTGGTGAGCAGCACCTGTGTCAGGGGCCACGGCGACGACCAGCTCACCGCGACGGTCAGCCCGACATAGAGCACGTACGAGGCGGTGAAGGCGCCCAGAGCCCGCCCCGCCCCTGCGATCCTGCGCCCGGAACTCCACGCCACGACCATCAGCAACAGCGCGAAGCCGCCGGACAGACCAGCCAGGGCGGACGTCACCACCAGCACCGTCACGGGCAGTCGGCGCCTCGTCAGGGACAGCACCACGACCGCGGCCGAAACCGTCCACAGACGCAGGTTCCCGCTGCTCAGCAGTTCTTCCGTACCAGCCGCGAGCAGCCCCAACACCGCGGCCAGTACCGCTTCGCCGGCCGCCCTGCGCCGGGACCACAGCGCGGGCGCGGCCCACCATCGCCACCCGGCCCGGAGCTTCGATATCGCGTACACGCTCCGCACCCTAGACAGTCCTGTATGCGTACGACGCCCCACTTTCGTCGCACCTGCCCACGACGAAAGTCGTCACCCGAAACACGAACCCCGCAAGCTTCATGAACCGCATGCAGCCCCACGAACACCAGAAGTCACCGAAAAGTCCTGCACAGCACCGAAACACCAAGAAGCGACGGAGAGCACAGCGAACGCCACGGACGCCGTGAACCAACGAACCCACCGAACCAGGCAAACCAAGCGAACGCCATGAAGCACGGGAAGGCCCCCGGAAGAACCAAAACCATCGGAAGTGCCGAAAAAGTCACGGAAACCCGGGAACGAAGAAGCCCCACAGATCGTTTGACCCGTGGGGCTTCTCCCTTGTGCGCGAGGGGGGATTTGAACCCCCACGTCCCTAAGGACACTGGCACCTGAAGCCAGCGCGTCTGCCGTTCCGCCACTCGCGCATGAGTGGTGTTTCCGGGCTCTCCCACCGTTTGGTGCGTTCGCCTGGCGACATCCGGAAGATTAGCACGCTGGACAGGGTGGATTCACATCCGTTGTTTCACCGAAGGCATGGCGGGAGAGGGAACGCCGAGCGGCCGCCCCCACTCCTCCCCAGTACCCCCCTTGTGCGGGACACTGTCAGGAGGCCGCCTCTACGATCCGTGTGAGAGGTGACACTCATCCACAGGGCAGACAAGGGGAACCAGCCGATTTCCCGACGCGTGGATACGATCAGTAAGCAGTACCGGGCCGACCACAACGGAGGAGGTGCCCCATGGGAGTCATGAAGCGTTTCGAGCAGCGTCTCGAGGGTCTGGTCAACGGCACCTTCGCCAAGGTCTTCAAGTCCGAGGTCCAGCCGGTGGAGATCGCGGGAGCCCTCCAGCGCGAGTGCGACAACAACGCGACGATCTGGAACCGCGAGCGGACCGTCGTGCCCAACGACTTCATCGTCGAGCTCAGCACACCCGACTACGAGCGACTCAGCCCGTACTCGGGCCAGTTGGGCGACGAACTCTCCGGGCTGGTCCGCGACTACGCCAAGCAGCAGCGGTACACCTTCATGGGCCCCATCAAGGTCCACCTGGAGAAGGCCGACGATCTCGACACCGGCCTGTACCGGGTGCGCAGCCGCACCCTGGCGTCGAGTTCGTCACAGCACCAGGACCTCGGTCGGCAGGGAGCGCCGAACCACCAGGGGCAGCCCTCGCAGCCCACCGGAGGCTACGGCTACCCGCCCAGCTCCGCCCCGCCCATGCCCACGGCCCCGCCGCCGGGCGCCGGCAGGCCGGGAGCGCCCGGCACCGACCGGCACCCGTCGGCCGGTCCCAGCCCCCTGCCGAACGCGCAGGTTCGGCGCTGGATCGAGATCAACGGCACTCGCCACCAGATCTCCCGCTCGACGCTGGTGCTGGGACGCAGCACCGACGCCGACGTGCGGATCGACGACCCCGGCGTATCGCGCCGGCACTGTGAGATCCGGACCGGAACGCCCCCGACGATCCAGGATCTCGGATCCACCAACGGCATCGTGGTGGACGGGCAGCACACCACCCGCGCTACGCTCCGCGACGGCTCGCGGATCGTCGTGGGCAGCACCACCATCGTTTACCGGCAAGCCGAAGGGTGAAGCGGGGGCAATGTCAGAGCTGACCCTGACGGTCATGCGGCTAGGTTTCCTGGCTGTTCTGTGGCTGTTCGTGATCGTGGCCGTCCAGGTCATCCGCAGCGACCTGTTCGGAACGCGCGTCACGCAGCGCGGCTCACGCCGCACCACGAACGACGCGCGACCGCAACAGGCACGCCAGAATGCCGCGGCCCCGCCGCAGCAGCGCCAGCAATCCGGCCGGCAGCGTCGGGGAGCGCCCACAAAGCTGGTCGTCTCCGAGGGGTCGCTCACCGGCACCACGGTCACGCTCCAGGGGCAGACCATCACGCTGGGACGGGCCCACGATTCGACGATCGTGCTGGACGACGACTACGCGTCCAGCAGGCATGCCAGGATCTACCCCGACCGTGACGGTCAGTGGATCGTCGAGGACCTCGGGTCCACCAACGGCACGTACCTCGACCGGACCCGGCTCACCACCCCGACGCCCGTTCCGCTGGGCGCGCCGATCCGTATCGGCAAGACCGTCATCGAGCTGCGGAAGTAGTACGACAATGAGCGAGCGGAGCGAGCGAGCCGCGGCGGCCCGGGCAACGGACCCGGCCCGGCTCCCGACCGGAGGGTGGGCAGTGTGGCTCGAGACCGGCGGTACCCCGAGCCGACGGGCGAGGTGCGCATGAGTCTTTCCCTGCGCTTCGCCGCCGGATCGCACAAGGGCATGATCCGGGAGGGCAACGAGGACTCCGGCTACGCCGGTCCGCGCCTCCTCGCCATCGCCGACGGCATGGGCGGACAGGCGGCCGGAGAGGTCGCCAGCTCCGAGGTGATCTCCACGCTCGTCCAGCTCGACGACGACGTCCCGGGCTCGGACATCCTCACTTCACTCGGCTCGGCCGTCCAGCGGGCCAACGACCAGCTGCGCATGATGGTCGAGGAGGACCCCCAGCTGGAGGGCATGGGCACCACGCTCACCGCCCTGCTCTGGACCGGGCAGCGCCTCGGCCTCGTCCACGTCGGCGACTCCCGCGCGTACCTGCTGCGCGACGGCATGCTCACCCAGATCACCCAGGACCACACCTGGGTGCAGCGGCTGGTCGACGAGGGCCGGATCACCGAGGAGGAGGCCACCACCCACCCGCAGCGTGCCCTCCTGATGCGGGCACTGGGCAGTGGCGACCACGTCGAGCCCGATCTCTCGATCCGCGAAGTCCGGGTCGGCGACCGTTATCTGATCTGTTCCGACGGGCTCTCGGGCGTCGTCTCCCACCAGACGATGGAGGAGACTCTCGCCAGTTACCAGGGCCCCCAGGAGACCATCCAGGAGCTGATCCAGCTCGCTCTGCGCGGCGGCGGCCCGGACAACATCACCTGCATCGTCGCCGACGTCGTCGACGTCGACAACAACGACACCCTGTCCGGGCGGCTCAACGACACCCCGGTCGTGGTCGGCGCTGTCGCCGAGAACCAGGCGGCGCAGATGGCCGCCGCCGAGAGCACGGCCGCCATGCAGACCCCCGCCGGGCGGGCTGCCGGCCTGGGCCGCCCCGTCCCGCCCCCCTCGGGCGGGTTCGGCCCGCCCGGGAGCGGTGACACCGCCGGGTACGGAGAAATGCCCGAGAACTCCTTCGACGCGTACACGGACGAAGACTTCGTGAAGCCGAGTGGCGGCCGGAAGTGGTTCAAGAGGTCGCTCTACACCGTCCTGGCGCTGGCCGTCATCGGCGGTGGCGTCTACAGCGGATACCGCTGGACCCAGAACCAGTTCTACGTCGGCGCGAACAACGAGCACGTCGCGCTGTTCCGAGGCATCAGCCAGGACCTGGCTTGGGTCTCGCTCTCGAAGGTCGAGAAGGACCACCCGGAGATCGAACTCAAGTACCTCCCGGCCTACCAGCGCAAGCAGGTCGAGGCGACCATCGCCGAGAGCGATCTCGCCTCCGCCCGCGAGAAGATCGGCGAACTCGCCGTCCAGGCATCCGCCTGCAAGAAGGACGCCCAGCGACGCGCGGCCGAAAAGGCTCGCTCCGACGAGGGCCAAGCCGCCGGTACGGACTCGGACGCCGTCAAGCCGTCCACCACACCGAGCACCGCCACGACCAAGTCGACCGCAGCGACCCCCACTCCTGGCCCCAGCCTCTCGGCGGAAGAGAAAAAGCTGGTCCCGCAGTGCGGTAAGCAGTAAGCCGTAGGGGGCCTTCAGCACCATGAGCGTTGTCACCAATACGACCACGATCGGCGCGATCGACGCACCGAGCCGCCGCAACACCGAGTTGGCGTTGCTTGTCTTCGCCGTCTTCATCTCGGCCTTCGCCTACGCGAACGTGGGCCTCGCTCTCAACGGCGAACTGCCCTCCGGCATGCTCGGATACGGCCTCGGACTCGCCCTGCTCGCAGGCATCGCGCATCTCGCCGTGCGCAGATTCGCTCGCTACGCGGACCCGCTGCTCCTACCGCTGGCCACGCTGCTCAACGGTCTGGGCCTTGCGCTCATCTGGCGCCTGGACCAGTCGGAGAGATTCCAGGCGCTGAAGACCTTCGCACCCGCCGCATCCAAGCAGCTGATGTTCTCGGCGGTCGGGGTCGGACTGCTCGTGGTCGTACTGCTGACCCTCAAGGACCACCGCATCCTGCAGCGCTACACCTACATCTCCATGGTCGTAGCGCTGTTCCTGCTGATCCTTCCGATGTTCTTCCCAGCGGTGAACGGTGCCAAGATCTGGATCCGGATCCCAGGTATCGGCACCCTTCAGCCCGGCGAGTTCGCCAAGATCATCATCACGGTCTTCTTCGCGGGCTATCTGATGGTCAAGCGCGATGCCCTGGCTCTGGCCAGCCGTCGCTTCATGGGGCTGTACCTGCCGCGGGGCCGTGACCTCGGCCCCATCCTCATGGTCTGGGCCTTCTCGATCCTGATTCTGGTCTTCGAGACCGACCTCGGTTCTTCCCTGCTGTTCTTCGGCATGTTCGTCGTCATGCTGTACGTGGCCACGGAACGCACCAGCTGGATCGTCTTCGGTCTGCTGATGTCCGCTGTGGGCGCTGTCGGTGTCGCCTCGTTCGAGCCACACGTCCAGCAGCGCGTCACCGCCTGGCTCGATCCCTTCGCGGGCTGGGGCAAGGAAGCCGCGAGCGAGCAGATGGCCAAGTCCCTCATGGCCTTCGGTTCCGGCGGTACTCTCGGCACCGGGCTCGGCCAGGGCAACTCGGACCTGATCGGCTTCGCCGCCAACTCCGACTTCATCCTTGCCACCGTCGGCGAAGAGCTCGGCCTTGCCGGAATGATGGCCATCCTCTTGATCTACGGTCTCATCGTGGAGCGCGGCATTCGCACGGCTCTCGCCGCACGCGACCCCTTCGGAAAACTTCTCGCGATCGGTCTCTCCGGCTCCTTCGCCATTCAGGTCTTCGTCGTCGCCGGTGGTGTCATGGGACTCATTCCGTTGACCGGCATGACCATGCCGTTCGTCGCGGCAGGTGGTTCGTCCGTCATCGCCAACTGGGCCCTGGTCGGCATCCTGCTCCGTATCAGCGATACCGCACGGCGTCCCGCGCCGGCCCCAGCTCCATCACCCGACGCCGAAATGACCCAGGTGGTCCGACCGTGAACAAGCCACTTCGCAGGATCGCGATTTTTTGCGGGCTGCTCGTCCTCGCTCTCCTGGTCCGTGTCAACTGGCTCCAGTACGTGCGTGCCGACGAACTGAATGGGCATAAGCACAACCGCCGTGTTCAAATCGAGCGTTACTCGCACGAGCGCGGCAACATCATCGTCGACGGCAACCCCGTCACCGGATCCGTCGAGACCTCGGGCAGCGACTTCAAGTACAAGCGGGTATGGAAGAACGGCCCCATGTGGGCTCCTGTGACCGGCTACTCCTCACAGGCCTTCGATGCCTCGCAGCTCGAGAACCTCGAAGACGGCATTCTGACCGGCAACAGCGACCAGCTCTTCTTCGACCGCACGCTGTCCCTCTTCACGGGCGGCCAGAAGAAGGGCGGCAACATCGTCACCACTCTCAATGGTGCCGCACAGAAGGCAGCGTTCGAGAAGCTCGGCAACAAGAAGGGCGCCGTGGTCGCGCTCGACCCGAGGACGGGCGCGATCCTGACCTTGGTCAGTACGCCTTCGTACGACCCCTCGGTGTTCGCGGGCAACTCCCTCAAGGACGAGAAGGCCCGTAAGGTCCTTCTGGAGGACAAGAACAAGCCGATGCTCAACCGGGCATTGCGCGAGACCTACCCTCCGGGCTCGACCTTCAAGGTCGTCACCGCCGCCGCGGCCCTGGAGAACGGGCTGTACACCGACATCGATGCGAAGACGAACTCCCCGCTGCCCTGGCGACTGCCCCAGTCGACCAACAACCTGAACAACGAGGGCAACATCCCGTGCGAGAACGCCTCGCTCCGGGAGGCGCTGCGGTGGTCCTGCAACACCGTCTTCGGCAAGATCAGCGACGACCTCGGCAACCAGAAGATGATCGACCAGGCCGACAAGTTCGGCTTCAACCAGGAGATCTTCACTCCGGTACGGTCCGACGCCAGCATCTACCCCAAGGACAACCGGCCGCAGAACGCCATGGCCGGCATCGGCCAGGCGTCCAACCGCTCCACCCCGCTCCAGATGGCCATGGTCGCCGCCGCGGTCGCCAACGACGGCAAGCTGATGCAGCCGTACATGGTCGCCGAGCGCCAGGCACCCAACCTCGACGTCATCTACACCCACAAGAAGGAACAGCTCAGCCAGCCCCTCTCCGCCGAGAACGCCCAGAAGCTCCAGCGGATGATGGAGACCGTCGTCCAGGACGGCACCGGTAAGAACGCCCAGATCCCCGGCGTCACCGTCGGCGGCAAGACCGGTACGGCCCAGCACGGCCTCAACAACAGCGAGAAGCCGTACGCCTGGTTCATCTCGTACGCCAAGACCGACAACGGCTCCCCGGTCGCCGTGGCCGTGGTCGTCGAGGACGGCGAGGCGAACCGCGGCGACATCTCCGGTGGCGGTCTGGCCGCCCCGATCGCCAAGGCAGTGATGCAAGCGGTCATCGACAAGAAGTGATGACCGTCACACCAAGTGCCATACCTGCATCTTCGGATACCGGTCAGGTATCAGGTCCGGGCTCCGGGCCGATCGGGTAGTGCGCGGCCGGTAGCGTAGGCGCGAGCAGCACACCGCCGGACCGCGCACCGGTGCGGTCGGGACTGACGGAGAGGGCTGGAACAGTTATGGAAGAGCCGCGTCGCCTCGGCGGCCGGTACGAGCTGGGCTCGGTGCTCGGCCGTGGTGGCATGGCCGAGGTCTACCTCGCACACGACACCCGGCTCGGCCGCACCGTAGCTGTGAAGACGCTCCGGGTCGACCTGGCCCGCGACCCGTCCTTCCAGGCCCGGTTCCGCCGTGAGGCCCAGTCCGCCGCCTCGCTCAACCACCCGGCGATCGTCGCGGTCTACGACACCGGCGAGGACTACGTCGACGGGGTCTCCATCCCGTACATCGTGATGGAGTACGTCGACGGATCGACGCTCAGGGAGCTCCTGCACTCCGGCCGCAAGCTGCTGCCCGAGCGCACCCTGGAGATGACCGTCGGCATCCTCCAGGCGCTGGAGTACTCGCACCGCGCAGGCATCGTCCACCGTGACATCAAGCCGGCGAACGTCATGCTGACGCGCACCGGTCAGGTCAAGGTCATGGACTTCGGCATCGCCCGCGCCATGGGCGACTCCGGCATGACGATGACCCAGACCGCGGCCGTCATCGGCACCGCCCAGTACCTCTCGCCGGAGCAGGCCAAGGGCGAGCAGGTCGACGCGCGTTCCGACCTGTACTCGACCGGCTGCCTGCTCTACGAGCTGCTGACCGTCCGGCCGCCGTTCGTCGGGGACTCGCCCGTCGCGGTCGCCTACCAGCACGTGCGGGAAGAGCCTCAGCCGCCCAGCAACTTCGACCCCGAGATCACGCCCGCCATGGACGCGATCGTGCTGAAGGCCCTGGTCAAGGACCCCGACTACCGCTACCAGTCGGCCGACGAGATGCGCGCCGACATCGAGGCGTGCCTCGACGGCCAGCCGGTCGCCGCCGCGGCGGCGATGGGCGCGCCCGGTTACGGCGGCTACGACGGCGGCTACGGCGACCAGCCCACCACGGCACTGCACTCCGCCGACCAGAACGGCGCGGGCGCCACCTCCATGCTGCCCCCGGTCAACCCGGACGACGGCGGGTACGGCTACGACGACCGCCCGGACCGCCGCCGCCAGAAAAAGAGCAACACCTCGACGATCCTGCTGGTCGTCGCCGGTGTCCTGGTCCTGATCGGTGCGATCCTGATCGGCAAGTCGCTCTCCGGCGGCAACGACGACAGCGGCCGGATCAGCGCGCCGAACCTGGTCGGCCTGACCGTGGACGAGGCTCAGACACGCGCGGAGAGATCCGACGTCGTCCTCAAGGTCGGTTCGCACGAGCCCTGCGAGGACCAGCCCAAGGACAAGATCTGCAGCCAGACCCCGACCGCCGGCGACAAGATGGCCGAGAAGGACACCGTCACGGTCGTCGTCTCCGCCGGTCCGCCGAAGGTCGAGGTCCCGGACGTCACGGAGAAGTCCGAGGCCAACGCCCGCAAGAACCTTGAGGACAAGGGCTTCACGGTCAACGTCACCGCGGTCGAGTCCGAGAGCCGCCCGGGCACGGTCACCAAGCAGGACCCCGTGGGCGGAACGAAGGCCGAGAAGAACTCCGAGGTCACGATCACGGTCGCCAAGCAGGCCACTCAACAGCTTCCGCCGGTGACCGACCGGAGCTACGACGACGCGGTGGCACAGCTCACCGCCCTGGGCTTCAAGAACGTCTCCAGGACCGATGTCGATTCGGACAAGCCCGCAGGCACGGTCATCAGCCAGAACCCGCCGGGGAACTCGGCGCAGCCGCTGGACGCACAGATCGTCCTGACGGTCTCGAAGGGCCCGAAGCAGCCGGAGCAGACCACGGTCCCCGACATCCAGGGCAAGACCCTCGGAGAGGTGAAGAACCTGCTCGCCGGGGCGGAACTCCGGCTCGGTCAGGTACAGGGCCCGAACGACGACAACGCCCGGGTCGTCACCTCCCAGCCCGGCCAGGGACAGCAGGCCGACAAGAACAGCGAGGTCGGCGTGATGACCATTCCCGGCGGAGGGGACGGCAACTCCTTCGGCGGCCCGAACGGTCATCGGAGACACTGACCGTCGGCCCCGACTTCAAAAGGGCCCTGGTCACCCGTTGGCGGGTGACCAGGGCCCTTTGCCATCGCCGTCACGACCGCATTCGCGCCGTCACGACCGTGCTCGCGCCGTTCATGGGGGCGCGCAACGGGGCGGCACCGTGCCCGACGGGCGTCAGCGCAGCTCCGCCGGCTTCGTGCGGTCCTTGTCGACCTTCTCCGTGCGCACCAGCTCGCCCCACACGATGTAGCGATACTTGGACGTGTAGACCGGTGTGCAGGTCGTCAGCGTGATGTAGCGGCCGGGCTTCTTCGCGCCCGACCCCTCCGGCACCGGCAGCAGCACGTCGACGTCGTACTTCGACGTCTCGGGAAGCTCCTTGAACACCTTGTAGACGTACCAGGTGTCCCTGGTCTCGAAGACGACCGCGTCGCCCGTCCGCACCTTGTCGATGTTGTGGAACTTGGCACCGTGCCCGTCGCGGTGCGCCGCCAGGGTGAAGTTACCCTTCTTGTCCCAGGGCAGGGCCGACTTCACCGGGTCCGTGTAGTACCCCGCGATGCCGTCGTTGAGGTTCTCGGTGTCGGTGCCCTTCTTGACGAGCACCTCGCCGTTCCTCATCGACGGAACGTGCAGGAAGCCGATGCCGTCCTTGGTGTCCAGCGCGCCCGGCCCGTCCGCCCAGCGGTCGCGGACGGTGTCGCCCTGCTTCGTCGCCGCGCGGTCGGCGAGCACATTGGTCCACCAGAGGGAGTACGCCACGAAGAGGCCCAAGACCAGGCCCGCCGTGATCAGGAGTTCACCGAAGACGCTGATCGCGGTCGCGACGGGATGGCGGCCCGCACGCCGCGGCGGTGGCGCGGACTCGCCGGTCAGCTCTTCGTGCTCGGTCCTCGTTGTCACCGCACCCGTCCCTGTGGTGATGATGTGTCAGTCGAGAAGCGCGTCGGGCTTCCCCTTGCTGCGCGGTCGTTCGTCGACCATCTTGCCCCAGACGATCAAACGGTACGTACTCGTGAATTCCGGTGTACACGTCGTCAGCGTGATGTATTGGCCGGGTTTGGTGAATCCCGACTCCGGCGGCACCGGGCCGATGACCGAGATGTTGGACGGCGAGGTCTGCGGCAGCATTTTCGTCATCTCGTACGTGTAGTACGTGTCCTGCGTCTCTACCACGATCGGGTCACCGGGGCCCAGCTGGTTGATGTAGCGGAAGGGCTCGCCGTGCGTGTTGCGGTGGCCCGCGATAGCGAAGTTGCCCTGCTTGTCCGACGGCATCGCGGTGCGCAGCGCGCCCTCGGCGTAGTGGCCGACCATGCCCCGGTCGAGGACCTTCTCCTTGCTGATGCCCTCGGCGATCGGAGCGACCACGTCCAGCTTGGGGATGTGGAGGATGGCGAAGCCCTGTCCCGCCTCGAAGGCGCCGGGAGTGCGGTCGCCCTTCGCCCAGTTGTCCTGGATCTTGTGCGTCTCCTTGCCGGCGTACTGATCGGCGCGCACGTTCGTCCACCACAGCTGGTACGTGACGAACAGCAGCATCAGAACGCCGAGCGTGATGAACAGTTCACCGACGACCCTGCTGGCGACGACGGCCGGGCTGTCCTTGGCCGCACGCGCCGCACGCCGCGCCTCGACCCGCGACATCGGCCTGTCGGGCGTCGGCGGGGCGGGATTCGCGGGCCCCTGCCGCGGTTCGGCACGTCGGCGGCCCCGTCCCTTCGCGGCCCGTCGGCGCTCGGCACGGCCCCCGGTACGCGGTTCCTCCGGCTCCGGGTCCGACACCGGCGCCAACACCGACGTCGTCTCCGACACCGACACCGACACCGACTCCGGATCCGGCCCGGGAACGGGAACAGGAACAGGAACAGGATCGGGGACGGGGACGGAAAGCGGAGGCATCTGCCGGGTCGAGGCCAGTGGATCGTCGGCGCCCCCGGGCTCCGCCGCCCGCGCCCCGGCCGCCTCGTCGTCCGCGACGGCGGAGGCCACGGACAAGAGGGAGGAGGACCGTGGGGGGACCGGCCGCGCCTCGGGCGCCAGTGCGGGGTTCCGTGACCCGTACCAGTCCCGTTCGAAGCCCTCGGGGTCGTACCACTCCGACGGGGTCTCCTGAGAAACACGCGCCATCCGTGGCGGCCGCGGTGACTGTGCCGATGGTGATGACTGTGTCGGCGGCGACGACTGTGAGGACGGCGATGACTCCGGCAATTGTGATGGCGGTGACGGCTGCGCCGGGTGTGGCGGTTGTGACGTCTGTGCCTGCTCCGGGACCGGGACGTACGTCTGCGCCCGTGCATGGGGGTCCGGAGCCCGGTGCTGCCCTCGCCTCCGGCCCCGCCCCTGCTCGTGCCCCGGTCCCGGTTCGTCCGGCGACACGGCCTCCGCGGGCGGCGACACGGCCCCCGCGCGGAACCAAGGTGACGTGTGCTGCCCCGGGACCGGCCCCGGCAGCGGGTCGTTCAGCGGATCGGCCAGCCGGCCGACCGCCGCTTCGAAGGCACCCGTCTCCTCGAAGCCCGCCGCCTCGAACGCGCTCGCCCTCTCGGAGGCACCCGCCTCGTACGCTCCCCGCTCGTACGGGCCGTCCCGTCCGGCATCGGGTTCGGGGCGGAGCTCGGTCACGCTACGGCCTTGCCCACCACCGGCGCGAGCCCCGCCGACCTCGCGACGGCTCCCGTGTCGCCGCACTGCGCCAGCCAGTTGGCGAGCATCAGGTGGCCGTGCTCGGTGAGCACCGACTCCGGATGGAACTGCACGCCCTCCACCGGCAGTTCACGGTGGCGCAGCCCCATGATGATGCCGTCGGCCGTGCGGGCCGTCACCTCCAGCTCCGGCGGAATCGTGTCCGGTTCGGCGGCGAGCGAGTGGTAGCGGGTCGCGGTGAAGGGGGAGGGAAGGCCCGCGAAGACCCCCGTGCCGTCGTGGACGACCGGCGAGGTCTTGCCGTGCAGCAGCTCCGGGGCGCGGTCCACCACACCGCCGTACGCCACCGCCATCGACTGCATCCCCAGGCAGACCCCGAAGACCGGGACGCCCGTCGCCGCGCAGTGGTGGACCATCTCCACGCAGACACCCGCCTGCTCGGGGGTGCCGGGCCCTGGGGAGAGCAGGACCCCGTCGAAGCCGTCCTGGGCGTGCGCCGTGGTCACCTCGTCGTTCCGGAGCACTTCGCAGTCGGCGCCGAGCTGGTAGAGGTACTGGACGAGGTTGAAGACGAAGCTGTCGTAGTTGTCCACGACGAGAATGCGGGCGCTCATCGTCCGGCCCCCGATCCACCCTCGCCGTCGACCGTCACATCGCCGAACGGCAGCAGTGGCTCCGCCCACGGGAAGACGTACTGGAAAAGCGCGTAGACGACGGCCAGCACCAGCACGAGCGAGATGAGCGCACGCACCCACACGTTGCCCGGCAGGTGCCGCCAGATCCAGCCGTACATGCAATCCCCTCCATTCGGTACGGGAACCAGACTAAAGGGCCGGGGCGCGCGCGTGGGTCAGCTGTGGAAAGCCGCCGGTCTGCCGTCGGTCACGGGCCGGGTCGCGTCGAGGTGCGCCCAGGCGATCAGCCGGTGGCTGCTCCCCCACTCGGGGTCGCAGGTGGTCAGCGTCAGATAGCGGCCCGGCCCGTCGAAGCCGGACTTGCGGGGTACCGGGTCGATGACCCCGATGTCGCCCGGCACGGTCCGGTAGGGCTTCCTGTCGACGCGGTACGTGAACCACGTCGTCCCGTCCGTCAGCAGCACCGCATCCCCCGGGCGGAGCTTCGGGAAGTCCTTGAACGGGTCCCCGTAGGTGCGGCGGTGCCCGGCCAGCGCGAAATTGCCCAGTTCGCCGAGGCGGGCGGTCCCGGAGTAGTGGCCGATCCCCTTCTGCAGGGTTCGGGTCCCGGTGTTCTCCAGTACGGGCCACTCCCACCCCTTGCCGAAGCGGGGTATGTAGAGCATCGCGAACGGCTTGCCGTCCCGGTACGCCGCGGGGGCGGGCTCCGGCGCCGCCGTCGGGGACGAGGGGGGCGCGGGTGACGCGGAAGGCACCGGGGACGCCGGGGCGGGTGCCGCCCCGTGGGCCCACTGGTCGCGCAGGGTGCCGATCTGGTCCTCGGCCGCGCCCGTGGCCCGTACCCCGGTCCAGAACAGCACGTACACCACGAAGAGCACGATCAGGGCACCGACGGTGATACAGAGTTCGCTGAACGTCCGCACGATCAGTCGCACCGACACCGCGTCGGCCTCCCCACAGCAGCTCGCTACTTCGCCGGTTCCGCCTGGTGGAGGTCCACTGTGCCCGAGTAGCCGGGAAGAGTCACCGTCTGGTGCTCGTCGACTTTCCAACCGAGCCCGTACGCCTTCACGTACAGCAGGTAGTTGTTGATCGCCGGGGAGTCGTCGAGCGCCTGCTTGAGGGCGGCCGGATCGCCCACCGCGGTGATCTTGTACGGCGGGGAGTAGACGCGGCCCTGGAGGATCAGGGTGTTGCCGACGCACCGGACCGCGCTGGTGGAGATGAGTCGCTGGTCCATGACCTGGATGCCCTGCGCGCCGCCCTGCCAGAGCGCGTTGACGACCGCCTGGAGGTCCTGCTGGTGGATGACCAGGTCGTTGGGCTGGGGATCGGGGTAGCCGGGGTTCGCCGTGGCGTCGGGCGGGGCGTCGTTGAGGGTGACGGCCACCGCGCGGCCGGAGAGCTTCGTGGTGCCCGCGGCCCGCTCCAGCTCCTTGAGCCGCGCGTTCTCCTCCTCGGTGGCACCGTCGTCGCGCCGGACGAGTGCGTCGATGTCCTCGCGCACGGACGCGTTGGTCTCGTCCAGCTGGGCGTTCTTGCCGCTGCGCTGCTGGATGAGGTCGGAGAGCTTCAGCAGGGAGGCGTCGGTGCGGATGTTGGTGCCCTTGGCCGTGTTGGCGCTGGTGACGAAGATCAGGCCGGCGAGGGCGAAAACCGCAGCGGTGAGCACCCGGGCCGGGTGCCGGAAGGCGCGGCGGCCCGGTCCTCGGGAGGTGTCGGCGGAATTGCTCAACGTACCCTTATCTCCTTCGACGCCACGGAAGCACTACGCTAACGGACGCCCGGGGGAGGCAGTATTCCCCCTCGCACCCGCCCCGGCGCCAGCCACAGTTACCTGCGCGGTCACGCAGCGCATCGACAGGAGAGTTCCTCGTGCCGAAGTCACGTATCCGCAAGAAGGCCGACTTCACGCCCCCTCCGGCGAAGCAGGCGAGCAATATAAAGCTGACCAACCGCAGCTGGGTGGCGCCGGTCATGCTGGCGCTCTTCCTGATCGGTCTGGCCTGGATCGTCGTCTTCTACGTGACCGACGGCGAACTCCCGATCACGTCGCTGGGCAACTGGAACATCGTCGTCGGCTTCGGCTTCATCGCCGGTGGCTTCGGCGTCTCCACTCAGTGGAAGTAGGGCCGCGGCGGGGTCGGCCCGCCGCGGCGACGAGCGCCGGTGCACAGCGGGCTCCGCTCGCGCAAGCCTTGCCCCAAGTTACCCACAGCGTTATCCACAGGCAGGGGAAAAGGTCAGACGATCTGTGGATAACTCACCGACTGTTGACACCGATGTGACTGCAGCCGCCCTCCTTCAGGGCCGGCAGGCCCCTTGTCCTCGCTGGAAAAACCCAGCTCAGCGACAAGGGGCTCACTTGTTCCCACAGAACGCACAAGATCCGGCACATGCTGTGGACAACTGAGCCGTCCATGCTCGGCCGCACGGCAGCCGTGCTCTCGGGCCGCCAGGAGATCTGTTCTCAGCTCCATGTGGAGCAGTGCGGGCCCGCTCAGGTCACCCGGGCCCGCTCAGGTCACCCGGGCCGGCTCAGGTCGCCCCGGGTCGGTCGGCCCGTCAGGTCAGCGCGGCCGTCCGGGCGAGGACGATGCCGATCACCGCGACCAGGACCAGGGCACAGGTGCCGTACTGCACCAGCGCACGCCGCTCCCGGGGCGCGTGCACCATGCCGATCGCGATCAGCGTGCCCGCGATCAGACCGCCCACATGCGCCTGCCAGGCGATTCCGCCCCAGGGGTTGAAGGTGATGACCAGGTTCACGGCAAGCAGCGCGAAGACCGGGCGCATGTCGTAGTTGAGCCGGCGCATCAGCACGGCGGTGGCGCCGAGCAGGCCGAAGATCGCGCCGGAGGCGCCGAGCGATCCCTGCACCGGGGCGGAGAGCCAGTAGGTGAGTGCCCCGCCCGCCAGACCGGAGAGCATGTAGAGGGCGAGATAGCGGGCGCGGCCGAGCACCGCCTCCAGCGGGCCGCCGAGCCACCACAGGCCCAGCATGTTGAAGAGGATGTGCCAGACCTCCTGATGCAGGAACATCGACGTCACCAGGCGGTACCACTGCCCCTCGGCGACGCCCTCCAGCGGGCCGCCGTAGTAGGTGGTCGCGCGGCCGAGCAGCACCAGCTGGTTGACCAGCTCGTCGCCCTTCGCCAGGACGGCGACGAACACCGCGACGTTGATCCCCAGAAGGATCTTGGTGACGAGCCGGGGATCGGCCGCGACGGCGCCGCCCGCGAGGGTACGCGGACGGGCGGCGGCCGGGGCGTGTCCCGTACCGGTCCCCCGGCGGACGCAGTCCGGGCACTGGAAGCCGACCGAGGCGTCGACCATGCAGTCGGTGCAGATCGGACGGTCGCACCGGGTGCAGCGGATGTGCGCCTCGCGGCCGGGATGGCGGTGGCAGCCGAGCGGACCGTCCGCGCCGCCCGGACGCTCCCGGCCCTCCGGCGACTGCTCGTCCATCGGTCCTCTCACTTCCCGGTCACCTCGGTCCTGGTCGTGGCGGCGGCACGCACGACACGGCCCTGCCCGTCCGCCATGTAACAAGTACGGACGAGCAGGGCGATTGGTTCCCGATCGGACGACCAGAACGTGATCATCCGATGACCGCAGGTGATGCAGGTGATCAGCGGGTCTCGATGACGACCGACTCGATGACGACGTCCTCCACCGGACGGTCGGTGCGGGGGTTGGTCCGGGTGGACGCGATGGCATCGACGACCTTCTGGCCGGCCGGGTCGACGACCTCGCCGAAGATGGTGTGCTTGCCGGTGAGCCAGGCGGTCGGCGCGACGGTCACGAAGAACTGCGAGCCGTTGGTGCCCGGGCCCGCGTTGGCCATGGCCAGCAGGTACGGCTTGGTGAAGGCCAGGTCGGGGTGGAACTCGTCACCGAACTCGTACCCCGGGCCGCCGGTGCCGTTGCCCAGCGGGTCGCCGCCCTGGATCATGAAGCCGCTGATGACACGGTGGAAGACGGTGCCGTCGTACAGCCTGTCCGTGGACTTCTTGCCGGTCTCGGGGTGCGTCCACTCGCGCTCGCCCTTGGCGAGCTCCACGAAGTTCTTGACCGTCTTGGGGGCGTGGTTCGGCAGGAGCCGGATCTCGATGTCGCCCTGGTTGGTCTTCAAGGTGGCGTAAAGCTGCTCGGCCACGATCTGCCTTCCGTAAGTCCTCGGTGACGTCAGATGTTCGGTGACGCCCACCGATCCTCGCACGGACCGCCCGTTCCGGCGCCCGGCCGCCACCCCGTGCGCGCCCCGCTCACCTCGTTGCCCGATCCCCCCGCGCGCCCCTCACCCCCCTGCCCGATCCCCCCGCGCGCCCCTCACTCCCTTGCCCGATCCCCGCCCGACGGCCTACACCGGCCCCGCCCGACGGGATACGCCGCAGCCGTGTGCCGCTCGGCGGCCCGGCTGCGCGCCGCTCCCCGCAGGAAGGTGCCGCTCCCCGCAGGAACACGTGCGGCCAAGCGCGTGACGAACCGGCGCGGGCTGAACCGAACCCCGGCACCTTCGTCGGCAAGCTCCCCTTGCACCACGTCGCACCACGTGAACACGACCAGCCGGACGCAACGGCTTCCCGGACCGGTCAGGGCGCCCGCCCCGGATGCCCGCCCCACATGCCGGACCCGCCTTCGGCAGGCATGATCTCTGAATGGGTGGAAAGGCGGACCAACCACCCGCCACCAAGGAGGAGGATCCCGTGACCCGCATCGACAGCGTGCGCGCCGCAACCGACTCGGCCAAGGACAGCGTGCAGCACGCCGCGGAAGTGGTGGCGCCCTACGCCGACACGGCCAAGGACCAGGCCGCGCATCTCGCGTACGAGGCCCGCGCACGGCTCGCGCCGAAGGTGACGAAGGCGGCACAGCAGGCCCGTGTCCAGTACGGCGCGCACCTCGCACCACGTATCGAACAGGCCCGCGCCCACGTGCCGCCCAAGGTCGACGAGGTCGCGCAGCGCGCCGCGTGCCGCACCCGCCGGGCCGCCCGCACCGCTGCGGACTACGCCGTGCCACGCATGGAGCACGCGATGGCCGTGGCCCAGCCCATGGCCGAGGAGGCGTCGGCCCGCAGCGCGGCGGCGCTGGCCGCACTGCGCGGCCAGGTCACCGCGAAGGAGATCAGGCAACTGGCCAGGAAGCACGAACGGCGGGCGAAGGCCGGCCGGGTGTGCAGGGGCTTCTTCGTGGCGGGCATCGTGGCGGGCATCGCCTACGCCGCCTGGAGGTGGTGGGACAAGCAGGCCAACCCCGACTGGCTGGTCGAACCGTCCGCGCCCACGGAGGTCTCCGAACACGGCCCGCTGTCCTCGGTCGACGGCTCCGGCCCGGCACCGCTCGACCCGGAGTCCGGGGAGGCCGGGGAGACCGGCGAGGCGGGGGGGAACAGGGGCACGGACGGCCCGGAGGGCGTGAACGGCACCGGCCCCGACGACCGCGGCTGAACCGCTCGGCACCACCCGGCCGCTGCCGGGCGGCCCTCGTACGACGAAGCGGCTGCCGGAGGATCCCAGGATCTTCCGACAGCCGCTTCGTCATGTTCTGTGGAGCCTAGGAGATTCGAACTCCTGACATCTGCCTTGCAAAGGCAGCGCTCTACCAACTGAGCTAAGGCCCCGAATAGGCGGACAACACCGGACGTTTCCGCGCCTCGGCCACCGCCGCAGACCAGAGTACCGGGTACTCCCGGGAATCTCGCAAAAAAGATGGGGACTCCCGGTCGGCAACCACTCTCCGTAAGATGCACGACGAGGTTCGCAGCAGCGAAGCGGCAGCGAAGGGGAGACGCCATGGATGCAGCTCAGCAAGAGGCGACGGCAAGAGCCAGGGAGCTTCAGCGCAGTTGGTACGGAGAACCCCTCGGGGCCCTGTTCCGCCGCCTGATCGACGACCTCGGCCTGAACCAGGCCCGGCTCGCCGCAGTCCTCGGTCTGTCCGCCCCCATGCTCTCCCAGCTGATGAGCGGTCAGCGCGCGAAGATCGGCAACCCCGCGGTCGTCCAGCGTGTCCAGGCCCTCCAGGAACTGGCAGGTCAGGTGGCCGACGGCAGCGTCAGCGCGGGTGAGGCCACCGACCGCATGGAAGAGATCAAGAAGTCCCAGGGCGGCTCCGTCCTCACCGCCACCAGCCAGACCTCCCACACCGGCGGAGCCCCGACCGTCCGGCGCGTGGTGCGCGAGATCCAGTCGCTGCTGCGGTCCGTCGCGGCGGCCGGCGACATCATCGATGCCGCGGACTCCCTCGCCCCGACCCACCCGGAACTGGCAGAGTTCCTGAAGGTGTACGGCGCGGGGCGCACCGCGGACGCGGTGGCGCACTACGAAGGACACCAGAGCTGACGCGGCGCGTCCACGGAGCACGGGACGCGGAACACGGAACGCGAAGACGCACGGAACGCAGAAGCGCGGAAGAACGGGCGTGAGCGGGGCATGAGCCGGGCGTGAGCCCGGCCGGGAGTCAGGGACGGGGAGCGGACGCAGCGCAATGGGTGAGGTCTTCGCCGGTCGGTACGAACTGATCGATCCGATCGGACGGGGTGGAGTCGGGGCCGTCTGGCGTGCCTGGGACCACCGTCGCCGCCGCTACGTGGCGGCCAAGGTCCTCCAGCAGAGCGACGCCCACACACTGCTGCGCTTCGTCCGCGAGCAGGCGCTGCGGATCGAGCACCCGCACGTGCTCGCCCCGGCCAGCTGGGCCGCGGACGACGACAAGGTGCTCTTCACCATGGACCTGGTGAGCGGAGGTTCGCTCGCCCATCTGATCGGTGACTACGGGCCCTTGCCGCCGCGCTTCGTGTGCGTGCTGCTCGACCAGTTGCTGTCCGGTCTCTCCACGGTGCACGCGGAGGGCGTGGTGCACCGGGACATCAAGCCCGCCAACGTCCTTCTGGAGGCCACCGGCACCGGCCGGCCGCATCTGCGGCTGTCCGACTTCGGCATCTCCATGCGGAAGGGCGAGCCGCGCCTCACCGAGACCAACTACGTGGTGGGGACGCCCGGTTACTTCGCACCCGAGCAGATGATGGGCGCGGAACCCGACTTCCCCGCGGACCTGTTCGCCGTCGGCCTGGTCGCGCTGTACCTGCTCCAGGGGAAGAAGCCGGACGCACGGGCCATCGTCGAGCACTTCGCCGCGTACGGCACCCCCGGCGCCCCGGAAGGCATTCCCGAACCTCTGTGGCAGGTCCTCGCCGGGCTGCTGCAACCCGATCCCCAGGCCCGGTTCCGTACGGCGACGGGGGCGCGCAAGGCGCTGTCGGCGGCGGTCGAGATGCTGCCGGAGCCCGGCCCCGACGACGAACCGGTGGAGGTCTTCGACCAGATCGGGCCGCTGCCCGCCGGGTTCGGCCCCGAGGGGCCGGTCGCGGAACCCCGGGCGGACGTCCAGGACGATCCGCCCGCGCCGTCGTCCCCCTCGGTCCCCGGGACCGTGCCGTCGGAATCCGGGACCGCGCCGCCCCCCACCACGCAGGGACGACCGACCGGCCAGGCATGGGCGACCGACCAGGGACAGCCGTCCCCGGCGGCGCCCCAGGCGCAGACGCAGCCGCCCGTATCGATGTCGGAGACGGGCAGCTTCCATCTCCCGCCGCCTCCCCGGCAGCCGGCGCCGCCGGCCCCGGAACCCGCGGCCACGCCGCCCGCACCGCACCCGCCGCATTCAGCTGCCGCCCCCCATCCGGCACCGGCACCGGACGTCTCGCAGCTCCCCACGGCCGGGGTGCGCAGCGACCCGGCCCTCACCCGCGCGTACACCGCCGGACAGCCGCCGTTCCCCGGGCCGGGGCCGACGGGGGCACCGCCCGCCCACACCGCTCTTCCGTCGCCGACGAGGCGTCCGGGGCCGCCACCGAAGGTGGCCGTCACGATCCTGGTGGTGGCGCTGCTCTGTTTCGCCGTGGGCATCTGGGCGCTGACTCAGATCTGAGCACGAGGCCCCGGAACCTCCCGTATGCGGGGATCCGTCCCGTACGCACACCGGCAACCGTCCCGTACGTACCGAGCCCCTCCCGTGCGCGGCGGTTGCCCGGCGTCGCCGCACACGGCGACTACCAGCCCTGCGGCGGCGGCCCTCCGTACGGCGACCGGCCGTCGCCCGCCGGTCCGCCCGGCGCCCCGGGCACGGCTCCGCCCGGCACCGGTCCGGCGGAGGCCGGGGCCGTGGCGGCACGGCGCCGGGCCAGCAGCGTCCACACCCCCAGTCCGAGCACCAGCACGACACCCGCGCCGATCCCGGCCGCACCGATCGTCCTCATGGTGCTGCTCCGGGCCGCCTCGGATGCCTTCTTCCCGCTCCTCGCCATGTCCTTGTCGCTGCCGGTGACCGAGAAGATCCCGGCGTCCCCCGCGTACGGCGACTTGTCCGCGTCGCCCTTCACCATGACCTTGAGGCTGAGTGGAATCGCCTTGTCGCCGTACGCCTCCGCCACCTTGGGGCTGAGCGTGACCGACAGGTAGTACCACCCGGCGAACCGCATGGCTCCGACACTGCCGGTGGACGAGTAGCGGTTCTCGTACGCCACCGGGGGCAGCGGGTCCAGCGACACCGACGTGGACTTCCCGGAGTACGACAGCGGCGACGCGTCGTCGACGTGTCCGTGGGCCGGGTTGTCCAGGGACAGCGTGAGCGCGCTGCCGACGAACTCGGTGGAGGCGTTGTTGTTGCCCAGGTCGACGGTGGCGAAGAGCTGCTGTCCCCAGTCGACCGGAACCCGGTAGAAGCGGGTCTGTCCCGGCGCGACGTCGTCGTGCCACTCGCCGGTCTCCAGGCCGGTCGCGTCGTGGTAACTGGTACCGCCGGAGCGCTTCTGCGGGGTGGCGGTGGGCGGGGCGGGCGACTCCGACGGCCAGTTCCCCGGCGCCTCGGTCGGCATCGAACCGCCCGTCTCCACCTGCGGCTCCGACGCGTAGCGCAGCTCCAAGTCCCAGGCATCGGGTGACGAGGTGTCCTTGCTCTCCCGCTCGATCAGGACGCTGTACGTCCCGGCCTCCTGGCAGGCGCTGCCGTCCTTGCCGACGGTGCGATGGGCGTACGCGGCGATCGGGCGCGGGAACTCCGCCGACCCGAACCGGGCGGTCTCGTAGCTGCACTGCCGGTCCGTGCTGTCGCGGACGCTGACCGTGAAGCCGTCCCCGTAGGCGACCTGGCCGCCGCCCTTGGGCACGGCCACGACGGAGACGTACGCGTTCGTCCTCGCGTCGAGGTCGAGGCGGTAGTAGAGCTTCTCGCCGCCCTTGATCGAGCTCCGGTAGACCGACCCGGCCGCGAGCGGCGACGCCTCGATGCTGACCTCGGCGCCGCTGATCTGCTTCGCCCCGGGATCGAAGGTGTACGCGCTGTCCTCCCCGGCCGCGTACGCCTGCGCCGGCAGCGCCGCCGCCGCGCACATCGCCGCGACCGCGGCCAGCGCCACCCGGCCCCTGCTGCGCTGCCTCATCACGCGCTTTCCCCTCGTAGTCCGTGCGGCCCGCCCGCGACGCCGGGGCGTACGGACACGGGCCACGTGATCACCGCCACGGCGCCCGCCCCGGCAGCGGCCGCGATCCCGGTCCATCCTGCCCCGCCCGCACCGCCGCTGTCTCCGACGCCGATCCGATTGCCCGTCTTGTCTGCGTTGTCGCCGTCCGCGCGCTCGCCGACCGCGTCGTCGCCATGCACGCCCCTGTCATCCGCACCCCGGCCTTCACGCCGCCGGAATCGCGTGGGAACCCCCGGAGGCACGGATGTTACGGCGCCGCAACAGCACGAAGCCCCGGCCGCTCAGCGACCGGGGCCCGCAATCAGGCTGTCTGTCTCACACACCCGAACCTGCGGGCACGGAGTCAGTCGCCTCCGTCCACAGATCCTGCTCGGCGCGATCCGCCTGGATCTGGCGGTACACGAGGAGCCCGCCGATGGCGGCCAGTGCGACCAGGAGAAGCTTCTTCACCGCGCGACCTCGTCTTTCCTTGACGTAGGGGACTTCTGCCGCCCGACTATACACACCGGCCGATATCGATCGGTGACCTGCCTGCGACCCAACTGGCGCCGCAGGCAAAGCGATCACCCGGACCCCCCGGGGCCGGTGACCGCCCGGCGAATCGCTCCGGCGAAGCCCCGGAGGCCGCCCCTCGGCGCACACCGGCGACCGGCGCGACCCGGGAGACGGGGCCGCGCCGAACGCCTCGCAGAAGCCCGCCGAGGCCGCTTGCACCAGACGAGTGGTGTTCATCTGAAGATCGACGGATTCGCAGCGTCGGTCCACGAAATCACGACCCACGTCCACATCATCAGAAAGGTAAGTAAAACGGACAGCCCGAAAGCGAGGGGCCATGAGCACCTTCACGCCCAAGAGCATCTGGACCGCCTTCGTCACCGCTTTCTTCGCGCTCCTCGCCGCCCTGGGACTCATGAACACCCCCGCGGCGGCCACGCAGCAGAGCGCCGCGGAGCCGACCGCCACGAACCAGGAGCACGCGGGTGCGACTGCGGCAACCGCGACCGCCCCGTCCGTCCGATGGACTCTTCCGCGGGACAGGTCGCTGCCACCGACGATGAAGCAGCGCATCCAGGCGGAGGCACACGGCTCCTCACCCGCCGCAAGACGTCTGTCCCTGGACACCGCGTACACTGCGGCGACCACGAGCCCCGCCCGCACCGCCCTCCGGACCCCGGCGGGGGACGCACCCCTCCTGCCGCCCTGAGAGCGGCACCGGCCGATCGCACGAGCCCCCGAGACCGGTTCGCACCGGGCGGGGGCTTCTTCACGCGCTCCGGCCCCCGCCCACCCGGCTTCCCACCCCACCCGTCGACCGTCGGCGCGCACCCGTCGAGCACGGCCGACCGCCCGGCGCCGGCCCGGCCCGGCCCGGCCGTCGGAGTCGACCACTGCGCCGATCCGTCCCTCGTCGGTTCTTCCCGCGCCGATCCGCCCCGCGTCCGTCCGTCCCGCGTCGAACGGTGTCGATCCGTCCGACACCGGCGCACGTCCCGCCACGCGCACACCGCCCCGACCACACGTCGAAGGCCCGGTTCCTCCGAAGAGGAACCGGGCCTTCGACTTTCACTGTGGGGCTAACAGGATTTGAACCTGTGGCCTCATCCTTATCAGGGATGCGCTCTAACCAACTGAGCTATAGCCCCTCCGCGCTGCGCGCTGACTTCTGAAGATTAGCGCACGTCGGGGCCAGTCCCAAAATCGATACCCCGCGCGCTACTCGTCCTCGGCCAACGTGAGCTCGATACCGCCCACGAAGCCCGCCGACAGGTTGTAGATGAACGAGCCGAGCGTGGCCAGCGCGGTCGCCAGCACCACGTCGATCAACGCGATGACCGAGGTGAAGAGGAGGACCCGCGGCAGCGACAGGAACGACTGGAGGTCGAAGCCGTTGTTCTCGTTCGAGCCGGTGGCCTCGCTGATCGTGCCGCCCACGGCGGAGAAGACGCCCATCGCGTCCATCACCATCCACAGCACTGCGGCCGCCACCACCGTGCAGATGCCGAGCGCTATGGAGAGCAGGAAGCTCACCTTCATCACCGACCACGGGTCGGCCTTCGCCACCCGCAGACGGGCCTTGCGGGTGCGCGGAGTCGTCCGCGCACCCGTCCGCGGCATCCGGGCCGCCTGCTCGGCGCCGACGCCCTGCGCACCGCCCTGCGTGCCGTTCGGCCGGTCGCCGCCCCGGGTCTCGCCCGCGGGCGAGGGGTACGCCTGCGGCGGGTGGTACGGCCCGCTCGCCTTCCCCGGTGCGGGCTCGCGCTTGCCGGGCAACGGCCCGGTCGCGTAGCCCTCGTACTGGGGCTGAGGCCCCCGGGTGTCCGTCACAGTGCCCCCTTGGGAGTCCGTGGCGGGGCCACGGGCACCGTTCGCTCCAGCTCCGGAAGCGGCCGAACCGGCGCCCGTGGCTCCACTCACGCTCTACTCCTCGTGCTCCCCTGCCGGGGACGACGTGTCCTCGGCGTTGCCCTCGGCCGTGTTCACGGCCGTGCTCTCAACCGTGCTCTCGGCAGCCTCCGCCGTCGCGGCCCCGGTGCCCTCCTCGGACCCCTCGACCTCTTCGGCCTCCCGGCCGGCTTCGGCGTTGCGTGCGATGCCGACGACGGCATCGCGCTTGCCCAGATTGATCAGTTGGACGCCCATGGTGTCACGGCCCGTCTCCCTGACTTCATTCACTCGCGTACGAATCACGCCGCCGCCCAGCGTGATGGCGAGGATCTCGTCCGATTCCTCCACCACCAGCGCGCCGACCAGCGAACCACGGTCCTCCACGATCTTCGCAGCCTTGATGCCGAGGCCGCCACGCCCCTGAACCCGGTACTCGTCGACGGCAGTCCGCTTCGCGTAACCGCCGTCGGTGGCAGTGAACACGAACGTGCCCGGACGGACAACATTCATCGAGAGAAGTTCATCGCCCTCGCGGAAGCTCATGCCCTTGACGCCCGAGGTGGCACGGCCCATCGGGCGCAGCGCCTCGTCCGTCGCCGTGAACCTGATCGACTGCGCCTTCTTGCTGATGAGCAGCAGATCGTCCTCGGCGGACACCAGCTCCGCGCCGATCAGCTCGTCGGCGGCGCCCTCGGCGCCCTCGCCCGTCTCGCGGAGGTTGATCGCGATGACACCACCGGAACGCGGGGAGTCGTAGTCCTTCAGCGCGGTCTTCTTCACCAGACCGCCCTTCGTGGCCAGGATCAGGTACGGCGCGGCCTCGTAGTCGCGGATCGCCAGGATCTGAGCGATCCGCTCATCCGGCTGGAAGGCCAGCAGGTTGGCGACGTGCTGACCGCGCGCGTCCCGCCCGGCGTCCGGGAGTTCGTACGCCTTCGCGCGGTACACCCGGCCCTTGTTGGTGAAGAACAGCAGCCAGTGGTGCGTCGTCGACACGAAGAAGTGGTCGACGATGTCGTCCTCCTTCAGCTTCGTGCCGCGCACCCCCTTGCCCCCGCGCTTCTGCGAGCGGTAGTCGTCCGTCTTCGTGCGCTTCACGTAGCCGCCACGCGTGATCGTGACGACGATGTCCTCCTCGGCGATCAGGTCCTCGATGGACATGTCGCCCTCGAAGGGCACCAGCTTGGAGCGCCGGTCGTCGCCGAACTTCTCGACGATCGCCGCCAGTTCCTCGCTGACGATCTTCCGCTGCCGCTCGGGCGACACCAGGATCGCGTTGTACTCGTTGATCTTCGCCTGGAGTTCGTCGTGCTCGGCGGTGATCTTCTGGTGCTCCAGGGCGGCCAGCCGGCGCAGCTGCATCTCCAGGATCGCGTTCGCCTGGATCTCGTCGATCTCCAGCAGGCCCATCAGGCCGTCGCGCGCCACCTCGACCGTCTGACTGCTGCGGATGAGCGCGATGACCTCGTCGATCGCGTCCAGGGCCTTGAGCAGACCGCGCAGGATGTGCGCCCGCTCCTCCGCCTTGCGCAGCCGGAACCGCGTGCGCCGGACGATGACCTCGATCTGGTGCGTCACCCAGTGGCGGATGAACGCGTCGATCGAGAGCGTGCGCGGCACGCCGTCGACCAGCGCCAGCATGTTGGCACCGAAGTTGGTCTGCAGATCGGTGTGCTTGTACAGGTTGTTCAGCACGACCTTGGCGACCGCGTCCCGCTTCAGCACGACGACGAGCCGCTGACCGGTGCGCGAGGAGGTCTCGTCGCGGACGTCCGCGATCCCGCCGATCTTGCCGTCCTTCACCAGGTCGGCGATCTTCTGCGCCAGGTTGTCGGGGTTGGTCTGGTACGGGAGTTCCGTGACCACCAGGCACTGGCGGTTCTGGATCTCCTCGACCTCGACGACCGCGCGCATCGTGATCGAGCCGCGGCCGGTGCGGTACGCCTCCTCGATGCCCTTGCGGCCCACCACGAGCGCGCCGGTCGGGAAGTCCGGGCCCTTGATCCGCTCGATCAGGGCGTCCAGGAGCTCCTCCTGCGAGGCCTCCGGGTGCTCCAGGTACCACTGCGCGCCATCCGCGACCTCGCGCAGGTTGTGCGGCGGGATGTTGGTCGCCATGCCGACCGCGATACCCGCGGAGCCGTTGACCAACAGGTTCGGGAAACGAGCCGGCAGGACCGTCGGCTCCTGGTTGCGGCCGTCGTAGTTGTCCTGGAAGTCGACGGTCTTCTCGTCGATGTCCCGGACCATCTCCATGGACAGCGGCATCATCTTGCACTCGGTGTACCGCATGGCGGCGGCCGGGTCGTTGCCCGGGGAACCGAAGTTGCCGTTGGAGTCCACCAGCGGCATCCGCATCGACCACGGCTGCGCCAGGCGGACCAGGGCGTCGTAGATCGACGAGTCGCCGTGCGGGTGGTACGTACCCATGACGTCACCGACGACACGGGCGCACTTGTAGAAGCCCTTCTCGGGCCGGTAGCCGCCGTCGTACATCGCGTACAGCACCCGGCGGTGGACGGGCTTGAGACCGTCCCGCACGTCCGGCAGCGCACGCGAGACGATCACGGACATCGCGTAGTCGAGGTAGGAGCGCTGCATCTCCGTCTCGAGCCCGACGGGCTCGACACGCATGCCCACACCGGCGGCGGGCTCCTCTTCGGGTGTCACAGGGGTGTTCTCGTCGGCCATTGCTGGTCAAAGTCCTTTCGAGCGGCGGCTGGCTGGTGCGGCCGACTCAGATGTCGAGGAAGCGGACGTCCTTGGCGTTGCGCTGGATGAACGAGCGCCGCGCCTCGACGTCCTCGCCCATGAGCACCGAGAAGAGATCGTCGGCCTGCGCCGCGTCGTCCAGCGTGACCTGACCGAGGACCCGGTGGTCGATGTCCATCGTGGTGACGCGCAGTTCCTCGGCGTTCATCTCGCCGAGACCCTTGAAGCGCTGGATCGAGTCCTCCTTGATCCGCTTCCCGTTCTGCTTGCCCAGCTCCACCAGGGCGTCGCGCTCCCGGTCCGAGTACGCGTACTCGAAGTCGTCCCGGCCCCACTTGATCTTGTAGAGCGGCGGGCGGGAGAGGAATACGTGTCCGGCCTCGACCAGCGGACGCATGAACCGGAAGAGGAACGTCAGCAACAAGGTGTTGATGTGCTGGCCGTCGACATCGGCGTCCGCCATCAGAATGATCTTGTGATAGCGGAGCTTCTCGATGTCGAAGTCCTCGTGGACCCCGGTGCCGAAGGCCGAGATCAGCGCCTGGACCTCGGTGTTCTGCAGGATCTTGTCGACGCGGGCCTTCTCGACGTTCAGGATCTTGCCGCGGATCGGCAGGATCGCCTGGTACATCGGGTTGCGCCCGGACTTCGCCGAACCACCGGCGGAGTCACCCTCGACGATGAAGATCTCGCACTTCGTCGGGTCGTTGGACTGGCAGTCGCTCAGCTTGCCCGGCAGGGAGGCGCTCTCCAGCAGCCCCTTGCGGCGGGTCAGATCGCGCGCCTTGCGGGCGGCGACCCGGGCGGTGGCGGCCGCGATGCCCTTGCGGACGATGTCGGCGGCCTCGTTCGGGTTGCGGTCGAACCAGTCGGTGAGGTGCTCGTGGACGGCCTTCTGGACGAAGGTCTTCGCCTCCGTGTTGCCCAGCTTGGTCTTCGTCTGGCCCTCGAACTGGGGCTCGCCCAGCTTCACCGAGATGATCGCCGTCAGACCCTCGCGGATGTCGTCGCCCGTGAGGTTGTCGTCCTTGTCGCGGAGCAGCTTCTTGTCGCGCGCGTACTTGTTGACCAGCGCGGTCAGCGCCGCGCGGAAGCCCTCCTCGTGCGTACCGCCCTCGTGCGTGTGGATCGTGTTCGCGAAGGAGTACACGCCCTCGGTGTACTGCGTGTTCCACTGCATCGCGATCTCGGCCGAGAGCATGCGCTCCTTGTCCTCGGCCTCGATGTCGATCACCGACTGGTGAATGACGTCGCCCTTGCGGGAGTTGAGGTACTTCACGAAGTCGACGATGCCGCCCTCGTAGTGGTACGTGACCGTGCGGGCCTGCTCCTCCTCGGCGACCTCTGCCACCTCGGCGACGTCCGCGCCCGCCGTCGCCTTGGCCGACTCGCGCTCGTCGGTGAGCCGGATCGTCAGGCCCTTGTTGAGGAAGGCCATCTCCTGGAAGCGACGCGACAGCGTCTCGAAGGAGTACTCGGTGGTCTCGAAGATGTCCCCGTCGGCCCAGAAGGTGACCGACGTACCGGACTCGTCGGTCGCCTCGTTGCGGGCCAGCGGGGCCGTGGGCGCGCCGAACTTGTAGTCCTGGCTCCAGCGGTAACCGTCCGTCTTGACGTCCACGGACAGGCGCGTCGACAGCGCGTTCACCACGGAGACACCGACACCGTGCAGACCGCCGGAGACGGCGTAGCCGCCGCCGCCGAACTTGCCGCCCGCGTGCAGGACCGTCAGCACGACCTCGACCGCCGGCTTGTTCTCCGACGGCACGATGCCGACCGGGATGCCGCGGCCGTTGTCGACCACGCGGACCCCGCCGTCGGCGAGGATCGTGACGTCGATGGTGTCCGCGTGCCCGGCCAGGGCCTCGTCGACCGAGTTGTCGACGACCTCGTACACGAGGTGGTGGAGGCCGCGCTCACCGGTCGAGCCGATGTACATGCCAGGTCGCTTGCGGACCGCGTCCAGGCCCTCCAGGACGGTGATCGCGCTGGCGTCGTACGAGGCCGCGGCCTCGCCGGAGGCGGGCGCCCCGACGATGGCCACGGCCTCGGCGAGGGCGGCGGCCCCGGTGGGAGCGCCGCCCCCGCCGTTCTCACCGGATGCGGACGGAATGTTCTCGTTGGGGTTGCCGGAATCGGCCACGAAGCGCCCTTTCTGGCACAGCACAGGCCATCCTCCGGACAGTCCGGAGCGGCTGCGTCGTTCGGCTTGTAATCGACGACTCCCGCGAAATGCGGGATTGTCGACCAGTCTACCGGTAGCGCTGACACTCATGGGGGTTTGCCGGTACCTGAGTACGCATGTGCCGCCCTCAACGAGCGGCTGACGACTCCCCATATTCGGGAAGGGCCCCCAGGGGGCTCACGCGGGCATTGTGCGCTTCGGGCTGTCAACCACCCGCTACCGTGAGGGACGCCCCACTTCCGCCTCATGGTTTCGACCGCCGCACAGCCGTACGACACGGGCGCGACGGGCGGCGCGCCCGTGCAGCCGCGGAACGGGTCCCCTCACCGTTCCGGGCCGCAAACCCGCAGGTCCGCGGCCCGGAACCGGCACGGCCACGAACCGGATCCCGCGGCTCCACGGCCCGCTCCGGCGCTCGCCCCGCCCGGGGGGCCTCGGAACGGGCCGGAGCCCTCGGCACGACCGGGGGCCGGGCCGGGCACATCAGCCGTGGACGTACACGTCAGCCGTAGGTGTCGCCGGGGCCCCTGCTCCCCGGGGCCCGCAGCGGACCGAACCGGCGCTGCGGGCCCCCCGGCCCCAGCACCTTGATCATCCGCACCGTGCCCTGCCCCAGGTCCGCGTTCAGCCGGGCCACCAGCTGGGGCGCCAGCAGCCGCAGCTGCGTCGCCCACGCCGTCGAGTCGCACTGCACCGTCAGCACCCGCTCGTCCGGGTCCTCGTCGTACCGCAGCGGCACGCAGTGCTTGGCCAGGTCCTCGCCCACGATCTGCGGCCAGCGCCCCATCACCCCGCCCACCGCGGCGGGCGTCTCCCAGCCCCGCTCGGTGATCAGACGGTTGATCGCGGCGCCCAACGGCAGTGGATCACGCCCGTCGGCCCGCGCCCCGGAACGCAGCCCTCCGCCCCGCCGGGCCTGCTTGCGCTGCTGCACGGCGGCACCACGCGCCCGCGCCTGCTCCTTCGCCGCGCGCAGCGCCACCCGGGCCAGATCGACGCCCGACGGCTCCGGCAGCTCCGCTCCCGCCGGACGCAGCCCCTCCCCGGGCACCCCAAAGGCCCCGGCAGCCTCGCCCCGGCCGGTCACAGCCGCTCCACCTCGCCCGCGGACACCACGTACCGCGCACCCGACAGCACACCGGGGACGTCGTCGTCCACCGCGGCCGTCACCAGCACCTGCTCGCCCGGCGCGACCAGCTCCGCCAGCCGCTCCCGCCGACGGGCGTCCAGCTCGGCGAAGACGTCGTCCAGCACCAGCACCGGCTCGTTGCCCTCGCCGCGCAGCAGCTCGTACGAGGCCAGCCGCAGCGCCAGCGCATACGACCAGGACTCGCCATGACTCGCGTACCCCTTGGCCGGCATCCCGCGCAGCCCCAGCAGCAGATCGTCGCGGTGCGGGCCGACCAGCGTCACACCCCGCTCGATCTCCTGCTTGCGGGCCTGCTCCAGGGCCGCGATCAACCGCTCGTACAGCTCCTCGCGCGTCCCCGCCGACCCCATGTCCGTACCGACCGAGCTCCGGTACTCCAGCGTCACCGGACCACCGCCCGGCGCCACGTCCCCATACGCCTTGTCGGCCAGCGGCTGCAGCGTGGCGATCAGGTCCAGCCGCCGCGCCAGCAGCTCCGCGCCCACCCGGCCCAGATGCTGGTCCCACACGTCGAGGGTGGACAGGTCCATCGACCGGCCGCCGTGCCGGCGCGCCATCGCCGCCGACTTCAGCAGGGTGTTGCGCTGCTTGAGCACGCGCTCGTAGTCGGCGCGCACCCCCGCCATCCTCGGCGAACGCGCCGTGATCAGCTCGTCGAGGAAACGCCGACGCTCACCGGGGTCGCCCTTGACCAGCGCCAGGTCCTCCGGCGCGAACAGCACCGTACGCACGATCCCCAGCACGTCCCTGGGCCTGACCTGCGAGGATCGGTTGATCCTGGCCCTGTTGGCCTTGCCCGGGTTGAGCTCCAGCTCGATCAGCTGGGAACGCTCGCCCTGGGTGACGGCGGCCCGGACCACCGCCCGGTCCGCGCCCATCCGCACCAGCGGCGCGTCCGAGGAGACCCGGTGGCTGCCGAGCGTCGCCAGGTAGCCGACGGCCTCCACCAGGTTCGTCTTGCCCTGGCCGTTGGCCCCCACGAACGCGGTGACGCCCGGATCGAGAGGTACCTCGACCCGGGCGTACGAGCGGAAGTCGGCCAGCGAGAGATGCGTGACATGCATGGGTGTGCGCCGACCTTCCCGGCTTACTGCTCCGTACTTCGTGCTCCGGGGTACGGGCCGGGGACGACCCCTTTTCCGTATCCCGTCGCGGCTACTTCTTGGTCTCGACCGCGTGGCCACCGAACTGGTTGCGCAGCGCGGCGATCATCTTCATCTGCGGAGAGTCCTCCTGTCGCGAGGCGAACCGCGCGAAGAGCGACGCCGTGATCGCGGGCAGCGGGACCGCGTTGTCGATCGCGGCCTCCACCGTCCAGCGTCCCTCGCCGGAGTCGGCGGCGTGACCGCGGAGCCCGTCGAGGTGCTCGTCCTCGTTCAGCGCGTTCACCGCCAGGTCCAGCAGCCAGGAACGGATGACCGTGCCCTCCTGCCAGGAACGGAAGACCTCGCGCACATCGGTGACGGAGTCGACCTTCTCCAGCAGCTCCCAGCCCTCGGCGTACGCCTGCATCATGGCGTACTCGATGCCGTTGTGCACCATCTTCGCGAAGTGGCCCGCGCCGACCTTGCCGGCGTGGACGGAACCGAAGTCCCCCGCGGGCTTCAGCGCGTCGAAGACCGGCTGGACCTTCGCCACGTTCTCGGCGTCGCCGCCGTACATCAGCGCGTAGCCGTTCTCCAGGCCCCAGACGCCGCCGGAGACCCCGCAGTCCACGAAGCCGATGCCCTTGATGCCCAGCTCGACCGCGTGCTTCTCGTCGTCCGTCCAGCGGGAGTTCCCGCCGTCCACGACGACGTCGCCGGGGGACAGGAGCCCGGCCAGCTCGTCGATCGTGGCCTGGGTCGGGGCGCCGGCCGGCACCATCACCCAGACGACCCGCGGGCCCTTCAGCTTGCCCACGAGCTCTTCCAGGCTGGCGACGTCCGAGAGGTCCGGATTGCGGTCGTAGCCGATGACGGTGTGGCCTGCGCGGCGGATGCGCTCGCGCATGTTGCCGCCCATCTTGCCGAGGCCGACGAGACCGAGCTCCATCAGAGATTCCTTAAGCGTTGTGCCGATTCGTACCCGGGACCGAGCCTACGCCCGCAAGGGGACGGACCGGCGTGCGTGCCCGGCGGGGGCACGCACGCCGTGGTCGGTGCCCCGGCCCCGACGGGACCGTCAGGAGAGCGGGGCACGAAGAGCCCGGTCAGCCGGAGAGACGCACCGGCATGATCAGGTACTTGTACGCCTCGTCGGCCTCGGCGTCGACGGCCGGACGGCCGCTGAGCAGCGCGGGCTTGGTCGACGTCGTGAAGGACAGCTGGGCGACGGGGGAGTCGATCGCGCTGAGACCGTCCAGCAGGAAGGTCGGGTTGAAGGCGATCGAGATGTCGTCGCCCTCCAGCACCGCGTCCACCCGCTCCACAGCCTGTGCGTCGTCGCTCGAACCGGCCTCCAGGATCAGCACGCCCTGCTCGAAGCTGAGCCGCACCGGGGTGTTCCGCTCGGCGACGAGGGCGACGCGCTTGACGGCCTCGACGAACGGGGCAGTCTCGATCACCGCGACCGAGTTGAACTCGGTCGGGAACAGCGTGCGGTACTTCGGCAGGTCGCCTTCGAGCAGCCGTGTGGTGGTGCGCCGGCCCGCGCCCTCGAAACCGATCAGACCCTCACCGGCACCCGAGCCCGACAGCGCCAGCGTCACCGTGTCGCCACTGGTCAGCGCCTTGGCGGTGTCCAGCAGCGTCTTGGCGGGCACCAGCGCGACGGCCGAGGCGTCCGGGTTCTCCGGCTTCCACAGGAACTCACGGACCGCGAAGCGGTACCGGTCGGTGGAGGCCAGGGTGACCGTCTCGCCCTCGATCTCGATGCGCACACCGGTCAGGACCGGCAGTGTGTCGTCACGGCCCGCGGCGATGGCCACCTGGGCGACGGCCGAGGCGAAGACCTCACCGGGAACGGTCCCGGTCGCCGTCGGCATCTCCGGAAGTGCCGGGTACTCCTCCACAGGAAGGGTGTGGAGTGTGAACCGCGAGGAGCCGCAGACCACGGTCGCCCGTACACCGTCCGTGGAGATCTCCACAGGGCGGTTGGGAAGGGCGCGGCAGATGTCGGCGAGCAAGCGGCCGGAGACCAGGACCGTGCCGTCCTCCTCCACCTCGGCGTCCACCGAGACCCGGGCCGAGACCTCGTAGTCGAAGCTGGAGAAGCTGAGGGCGCCGTCCTCCGCCTTCAGCAGAAGGCCCGCGAGAACGGGCGCCGGCGGACGGGCCGGGAGGCTGCGGGCCACCCAGGCCACCGCCTCCGCGAGTACATCGCGCTCCACCCGGATCTTCACCGGAACCGCCTCCTGCTGTTGCTCGCTCGCCCTGCCGGCCTTCGACATCTGATCGGCCCCCCGTCCATGACGACGGGATGACGCCGGAGACCAGTCTGACGTACGGCACCGACACTCGGTGCTGCTCGGGGTCAAGTCGCGGCGAGGCGTCCGGCGAGCGTCGGACCCGAGTTGTGCACAGCCCCTGCTTCGAAACGGATTCCGAGCTAACTCTATGTGGGAGTAGTAGTAGGGCTTGTGGAAACCGTGGATAACGTCGTTGCCGCAGGTCAGGGCCGATTTTTTGTCCACTGCCCCTGTGGGCACCGCGGTGGAGAACCCGGCACTTCTGTGGACACGCGAAAGTTCTGCACAACGGATACACAGGGCAGGGGGGTTTCTCCCCAGAGCCGTCCCCAGTTTTACCCGCGTTCCCCACAGCCCAACCGCCCCTCTCGGTGTGACGCCTTTCACTCGGCGCAGTGAGAAGCGGTGTCGCGTTGCCGAACAGTGGACAGGGGTGTGGAGAAGCCCGGGTTGGCTGGGGACAACGGGTTCGTAGCTGTGGGATGTCAGTGGACAACACCAGCAGCGTCCTGTGGGCAAAGATTTTTTCCACAGGCTGTGGATCACTGTTTGCCACAAATCCCCAGGCCTGTGACCTGGGCTGATGGAGCATCGGAAGCCACTGCTGTGGAAGCAGTATGGACAACTTCTGGATCCCCAGGCTGTGGAGGGGAAAATCTCCCCAGATCTGTGGAGAACAGGCCCCAGGCGGCAGGTATTCGAACACTGTGAACGCGTCGGGGCCGGGGGAGGGGGTCCGGAAGGGCCGCGAACGGGCCTTGAAGAGGCTTCGCAGGGGACCGAAGCGGCCTCGGCCGGGCCGCGGGACGGGCATTCGGGCGTCGGCGCGGGGCGGCGGAGAGGCTCGGAGCGACGTACGGAGGCCGTGAGCGCACCGCGGCCGCGCAGAAGCGTCGACGCACGGGGCGCCCGCGGCCGGACCCCGGCGAGGGTCCGCCGCAGGCGCCCCTGCGGTGCGTACGGCGTGCTCCAGGTGGCACGGCCCGGCGTCCCGGCCCCGGCAAGCCGGACTCCGGCGGTGCCCGGCCGGGCGGCGGCACGGGCAGCGGACGCCGGGCAGCAGCGGCACGGGCACCGGGCCCAGTGGCGTGGCCAGCAGGCCGGTCAGCCGTTCTTGATGCGGTTCGTGAGCTCGGTGACCTGGTTGTAGATGGACCGTCGCTCCGCCATCAGCGCGCGGATCTTCCGGTCCGCGTGCATCACCGTCGTGTGGTCGCGGCCACCGAACTGCGCCCCGATCTTGGGCAACGAGAGATCGGTCAGCTCACGGCACAGGTACATGGCGATCTGGCGGGCCGTCACCAGCACACGGCTGCGCGAGGTTCCGCAGAGATCGTCCACCGTCAGGCCGAAGTAGTCCGCGGTCGAGGCCATGATGGCCGTCGCCGTGATCTCCGGTGCCGTGTCCTCACCGCCCGGGATCAGATCCTTCAGCACGTGCTCGGTCAGCCCCAGGTCCACCGGCTGGCGGTTGAGGCTGGCGAACGCCGTGACCCGGATCAGCGCGCCCTCCAGCTCCCTGATGTTCCGGGAGATGCGGGAGGCGATGAACTCCAGGACCTCCGGCGGGGCGTTGAGCTGCTCCTGGACCGCCTTCTTGCGGAGGATGGCGATCCGCGTCTCCAGCTCCGGCGGCTGCACATCGGTGGTCAGCCCCCACTCGAAGCGGTTGCGCAACCGGTCCTCCAGGGTCACCAGCTGCTTGGGCGGCCGGTCCGAGGACAGCACGATCTGCTTGTTGGCGTTGTGGAGCGTGTTGAAGGTGTGGAAGAACTCCTCCTGCGTCGACTCCTTGCTCGCCAGGAACTGGATGTCGTCGACCAGCAGGATGTCCACGTCGCGGTACCGCTTGCGGAAGGTGTCGCCCTTGCCGTCGCGGATCGAGTTGATGAACTCGTTGGTGAACTCCTCGGAGCTCACGTACCGCACCCGGGTGCCCGGGTAGAGGCTGCGGGCGTAGTGCCCGATGGCGTGCAGCAGGTGCGTCTTCCCGAGCCCGGACTCCCCGTAGATGAAGAGCGGGTTGTACGCCTTGGCGGGGGCCTCGGCGACCGCGACCGCCGCAGCGTGCGCGAACCGGTTGGACGCGCCGATCACGAAGGTGTCGAAGAGGTACTTCGGATTCAGCCGCGCTGCCGGCTCCCCGGGTCCGGGTGCGGCGGCGGACTGTGTTCCCATCGGCCCGGGCACGCCGCCGGGCCGTCCGGTACCGGGAGCGGCGGGTCGGTGCGGGGCCTGGGCATCGGGCAGTTCGTGGCGCTGCTGCTCGTAGCCCTGGCGCTCGGGCGGCTGGGGCCGATAGTCGTGCTGCTGGTGCCCGCCGGGGTACGGCTCGCGCCACTGGTCCGCGGCGGTGTCGCGCTCCTGGAAGGCGCCGAGCCGGGGCTGCTGCCAGGAGAGGTCCTCCTGGGTGCGCGGCCACGCACCGGGGTCGCGGCGCTGCTGCTGGTAGTCGGGATAGGCGGGCCGGGCGGTCGGCATGCCGTCGTCCGAGGGCCGGTGCCCGTACCCGTCGTACGCGTCACCATGCTGACGATCGTCGTGCGGGGACCCCGGATAGCGCGGCGGCTGCGGCGGCTGGTGCATCGGAGGCGCGGGCGGGCTCGCGGGTTCCCCCGCGGAGTCGTCGACGGTGATCGCGATACGGATCGGGCGGCCGCACTCGCGGCTCAGCGTCTCGCTGATCAGCGGCGCCAGCCGGCCCTCCAGCACGCGCTTGCCCCACTCGTTGGGGACGGCGAGCAGCGCAGTGTCCGCGACCAGCGCGAGCGGCTGGCAGCGCTCGATCCACTGCTTGTCCTTCGGCTCGATGCCCTGCTGGCCCTCCCCGAGGAGCTGTTCCAGCACGTGTGGCCACACTGCGGCAAGATCGGCAGGTACGTCAGCCACAAAGCACGCTCTCTCGCTGGTCCCACGAATGTGTGGTTCTCGGGACGGGGTGGGTCGGTATGGGTGAGGACCGGCAGGCAGGAAGAAAAAGAACCGGAGTTCGGCCACGGTAGTCAGGGCGACCCGGGTCGTTCAAGTTGTTGTCCACAGCCTGTGCACAGTGGGGGGTGTTGCGGAGCTGGTTTGACCGGATGGCTCAGCCGCGCGTACCGTGACCAGGTCGAGTTGTCGATGGCTGCTGCCGCCTGCCTCCGATGGGCAAAGATCACGATCTGTGATCGTGAAGCGGTGCACTAGAGCGTTTACGCGAGTCTCTCGTGGGCGCACGGTGACAGCCAGACGACGTCCCGCCAAAACCCGAGTCATTTCTGGAGCCCCCGAGTGAGCAAGCGCACCTTCCAGCCGAACAACCGTCGTCGCGCGAAGACCCACGGCTTCCGGCTGCGGATGCGCACCCGTGCCGGCCGCGCGATTCTCGCGTCCCGCCGTGCCAAGGGTCGCGCCAACCTGTCCGCCTGATCGCTTACAGGTCATGACGTGCTGCCTACCGAGAATCGGCTGAGGCGGCGCGAGGACTTCGCGACCGCAGTACGCCGAGGACGCCGGGCCGGCCGCCCGCTCCTCGTCGTTCATCTACGCAGCGGTGCCACGGACCCGCACGTGACTGGGGAGGATGCTCCCCCGCCACGTGCGGGTTTCGTTGTCAGCAAAGCCGTGGGCGGAGCGGTCGTGCGCACAGCAGTGAAGCGCAGGCTTCGCCATCTGGTCCGCGAACGACTGGCCCTGCTGCCCCCCGGTAGCCTGGTTGTCGTACGAGCGCTGCCCGGAGCGGGCGACGCCGAGCACGAACAACTGGCCCGAGACCTGGATGCCGCACTCCAGCGGCTGCTGGGAAGGGGCGCGCGATGAAGTACCCGCTGCTGGCTCTCATCAAGCTCTATCAGTGGACGATCAGCCCGCTTCTCGGGCCTGTCTGCCGTTACTACCCGTCGTGTTCCCACTATGGATATACGGCGATCGACCGGCACGGAGCGATCAAGGGAACCGCGCTGACGGCTTGGCGCATCCTGCGGTGCAATCCGTGGTCACCCGGTGGCGTGGACCATGTTCCACCACGCAAACGTCCGCGTTGGCACGAACTGCTGCGCAACGCCATGCGCGGTGGCAAGGGCGGGGACTCCGCCGCTGATGTGCCTCCCGGAGGGTCGGTTTCCGAACCTTCGAGCCCGGCCGCAGAGACTTCGCCCAATGCTCAAGGAGCCTGATTAGTGGACACGATTGCCAGTCTGTTCAGCTTTATCACCTGGCCCGTCTCATGGGTCATCGTTCAGTTCCACAAGTTGTACGGAGCGATCTTCGGCGACAACACCGGCTGGGCCTGGGGCCTGTCCATCGTGTCCCTGGTGGTATTGATCCGGATCTGCCTGATCCCGCTTTTCGTGAAGCAGATCAAGTCGACCCGGAACATGCAGGTGCTCCAGCCGAAGATGAAGGCGATCCAGGAGCGCTACAAGAACGACAAACAGCGTCAGTCCGAAGAGATGATGAAGCTGTACAAGGAGACGGGCACCAACCCGCTCTCCTCGTGCCTTCCCATCCTCGCGCAGTCGCCGTTCTTCTTCGCCCTGTACCACGTGCTCTCGTCCATCGCCTCGGGCAAGACGATCGGTGTCATCGACCAGCCGCTGCTCGACAGCGCACGTCAGGCGCACATCTTCGGGGCTCCGCTCGCCGTCAAGTTCATGGACACCGAGGAGAAGGCCCAGGCCCTCGGCGCCTCCCTGGCCGACGTCCGGGTCGTCACCGCGATCATGATCGTGATGATGTCGGCGTCCCAGTTCTTCACCCAGCGCCAGCTGATGACGAAGAACGTCGACCTGACGGTCAAGACGCCGTTCATGCAGCAGCAGAAGATGCTGATGTACATCTTCCCGGTGATCTTCGCCGTCATGGGCGTCAACTTCCCCGTCGGTGTCCTCGTGTACTGGCTGACCACCAACGTCTGGACCATGGGCCAGCAGATGTACGTGATCAACCAGAACCCGACCCCGGGCAGCAAGGCGCAGGACCAGTACCTCGGACGGCTCCTGAAGAGCATCAGCACCCATGGACAGGTCCGCGGCAGGACCAGGCGGAGCATGATCAAGCGCATCGTGGCCAAGGGTCCTGACCGCAATGACATCGAGCGGAAGTTCATCACCGGCCTGGCGAAGCAGGGCTACGCCGCCCAGGAGGATGGCACGGTGATCAAGGGCGACACAGCTGTCGCCGAGGCCGAGGGCGGAGCCGCGCAGCGGCGCCAGCAGCCCAAGCGCCAGACCAAGGCTCAGCGCCAGACCGGTGCCGGTACGGCCCACCAGGCGGGAGCCAAGGCCGCCGGAAGCACTCCCGCGCGGGCCAAGGCTTCCCAGCAGAAGTCGGACACTTCGCAGGACGACTCGTCCAAGCCGGCGGGCGAGACCGCGTCCGGCTCCTCACGCCAAGCCAAGTCCGGACAGCGCAAGGGCCCGCAGCGGCCCAAGCACCCGTCCAAGAAGTAAGAAGGAGTCCATCCGTGACGGAAGGCACCACCTCCACGGCCGCTGAGGGCAGCGACACCCTGACCCGCCTCGAGCAGGAGGGCGAGATCGCGGCGGACTACCTCGAGGGCCTGCTCGACATTGCCGATCTCGACGGCGACATTGATATGGACGTCGAGGCGGACCGGGCCGCGGTCTCGATCGTCAGCGACTCGGCACGTGACCTGCAGAAGCTCGTGGGCCGCGACGGTGAGGTGCTGGAGGCGCTCCAGGAGCTGACGCGGCTCGCCGTGCACCGGGAAACCGGTGACCGCAGCCGTCTGATGCTGGACATCGCCGGCTTCCGGGCCAAGAAGCGCGCCCAGCTCGCCGAACTGGGCGCCAAGGCCGCGGACGAGGTCAAGAGCACCGGCCAGCCAGTGAAGCTGGACCCGATGACGCCGTTCGAGCGCAAGGTCGTGCACGACGCGGTAGCGGCCGCCGGTCTGCGCAGCGAGTCCGAGGGCGAGGAGCCGCAGCGCTTCGTCGTCGTTCTCCCGGCCTGACCGGACCCTTGTTCTGTCGGCCCCGTCTGTTCGCAGACGGGGCCGATCTTTGTCAGCCTGATAGTCAGCCGGCCGCAGCGCGGTCGAGTGGTATGGAAGGACGGTTTCCGTGACGGCGGAAGTAGAGCTTCCCCAAGCGCCCGAGGGCGCGCGGGCGGTATTCGGTGACTTCTTCCCGGAGGCTGTCCGGTACGCGGAACTGCTGGCGGATGCCGGGGTGACGCGGGGACTGATCGGTCCGCGCGAGGTTCCCCGGCTGTGGGAGCGGCATCTGCTGAACTGCGCGGTGCTCTCCGAGGTCGTGCCCGAAGGTGTCACGGTCTGCGATGTGGGCTCCGGTGCGGGCCTCCCGGGGATTCCGCTGGCACTGGTGCGCCCCGACCTGAAGATCACTCTGCTGGAGCCCCTGCTGCGACGCACCAATTTTCTCCAGGAAGTCGTCGAACTGCTGGGGCTGGATCATGTGACGGTGGTGCGCGGCCGGGCCGAGGAGGTTCTGGGAGAGGTCCAGCCGGTCCACGTGGTGACGGCTCGCGCCGTGGCACCGCTCGATCGACTGGCCGGCTGGGGCGTTCCGCTCCTGCGCCCGTACGGAGAGATGCTGGCCCTCAAGGGGGACACCGCCGAGGAGGAGCTCAGTGGAGCGCGTGCCGCGCTGAGCAAGCTGGGTGTGGTGGAGACCGAGGTGCTGCACGTCGGTGAGGGCATCGTCGATCCCATGTCCACGGTCGTGCGTGTGGTGGTCGGGGAGAGCCCGGGCGGTGTGAGGTTCGCCGCGAAGAGGGCCAAGGCCGCGAGGACGAGTCGCACGAGGCGTCGTCGCTGACACCCTCGGACGTGCCGCGGAAGCGCCGGTTGCTCGGGGTCGGGCAGCTTGAAAGGGCGGCCCGGCACGTCGCCGTGCGCACGTGATGCGGAGTGTCGATGCCCCTGCAGCTACGCTGCAGGGGCATCGTGTTTCACGTGAAACGTCGCTCTCTGCTGCAGGGGATCATCAGCCGCGGTCGCGCCGCTGCCGCACCGCGGCATCGCAGGCCCGTTAGGGCTACGGAGTTGTCCACAGAAGTGGATTCGTCCACAGAAGAGCGGGCCTCGCTGGTTCACGACCCCGAAAGCATGGCAGGCTCTGTTCATTGCGAGCCTGAAGTCGAGGAGAGTGAATCCTTGCGGTCCGACGCCAACATCGCGGGACCGATGACCGACCCGGTCCCCGGTCCCAGAACCGAATCGGCGGGGGAGGGTGTTTCACGTGAAACACCGCCGCCGATGGACGACACACCCATCGGTCGTGCGGCACAGCTGGCGGTCGAGGCCATCGGCCGCGCCGGCGAGGGCCTGCCCCGCCCCGACCGGACACGCATCATGGTGGTGGCCAACCAGAAGGGCGGCGTGGGCAAGACGACCACGACGGTCAACCTCGCTGCTTCCCTCGCGCTTCACGGCGCACGCGTTCTGGTGATCGACCTCGACCCACAGGGGAACGCCTCTACGGCCCTGGGGATCGATCACCACGCCGAAGTCCCCTCCATCTATGACGTCTTGGTGGAGAGCAGGCCCCTTTCAGAGGTGGTTCAGCCCGTTCAGGACGTCGAGGGCCTCTTCTGCGCTCCCGCCACCATCGATCTCGCCGGTGCAGAGATCGAACTGGTGTCGCTGGTGGCGCGGGAGAGCCGGCTCCAGCGAGCGATCCAGGCGTACGAGCAGCCGTTGGACTACATCCTGATCGACTGCCCGCCCTCGCTCGGTCTGCTGACGGTCAATGCCCTGGTCGCCGGTGCGGAGGTACTGATCCCCATCCAGTGCGAGTACTACGCACTGGAAGGGCTTGGCCAGCTGTTGCGCAATGTGGACCTGGTACGTGGACATCTCAATCCCGAGCTTCATGTGTCGACGATCCTGCTCACCATGTACGACGGCAGGACCAGGCTCGCGTCGCAGGTCGCGGAGGAGGTGCGGACTCACTTCGGCAAGGAGGTGCTGCGCACCAACATCCCCCGGTCGGTGCGCATTTCGGAGGCCCCGAGTTACGGGCAGACCGTGCTGACCTATGACCCGGGTTCGAGTGGGTCGCTGTCTTACCTCGAAGCGGCGCGTGAGATCGCCCTGCGAGGTTTTGGGGTGCAGTACGAGGCCCGGCATGCCCACACGGGCAGCGGGAACAGCCAGCAGAGCAATTCGGAGGGGATTCAGTGAGTGAGCGTCGTAGAGGGTTGGGGCGTGGGCTGGGTGCCCTGATCCCCGCCGCTCCGCAGGAGAAGCAGGTGCCGGGAGCGGCCTCTGCCGCTGCGGGCCCTGTTGTAGCGCCGGGACGTGGGGTGGCTGCCGCGAAGGTGGCCTCTCTGACGTCCGCGCCGGTTGTGCCGGAGCCCAGTGCGCCGGTTTCGGAATCCGCGGCGGCTGTGGAAGCGGTGGGTGTCGCGGGGGCGTACTTCGCCGAGATTCCGCTCGGCGCCATTACGCCCAATCCGCGTCAGCCCCGTGAGGTGTTCGACGAGGACGCGCTCGCCGAGCTGGTGACGTCCATCAAGGAAGTGGGCCTTCTTCAACCCGTTGTTGTCCGAAAGGCGGGGCCGGAGCGCTATGAGCTCATCATGGGGGAGCGGCGCTGGAGGGCGTGTCGGGAGGCGGGACTGGAGCGGATCCCTGCCATCGTCCGGGCCACGGAGGACGAGAAGCTTCTGCTGGACGCTCTCCTGGAGAACCTCCACCGGGCTCAGCTGAACCCCTTGGAGGAGGCGGCGGCGTACGACCAGCTGCTCAAGGACTTCAAGTGCACGCATGACCAGCTGGCTGACCGGATCGGACGCTCCCGCCCGCAGGTCTCCAACACCTTGCGCCTGCTGAGGCTGTCGCCGCAGGTTCAACGGAGAGTCGCGGCCGGGGTGCTGTCGGCCGGGCACGCGCGGGCGCTGCTCTCCGTGGACGACTCGGAGGAGCAGGACAAGCTGGCGCATCGCATCGTGGCCGAAGGCCTGTCGGTGCGTGCGGTCGAAGAGATCGTGACATTGATGGGCTCCACATCCGCGGCTTCCGCCAAGTCCAAGGGGCCGCGGGCCGGTGGCCGGGTGTCGCCGGCGCTGTCCGAGCTCGCCTCCCGTCTGTCGGATCGCTTCGAGACCAGGGTGAAGGTCGACCTCGGTCAGAAGAAGGGGAAGATCGTCGTCGAGTTCGCGTCCATGGAGGATCTCGACCGCATCCTCGGCAGCCTGGCACCGGGCGAGGGTCGGGTGCTGGACCGGGAGGCCGAGGAGAGCGCCGAGGGCGACGAGGCCTGAACCGACTGGGACAGAAGAAGAGGGCGGGCTGTGCTCCGGAGGACACCGGAATTCAGCCCGCCCTTTGCTTTCTCACGGTGTCGGCTTGATGCCGGGGTGGATACGATGCGTTCTGGTACGGCCCATCCGGCTTGAGCCGCCTCGGCGGAGTGGGGCCGCGACTGGCGAGTCGCGGTCGATCAGTGACGGTGGGGGCTGGGCTCGGGCGCTGTCGGAGGGCTCGCCGACGGTCCGCTTCTGCTCCCGTTCCACGTGCGCGGCGCACTCACGGTCGTACGCGATGCGGCAGGCGAAGGAAGCGAGGAACAGCCTTCATGGGGCGACGGCTCGTACCGCTCACACTGGACAACCTCTCCGATCTACCCAAGCGCTGCCGCACATGCGTCTTCTGGGAGCTTGATCCGGTCAGTGGGGATGCCGCGGTGAAGGCGGGAACGCCAGAGCTGGAGAAGGAGGCATGGATCTCCGCCGTTCTGCTGGAGTGGGGATCGTGCGGCCGTGTCGTCTACGTCGACGATGTGCCAGTGGGTTTCGTCCTCTACGCGCCGCCGGCCTATGTGCCGCGATCGATGGCGTTTCCGACGAGTCCGGTCTCTTTCGACGCCGTGCAGCTGATGACCGCGTGGATCACTCCCGGATACCAGGGGCAGGGGCTAGGCCGGGTGATGGTGCAGACCGTTGCCAAGGATCTGCTGCGTCGAGGGTTCAAGGCGATCGAGGCTTTCGGGGACGCCCGTTGGAAGGAACCGGCCTGTGTGCTTCCCGCAGATCACCTTCTCGCAGTTGGTTTCAAGACCGTGCGGCCCCATCCCGTTCATCCGCGGCTGAGACTGGAACTCCGGGCGACTCTGTCCTGGAAGGAGGACGTCGAACTGGCACTGGACAAGCTGCTGGGAGCCGTTCAGAAGGAGCCGGTTCTACGACCGCTGTGATCCATTTGCTCTGATCCGGGATCCTGGAGCAAAGCGAAACGGTCCGTCCCTCAGGGACGGACCGTTTCACGTGAAACAACGAACGACTGTCTTATTCGCTGATGAAGTTCTCAAGGTCGCGGAGGATCGCGGCCTTCGGCTTGGCGCCCACGATGGTCTTGGCGACCTCGCCGCCCTGGTAGACGTTCAGAGTCGGGATGGACATGACGCCGTACTTGGCGGCCGTGCCGGGGTTCTCGTCGATGTTGAGCTTGACGATCTCGATCTGGTCGCCGTGCTCGGCGGCGATGGCCTCCAGAGACGGCGCGATCTGGCGGCACGGACCGCACCAGGCGGCCCAGAAGTCCACCAGGACGGGCTTCTCGCTCTTCAGGACGACCTCGTCGAAGGTGTCGTCGGTCACGTTCTTCAGGGCGCCGGCCACGGCGGTCTCCTTAACTACTTGGGGTGTGGGGTGTGGGGACGTGGATCAGGCGGTTGCCGCTGCGGCCTTCTCCTCGTCGGCGAGCGCGGCGAGGAAGCGCTCGGCGTCGAGAGCGGCGGAGCAGCCCGTACCAGCGGCGGTGATCGCCTGCCGGTAGGTGTGGTCGACGACATCACCGGCGCCGAATACACCGGTCAGGCTGGTGCGGGTCGAGGGGGCGTCGACCTTGAGGTAGCCCTCGTCGTCGAGGTCGAGCTGTCCCTTGAAGAGCTCGGTGCGCGGGTCGTGGCCCACCGCGATGAACAGGCCGGTCACCGCGATCTCCGAGGTCTCGCCGGTCTTGGTGTTTCGAAGGGTGAGGCCGGAGAGCTTCTGGTCGCCGTGGATCTCGGCAACCTCGCTGTCCCAGGCGAACTTGATCTTCGGGTCGGCGAAGGCGCGCTCCTGCATGGTCTTGGACGCACGCAGCGTGTCGCGGCGGTGGACGATGGTGACCGACTTGGCGAAGCGGGAGAGGAAGGTCGCCTCCTCCATCGCGGTGTCGCCACCACCGACCACGGCGATGTCCTGGTCCTTGAAGAAGAAGCCGTCGCAGGTGGCGCACCAGGAGACACCGCGTCCGGAGAGGATGTCCTCGTTGGGGAGGCCGAGCTTGCGGTGCTGCGACCCGGTCGCCACGATGACGGCCTTTGCGCGATGGACCGTGCCCGCCGTGTCGGTGACCGTCTTGATGTCACCGTCGAGGTCCACGGAGACGATGTCATCGGGGACGAGCTCGGCGCCGAAGCGCTCGGCCTGGGCGCGCATGTTGTCCATGAGCTCGGGGCCCATGATCCCGTCCTGGAAGCCCGGGAAGTTCTCCACATCGGTGGTGTTCATCAGCGCGCCGCCTGCGGTGACGGCGCCCTCGAAGACCAGCGGCTTCAGCGAGGCACGTGCGGTGTAAAGGGCGGCCGTGTAGCCCGCGGGGCCGGAGCCGATGATGATCACGTTACGGACGTCGCTCACGGGTTTCTTCCTCGTCTCTGCAGACTGCCTACTGTCCACGCCTACTGGGGTCGGTTCAACGACTCTCACCCCACCCAACGGATCCTACGGGGGATGCATTCCCATCGTGGCGGGGCCGCGTCGGACGCCGTTCTCAAGGGCGTGCGTAGGTGTGGGTGAGCAGCAGTTTCCCCTTGGTGACGCCCTTGTCCCGGGTACAGGCCGCGTCGACGACGTACGCCTGGACGCGGGTCGGTTCGGAGCGGTGGGGAAGGACGACGAGGAAGGCGTCCGTGCCTTCGTAGGTGCCCGCTTCCACAGCGAGGGCCGGGGTGTCACGGCCGATGCCCTGCTGGATGCAGGCCGGGACGGAAGCGGTTGATGCGCGCAGGGGATTCTGCGGCGCCTCGGTCGCGGAGGGCGTCTCCACGGGCGGCGACTGGGCCAGGACCGAGGGCGGCTGGTTCTCGGCGTCGACGCCGTCCGGGGCCGACGGCTTCCTGTCGGCGTGCCGCAGGAGCGTGCGCACACGCCCTTCGAGGGTGGATTCCGAGAAGGTCGATGCCCCGCTCGTCTTGGAACCGGAGTCGCGGTTCGCCGTCTTGGTTGCCGCGGTGTCCTGGGACGTCCGGTCGTTCTGCAGCAGGAGGACGCCCAGGCCGATGACGGCCGCGCCGAGAGCGGCACCGAGTACGGTCGCGCGGCGTCGGCGCAGGGTGGGGCGACGGCTGGGGCCGGTGGTCGCCCCGGAGTGCCCTGGGGGGCGGTCCGGGGCCAGGTTCTCGCGGTCGGGCTTCGTCGATGCGGCCGGTGCTGTTTCACGTGAAACATGCGCCGAGGGAGCGGAGGGCGGGGTGTCGAGAGCCGCAGTATCGAGAGCGGCGGCGGCGAGTGCGGCGTCGATGCGGTTTGCGACATCGTCGGGCATGCGCTGTGGCCCGGGCACGGTGCCGAGCAGATCACGGATCTCGATGAGCGAGGCATGGACGTCGTCGCAGAGTTCGCACCCGTCCAGGTGCTCGCGTATCTCGCCCGCGCGTGACGGAGGGAGGAGACCCTCCGTGAGGTCGGAGATCTCCGAGACATCCGGGTGCCCGCTCGTGCCGGTCGATGTCATGCGTGTCCACCTCCGTCCTTCACCGCAGCAGGATCGCTTGTGCCCGTGTCTTTCGGCACCGATGGGGGTGGGACGGACGCACGGGGCGTCCGGTTCCTTTCCCTGGCGGGTCCCGTCGCGTTCATGTCTCCGTCGCGGAGATGGGCGAGCAGGGGAGCGAGCCGGGCCCTGCCGCGCGCGCAACGACTCTTCACCGTGCCGGTGGGCACATCGAGGATGCGTGCGGCCTCGGCCACCGGATATCCCTGCATGTCCACGAGGACGAGTGCCGCGCGCTGTTCGGCGGGAAGAGTGGAGAGCGCGGCCAGGAGCTCGCGGTGCAGATCCTGACGTTCCGCCGGTGCCTCCGCGGACTCGTGCGGTTCGAGGAGCTGCTCGAACCGTTCCGCGTCGTCGACCGGTGAGGTCTTGCGGGAGGCCGCCTTGCGCACCCGGTCGAGACAGGCGTTGACGGTGATGCGGTGCAGCCAGGTGGTGACGGCCGACTGGCCGCGGAAGGTGTGCGCGGCGCGGAAGGCGGAGACCAGGGCGTCCTGGACGGCGTCGGCCGCTTCCTCGCGGTCGCCCAGGGTACGCAGTGCCACGGCCCACAGCCGGTCGCGATGGCGGCGTACCAGCTCGTCGAAGGCATCGGGATCCCCAGCGATGTGGCGGGACAGGAGCGTAGCGTCTGTGGAGCCGAAATCACTGGACTCGTTATCCATTCATTTCCCACTATTCCGCGCACAGGAGGCCTCTGTGTCGTTAAATTAACCGTCTGGTAGACATGGTGTGAGGATATTTTTACGCTCGCTTGTCTTGGGGTCCAGTTGTGGGGAATTTTTTTATTCCTCGTTAATTTTCGATTTGAATTTAAGGGGTCCTGGTGCGTAAAAAAGCGCGCGTTGCTTCCGCTGTTACCGCAATGACATTTGCGGCCGCCCTTGCTGTTGTGGGATCCGCTTCAACGGCGAATGCTTCTATATGGATCGACACTACGACCATAAGGAACTGTGACAGTAACTGTGTGACGTTCTTCTATAATTCTAACTATGGGGGTTCTAGAACGACCGTGAACTCCAACGGGAGGGAGGAGGGGATATCGAATCTGGGCCCGTACACCTTCCTTTCTGCCGGAAATGGGCAGGGGGTTTCGCTCAAGAATAATGCGGCTTCAATACAAACCCGACTTGGTGGCGTCGGGTACAACGTCACTGTGTATTTCAATAGTGGATACGCGGGAGCATGCGATTCCCTCCGGGCGAAGAATACGGAATATGGGTACATTTCGCAGCTTAAGGCCACTTATAACAATAACGCGTCGGTCAAGTTCCGCGGTAATGCAGTGAACCAGAATTGCTCAGTCTGGACAAGCTAGTTTTTTGAAATTCCTCTGGGCGGGCATCTTCAGGGGTGCTCGCCCAGAGTTTTTCTTAAGGGTGTGCGATAATGAAGAATTCTAGTCGAACTTTGCGTGTAAGTGTTGTTGTGCCGGGTTTTTTTGTGCTCTTGAGCGCGTGTGGGGGAGGCAATCATTCCAGGTCCAGTGAGCCTCAAGCGAGCCCGTCAGATGTTCCGGCTCGGGCGCGCATTACGCATACTTTCCGGTTGCCGATCGAAGAATACAGTGTCTCTCCCACGGACTACACTTTTATTCAAAATGCAAAAATTGCCCTAGTGAACAAGTGCTTGAAAGATTTGGGTAGTGATTACTCCCTCCCTTCGATGGGCGATCCTGTAATTCAGGCGTCTAGAAGGTATGGGATAATGGACTATGAAACTGCTTCTAAATATGGGTATCACATGCCCCCTGAGGAACCGCGTGCGGACGGAGATGCTAATTCTCTCTCGGCGGACGAGCAGAGGCTTATATTTGGAGAACTCGTTAAGGGTGAACCGAGGGGGAGGGTACCCTCGGGCGGTTGCTATGGCGAAGCGGAGTCGGTGATCAATGGGTCAAACGTTCCAGATTCTGCTATCTCTTTTGCTAGTCAAGTTAATGGGAAGAGTTTTGAGGACTCGCTGAAGGATCCGCGTCTCGTAAAAATTAACAAGAAATGGGCGAGATGTATGGCCAGGGAGGGGTATGAATACGAGACGCCGATGCAGGCCGTCTCGGACTCGAAATTCCAGAAAGGTGACCCTGGTGAGGAGGAAAGACGAGTCGCTATGGCGGATGTCAACTGTAAAGATGCAACTAGCCTTATTGAAATTTGGAGTGAAATAGAAAGTGAGAGGCAGGTTGGGATGATCCAAGAGAATGTCGATCTTCTGAATCGACTGAAAGCTTTCCAGAACCTACAGAAGCGAAATGCACTTAAAGTGATCACCACGCCTGGCGGATAGAGTCCACTTCTTCGGTCCGTGAAGTCCGCGGCGGCATGTGTCCTGAGAATTTCTAATGAAATGATCTTCGAGGTGGTTGGATAACTGCAGGACCGATGTTCTGGAGGTTGTTCTGGGGGGCGGAATGGAGCGGTCGAAGCCATGGGGGAAGTCGATGACGAGTTGCAGGCGGTGAGCGAGCCGCTGCTGCCCAGAGTTGAACGGCTTAATCGGAATTCGGGCCGACTGGTGTCCTAGGACACCTTAGTGTGAACGTTCTCCCGGGCCGGTGGTCGACGGCTCCCACATCCGGACGCTGATGGGGAAGCCGAGACTGAAAGAAACCTTGTCGACCGGGGCAGAACCGGCAGTAAACAGCCCACGGTCCCAGGCGCTACCGGGATCCCGCGCGCCGCGACTCTGAATTTCGTGAGGGCTGTTTGGCTGCTGCTACTGCTGCACGGAAGAGAAGCTGATTTCAGTAATGGCCTGCTTGTAGCCGGAGTCAGTATAAGCGTCCCCTGGCGCCTTTGGCACGGCTGTGATCCAGACCAATACATAACGCGTTTTAGTCGGTGTCTCGGCTTTCAGACGCGCCGACCTCTCACTCGTTCTTTGGGTCGCGAAGGGCTTCAGAGAGTCCACCGCTGTGCTCGGTGACATGCTGTCCTCCGCGTACAGTGAGACCGCGGTGTGGTTGCCGGTGTAAAGCAGAGCTATGGAAGCGCTGGAAATATTCTGCTCCGAGCCGAGGTCGTAGATGATGCCGAAGCCCTTTTTGTACGGCGCGAGTACCGGGCCGTCCATAAATGTCTTGGAGCGCCAGTAGGTTGAGCTTTTGCCGTCGTACGTCTTGCCGACATCGCCGGGTGCCTGCGGGGTCCCGTCCGGCGCGTACTCCTGCGCTGCTTTGATTGTGACCGGGATGGCTGCCTTCGGCTTGTCGTCCTCCTTGGTGGTCTGCACCTGTTCCTGTTCACCTGAGCCTTTGCCACGGTGGAGCAGCGCGTCGGCGAGCTGCCAGCTGCCGAGTCCCAGGGCGGCGATGAGCAGGGCGGAGACCGCCCATTTCAGGGCCTTGCCGGTGCGGCTCTGCAACGGGGGCGGGGGTACGGGGACGGGGGCAGTGACGGCGGTTCCGGGGCTGCCGGGCGGGCGGCGGTACGTGCCCTGCTGGTAGGTGGTGCGCTGGTACTCCGGGGGTGCGGTGAAGACGGGCTCCGGCGGCCGGATGCGGGGCATCGCGGATACGGCCTTGGCCAGCTCGTCCGGGGTGGTGCACGGCTGTTCCTGCCGGGAGGCCGTGGCCCCGTCATTGACCAGGGCACGCATGGCGAGCTCGGAGAGACCGCGGTGCACACCGGCCCGCACTTGGTCGGGGGCGATCAGGCCCACGCCCTTGGGCAGCCCGGACAGGCCGTAGGCATCGGTCTCGTACGGCCAGCGCTGGGTCAGCGCGGCGTAGAGCAGGGCTCCGATCGCCTCCGTGTCCGCCCGCTGAGGCCCGTCGGAGGTGATGCCCCGCAGGGCCGCGTTCACCGCGAGGCCACGGATCCGGTACTGGCCGGTCGAGCTTCGCAGCACCGCCCCCGGCGTCAGCCTCAGATGGGCGAGACCCTCACGGTGGGCCGCAGCCATGGCCTGGGAGATCTGGCTGACGAGCTGGTACGCGTCGTGCGCCTCCATCGGTCCGGCTGCCAGCAGGGAGGTCAGCTCGGTGGCGTCCGGGAGCCACTCGTGGACGACGTAGACGAGGTCGTCCTCCTCCACGGCGTCGAGCACCTGCACGAAACGCGGGTCGCCGAGCAGCGCGGCGGACCGTGCCGCCGCCAGCACGGAGCGCGCGCGTGGGTGATCGGCGGGAAGGACATGGACCCCCACCGCGCGGCGCAGCTTCTCGTCGACAGCGCGCCAGCTGCTGAATCCGTCCAGACGGGTGACGCACTCCTCGAGCCGGTAGCGTCTGGCGAGTTTGTGTCCGCTGTGCAGATCAGGGGTTGGCAGGGAGGACTCGGAACGGCTGGTCCTGCCGTCCGTGTCCTGCGACGTCGCGTCCGTCGAGTCCTGCGCTTCTGCCGTTCCGTCGGCCGTGGCCTCGTCCGCCTTGGCGGCCAGCAGTTCCTCACCGCTGTTGTCGGCCACGTCGACGGCAGCCGTGCTACGTTCCGCCACCGTCGTTCCTGCCTCCCCATCCGTTGCGCGATGCCAGCCAGCTCTGCACAGTCACGCCAATTGTGCCCACACTCCGGCGCTATGCACGACACGCCAGAGGCGGCGATGGTTGTGCACCAGGGTTCTCAGCGCCCGAGCCGCCCACGAACCATGCCGACCAGGCCGTTGATCTCCTCGATCCGCATCCGCTTGCCCGCGGCGACGAAGACGCCCAGCAGCACGGCCCCACCCAGGACCAGCGCGACGAGCGAACCGAGGACGCCCTCACCGAGGCCCATGAGAACGGCGAAGCCGATCCCGCCGCCGAGCACCGACGCCGGCACGGCGGCCAGGCACAGGCGGGCGTAGGTGCGCACGACGTGCGCACCGTCCAGATCGCCGCCCAGCCGGTTGCGCAGCCGCCGCCAGGCGACGCCCACACCGACGGCGTAGGCGAGCCCGTACGAGGCCGCCATGCCGACCACGGCCCACTGGGCGGGCAGGACCACGTAGCACAGGGCCGAGGCCGCGGCGTTGACCGCGGCGACGATGACCGTGTTGTAGAAGGGCGTGCGGGTGTCCTCGTAGGCGTAGAAGCCGCGCAGCACCACGTACTGCACGGAGTACGGGATCAGGCCGAGGCCGAACGCCATGAGGATGAAGCCCATGGAACGGGCGGCCTCGGTGCCGGCGGAGGAGTACAGCAAGGTGCACATCGGCAGACCGAGCGCGAGGAACAGGAACGCGACCGGCACGATGGCGACCGCCGAGTTCCGCAGCCCGTGGGAGATGTCGTCACGGACGGCGCCCGGGTCGTCGTCGTGGGCGGCGCGGGAGATGCGGGGCAGCAGGGCGGCCATGACCGACACGGTGATGATCGCCTGCGGCATGCCCCAGATCAGCTGGGCGTTGGAGTACCCGAGGAAGCCGGTGCCATCCTTGCCGGACAGCTTGCCCGCCGAGGTCGCGAGCTGGGTCACGACGATTACGCCAGCCTGGTTGGCCAGGACGAACAGGACGGTCCACTTGGCCAGCCTGACCGTCTTGCCGAGGCCGTGCCCCCGCCAGTCGAAGCGCGGACGGAAGCGGAAACCGGCTTCGCGCAGATACGGGACCATGGCCAGGGCCTGGACGACCAGGCCGAGCAGCGTGCCGATGCCCAGGAGCCGGATGCCCTCCGGCGGGATCGTCTGGACGCCCATCTGGGATTCGGCGGAGGTGCCGTAGACCCAGATGAACATGCCGAACGTGAAGATCATGACGATGTTGTTGAGGACCGGGGTCCACATCATCGCGCCGAACCGGCCGCGGGCGTTGAGGATCTGGCCCATCACGACGTGGATGCCCATGAAGAAGATCGTGGGCAGGCAGTACCGGGCGAACGTCACGGCGACGCTGTTGGCCGCCGCGTCCCGGGCGATCGTCGGCGACATCATGTGGATCAGCCACGGGGCGGCGAGGACCACGAGCGCGACGATCACCCCGAGTGCGACCATCACCAGGGTCAGCAGGCGGTTGGCATAGGCCTCGCCGCCGTCCTCGTCATCCTTCATGGAGCGGACGAGCTGCGGAACGAAGACCGAGTTCAGACCGCCGCCCACGGTGAGGATGTAGATCATCGTCGGCAGGGTGTAGGCGATGGTGTAGCTGTCGCCGAGCAGGGCCGCGCCCAGTGCGGCGGTCATCACGAGCGTGCGGACGAAACCGGTGAGCCGGGACACGAGCGTCCCGGCGGCCATCAAGGCACTCGACTTCAGCAGCCCGGAGGCCCGGCCGCCGGACTTGCGCGGTGCGGGCGCCGGGGCCGGCTCGGGTTCGGCCGCGACGGCGGAAGCGCCCGCCGGCCCCTCCTGGTCGCGGTACAGATGCGCGAAGGCATCCGGCTGCTCCCGGTCCTGGGACGCCTGGCCGACGAGATCGTCCACTCCGACGTACTGGGTCGCCGCCGAGGCGTCGCCGTACGGCAGGTGGCGCGACGGGCCGTCGGGCTCGGGCGGAGGGGTCTGGGCCCAGATACGCGGATCGGGAGCGTACGGTGCCGGGGGAGGCTGCTGGTAGAGCGGCTGGGGCTGCGGATGGACGCCGGGCGGTGGCGGGGGGTGCGCGGCACGGTCGTACAGCGCCTCGTCCACCGGGTCCTGGGTGGACAGATCCTGGGCCCGGTAGGGGTCGTGGTCGTACGCGGCCTGCAGGTACGGGTCGGGCACCGGCGGAACCCCGCCCGGGCCGGGCGGCACCGGGGGGCCGCCGGAGGACCCGGCTCCGCCCGTACCCCGACCGCGGTCACCGTCGTACGGCGCGTTCATCGAAACCCCACCTCATCGTCCCCGGCCGACCGGCCACGACAGACATCGCTCAACGTTCCACTTTCTCACCCGAGCCCGATGCCTCCCGACTGTCCGGACCGGTGTCCGGCGCAGGGTCACCCGGGTGCTCCGGTCCGTCGTCGCCGTTCCCGTCCGGTACGTCGCCGTTCCCGTCCGCGTCGGCGGCGTTGGCCCGCTTGCGCTGGGTGTACATCCTGATGCCGGCGAGGACGAGCAGCAGCAGTCCGCCGGCGATCACGAGCAGCACGGTCGGGGTGAGCTCCGAGACCTTCACGGTGAAGGCCATCTCCTCGCCGTACGGCGTGCCGTCCTCGGTGTAGAGCTGGGCCGTCATCTGCACCTGGCCGTTGACGTTGGCCGCGGCGTCGAACTTCACCGACTGGCTGTGTCCGCCGGAGATCCGGATCGGCTGCTCCGCCACGGCTCCGTCGTCGTTCAGCTTGAGCCGGGTCGCGTTGTCCGACTTCAGGCGGAGAACCAGGTTCTCCACGCCCTGCACCAGCCGGTTCTGCACAGTCACGGGGATTGTGGCGCTGCGGCCGGACAGGGTGATGTCCGACTTCGGGATGAGCTGAACCTCGCCGGCGAGGCCCTGGAGATAGGAACGAACGGAGTCCCGGTACTGCTGGGCCTCCAGGGGCCTGCCCCGCCACGACGTCGACACGGACCGGTTCACCGCGTTGCCGAAGGGTGTGACCACCCGCTCGGGCTGGGTGAGGATGACCTGGAACTTGTTGAGCGAGACCTGGGTGGACTTGATGTCCTGGAACGCCTGGGTGGGCAGTTCCTGGTTGCGGAGCTTCTTCGGGTAGCGGGAGGAACTGGGGACGGTGCTCGTGGCGTCCGCGTCGGGCCTCTCCTCGGCCGCGTCCACGAGCCCGAGGGGCTGGGTCCAGCGGTCGTCGTCGAGGGCGTGCAGGGCACTGGCCATCGACTGGGCCTGGGCGACCGTCGGCATCCGCTGCGGCGCGACGACGATGCTGCGCTCCGCGTCCGTGTCCTGGTCGGTCAGGGCGAGGGTCTGGGCGAGGAACTTCTGTACGGCGAGGGTGGAGCTGCCGGCCTTGGACATGTCGCCCTCGAACGCGGTGGAGAGCCGGGCGTCGGCGACCACCGCGGTGGTGCCGCCGCCGATCGGACGGGCCGCGGTCGGCGTGTACAACAGCCCGCCCGTCTCCTTGAGGCTGTCGCTGCGAGCGATCACGTTGTGGGCGCCGGCCGAGGTGGCGACATCGACGATCGCGGGGTCGATCGCTCCGTCGACGGGCCAGGCGAAATCCGTCGACGGTTTCACGTGGAGGATGGTCTGCACGCTCGACGCCGCCACGTCCGTGGCGGTCTGCAGATGGCTGAGGGTGCCGGACACGTTCTTGCCGCGGTGGGCGATGGCCGCCAGATCGGGGTCGGCGAACGGAAGCGCGACGACCTCGCCGTCGGTCACCGCGGCCTCCAGGGCGGCGAGCCATTGCTTGGCGACGGCCTCGTTCTTCCCGGCAACAGTGGTGTCGCCGGACTTGACGCGGTAGCCCCGCGCCATCGCGTCGACGCTGGCCAGCAGATCCGGATCGATGACCCAGGTCACCGGCAGCCGACTGCCCAGCGAGACCATCTGTTCGAGGCGCCCGCCGGGGGCGAGCTCGCCGGCCAGCGTGTCGTCGGCGAAGACCGGGGTCTGTTCGTCGTCGGTGCCGGTCTCGGCGGTGACGTGTGCGGACGCGATGAGCGGCCAGAGGTAGGTGATCTTCGTCCGGGAATCGCGTTCCTCCTCCTGCCACGGCAGGAAGGTGCGCTGGATTCCCAGCACCTGGTCGTACTGGGCGCGGGAGGTCTGCCCCGACAGCGAGACACCGATCGGATACACGCCGTCGTCGCCGAGACCCAATTTGCCGACCGGAACCGACAGCTCGAAGTCCTGGCTGATCCCGGAGGGGAGCTTCGGGAGCTTCACCGTGTACTTGCCGCCGAGCGGGGCGGGATCGTTGCCCGGCACGTATCCGGAACGCTTCGCGGCGTCGTCGATCGATGTCCGGCCGGCGAGCTTCTGGCCCACCCGCAGATCGACCCTCGCGTCGGTGATCGTGGCCTTGCCCCTGTTCGTCACCGTGCCTGCGACGGTCAGCGTGTCCCCCTTCGTCGGGGCGCTGGGAGCCACGGTGTTCAAGGACACCTTCACGGTCTCGGACCCGGAGGGGGCCTTGGCAGGCACGTCGGCAGGCGCTGCGGGCGCGGCAGCCGCGGCCGGTCCGGCCAGCAGAGCCACGAGAAGAGGGGCCCCGGCGATGGACGCGGCTGTGCGCCGCAGCCACCGGCGGGCAGGAGAGGGACCGATCCCCTGATTGTCTGCCGCCTCGGCCACGCGCCTACCCGTCCCTCGTCGTAGTCAGATGGTGTCGATGGTTCTCGGTTGCTGCGTCCACGCATGGTAACGAGGTGCGCGGGTGCCGAGTGCTGCGGAGTGCGCTACAAGATCGCAAGAGTCTCGCAGGACGGGCCGGAACCCGGACGACCAGGCCGGTCCGGGCACGTACCCTTTTCTGTTGTGTCGAACGCCAACGAAGACAGCTCCAGCGCCCTGACCCAGGTGCAGCATCGCGCAGTCAGTGAACTGCTGCGGGTGTCACCGGTCGCCGACGACCTCGCCCGCCGCTTCCAGGATGCCGGATTCAGTCTTGCTCTGGTCGGTGGTTCGGTCCGGGACGCCCTTCTCGGCAGGCTCGGGAACGACCTCGACTTCACGACCGACGCCCGCCCCGACGCCGTACTGAAGATCGTGCGGCCGTGGGCCGACTCGGTGTGGGAGGTAGGCATCGCCTTCGGCACGGTCGGCGCCCAGAAGGACGGCTACCAGATCGAGGTCACCACTTACCGATCGGAGGCGTACGACAGGACCTCGCGCAAGCCCGAGGTGTCCTACGGCGACTCCATCGAGGACGACCTCGTCCGTCGCGACTTCGCGGTCAACGCGATGGCCGTCGCGCTTCCACAGAAGGAATTCATCGACCCTCATGGTGGGCTGGAGGACCTGGCTCAGCGGGTACTGCGCACACCCGGTACGCCCGAGGAGTCCTTCTCCGACGACCCGCTGCGGATGCTGCGTGCCGCCCGTTTCTCCGCGCAGCTGGATTTCGACGTGGCACCCGACGTGATCACGGCGATGACGGAGATGGCCGGACGCATCGACATCGTCTCCGCCGAACGCGTCAGGGACGAGCTCAACAAGCTGCTGCTGTCCGCCAACCCCCGCAAGGGCCTGGCGCTGCTCGTCGACACGGGTCTGGCCCGGCACGTCCTGCCGGAGCTGCCTGCCCTGCGCCTGGAAAGTGACGAGCATCACCGCCACAAGGACGTCTACGAGCACTCGCTGACCGTCCTGGAGCAGGCGATCGACCTGGAACAGGACGGCCCCGACCTGGTTCTGCGGCTTGCCGCGCTCCTGCACGACATCGGCAAGCCGAGGACGAGGCGCTTCGAGAAGGACGGGCGCGTCTCGTTCCACCACCACGAGGTGGTGGGCGCCAAGATGACCCGGAAACGGATGACCGCGCTCAAGTACTCCAACGAGATGGTCAAGGACGTCTCGAAGCTCGTGGAACTCCATCTGCGCTTCCACGGCTACGGCGACGGCGAGTGGACCGACTCCGCGGTGCGTCGGTACGTACGCGATGCGGGGCCGCTGCTGGAGCGGCTGCACAAGCTGACCCGTTCGGACTGCACCACGCGGAACAAGCGCAAGGCCGCTGCCCTGTCCCGGACCTACGACGGCCTTGAGGAGCGCATCGCGGAGTTGCAGCAGCAGGAGGAGCTGGATGCCATCCGGCCCGATCTGGACGGCAACGAGATCATGACCACCCTGGGCATCGGCCCCGGGCCGATGGTCGGCAGGGCCTACGCCTTCCTGCTGGAGTTGCGGCTGGAGCACGGCCCGCTGGGACACGACGCCGCGGTCGGCAAGCTCAAGGAGTGGTGGGCCGCCCAGGGCTGAGCGGCCGGGTTTCTGCCCGGGAGGGGCGTTTCGGGCAGTGAGAGACAAAGGTGTGGTCGCCGTCATGTTTCACGTGAAACATGACGGCGACCGACAGAGGGGTGCTGTTTCACGTGAAACAGCACCCCCTTGCCTTTACCGGCCGGTTCGGGGTGCGTTGTCGGTGTGCCTCCAGCGGAGCAGGAGCGCGGCGGTGACGGCGTACAGTGCAGCCGCTCCGATCACCACGGGGGCCGACCGCCCGTCGGGTGGCAGCAGTGCGGCGGAGACCGCTGNGCCCGCTGGGACACGACGCCGCGGTCGGCAAGCTCAAGGAGTGGTGGGCCGCCCAGGGCTGAGCGGCCGGGTTTCTGCCCGGGAGGGGCGTTTCGGGCAGTGAGAGACAAAGGTGTGGTCGCCGTCATGTTTCACGTGAAACATGACGGCGACCGACAGAGGGGTGCTGTTTCACGTGAAACAGCACCCCCTTGCCTTTACCGGCCGGTTCGGGGTGCGTTGTCGGTGTGCCTCCAGCGGAGCAGGAGCGCGGCGGTGACGGCGTACAGTGCAGCCGCTCCGATCACCACGGGGGCCGACCGCCCGTCGGGTGGCAGCAGTGCGGCGGAGACCGCTGCGGCTCCGACGAAGGCCACGTTGAACAGCACGTCGTAGAGGGAGAAGACCCGCCCACGGAAGGCATCGTCCACCGAGGTCTGTACCACCGTGTCCGTCGCGATCTTCGCTCCCTGAGTCACGAGCCCGAGGACGAACGCGGCGACGAGCATCGGTACGGGGAGGAACCACAATCCCAGCGCGGGTTCGAGAACCGCGGCGGCCGCCGCGCACATTGCCATCCAGCGGAACCGGCCGAGCCGCCCCACCGCCCAGGGCGTCACCACCGCCGCGGCGAAGAACCCCGCGCCCGACACGGCCACCGCCAGTCCGAGCAGGGCGAGCCCTTCGGAATCGCTGCTGGACCAGGCGTACCGGCACAGCATCAGCACCATCACGGTCAGCGCGCCGTAGCAGAAGCGGATCACGGTCATGGCGGCCAGCGCCCGGGCGGCATGCCTCCGCTCCGACAGATGACGCAGTCCCTCGACGAGCCCACGAGCCGTGACGGCCATCGCCGTTCGCAGTCGGACCCGGTGCTTGTCCCGGTCCGGTCCGAGGAGCCGGGTGGCCAGACTCAGAGACGTCATGGCCGAGGCGAGATAGAGCGCGGCGGCCAGCAGTACCACCGCCGCGTCGGAGTCGGCGAGTGCCAGTCGTACGACGAAGGCGAGGCCACCGCCCGCCGTGGCCGCGAGCGTGCCCGCGGTCGGGGAGAGCGAGTTGGCCAGGACCAGCCGCTCGCTGTCGACGACTCGCGGCAGTGCGGCCGAGAGCCCGGCCAGTACGAAGCGGTTGACCGCGGTGACGCAGAGCGCGGAGGCGTAGAAGAGCCATTCCGGTGCCGAGCCGAGGATCAGGAATGCGGTGCAGCAGGCGAGCGCGGCGCGCAGCACGTTGCCGTACAGAAAGACCTGGCGGCGCGGCCAGCGGTCCAGCAGGACCCCGGCAAAGGGGCCGACCAGCGAGTAGGGCAGCAGCAGGACGGCCATCGCGGAGGCGATGGCCGTCGCCGATGCCTGGTTCTCGGGGGAGAAGACGACGTATGACGCCAGCGCGACCTGGTAGACGCCGTCGGCCGACTGGGAGAGGAGCCGTACGGCGAGCAGACGACGGAAGTTCCGAAGGTGCAGAAGTACGCGCAGATCACCTACGACTGGCATGCGATCAAGGGTCACATACGTTGAGGGTCCCCGGGCGGAATGCCCGGGGACCCACAACGGTGCGGAACGAGAGGCACGTTGCCGCTCCTCATCGGACCGCGCCGACGCGCCGTGTCCGGTCGCGTCAGTTGGAGTCGCCCCTGATGAACTTCTCGACGTTCTCGCGGGCCTCGTCGTCGAAGTACTGGACCGGCGGGGACTTCATGAAGTAGGAGGATGCCGAGAGGATCGGGCCGCCGATACCGCGGTCCTTGGCGATCTTCGCGGCGCGGAGCGCGTCGATGATGACACCCGCGGAGTTCGGCGAGTCCCAGACCTCGAGCTTGTACTCGAGGTTCAGCGGAACGTCGCCGAAGGCGCGGCCCTCAAGGCGCACGTACGCCCACTTGCGGTCGTCCAGCCAGGCGACGTAGTCCGACGGGCCGATGTGGACGTTGTTCTCGCCCAGCTCGCGGTCACGGATCTGAGAGGTGACCGCCTGCGTCTTGGAGATCTTCTTGGACTCCAGGCGCTCACGCTCGAGCATGTTCTTGAAGTCCATGTTGCCGCCGACGTTCAGCTGCATCGTGCGGTCCAGGATGACGCCCCGGTCCTCGAAGAGCTTCGCCATGACGCGGTGCGTGATGGTGGCGCCGACCTGGGACTTGATGTCGTCGCCGACGATCGGGACACCGGCCTCGGTGAACTTGTCCGCCCATTCCTTGGTGCCGGCGATGAAGACCGGGAGGGCGTTGACGAACGCGACCTTGGCGTCGATGGCGCACTGGGCGTAGAACTTCGCCGCGGCCTCGGAGCCGACCGGCAGGTAGCAGACGAGAACGTCGACCTCGCGGTCCTTGAGGACCTGGACCACGTCGACCGCGTCCTCGGACGACTCCTCGATGGTCTGGCGGTAGTACTTGCCCAGACCATCGAGGGTGTGGCCGCGCTGGACGGTGACACCGGTGCTCGGCACGTCGCACAGCTTGATGGTGTTGTTCTCGCTGGCACCGATGGCGTCCGCGAGGTCGAGCCCGACCTTCTTCGCGTCGACGTCGAAGGCGGCGACGAACTCGACGTCCCGCACGTGGTAGTCGCCGAACTGGACGTGCATCAGGCCGGGCACCTTGCCGGCCGGGTCGGCGTCCTTGTAGTACTCGACGCCCTGGACCAGCGAGGCGGCGCAGTTGCCCACGCCGACGATGGCTACGCGAACCGAACCCATTCCGGTTGCTCCCTGTGTGTAATGGTTGTTCCCGATGAGGCCCGCGGATCTGCGGGGACCTCACTGTGAGGTGTCGTCGGACGGATCCGGCCGGGTGTCACCCCGGTGCCGGGGCAGGCCGTCCGGCTCTCCTGCGATGTCCTGCTGAGCGTCGCCCCCGGGCGAGGATCGTCGCTGATCCCGTCCCGACCGCTCGCTCTCGATGAGCTCGTTCAGCCAGCGCACTTCGCGCTCCACGGACTCCATGCCGTGTCGCTGCAGCTCAAGCGTGTAGTCGTCGAGGCGCTCGCGCGTGCGGGCCAGAGAGGCGCGCATCTTCTCCAGGCGCTCCTCCAGCCGGCTGCGCCGTCCTTCCAGCACCCGCATCCGCACCTCGCGCTCCGTCTGCCCGAAGAAGGCGAAGCGGGCCGCGAAGTGCTCGTCCTCCCAGGAGTCGGGGCCGGTGTGCGAGAGCAGTTCCTCGAAGTGCTCCTTACCTTCCGCCGTGAGCCGGTAGACGATCTTGGCCCGGCGCCCGGCCAACGAAGAGGCGGGGGTGACCGGACGCCCGACCGAGGGCGGGAGATCGGCCGGGGCGCCTCCCGGCTCCTCGATCAACCAGCCGTTGGCGACCAGCGTCTTGAGGCAGGGATAGAGCGTGCCGTAGCTGAAGGCGCGGAAGATCCCCAACGAGGTGTTGAGACGTTTGCGCAGCTCGTACCCGTGCATGGGGGATTCGCGGAGCAGACCGAGAACGGCGAATTCGAGGATGCCCGAGCGCCTGCTCATCTTCGCCTCCTTCTGCTTCCCCGGTGCTTCCGCGGAGCCCTGTGCCGGGTCGATGTACCGAGCTGATGTATCGACTCGATACATCACGACGATAGATCGGCCTTTGCGTCGCGACAAGGGTGGGCATGGTGAACGGCGTCACATCGCGAATTCGTAGGCACCGACTTGCGTTGTTTGAGGTGAAGTTCGGTCCTAGGAGGGTTTTGACCGTGCGTAGTCTGTGCGGCATGCAGACCACCGGTGACCGCGAGACGCCCGCGCGCGTCCGTCATGACGGCCCAGCCGGACGCATGGTGGACGAGCTCGTCGCCGGGCTGGTCCGTAAGTCGGGGGACCGGATCTCAACTGCCGCTTCCAGGCGTTCTCGCCTGCCCGAGGAGTAGTCGTTCCATGAGCGAGCACCGTCGCAAACCGCCGCAACCGCAGGGCGGAGGGCGTGCAGCGGCCAGACGAGCCGCCCAGCAGTCCTCCGGACGCCGAGCCGCTCCGTCACGCGGAGTAACATCGGAGTCATCTTCCGATGCGCCCGGCGGGGACAGCCCGTACGGCGGCCGTGCCGCGGCCAGACGAGCCGCCCAGCGCGGCGGAGGCCGTGGGGGCGGTGGTGGGGGCCGTCGTCGCGGGACCGGCGGGGACGGCGGGCACGAGGGGCCGGGCCGGGGGCGCGGCCGGGCCGGTCAGCGTCCGGTGAAGAAGCGGTTCATCGACTATCCGCGCGCCGGGAAGTCCGGGGTGGTCCGCTGGCTGCCCTCGTGGAAGCTGGCATCCGGACTGTGTCTCGGCTTCTTCGGCCTGGCCCTGGGGCTCGGTGGCGTCGCCTACGCGATGGTCGGCCTGCCCAACGTGAAGGATGCCGCGAAGGCGCAGAACAACGTCTACTTCTGGGACGACAACACCCAGATGGTTGCCACAGGTGGCGAGGTCAACCGTCAGGAGATCAGCTACGAGCAGATCCCCGAGGCCATGAGGAACGCGGTCATCTCGGCCGAGAACAAGTCGTTCGACGACGACTGGGGCATCGACCCCATGGGTATCGCCCGCGCCCTGTTCAAGATGGCCACCGGCGGCCAGGTGCAGGGCGGTTCGACGATCACCCAGCAGTACGTGAAGAACTCGCGCCTGTCCCAGGAACAGACCCTGAGCCGGAAGTTCGAGGAGCTCTTCATCACGCTCAAGGTCGCCAACGAGATGGACAAGAGGGACGTCATGACCGGCTACCTCAATGTCTCCTACTACGGGCGGGGCGCGTCGGGGATCCAGGCGGCGGCCCGTACGTACTACGGCAAGGACGCCACGAAGCTCAACCCGAGCGAGTGCGCGTTCCTCGCCACACTGCTCAAGGGCGCGACCTACTACGACCCGGCCGGTGCCCCCGAGATCGACGAGCGGGCGACCAAGAAGGACAACACCGATCGGGCCAAGAAGCGCTGGAAGTGGATCCTGGACGAGGAGGTGAAGGACGGGCGCCTCTCGGCGGCGGAACGCGCGAAGTACACCGAGTTCCCGATGCCCGAGCCTCCGCGGAAGGACGCGCAGCTGGGCGGTCAGGTCGGTTACCTGGTCGACCTGGCCAAGAAGTACTTCCTCAACAACAACAAGGACGGCGTCACGGCGGAGATGCTCGCCCAGGGTGGCTACGAGATCCACACCACCTTCAACGAGAAGCAGGTCAAGCAGCTCGAAGCCGCCGTCAAGAAGGTCCACGACAGCAAGATCAAACCGGACCAGCGCCCCAAGACGGACACCCACGTCCAGTTCGGCGGCGGGTCGGTGGAGCCCGGGACCGGCGCCATCAAGGCGATCTACGGCGGTCAGGACGCGACCAAGCACTACACCAACAACGCCGACCCCACGGGTGCGCAGGTCGGTTCGACCTTCAAGCCGTTCGTGCTGGCGGCGGCGATGGAGTACGGCAAGCGTGACCCCTCGCTCGGCGAGGACCAAGGTCTGTCGAATCGCCAGAAGGTCTCCCCGCTGAGCATCTACAACGCCGACCACAACCTGAAGATCAAGAAGTACAACGGTCAGATCTGGACCGACGAGGACGGCAAGCAGTGGCTGCAGGCCAACGACGGCGAGGAGTCGCGGGGCAACATCACTCTCCGTGAGGCGATGCAGTGGTCCGCCAACTCCCCGTACGTGCAGCTCGGCATGGACGTCGGCACCGACAAGGTGAAGGACATCGCCATCGCCGCCGGGCTCAAGGACGACAACAACATGGCCGACTGGCACGTGCCGTCGTTCTCCATCGGCACGTCCTCGCCCAGCGCGATCCGTATGGCCGGCGCGTACGCGACCTTCGCGGCCAGCGGCCAGCAGCGCGAGCCCTTCTCCGTGACCGAGGCGAAGTACCGGGGCGAGACCATCTACCGGCACGAGGACAAGCCCAAGCGCGCCTTCGACAACGCGATCGCCGACAACGTCACCGATGTCCTGAAGAACGTCGTCGAGCACGGGACCGGTACCCCCGCGAAGCTTCCCGGCCGTGACGTGGCGGGCAAGACGGGTACGACGGACGGCAACAAGTCGGCCTGGTTCGTCGGCTACACCCCGCAGCTGTCGACGGCCATCAGCATGTACCGGCTGGACGACGACGAGAACAACAAGAACCGCAAGTTCGAGGAGATGTACGGCACGGGCGGCGAGAAGTCGATCCACGGTGCCTCGTTCCCGGCCCAGATCTGGCACGACTACATGGCGGAGGCGATGCGCGGCAAGCCGGCCAAGTCCTTCCCGGAGCCGACGCCGATCGGCGAGAAGGTCTTCGGCGGTGGTGCGCAGAGCCCGACCCCGACGCCCACGGTCGATACGACGCCCACGCGGGAGGAGGAGCCCTCCGAGGAGACCACGCCGACCACGCCCCCGCCGCTGCCCGGTCCCACCGAGACCTGCAGCGCATGGGACTGGAACTGCCAGAACAACAACGGCGGCGCCAACAACGGTGGCCCGAACGGCGGAAACGGCGGAAACGGCGGCGGTCCCAACACCAGCCCGCCGATGACCGAACCGCCGGGCGGCGACAACGGCGGCAATGGGAACGGCAACGGCAACGGGCACGGAGGGCCCGGCGGCTGGCTCGGCGGTCCGGCCGGATGACGTCCGCCTGATCCACCGGACCGTCCCACGAGGGCCGCTCGCACCACGCGGTGCGAGCGGCCCTCGTCGTCTCCACACACCCGTACGGCAGGATGTGCGGCATGCCAAGCGCAGAAGACACGAGCGTGGACCAGGAACGGCCCGTCGTACGGCCCACGCACCAGGACGAGATCGCAGCGTCAGGCAGCGAGCTGATCGGCGGACGGTCGGGGCGCTGGGCACGGCTCGGCAGCACGGCGCCCACGCCCGTGGGCATCGTGGCGCTGGTGGCTCTGGGCATGTTCGCGCTGGGCATGGTGCAGAAGCTGCCCTGCTACAACTGGGCATGGTTCAGGGGCACCGGATCGCAGTACACGCATGCCTGCTACTCGGACATTCCGCATCTCTTCGTCGCACGGGGCTTCTCCGACGGGCTCGTGCCGTACTTCGACCGGCTGTCCGGCGACATGCAGTACCTGGAGTACCCCGTACTGACGGGCGTGTTCATGCAGGTCGCGTCCTGGCTGACGCCGGGCGGAGCCCTCCAGTACCGCGAGCAGGCGTACTGGATGGTCAACGCAGGCATGCTGATGGTCTGCACCGCGATCATTGCCGTCTGTGTGGCCCGTACGCACCGGCACCGCCCCTGGGACGGGCTGCTGGTCGCCCTCGCGCCGGCCTTCGCGCTCACCGCGACGATCAACTGGGACCTGCTGGCCGTGGCGCTGACGGCCGCGGCGATGCTCATGTGGTCCCGGCGCCGGGCACTGGCGTTCGGGGTCCTCATCGGGCTCGCCACGGCCGCCAAGCTCTACCCCGTGCTGTTGCTGGGGCCGGTCTTCGTGCTGTGCTGGCGAGCGGGCAAGTGGCGCGAGTTCGCCATGGCGACGCTCGGGGCGGCGGGCTCCTGGCTGGTGGTCAATCTGCCGGTGATGCTCCTCGCTCCCGAGGGATGGAAGAAGTTCTACGTGTTCAGCGAGGAACGGGGCATCGACTTCGGCTCGTTCTGGCTGATCATCACCCAGCGCACCGGCAGGCCGATCGAGGTCACGACCGTGAACACCGTGTCGACCCTGCTGACGCTCGTGCTGTGCGCGGCGATCGGCGCACTGACCTTGACGGCTCCGCGCAGACCGCGCTTCGCGCAGCTCGCCTTCCTCGTCGTCGCCGTTTTCATCCTGGTCAACAAGGTGTACTCGCCGCAGTACGTGCTGTGGCTGATCCCGCTGGCCGCCCTGGCCAGGCCCCGCTGGCGCGACTTCCTCATCTGGCAGGCGTGCGAGGTCATGTACTTCCTGGGCATCTGGATGTACCTCGCGTACACGACGAGCGGCGACAAGCACCAGGGGCTCCCCACGGAGGGGTACCAGCTGGCGATCCTCCTGCACCTGCTGGGCACGCTCTACCTCTGCGCCGTTGTCGTACGGGACGTTCTCAGGCCGGAGCGGGACGTCGTACGGCGCGACGGATCGGACGATCCGTCCGGCGGGGTGCTCGACGGGGCCGGGGACGCTTTCGTGCTGAGACGCATCGCACGTCCGCCGCGCCAGAGCGTCGCCGCCGTCGCGGGGCCCTGGACGGAGCGGGACGCTCCGCGGGGACCGGCCGCGGACTGAGACGGAACGAGGGTCTTCCGGCGTACCGGAAGACCCTCGGTGTCCTCTCCGCCCTCTCCGCGCCCCGGCCGCGTCGTCTTCGCGGCCGACGTCCTACCGGCCGGAGGGCAGGGCCCCGTCGGACGTCGGCGGTCGCCCTCGGCCGGACGTCAGTGGTCGACGAGCCGGTCGAACTGGGTGGTCGTGTGGCGCAGGTGGGCCACCAGCTCGTCGCCGACCTTCGGCTCCTGGGCGTCGGCGGGTACGAACAGGATCGACACCTGCATGTGCGGCGGTTCGGCGAACCAGCGCTGCTTGCCCGCCCAGACGAACGGGGACAGGTTGCGGTTGACCGTGGCCAGGCCCGCGCGGGCGACCCCCTTGGCCCGCGGCATCACGCCGTGCAGGGCCTTCGGGGCCTCCAGACCCACGCCGTGCGACGTACCGCCCGCGACGACCACCAGCCAGCCGTCCGACGCGACCTTCTGCTGGCGGTAGCCGAAGCGGTCGCCCTTGACGACGCGGGTGACGTCCAGGACGGCGCCCCGGTACTGCGTCGCCTCGTGGTCGCCGAGCCACAGCCGGGTACCGATGCGGGCGCGGAAGCGGGTCTGCGGGAACTGCTGCTGGAGCCGGCCCAGCTCCTCGGCGCGCAGATGACTGACGAACATGGTGTGCAGCGGCAGCCGCGCCGCGCGCAGCCGGTCCATCCAGGCGATGACCTCCTCGACCGCGTCCGAGCCGTCCGCGCGGTCGAGCGGCAGATGCAGGGCGAAGCCTTCGAGGCGTACGTCCTCGATCGCGGCGTGCAGATGCCCGAGTTCCTCCTCCTTGACGCCGTGGCGCTTCATCGAGCTCATGCACTCGATGACCACCCGCGCGCCCACCAGGGCGTGCACACCGTCCACGGAGGAGACGGAGCGGACGACCCGGTCGGGCAGCGGCACCGGCTCCTCGCCACGGCGGAACGGGGTCAGGACGAGCAGGTCGCCGCTGAACCAGTCCTTGATGCGCGCAGCCTCGTAGGTGGTGCCGACGGCGAGCATGTCGGAACCGAAGCGGATGGCCTCCTCGGCGAGCCGCTCGTGACCGAAGCCGTACCCGTTGCCCTTGCAGACCGGGACGATGCCGGGGAACTGGTCGAGGACGGATTTCTGGTGCGCCCGCCAGCGCGCGGTGTCGACGTACAGGGAGAGCGCCATGGCCGGTCCGGAACCTTTCTGGTGGCTGCGGGGGTGTCGGAGGTGTACGGGGGGTTGTCGCCGTGCCGGCCGCGGAACTCTCTGGATCCGTCGGAGGGGCCGACGCGGTTCGTGCCGGTGCGATGTCCCCATTGAAACGAATGAAGCCGGTTCCGTCAGCGGGACGACGCGGATCAGCGGCGCGACATGTAGATGTCGAGAGCCTTGTGGAGCAGCTTGTTCAGCGGGAAGTCCCACTCACCGAGGTACTCGGCGGCCTGACCGCCGGTGCCCACCTTGAACTGGATCAGACCGAAGAGGTGGTCGGTCTCGTCCAGCGAGTCGGAGATGCCGCGCAGGTCGTAGACCGTTGCCCCCATGGCGTACGCGTCGCGCAGCATCCGCCACTGCATCGCGTTCGAGGGACGGACCTCCCGCTTGTGGTTGGCGGACGCGCCGTAGGAGTACCAGACGTGCCCGCCGACGATCAGCATGGTCGCGGCGGCGACGTTCTCGCCCTCGTGCCGGGCGAAGTAGAGCCGCATGCGGTTGGGGTCCTCGGTGTTGAGGACCGTCCACATGCGCTGGAAATAGCTCAGCGGACGAGGACGGAAACGGTCGCGCTCCGCCGTGATCTCGTACAGCCGCTGCCACTCGTCGAGTTCCGCGTAACCGCCCTGGACGACCTCGACGCCGGCCTTATCGGCCTTCTTGATGTTGCGTCGCCACAGCTGGTTGAAGCCCTTGTGGACGTCTTCGAGGGACCGGTTCGCCAGGGGAACCTGGAAGATGTAGCGGGGCTGCACGTCGCCGAACCCGGCGCCGCCGTCCTCGCCCTGCTGCCAGCCCATCTTCCGCAGCCGGTCGGCGACTTCGAAGGCGCGCGGCTCGATGTGGGTGGCCTCGATGTCGCGCAGCCGCTTCACGTCCGGGTCCTGGATGCCCGCCTTGATGGCGGCCGCGTCCCAGCGGCGGATGACGACCGGCGGGCCCATCTTCACGGAGAAGGCGCCCTGTTGCTTGAGGTGCGTCAGCATCGGCTGGAGCCAGTCGTCCAGGTTCGGGGCGTACCAGTTGATGACCGGGCCCTCGGGCAGATAGGCGAGGTAGCGCTTGATCTTGGGGAGCTGACGGTAGAGCACCAGGCCGACGCCGACGAGCTGTCCGTCCCGGTCGAACCAGCCCAGGCTCTCCGAACGCCACTCGGACTTCACTTCTGCCCACGCCGGGACCTGCATGTGACTCGCAGCAGGCAGATTCTGGATGTATGCCAGATGCTGCTCTCGGCTGATGGTCCTCAGGGTCAGGCTCATGCGGGGCGCTCCTCGGCAGGTGTGTCCCCATCGGTCAGGGGCTCCGGCTCTCGCGCCGAAAGCCTACTGCGACTGGGGAGCGCCCCGTTTGGCCGCATGCGACCTGGCCGGTCCGTACCCGATGGGTGGGGCTCGTCCGAGCCCCTTGCCCGGTACGGACCGGCCAGGTCCTGATACCGCGTTCCGTGTCTTCGTGCCGGACCTGTGGTGCGCCCGGCGTGTGTTTCCGTCATGCCGTCCACGACGGCTCCGGTGCTGTCGTGGACGCTGTCCCGTGGCGCCCTCGGTGCGGTCAGCCCACCACGCCGCCGAAGAGGCCGCCGTGTGCCATGCCCAGGAAGAATCCGATGGCGGATGCGCCCAGGCCGATGATCAGCGGGAACCTCTCGCGTGTGGTCACCGAGATGTACTGCCCGTACGCGGCGGTGAGGATCCCGAAGAGTCCCGCCCACGAGCTGATCAGATGCAGGTTGTGGAACATCGCCGTCACGAAGGCGAGCGCACCGAGGACCAGGGTCACCGCCACCAGGGTCTCCTGGAGCGGATGGGGCCTGCCGTCCGTGGCGAGAAGGGAGACGGGAGGACGGGGTCGTATTGCCTGTGCCATGGAGAACCTCCTGGCCGAAAGGCGGTGCGTTGTGGCACCGCTCACACCCGATGTGTACAGATTGCGTCTCCTGAGCCACGGATTTCAACCGGAAGCCGGTGTGCGGGTACTCTGTACGGTCTGCACCGGTGTCTGCCCAGGTAGGCACGTCAGTCCCCGTTCGACGGAGGACGTGGCGGCCGTCCCGCGCGGAGGCACCGATGCCACGCATCACGACCCTCCTGCCACGGAACGACCGTGGCCGCCGAGTCCAAAGGAGGTGGGTTCCACATGCGTCACTACGAGGTGATGGTCATCCTCGACCCCGATCTCGAGGAGCGCGCTGTCTCCCCGCTGATCGAGAACTTCCTCTCCGTCGTCCGTGAGGGCAACGGAAAGGTCGAGAAGGTCGACACCTGGGGCCGTCGTCGTCTCGCTTACGAGATCAAGAAGAAGCCCGAGGGCATCTACTCGGTCATCGACCTGCAGGCCGAGCCTGCGGTCGTCAAGGAGCTCGACCGCCAGATGAACCTGAACGAGTCGGTCCTCCGGACCAAGGTCCTCCGTCCCGAGATCCACTGAGCATTCCGCTCAGCGGTCATCGGGTTCGAGTAGCAGCAAGCAGCCAGAAGCAATCCCGCCGAGAGGTTCACCCATGGCAGGCGAGACCGTCATCACGGTCGTCGGCAATCTCGTCGACGACCCCGAGCTGCGCTTCACCCCGTCCGGTGCGGCGGTCGCGAAGTTCCGTGTCGCGTCCACTCCCCGCATCTTCGACCGGCAGACCAACGAGTGGAAGGACGGCGAAGGCCTGTTCCTCACCTGCTCGGTCTGGCGGCAGGCGGCGGAGAACGTCGCCGAGTCGCTCCAGCGAGGCATGCGCGTCGTCGTGCAGGGCCGGCTGAAGCAGCGGTCGTACGAGGACCGCGAGGGCATCAAGCGCACGGTCTACGAGCTGGACGTCGAGGAAGTCGGCCCCAGCCTCAAGAACGCCACGGCCAAGGTCACCAAGACCACCGGCCGCGGTGGCCAGGGTGGGTACGGCGGCGGCCAGCAGGGCGGCGGCAACTGGGGCGGCGGTCCCGGTGGCGGTGGCCAGCAGGGTGGCGGCGGCGCTCCCGCCGACGACCCGTGGGCCACGAGCGGCCCGTCCGGCGGCCAGCAGGGCGGCGGAGGCGGCTGGGGCGGAAGCTCCGGCGGCTCCGGCGGCTCCGGCGGCGGCTACTCGGACGAGCCTCCCTTCTAGGGCGGCTCGACCCCCACTTCTTGATCACACAGGAGAAACATCATGGCGAAGCCGCCTGTGCGCAAGCCTAAGAAGAAGGTCTGCGCGTTCTGCAAGGACAAGACCCAGTACGTGGACTACAAGGACACGAACATGCTGCGGAAGTTCATTTCCGACCGTGGCAAGATCCGTGCCCGCCGCGTGACCGGCAACTGCACGCAGCACCAGCGTGACGTCGCCACGGCCGTGAAGAACAGCCGTGAGATGGCACTGCTGCCCTACACGTCCACCGCGCGATAAGGAAAGGGTGACCGACTCATGAAGATCATCCTGACCCACGAGGTCTCCGGCCTCGGCGCCGCCGGTGACGTCGTTGACGTCAAGGACGGGTACGCCCGCAACTACCTGGTCCCGCGTGGCTTCGCCATCCGCTGGACCAAGGGTGGCGAGAAGGACGTGGCGCAGATCCGCCGCGCCCGCAAGATCCACGAGATCGCCACGATCGAGCAGGCCAACGAGGTCAAGGCGAAGCTGGAGGCCGTGAAGGTCCGTCTGGCCGTTCGCTCCGGCGATGCCGGCCGCCTCTTCGGCTCCGTGACCCCGGCCGACATCGCCTCGGCGATCAAGGCTGCCGGTGGTCCCGACGTCGACAAGCGTCGCGTCGAGCTCGGTTCGCCGATCAAGACGCTGGGCGGGCACCAGGTGTCCGTGCGTCTGCACCCCGAGGTTGCCGCGCAGCTCGGTATCGAGGTTGTCGCTGCCTAAGGGCACCGCTCATCAGAGCAGAGTGAAGGGCCGTACCCGTTGGGGTGCGGCCCTTCACTGTTCTCGGGTTCACGTCGTGCGTGGCGAGTCCCGCATGACGCGTCTGGGTCCAGTGCGGTGAGCCGGTGATTGAAGCCGGTGTAGGGAGTCCGGTGTGCGCAGTGCAGCACCGTTTCACGTGAAACACGACGTTTCACGTGAAACATGGCGGCGATGGTGGCTCAACGCGTGGCGCCCGTCACCACCCACTTGCCGGACCGGGTGCGCAGCCAGAGCGTTGCCATGCGGACGGCCATCATCAGCGTCATCGCCCACCACAGCGCGGTCAGGCCGCCGCCGAGCGCTGGTACCAGCAGGGCCGCCGGAGCGAAGACGGCCAGCGTGACGATCATGGCCCAGGCGAGATAGGGGCCGTCCCCAGCCCCCATCAGCACGCCGTCCAGAACGAAGACCACACCCGCAATCGGCTGAGACAGAGCTACCACCAGCAGCGCCGGGAACAAGGTGTCCTGGACGGCCTGGTCGCCGGTGAACAGGGGCACGAACAGCGGTCGCGCGAGGACGATCAGCACTCCGAGCGCAATTCCGGAAGCGATGCCCCACTGCACCATCCTTCGGCAGGCTTGGCGTGCGCCCTCGGAGTCGCCGGCTCCCAGGTACCGACCGATGATGGCCTGCCCCGCTATGGCGATGGCGTCGAGCGCGAAAGCCGTCAGGCTCCAGAGCGAAAGGACGACCTGGTGTGCGGCGATCTCGGTGTCGCCGAGGCGTGCGGCGACGGCTGTGGCGATCATCAATACGGCCCGGAGCGACAGCGTGCGGACCAGGAGCGGCACGCCCGCCTGGGCGCTGGCTCTGATTCCCGCAGCGTCGGGGCGCAGCGAAGCGCCGTACCGTCGTGCCCCACGTACCACCACGACCAGATAGGCGGCGGCCATGGACACCTGCGCGATGACCGTTCCCCAGGCCGACCCGGCGATGCCGAGCCCGGCCCCGTAGACGAGCCCCACATTGAGGATCGCGTTGGCCGTGAAACCGCCGATGGCGACGTAGAGCGGAGTCCGGGTGTCCTGCAGGCCACGCAGAACGCCGGTCGCGGCCATCACCACGAGCATGGCCGGGATGCCGAGGCTGGAGATCCGCAGATAGGTGATGGCATAGGGGGCCGCGGTATCGGAGGCTCCGAGGACGTCCACGATCGAGGGCGCTGCGGGGAGTGCGACGCCGATGACGCATATGCCGAGCAGGAGGGCCAGCCAGATGCCGTCCATGCCCTGTCGGATCGCGGAGGCCCGGTCGCCCGCTCCGACCCTGCGCGCCACGGCGGCCGTGGTGGCGTACGCGAGGAAGACGAAGATGCTGACGGCGGTGGTCAGCAAGGCTGCCGCGACGGCCAGACCAGCCAGCTGTGCCGTGCCGAGATGCCCGACGATGGCACTGTCGACCATCACGAAGAGCGGTTCGGCGACGAGTGCGCCGAAGGCCGGTACAGCGAGAGAGATGATCTCGCGGTCGTGTCGTCGACGGCTGGTCGTGGGTGGTGCCGGGGCCTGGGTCATGGGGGTCAATCTAATCTTCCACAGGTAATGGATGCAATCCGAAAAGGGTCCTTACCTTTGCCGTGGCTCGGCGTTCTTCCGTGTGAGGTTGGACGTGATCTTGTGCGGAGCGGAAAAGTTTTTCTCTCCCACAGCCGGTGGATGGAAAAAGTCCAGGTCAGAGCGTCGATGCGAGGGTCGCTATGAATTTGTCCACAGTGCTGTCCCCTGCTCCGTGCACAGGTTCAGCGGACTTCTCCACAGCATCTGGTCTGTCGTCCACATGCCCTGTGGATAACCAGATTGGCTGACGGTGCCGCGCGGCCTACCGTGGTCCGGCGCCCGCACCCTGTTCCGGCCCTGAAGCCCTGTAGAACTCGACGCGCCGGAACCGGAGTCGGGCGTCTTGTTTGTCGGTGCCGTGCCGTAAGAAAGAGTGGCACGGCGAGGTCCGCGGAGCGGACGGGAGGAGGTGGCCCGGTGAGCATTCCCGAGCCTTTGGACTGGGCCGACACCGGTCCCGGCGACCGTCTGCCCGTATCCCGCCAGCGCCGCGGCGGGGGCCGTGACCGCGCCGACCGGCGTGAGGACGGCATGGGCGACGACGGCTGGGAGGGGGGCTCTCCCGGCTTCGAGCGGGTGCCGCCCCAGGACCTCGACGCCGAGCAGTCGGTGCTGGGCGGCATGCTGCTGTCGAAGGACGCCATCGCCGACGTCGTGGAGATCATCAAGGGGCACGACTTCTACCGTCCCGCCCACGAGACCGTCTACCAGGCGATCCTGGACCTCTACGCCAAGGGCGAGCCGGCCGACCCGATCACCGTGGCGGCCGAGCTGGTCAAGCGCGGCGAGATCACCAAGGTGGGCGGAGCGCCGTATCTGCACACGCTCGTCCAGTCCGTGCCGACCGCGGCCAACGCCTCGTACTACGCGGAGATCGTCCACGAGCGGGCCGTTCTGCGGCGGCTCGTGGAGGCCGGTACGAAGATCACGCAGATGGGATACGCGGCCGACGGCGACGTCGACGACATCGTGAATTCGGCCCAGGCCGAGATCTACGCCGTCACGGAGCAGCGCACCAGCGAGGACTACCTGCCGCTCGGCGATATCATGGAGGGCGCTCTCGACGAGATCGAGGCGATCGGTTCGCGCAGCGGCGAGATGACCGGCGTGCCGACCGGCTTCACCGACCTCGACGCCCTGACGAACGGCCTGCACCCGGGGCAGATGATCGTCATCGCCGCCCGTCCCGCGATGGGTAAGTCGACCCTGGCCCTGGACTTCGCGCGGGCCTGTTCGATCAAGAGCAACATGCCGAGTGTGATCTTCTCGCTCGAAATGGGGCGCAATGAGATCGCGATGCGACTGCTTTCGGCCGAAGCGAGGGTGGCACTGCACCACATGCGTTCGGGCACCATGACCGACGACGACTGGACGCGGCTGGCGCGGCGGATGCCGGACGTGTCGGCCGCCCCTCTCTACATCGACGACTCCCCGAACCTCTCGATGATGGAGATCCGCGCGAAGTGCCGTCGTCTGAAACAGCGCAACGATCTCAAGCTCGTGGTCATCGACTACCTGCAGCTCATGCAGTCCGGTGGTTCGAAACGCGCCGAGAGCCGACAGCAGGAGGTCTCGGACATGTCTCGTAACCTCAAGCTGCTGGCGAAGGAGCTGCAGGTCCCCGTCATCGCGCTCTCGCAGCTCAACCGAGGTCCCGAACAGCGCACCGACAAGAAGCCGATGGTGTCCGACCTGCGTGAATCGGGATCCATCGAGCAGGACGCCGACATGGTGATCCTCCTCCACCGCGAGGACGCGTACGAGAAGGAGTCCCCCCGCGCGGGCGAGGCCGACCTGATCGTGGCCAAGCACCGCAACGGGCCCACGGCGACGATCACCGTGGCCTTCCAGGGGCATTACTCGCGGTTCGTGGACATGGCTCAGACCTGATCCGTCCGGATGCGGCTTCTCGGATTCCGTGCCCGAACCTCACGAACGAAGGTCGTCGGTGGCGCCGAAGACCCCTGTGCCGCTGCTGGCCGGCGGACCGTAGAGGTGCTCGGGCGGATGTACACCGACGAGTTCGGCCTGCCCGTCGTCTGCCTGGGCATCGGCAGTTTCGAACCCGCGCCGACCGAGCCCCGGCATCTGACGGCATGGCACAGTCCGCGCGATGCCGGTTTTGTCCGGGATCGCTCGATGGTCGATGCCCCGCCGTCGTGGATCCCGATGCGGGCACGACTGGTCCGGCCCGTCACTGGTCGAGCGGGCGTCCCGCGCCCGTGTCCCGTCCGATTCGTCCAGGCGTCCTCAGGACTCGGGGATGACGCGTGAGACGACCGTCTCCACCAACCGGTCCACCACGGCCTCGACCCGGCTTCCGGGCCGGGGTTCGGCCCCGAGGCCGGCTTCGGCTTCGGGCGCGACGAGCAGGTCGGGCAGTGTGAAGTACTCCAGCAACAGGCCCGTCATGGCCAGGTACAGCACCATGAAGTCGTCCGGCCCGCCCGGCAGACCGGCCTCCTGGTGGAACCGCGCGCTCTCGTCGACGTCGGTGCGGACGCTCCGTGTCAGCCGGTCACGGAGCGCCGGGCGGCGGGTGGCCTCGAGGCGGAGTTCCAGCATGGCGAGGTAGCCGGTCCGGTCGTCCTCCATGCGCCGTACGAGCCATCGCATCAGCTCGGTGACCAGTTCGCGCGACGGCGCCGGGCGCATCGCCTCCTCGACCCTGGCCGGATCCGGTGTCACGCGGACGGTGATACGGGCCGCCGCCTGCATGAAGAGGTCGTCACGGTTGGTGAAGTAGTTCGATGCCGTGCCCACCGGAACGCCGGCGCGCGCATCGACGGCGCGGAACGTGAGGCCGCGCGCGCCCTCGCTCGCCAGTACTTCGATGGCCGCGTCCACCAGTGCCGTTCTACGTGCGGGATTCCTCGCCACGTGTGTCACCTTCCTTGTCTTTCACTCAGACCCTTTCACGGAAAGAGGTTGCACAACCACTACATATGAAGCACTCTGGATGGAGTGGTTGCGGCTTCGGTATGCCGCGACGGAACGGAGAACCTGTGCGGAAGCTGACCTACTTCGTCGCTTGTTCGATCGACGGTTTCATCGGGGACCCGAGCGGCGACGCGTCGTCCATGCTCCGGTTCGTGGACGAGGAGTTCCTGGAGTTTCTGAAGACGCGGTACCCGGAGACGATCTCGGCCGAAGGTCGTCGACTGCTCGGCTTCCACGACGCCGAGAACCAGCGGTTCGACACGGTGGTCCAGGGACGGGCCAGCTATCAGATGGCGCTGGACGTCAACATCACCAGCCCCTATGCCCACCTGCGCGAGCTCGTCGCCTCGCGGTCCCTGGAACAGTCCCCGGACCCGAACGTCGAACTCGTCTCCAGCGACGTGGCCGCGAGGGTCCGGGAACTCAAGGCGGAGGAGAGCGGGCTCGGGATCTGGCTCTGCGGCGGTTCGCAGCTTGCCGGAGAGCTGATCGACGAGATCGACGAGCTGGTGATCAAGACGTATCCGCTCGTCTACGGCTCGGGCATACCGATGTTCCGTTCGGCCTTCGCGGCCACCGAGTTCGCCTTGGATTCGGTCCGCATCTTCGACAACGGCGCACTGGTCAGGACCTACAGCAGAAAGCGCTGACGTCCTGCGGATCGAAGCGTCGGCCGGGCCGCCGGGGGAGGGCCGCTGTGGTGGAGTTCCCGTCGCGCCGAAATGAGTTCGCCAGTCCTGCGCTCCTGCGAGTAGTTGTTGAGCATGACCTCTTCACTCGAACACCTGCTTCCCGGCACACAGCGCGCGTTGCTGCACCGCATCGCCACCGCGCAGTCGGAAGGACGGACCCCTTCGCTCGTGGCCGCAGTGCAGCGGCGGGGACGAACCGTCTGGAACGGATCCCGCAGTTGCTTGGACAGCCACGCGCCCGACACGGACACGCAGTTCAGGGTCGGTTCGATCACCAAGACCTTCACCGCCGTACTGGTTCTGCGGCTCCGGGACGAGGGGCTGCTGGACCTGGACGATCCGCTGGAGAAGCATCTGCCCGGTACGGGCGTCGGCACGGTCACCATCCACCAGCTCCTGGGCCACAGCGCGGGGCTGGGCGCCGAGTCACCCGCGCCGTGGTGGGAGAGGACTCCCGGCACACTGCGTCCCGAACTGGCCGACGTGCTCGGCGAGCGCACGGAACTGCACCCCCCGGGCCACCGCTACCACTACTCGAACCCCGGCTACACGCTGCTGGGTTCGCTGGTCGAGCAGATGCGCGGGGCGAGCTGGGAGGAGGTGCTCCGGCGCGAGATCCTGGAGCCGCTGGGCATGCACCGCACCAGCGCCCACCCCCGGGCGCCGCATGCGGGCGGATGGGCCGTGCACCCCTGGGCGGACGTCATGCTGCCCGAACCGGCCGAGGACCTCGGGCTGATGGCCCCGGCGGGCCAGCTCTGGTCCACGACCGAGGATCTTCTCCGGTTCGCGGCCTTCCTGGCCGAGGGTGATGACCGGGTGCTCTGCGCCGCCTCCGTGGAGCAGATGCGTGAGCCCTCCGCACCGTCCCAGCCCGGCGACTGGGACGGTGCATACGGCCTGGGTCTCCAGATCGAGCGAAGGAACGGCCGTACGCTTTTCGGGCACACGGGCTCCCTGCCGGGCTTCCTCGCCGCCCTGTGGTTCAGCGTGGACGACGACGTGACCGCCGTCGTGCTGACCAATGTCACGTCGGGGCCGGTGGTCGGCGGTGTCGCCGCCGACCTCGTCGAGATCGTCGCCGAGGCCGAACCCCGCATCCCGGAGCCCTGGCGCCCCCTGCCGGAGGCGGACCCGGAGCTTCTCGCGCTGACCGGCCCCTGGTACTGGGGCGTACGGGCGCACATCCTGCGCCTGGAGCCGGACGGCGGGCTGGATCTCCAGCCGCTGCGAGGCGCCGGCCGCGGGGCCCGGTTCACCGCTCTACCGGACGGCACTTGGATCGGCCGTGACAGCTACTACGCGGGAGAGATCCTGCGCGTCGTCCGGAACGGCGACGGCGGCGTGAACCACCTCGACCTGGGTTCGTTCGTCTTCACGCGGGAGCCGTACGATCCCGGGACGGCGGTTCCCGGCGGTGTGGACGAGAGCGGTTGGCGGGGCCTCGACGCCTGACAACAAGGCTTCGAGCGATCCGATCGCCGGGCTTCGTGCGACTGCCGTGCGACTCGTGCGGTCCGGTCACCATGTTTCACGTGAAACGGATCGGGGTCTGCCCAGGGGCGAGGGTTCCCTGCACGGCGAAATGCGCGGACCGCAGGCCCCGCCCCGGCATCGTTCGCCACGGACGCGGTGCAGAGAAGTTCTCGGGCTGGTTCGTGACAGACGCTTCGGGAGCCGGTTCCGGGCAGAGGTTCCCGGCCCGGGCTTCGGGGCAGAGGCTCTTGGCCGGGAACCGGGCAGTGGATCAGAGTGCGAGCTTGAAGCCCACATGGCTGGCGGTGAAGCCGAGACGCTCGTAGAAGCGGTGGGCGTCGGTCCGGGACACGTCGGACGTCAACTGGACCAATTGGCAGTCCAGGCGCCTGGATTCGTCCACGGCCCACTCGATCATCCGGCTTCCCAGTCCGCTTCCGCGCTCGTCGACGTGGATGCGAACGCCCTCGATGACCGAGCGGGTCGCGCCGCGCCGAGAGAGTCCCGGGATCACCGTCAGTTGCAGAGTCCCGACGACGCGGTTTTCGCGAACGGCGACCATCAGATGCTGGTTCGGGTCGTCCGCCAGCCGCCGGTACGCCGCGTGGTAGGGGGCGATGTCGTCAGGCGACTCGCGTCGGGCGCCCAACGGGTCGTCGGCGAGCATGGCCACGATGGCGGGAAGGTCGGCAGGGGTGGCGGGGCGTATGTCCAGATCGCTCATGGCCGACAGGCTACGCAGATCACTCGGCCGAGACGTGAACGTGCCCGGACGGTGAGAGGAACCACCTGGCTGCTGCGGAGAATCGCCTGGGCCGTGCGTGTACGCCCGGCCGATGCGCGTACGGCCACACCGCACCGCCCGGCTCGGTCGGGGCCGTCCGGGCGGTGCGGTGAGTCAGGAGACTCGCGCCGGAGCCTTCAGCCGCTCGACCACGTTGACGAACGGCGCCAGTTCGGGGTTCTTCGCGGCCTGGTCCAAGGCAGTGCGCAGTGCGGAGTCGTTGGTCGGCCGGGCCGCGGCCAGCAGAGCGAGACCGGCCTCGGTGACATCGGTGTAGATGCCGCGCCGGTCGGTGTCGCAGAGATAGCGCGTCAGCAGTCCGCGGTCCTCAAGGCGGGTGACCAGGCGGGTGGTGGCGCTCTGGCTGAGCACGACGGCGTCCGCGACCTGTTTCATCTGGAGATGGCCGCCGGGGCCGTCGTGCTGTCGGCTCAGCACGTCGAGCAGGGAGTACTCCCGCACGCTGAGTCCGTGTTCGGTCTGCAGCGTCCGTTCGATGCGGGCCTCGATCTTCCCGTGGAGCAAGGAGAGCGCACACCAGCCCTGGGAAAGGGAGGTCAGTGCGGGGTCGGTCGCTGGCATGGGTCTCTCCTCCGTCTCGAGCCGCTCTGTCCAGGATAGGCGGCAGCGACAATAGCCCGTGCTTGCAATTAATAGCGGCAATTATTGCATGCACTCGATAAGGGCGTGTGCAATCTTCAGGTGTCCTGGGCGCTCCGCCGATGACCGTCCTCGGTGCCCGGGTCACACGCAAACGCATGCTCATGCTGCTAATGGGGCTCTTCGTCGTGGGCAACGTCGTATCCGCCACCGCCCCGGCCTTCGGCGTGATGCTCGCCGACCGGGTGATCGCCTCACTCGCCCACGGTGCCTTCTTCGGCATCGGATCGGTCGTCGCGGCCGATCTGGTCGCCCACAGAAGAGGGCCGGGGCGATCTCCATGATGTTCACCGGCCTCACCGCGGCCAATGTGGTGGGCGCGCCGATGGGTACTTTCATCAGACAGAACGTCGGTTGGCGGGTCACGTTCTTCGTCGCGGCTGCGCTCGGTGTCATCGGCCTTCTCGGTGTGGCCGTGCACGACAAGTTCGCGGCGGCCGTCACCATCGTGCTGATCGGGGGGGCGTGGGTTTCGCCACCGTTCCTCCGCTGCAGACACGGGTGCTCGACCAGGCGTCCGCCGCGCCGACCCTCACCTCCGCCGTCAACATCGGCGCCTTCAACCTCGGCAACGCGCTGTCGGCCTGGCTCGGAGGTCTCGTCATCGCGGCCGGCCTCGGCTACACCGCTCCCGACTGGGTCGGTGCCGCGCCGGCCGCCTCCGCTCCGGTCCTGGCACTGATCTCCGGCGCACTGGAGCGCCGTCGGGCCGGCCGGGGGCGACTGGTCGCCCGCCACAGCCCCGAGTCCGTCATGGCCTCCGTCGTCCGGCGTTGAGCCCGACCGTCCGGTTCCCCGGCCCACTCCGCATCACGCCTGCTCGCATGGCGCGCCCCGACCCTTTCCGTCCCGGAGGCACAGTGGGAAGCCGGAGAAGCCGACGCTCCGGCCCGAGGCGGCAGCAGGAGATCGCGGGGGAGGCGGCAGGGGCCGGACAGGGGGCTCGGGTGGACCGGAGGAGTCAGCCCATCGCCACGGTCAACGGGGCATAGCGGCGGGTCCAGTCGCCCGGCAGGTCCGGGATGCCGCAGGTCATCACCGTGGTCTCGGAGACCGCTCGCAGACCGCACTCCTTGAGCCCGGAGAGCAGTTCTGTGTGGCGCGCGTCGAGGTCCGCGCGCAACGGCAGGTCCGTCACCTCCGCGAGGGAGGCGACCAGCGCCCGGGCCGTGAGGCTGTCGGGGGCGATCAGTGGACCGATGACCTGGGTGCCGGCGCTCGGCCAGGACGCCGCGTAGCCGACGAGTTCACCATCGTCCTCCGCGACCCGCAGGTGATCGGCGTAAGCGGGCAGCCGGGCGAGGACGTGAGTCCGGTCGCTGCCGAAGACGTCCGTGTCGAGCCGGACGAGGGCGCGCAGGTCGTCGGCCGTGGCCGGACGGATGTCCACGGCACACCCGCCGTCGTCCGTCCGCCGGAACGGGCCGGTGACCCGTTCGGTGCGGCCCACTGCCTTGAAGCCGAGTTGCTCGTAGAGCGGCCGTCCCTCGGATGTCGCGTACAGGATGAGGGAGGCGCCGTCCGTCCCGTCGATCACATGGCGCATCAGGCGCTGTCCGAGCCCCTGACGCGCATGGCTTCCAGCGACGAGGAGCATGCCGATGGCAGCCAGTCGCGGGCCGTAGGAGGTCACCACGCACGTGGCGATCAGCCCTCCGCCCCCCTCGGGGTCGTCGATGCCGTAGCCCGTCCCCGCGGCCAGGAGCAGGCCCCATCGATGCTCGTCGCGCGGCCAACCGCGGTCCTCGCAGAGATCGGCGCAGGCGACCAGGTCGCCCGGGGTGAGACGCCGGATGCGCAGTTCGGCAAGCGGGCGGGGCAGCGGGTTGGGCATGAGGGTCAGGCTGTCCGACGGGAGGACATCGCGTCCACTCCTTTACCTGCACCGGCCACTCCTTTGCCTGTACCCACCGTTCCTTTACCTGTGCGGGCCGCGCGGTGCAGCCGCTGGCCGCGCCGAGTCGTCCCCCAGGGCTTCAGTACCGATATCGCCGTGACGAACAGATAGGTGGCCGTCGCCAACGAAGGGGCGACGACCAGGTCGAAGCCGACGGAGCCGCGGGCTGCCGCTTCGTCGATGGCGGGACGCAATGCGAAGACCGACAGTGCCGCGGCGACCAGGGTGAGCCAGAACTTCGTCCAGACCCATCGGTGCCGGGCCAGCCCCCAGGGCGTACCGAGCGACAGGGCGAGGCCGCTGAGCAGGGAGAACATCGCGAACGGGATGATCAGCCAGTCCCCGAAGATCTTCATGGCCCGTGCTGCCGCCCGGGCGGTTTCCGGGTCGTCGGTGCGGAAGGCCGCGATTCCGAGTGCCAGCAGTCCGACGGTCAGCCCCAGCCAGCTCACGGACACGGCGACATGGGCGACGAGGAGCCTGCGGCGGGCGGTGCGCTTGAGTGGTTTCACGTGAAACACGGTGCCGGGAACAGGCAGGCCGGGCGTCCGACGGCGGGAGTAACCGCACGTACTAGCCTCGGCGTATGACACGTGCCACTTCCCGGTCCGGTTCGGTGCGGCAGTGCGCGCTCTCGGTCGCCTACGGGTGAGGCTGGTGCTGAATCTCGACGTGGCCGGACGGAGCGCTGCCCGGCGTGGCCGAGGATACGAACGGCCGTGATGGGTTCACGGCCCGCACAGGGGGCAAAGGAGCGTAACGGGAAAGCTGATCCGGACACGTAGACCCTCCACCACGTGTCCGGTCCGCGCTCACGGCGGTCCGCGTTCATGGCATGGCGAACCGGCGGAAAACCGTCGGCAGTGAACCGGCCGTCGACCACAAACAGGGGCCCGACCACGTCCACGGGCAGCGACCGCGGACGTCCGGGTACGAGGCGACCAGAAGACGTTCAAGGCGAGGCACAGTATGGATGCTCCGGCCACCAGATGGACCGAAGGCGGGACGGACAGATCTCCCGACGCGATTCTGATCCACCGCACGCTGACCGAGATTTCGCCCGTCGCCGACCAGGCGACCTCGTACTTTTACGCCCTGCTCTTCACCCGGCGCCCCGACCTGCGCGCCATGTTCCCGGTCGCGATGGACATGCAGCGCGATCGCCTGTTCCGCGCGATCCTCGGCGCGGCCGACCGGTTCGACTCCCCCCGAGCGCTGACCGAGTACCTCGGCGAACTGGGCCGGGGGCACCGCAAGTACGGCACACTGGCCGGCCACTATCCCGCAGTGGGCGAGGCCCTTCTCGGAGCACTGAGCCGCTATGCGACCACCGTGTGGGACGCGGAGGTCGAGGCGGCCTGGGTCCGTGCCTACACCGCGATATCGCAGATCATGATCGATGCCGCCGCCGAGGACGAGCAGTGGGCTCCGGCCTGGTGGCACGCGGAGGTCGTCTCGCACGAGCCGAGAACGCGCGACATAGCGGTTCTCACCATCCGCCCCGATCAGGTCTACCCTTTCGTCGCCGGTCAGTACGCGGCCATGGAGACGCCCTGGTGGCCCCGGGTCTGGCGGCACTACTCCTTCGCGTCGGCGCCCCGCCGCGACGGTCTGCTCACCTTCCACATCAAGGCGGTCCCGGCCGGGTGGGTCTCCAACGCCCTGGTGCACCGGGCCCGCCCCGGCGACATCGTGCGGCTCGGCCCGCCCAGCGGCTCGATGACGATCGACCACTCCACCCACAACGGCCTGCTCTGCCTGGGCGGCGGCACGGGCATCGCGCCGATCAAGGCACTCGTCGAGGACGTCGCGCAACACGGCGACCGGCGCCCCGTGGAGGTCTTCTACGGGGCCCGCAGCGATCGCGACCTGTACGACATCGAGACGATGACGCGCCTCCAGAAGACCTTTCCCTGGCTCGTGGTGCGGCCGGTGATCTCCATGGGCCGACCGGAGCGGGAGGGCGGTCTGCGCGGGCTGCTGTCGGAGGCCGTGCGTGAATGCGGCCCGTGGCACGAGTACGACGCCTATCTCTCGGGGCCGCCGGGCATGATCCGCAGCAGCGTGGACGCGCTCAGAGGCATCGGCATCCCGGCCGAACGCATCCGGCACGACTCCGTCGAGGAACTGGCCGCCGTCGTCCCCAGCTGATGAACGACCGACGACGGGCAAGGCGCGCCCCCGGCGTACACAGCGTGCCCCGACGGACTCGGCATGCCCTGCCGGTGTACGGCGCCGGTCCATGGCGCGCATCCATGAGGTGCGGCACGGGGCCGCGGGGCGAGATGCCCGGTCGGCGCCGCGGCCCGCCACCCCGGCCCCGCCTGCTCCCGGTCGGCGTATCAGCCCAGGTCGGGCGCGTGCATCGCCCGCACCCCCTCGATGTTGCCGTCCAGGTAGTGCCGCAGTGACAGCGGTACGAGATGAACGGCCGCGATGCCCATCCGGCTGAAGGGCACCCGGACGATCTCGTACTCCCCGCAGGGAGCGTCGATCTCGGGACCGTGGCGCCGGGACGGGTCCATCGACTCCAGTCGGCAGACGAAGAAGTGCTGGACCTTGACGCCCTTCACCCCGCCGCCCTCGATGTGCTCGACGGTGTCGACGAAGCAGGGGACCACATCGGTGATCTTGGCGCCCAGTTCCTCGTCCAGTTCACGGTGCAGGGCGTCGACGACGGTCGCGTCCTCGGGTTCGACCCCGCCACCGGGTGTGAGCCAGTACGGGTCCATCCCGGGCTTGGTCCGCTTGATGAGGACGAGGTCGTTACCGTCGAGCAGAATGGCGCGTGCGGTGCGCTTGACCACGGGACGTTCGGTCATGGCAAGAGCGTGGCCCACTGAACCGGTTCTGAAACACCTGGACGGCGCCAGGCCGTCCCGCGCTCACCAGTCGGCCGCGGCACCCAGCAGCCACTCGTGCGCCCGCGCGATGTGCGGCAGCGCGAGCGTGCCGGTCCGCACGGCCAGGAAGTAGGTGCGCAGTGGGGGCACCGGAGGATCGAGGAGCGCGACGACCTCCCCGCGTGCCAGCGCCCCTTCGCACAGATAGCGCGGCAGCACGGCGAGACCGGCACCCGCCGCCGCGCACTCCAGGACGGCCCGCAGATCCGGGGCGATGACGGTTCCCGCAGTGGCGGGCAGGGCGTCGAACACGGCGGACCAGTAGCGGGAGACGAACGGCAGGCTTTCGTGCACCTCCACGACCGGCAGCCGCTCCAGCACCACGGGGCCGTCGTGCCGCAAGGCCCCCGGCCCCAGGCGCGCGGCCCAACGTGGTGCTGCGACCAGCACGTGTTCCTCGTCGCAGAGCGGAGTCGCCGTGAGCAGCCCACCGCGGGGGCGGGACGTCGTGACGACGAGATCGTGGTGCCCGGCGGCCAGTCCCTCCAGGGTCTCCTCGGCGGTGGTGAAGAACGAACTGCGCAGGGTCAGTCCCTGGGCGACGAGCGGTGCGAGCGCGGGCAGGGCGCGCGCCGACGTGAACTCGGGCGGGCCGGCCAGATGCAGGGTCCGTACGGCCGACTCCTCGTCCAGCTCGGTCTCGGCTATCTCGACCAGCGCGTCCAGATGGGGCGCCGCCCGGTGCGCGAGTTCGTCGCCGACGGTGGTCGGCGTCACACCCCGGGCCCCCCGGAGGAAGAGCGGTCGGCCCAGCTGGCGTTCCAAGGTGCGTATCTGGGAGGTCACCGCAGGCTGGGAGAGGCCGAGCAGCGCGGCAGCCCTGGTGAAGGAACCGGCCCGGTGCACCGTGATGAACGTACGCAGCAGGGACAGGTCCATGTCCTGTCCCCTCTCACCGTCGCGACACTTCGGACCCGTACAACTATAAATATGTCGATAGGTCGGTGTCGCTTCGGTGATTGGACACTGACGGAGGGTCAATTAGCCTTGTGCAGGCGGTTCTTCACATGAGGAACCGGGGCGGTCCGAGCCACGAGGGGGGAGGCTCGGGCCGTCCGTGACGATCAGTCCACGCCCAGCGCCACGTCCAGCGCCCGCTCCACGTCGCCCACCAGGTCCTTCGCGTTCTCGGCGCCGACAGAGAAACGGATGAAGCCTTCCGGTACGGCGTCGCCGCCCCAGCGCGCCCGCCGCTCGGCGGTGGAGCGCACACCGCCGAAACTCGTGGCGTCGTCGGCCAGGCGCAGCTCGGCCAGGAAGCGCTCGGCCCGTTCCCGGTCGGGCAGCACGAACGACACCACGGAACCGAAGCGCCGCATCTGCCGAACGGCGACCGGGTACGAGGGGTCTCCCGGAAGGCCGGGATGGCGCAGCCCGGTCACCCCCCGGCGCCCGGCCAACGCCTCGGCCAGGGCCAGGGCATTGGCGCACTGGCGGTCGATGCGCAGCTCCAGCGTGGCGAGGGAACGGTGCGCGAGCCATGCCTCCATCGGGCCCGGGATCGCGCCGACTACTTTGCGCCAGCGCCGCAGCCCCGCCGCCAGCCCGGGGTCGCGGCAGGTCACATGACCGAGCAGGACGTCCCCGTGGCCGGTCATGCCCTTGGTGTCGCTGGCCACTGAGAAGTCCGCCCCCAGCTCCAGCGGGCGCTGGCCGAGCGGTGTGGCGAGGGTGTTGTCGACGGCCACCAGCGTGCCCGCCGCGTGCGCGGCCTCGACGAGTCGGCGCACGTCGCAGACATCGAGCCCCGGGTTGGACGGTGTCTCGATCCACAGCAGCGCGGCGCCGCGAAGGGCCGCGAGCTGGGCGTCGCCGCCGGTCGGCGCGGTCCGCACCTCGACGCCGTACGCCTCCAGCTGCTCACGCACCAGCGGCAGCAACTGGTATCCGTCGTCGGGCAGCACGACCACGTCGCCGGTACGGGCCCGGGACAGCAGCACGGCCGAGATCGCCGCCATGCCGGAAGCGAAGACGACGGTCTCGACCGGTTCCCCCGGAGCCTCCAGCTCGCCGATGGCGCGCTCCAGGTGGGTCCAGGTCGGATTGGTGTCCCGTCCGTAGGTGTACGGGCCGGTGGGGTCCCCGGAGAGATGGAAGTGCGCGGCGAGGACCGGCCCGGGCAGGGTGGGCTCGTACTGTTCGGGTTCGGGCAGCCCGGCCCGCACCGCCCTGGTTCCGTCACCCATGGTGTCCATGCCGCTCCTCGTCGCTCTTCCTGGGCCGGTCGCCGGTCCACCCCCACCGTTGCAGACCGTTTCCGGCGGTTGCCGGATCAGTCTTCGTCCGGCAGTACCACGTTCAGCGCCCACGACACGATCGAGATGATCAGGCCGCCGAGCACGGCGGTCCAGAAGCCGCTGACGTGGAAGCTCAGGTCGAACACACCGGCCAGCCAGGAGGTCAGCAGCAGCATGAGCGCATTGACCACCAGGGTGAACAGACCCAGCGTGAGGAAGAAGAGCGGCAGGGTCACCAGTTGTACGACCGGCTTCACCACGGAGTTCACCAGGCCGAAGATCAGGGCGACCAGGACCAGCGTGAGCGCCTTGCGCCCGGTGCTGCCGCCCTCCAGCGTGATGTTGTCCAGCAGCCAGATGGCCACGGCCAGCGCACCCGCGTTGGCGATCGTCTTGACTACGAAATTCTTCATGTGTCTGATCGTGGCAGACACGGTCGGTGGTGGACACCGGCAGGATCGGGAAGCAAAGGGCGGACGGTAATGAAGGCTTTCAGACTGGACGAACTGGAAGCGGAACGGGCCGCCAACAATGGCGCCTATCTGCAGTTCCTGAAGGAACGGAACATGTCCGTCGGCCTGTACGCGCTGAACGCGGGTGAGATCGACCCGCAGCAGCCGCACCGGGAGGACGAGGTCTACTTCGTCGTCAGCGGGCGCGGCTCGATCACGGTCGGCACGGAGACCACACAGGTCGGCCGGGGAAGTGTGGTGTACGTGCCGGCCGGAGTCCCTCACAAGTTCCACCACATCACCGAGGACCTGCGGGTCATGGTCGTCTTCTCCCCGCCGGAGAGCTGAGCGCCCCGTCCGGCGGCGCTCATCCGGAGGAACGGGTTCCGGTGTCAGGGATCCCTAGGGGGTCGATCAGGGGACGGCAAGGGGTGCGGAATGCCCCTCCGGTGCCTTCGCGCCTCTAGCATCGGGAGTGTCGGAGCAGGGACGCACAGAGACGAGGCGAGGACGATGGCCGTACGGGAGATATTCGCCGGGATGCCCTGGTGGGTGAAGTGGATCGCGGTGCCGGTGATCGCGATTGTCGTGTTCGGCGGACTGATCGCCAGCGTGCTCGGTTTCGTGATCGGCCTGCTCTTCAAGATCCTGCTCTTCGTGATCCTGGTCGGCGGTCTCGTCTTCGTCGTGCGCAAGGTCATGTCCTCCTCGGGTGGTGGCTGGTAGTTATCAGAAGGATCGGAAACCAGCCATGGTGTTAGCCCAGCTGAGCTAAGCCAGGGACGAAACAACGCACCTTGGGGATACGGCCGATATGGTGGCATTCCACTGCCGCCACCTGGGAATTAACTGACCGTCACCACCATGACCAGGGGTTTGCACGGTGTTCGGCCCTCGGACCCAGCCATGCGGCGGTCTGTGGGGGAGGCCCCCACAGGCGGGCTGACTGCCCGTCACCACGCCTGGGGGTGACCGTTGACCACGGCATCGAGCACCGCTTCCCCGACCCTGATCGGCTCGGTGCAGCGAGCGCTGAGGCTGCTGGAAGCAGTGGGCGCGCATCGCGACGGGGCGCCCGCGAAGCAGCTGGCCAGGGAGGCGGGGCTCCCCCTTCCCACGGCCTATCACCTGCTGCGCACCCTGACGCACGAGGGCTATCTGCGTCGTGACAACGGAGTGTTCCGCTTCGGCGCCGCCGCCGAGCGTCTGACTGCCGAGGGTGCGCCGCAGAATCGTCGCAGCAGGATGTCCGAGTCGCTGAGCCGCTGGCGCGAGGCCATCGGTGTCCCCGTGTACTGCGCCGTCTACCGCGAGGGCGAGATCGAACTCGTCGCGGTCGCCGATGATCCCGCCATGCCCGCCGTGCGCGAGTGGGCGTCTTTCCGGGAGACCGGGCACGCTCACGCGATCGGCCAGTGCCTGCTGAGCCGACTGGACGAGAAGGCGCGCGAGGACCACTTGAACCGGCATCCGGTACGGCCGCTGACCCCGTATTCGGTGAGGGATCGCGCGACATTCCTGGAGCGGCTGCGGTCGCTGGAGCGCATGGAACCCGTCGTCGAACGGCAGGAGTACGCCCTGGGAACGGTCTGCGCGGCCATCCCGATCACCGTCGGCTTCACTGCCGCCGCTATGGCGATTTCAGTACCCCTGGAACAGGAACACCGATTGCTCCCCGCAGTCGAACAACTACGTGCTGAAGTGGCCAACCTCTTGCGTTCGTTCGTGTTCTCTATCAGTATCTGAAAAATCACTCCTTGTGATCTGCTATCGCGTGCACCACGATGGCGTCAATAGGGCCATGGGGGATCATTCCTGGCCAGATTCATCTACTGCGGGGTTGAACGATGCGCGAGTCGGTTCAAGCTGAGGTCATGATGAGCTTTCTCGTCTCCGAGGAGCTCTCTTTCCGGATCCCGGTGGAGCTCCGGTACGAAGTGTGTGATCCGTATGCGATTCGGATGACCTTCCATCTGCCCGGTGACGCCCCCGTCACCTGGGCATTCGGCCGCGAGTTGCTGCTCGACGGCCTAAACAGCCCCAGTGGCGACGGCGATGTGCACATCGGGCCCACGGATCCCGAGGGGCTTTCCGATGTACACATCCGCCTTCAGGTGGGCGCCGACCGCGCCCTCTTCCGGGCTGGTTCGGCGCCGCTCGTGGCTTTTCTCGACCGGACCGACAAGCTCGTGCCGCTCGGACAGGAGCGCACGCTGGGTGACTTCGAGGGAAACCTGGAGGAAGCCCTGGGCCGGATCCTCGCTGAGGAGCAGAACGCCGGCTGAAGGACACGGTGTCGTCGACCGGTGCCCGCCGGTCGAACACGGCATCCGCCGAATGGGTGAATCGCTCTCCGTATTCAGGACCGCTCCTCGTCTGTCGGCAGATGTCCGTTCAGGGGCGCTCACTGCCTCGTCCTGCGACGGCGGCCCTTCCCGGTCCGTACGGGTGCTGGAGCTCCGGCTTCCGCGCCGAGCCCTGTGCGGTCCGCGGAGACCACCAGCGCGGCGAGCACCGTCGTCACCGGCACCGATGCGACCAGCCCGATCGAACCGACCAGCGTCCGTACGATCTCCTCCGCCACCAGCTCGCTGTTGGCCACCGTGCCCACGCTGCTCCTGGCGATCGAGAACAGCAGCAGCAACGGCAGCGCGGCGCCCGCGTAGGCGAGCACCAGCGTATTGACGACCGAGGCGATGTGATCGCGCCCGATCCTGATCCCCGCCCGGTAGAGCCCACGCACGCCCATCGTCGGGTTCGCCTGGTGCAGTTCCCAGACGGCCGACGTCTGGGTGACCGTCACGTCGTCGAGCACCCCGAGCGAACCGATGATGACGCCGGCCAGCAGCAGGCCGCTCATGTCGATGCGCGGATACAGGCCGTGGATGAGGCCGGTGCTGTCGTCGGTGTTGCCCGTCAGGCTCGCCCAGCCGATGAACAGCGAGCCGAGCAGCCCGATCAGCAGGAGCGAGATCAGTGTGCCCACCACCGCGACCGAGGTGCGGGCGGTGAGCCCGTGGCACATGTAGAGCGCGATCAGCATGATGGCACTGGCCCCGACCACCGCCACGATCAGCGGATTCGAGCCCTGGAGGATGGCCGGGAGGATGAACAGGGTCAGCACGGCGAACGACACGGCGAGCGCGACCAGCGCCATCACCCCGCGCATCCTGCCCACCGCGACCACGACCAGGGCGAAGATCCCGGCCAGCAGCGCCATGGGGAACTTCCGGTTCACATCGGTCACCGAGTACTGCAGGTCGTGGGGCGCGTCCGGAGCGTACGCCACCACCACGCCCTGCCCCTCGCGCAGCTGACGGGGTGCATCGGGCTGGACAACCTCCACGAACCGTCGGCCCTTGTCGTGACCGGTCGTCACCTCGACCGTGGCCTTCGCGCACAGCCCGGTGCGGCCCGACGACTGTGGAGCGGTCTCGCCGCCGACCGGCATCTGGGAGGCGTTCACCTCCTTGCAGTCCACTGTGTCGACGTTCACCACCTTGCCCTGCTGGGTCTGCCGGTCGAAGCCGACACCGGTTCGTTCGTGTGGTGGCGCACCGCCCGGCCAGAGCGCCACCAGTCCGGTGAGGACCGCGGCTGCGAACGGGATCAGTACGGCCGCGATGACCTTCCGCAGATGCCTGGAGACGGGCGCGGCGGGGCCGTGGGCGTGCGTATGGCCGTGTGTGTGGCCATGGTGGGGACTCGGCGATTCGGGAACGCTGGGGAGGGACATCACCGGGCGATCATCGCAAGGAGGCAAGGGACCCTCTGTTCATTCCGCCGGACGGGGCGCTAGCGTGGAGGAACCTTTGCACACGCGGGAGCTCGGAGCACCGGGCTGAGAGGGCGCTGATATCCGTACGTCCGTACGGGATGAGCTGCGCCGACCGCCGAACCTGTTACCGGGTAATGCCGGCGTAGGGAGTAGGTCTCATGACCACATCGGACGCACGCACGCCTGCCTCCAACCAGAGCGACGAGGCCGGGAAGTCCATCGGCTGGCACAAGGGATACGTCCAGGGCTCACACCCCGACATCCGTGTGCCGGTCCGTCAGGTGCACCTCACCAACGGCAAGGACGTGACGCTGTACGACACGTCGGGGCCGTACACCGACCCCACCGTCGAGACCGACGTCCGTCGCGGGCTCGCGCCGGTGCGGGAGAACTGGATCACCGCGCGCGGCGACACCGAGGAGTACCCGGGCCGACCCGTCCGACCCGAGGACGACGGACTCAAGCACACCTCGCCGCGAATGGGGTCTCCCCTGCTCGAGCGAAGCCGAGAGTTCGGGGAAGGGCTGCGCAATCTCGACGCCGTCTTCCCCGGTCGGCCCCGGCTGCCGCGCCGCAGCCGGGACGGTCGGCCCGTGACCCAGCTCGCGTACGCCCGGCGGGGCGAGATCACCCCGGAGATGGAGTACGTGGCTATCCGGGAGAACGTCGAGCCGGAGGTGGTGCGCGAGGAGATCGCCGCGGGCCGCGCCGTGCTGCCGGCCAACGTCAACCACCCCGAGACCGAGCCGATGATCATCGGGAAGCGGTTCCTGGTAAAGGTCAATGCCAACATCGGCAACTCCGCGGTGACGTCCTCCATCGAGGAGGAGGTGGAGAAGATGACGTGGGCGACGCGGTGGGGCGCCGACACGGTCATGGACCTTTCCACCGGCCGCAACATTCACACCACCCGTGAGTGGGTTCTGCGCAACTCGCCCGTGCCGATCGGCACCGTGCCCCTCTACCAGGCCCTCGAAAAGGTCGACGGCAAGGCCGAGGAGCTGACCTGGGAGATCTACCGCGACACCGTCGTCGAACAGGCCGAGCAGGGCGTCGACTACATGACGGTGCACGCCGGCGTACGCCTGCCGTACGTTCCGCTGACCGCCCGTCGCAAGACCGGCATCGTCTCGCGAGGCGGCTCGATCATGGCGGCGTGGTGTCTCGCCCACCACAAGGAGTCGTTCCTCTACGAGAACTTCGAGGAGCTCTGCGAACTCCTCGCCTCCTACGACGTGACGTACTCGCTCGGCGACGGGCTGCGCCCCGGCTCGATCGCGGACGCCAACGACGAGGCGCAGTTCGCCGAACTGCGCACGCTCGGGGAGCTGAACACGATCGCCAAGCGGTACGGCGTCCAGACCATGATCGAGGGGCCGGGACATGTCCCGATGCACAAGATCAAGGAGAACATCGACCTCCAGCAGGAGATCTGCCAGGAGGCGCCCTTCTACACGCTCGGCCCGCTGACCACCGATGTCGCTCCGGCGTACGACCACATCACCTCGGGCATCGGCGCGGCGATGATCGCCTGGTGGGGCACGGCGATGCTCTGCTACGTGACGCCCAAGGAGCACCTCGGGCTGCCGAACCGGGACGACGTGAAGACCGGCGTGATCACGTACAAGATCGCGGCCCACGCCGCGGATCTCGCCAAGGGGCATCCGGGGGCGCAGGACTGGGACGACGCGCTCTCCGATGCCCGGTTCGAGTTCCGTTGGGAGGACCAGTTCAATCTGGCGCTCGACCCGGTCACGGCACGGGAGTTCCACGACGAGACGCTGCCGGCGGAGCCGGCGAAGACGGCACACTTCTGTTCGATGTGCGGACCGAAGTTCTGCTCGATGAAGATCAGCAGAAGCATCACGGAGCAGTTCGGCGGCGACGCGGCCGCCACCCCGGAGGAGATCGAGGCCGGAATGCTGGAGAAGTCGAAGGAGTTCGCGGCCTCGGGCAACCGGGTCTACCTGCCGCTCGCGGAGACGGGCGGCAGGTCGGCCGGCTGACCCGGCCGCCTCAGTGGAGGGGGGCCCGCCAGGCCACCAGTCCCGGCCGGCCCGCCTCCGCGAAACCCACCGCGAACGGCTTGTCGCCGTCGTCCGTCACCAGGTGGATGCTGCACTCCGTCACGCTGTCGCCGGGCGGGATCATCCGGGCGACCCAGTCGGACGGGCAGCCGGGGATCTTCGTGTCGAGGACGAAGGGGGTCTTGCCCCGTATCTGCCGACCGCCCTCGGTGAGTAGGCGGACGCGGTCGGCCTGGTCGGCGTAGAGGTCTTTCGGCCCGGTGTTGGTGTAGGTGACTGACACGTAGTACGGGTCGCCGCGCCGCTCGTTCTCATTGAGGTCGAGGTCCAGGCCCGCCAGGTCGGCCGTGCTGCCCCGGCGCACGGAAACCAGCGTGGCGGGCAGTTCGAGGACGCCGTCCTCGCGGGCGTCCCACCGGACGCGGACGCTGTCGCCCGGCTCCGCCAGCCCGGCGGACGCCGCCTTGAGGCCGCCCTCGACGGGCCAGGTGGCGACCGCGCCGCCCTCGTCGAGGTAGCCGTCGGCGTTGTGCGTCAGCGACAGCACGCCGACGCCCTCGGGCAGCACGTAGGTCACGCAGGTGTCGTACGAGTCGCCGGGCGCCAGCGTCTTCGGCGCGGTGTCCGCGCAGGGCAGGTCGACCCCGCCCGGCCTGCCGCCGCTGACGTAGACCTTCTCCCCGCGCGTCCAGTCGGTGCCGTTCAGGGCGAGGTTGCTGTTCACCATGTAGGCGGCGGGGATCTTCTTCCGGCCGGTGTTGGTGACCTCGAAGGTGAGGTAGTGGGGGACCATGCCCTTCAGCTCCCCGTCCACGCGCGCCCCCCGCATGTCCTCCTCCGAACCCCGGGCCAGGCTCTTGACCGTGATCCTGACCTCGTACGACCGGTGGTCGGTGTCCGTGTGGACGATGTCCCGTGCGCCGGTCCGCACCGGCAGGTCCGTCCAGGAGGCAGGCCTCTCCGCGGCTCGCTCCACGACCTCGCCCGCGCCCTGTTCCCCCGCGCACCCGGCGAGGAGGGGGATCGACGCCGCGCCCATGGCGGCCTTTCTGACGTAGCTGGGCAGGCGCATGGATTCCCTTTGCCGCACGGTGATCCGGATCCACCGGAGGACCGACGCATCGTAGGACGTCACAGCGGAGGCGGAGACGGCGGGTGGGGCCCGGTGCGGTTGCTTTCGTTCCTGGCCCTCAGCGAGAGTCCGGCCGCGCCGCAGGACCACGAGAGGCCGGTCATGTTGCGCGCTCAACGCCACCGCGCTCGTACGGCTCCACCGGCGAAGGCGCCCGGGACCGGAGAGGCCCCCGCCTGCTGAGCTGCGGCCTCGCGCGTAGTGAGGGCCAGTGCTTTCCACGATGCTGCTCGATGAAGATCTACCAGGACATCCGGCGTGAACACGGGGTGTCGCAGGCGGAGGGCGAGGCGGGGATGTCGGAGAAGTCGAAGGAGTTCGCGGCGGCGGGCCATCGTGTCTACCTGCCGGTCGCGGACTGAGGCGAGAGCCGACCGGGGCGACAAGAGGGCGGACCGCAGGATTCCGCCCCCTGTCGCCTCGCTCGCCCCGGGCCCGTGCCCGGCCCGCCCTCCCGGGCTCCTCACCGGTCACACGGGGCCGAGCCTCCCGGGGCGGAAATCGGATGAACGCGACGGCCGGGTCTCCGTAGCATCCGCGCATGAGCGGCATGACGGGACAGAGGGCGGAGTCGAGCTGCTGCTGTCCCCGTGGCACCGCGGTCGCGGATACGGCGCGCGGGCTCTGGATGCGCTGACGGACCTGGCGTTCGGGGAGCTTCCCCTGTACCGGCTCCGGGCCATCACCCACACGGACAACACGGCCGCGCTCGCCTCCTCGACAGGCCGGGGTTCACCCGGGAGAGGGCGAGCCGGCCGGCGTGCCTGCACCGGGGGCGGCGGTACGACGTCGCGGTGTTCTCGCTGCCCCGTCCCGAGTGGGAGGCGCAGGCGCGCCCGAGGTCCTGGGACCTGTGATCGGGCGCGGCTCGTCCGCGTCCTTGGTCGGCCCGGTCCAGGGGCCCCGGGCGGGGTGGAGGGGGGTGTGTGCGGCGGCGCCGTCATTCCACGTCGTGCTCGGGGCCGCCGAAGTCGGGGCTGGTGAAGTCCGGGCTGGTGAAGGTCGGCCGGGGGCCCGCGGCCGGGCCCTCGTCCGGACCGGAGAAGTCGGGGCGGCTGTAGCCGACTTTCGGGATGCGGTTCGGCGAGCGCTGCGGTGTGCGTGAGGTGGATGCGGCCTCGGGGTCGTCGAGGGCGTCGCGCAGGAATGGCAGGATGCCGCGTTCCAGCAGCGCGTGCCGCCAGGCTTCCCGGGCCCGCGCCACGTCCTCCGGCAGCTCGATCTCGTCGCGTACGGCGTTCTCCGAAGCGGAGCCGTTGCGCAGCGCGGTGATCAGCAGTCCGACGGCGGCGACCAGGATGGCGGCGGCCATGACCACGGCGAAGAACCAGCCCGCGGTGACCAGGGTCGAGGCGAAGGCGGGCGGCGGACTGAGCAGCTTCAGCAGATAGCCGACCAGCAGGAATATGAACGCTGCGGTGCCGGCGAGCACGGGCGCGAGGACCGTGACGACCGCTCCCGCGCCGGCGCCCGACCGGCCCGGACGGTCCGTGTCCGATCCGGCGGGCGGGTCCTCCCCGTCGGCCGTGCCGCGCAGTTCCTCACGGGCCCGCACGTAGTGGTCGTACTCGGTGGCCGCCGTCGCCGTGATCATGTCCGTGGCGGCCAGCGCCATGGTGCGCAGCTGTACGGCGTTGAGCCGTTCGCCGACCGCGGCCAGATCCGGCCGTCGATGGGCGTGGCGCAGTGCGTCGTCGAGGATCCGCTCGTACTCGGGGCGGTCCTCGGCCAGCAGGTGCGGAGCGCTTCTCATGTGCATCCCCCGATGCTCCGTCGGGCCCGACAGCCCGTCATTGCCGGGCGGTTGGGCGGAAACGGAGGAGAGCCTGCTACGGATACGCCGATGGTAGAGCGCCCACGGCACGCGGTGACAGGGGGTTTCCGGAAATGGGCCCGGCGCTCGGCCCGGTGCTCGGCGTGGTCAGGTCGTGGAAGCGTCTTCCCGTAAAACCGTCAGTCATGCAGGGGGAGTTGGACGACCAGCAGCTTTCCGGCCATGGTCACTCCGCCGTCCATGGCGATGGCGAGCCCGTCGGCGTACACGTGCGGGCCTACGACCACGGGACCCGAGCTGTCCTCTCCGTCCTCCGACCCGACCTCGCCGAGGAGGTAGGGAATGGGGCTGTGGCCATGGACGATGCGCTGTCCGCCGTAGGCGGCCATCAGTTCCCGTACGGCCTGCGGTCCCGAGTCGTCACGGAAGGCGAAACGCTTGGTGAACTTGCGGAAGAGGTCCCAGCACTCGTCGGCGTCGTTGCGCGTGAGAATGGCGTGCACCGTGTCGTTGACGTCCTCGATGGTGCTGCCGTAGTCGAGGTACGCCGTGGTGTCGGAGTGCATCAGCAGATGCCCGTCCTCCTCGACGATCGCGTCGAGGCGGGACATCCACTGGAGGTGGACGTCCTGGAGCCGCTCCATGTCGTTCTTCTGGCCGCCGTTGAGCAGCCAGGCGGCCTGGAAGGTGGCGGTGCCCGCGCCCGAGTTCACCGGCGTGTCGCCGAACCGTTTGGCGCCGATGAGCAACAACTCGTGATTTCCCATCAACGCCTTGCAGTACCCGCCCGCGGCGGCGGCCTCGGCGGAGAGGCGCATCACGAGGTCGATGACGCCGATGCCGTCCGGACCGCGGTCGGTGAAGTCACCGAGGAACCAGAGCCGGGTGTTGCCCGCGGCCCACCTGCCGTCGGAGTCGATGAGGCCCTGCTCGGCGAGAGCGGCGACCAGCTCGTCCAGGTAGCCGTGGACGTCGCCGACGACGTAGAGGGGTCCGAGTCCCGGCTCGCGGGCCGGCCAGGGCTCCGGTACCGCCTGTACCTGGACGGTGTCACCGCGGTTGATCACCGGGAGGTCGCGTTCGGTGGGCGTGTACCCGTCCGGCAGCGCGCCCCCGGGCAGGGCGTTGCCCGGATGCGGGGACGCGGGCGGTACCGGGGTCTGCGCGTAGGGCGGCACGCGGAAGTCGCGCAACGTCGCAGTCCGCACCACGGGTTCCTGACCGGCCCCCTGTGTCATCGACCCCTCCACCACCGTCGCGCCGCCGTACACCTGACGGGCCTGCTGGTCGGGGCGGTCCGCGGTGTCGTGCGCCCATCATAGGAATGCGAATCGTGCTGTGTGACGCACCAGGGGTGGTGAATCCCGGAGCATGTCAGACTCACCGGCCGTTTGGTCCGAATTCGTCTGTTCAATCCCTGGCGGGGGAGCGCGGCGCGCTGACCGTGGTGCGGGGCGGACGGCGTTGCGAGGACGTCCGGACGATGAGCTCCGTCGGTATGACCTGCTCCACCGGGCCGCCGTGATCCACGCCCTCGATGGCGTCGATGAGGAGCTGGACGACCGCCGTGCCGATTCTGCGCGGTTTGAGCGAGAGGGTGGTGATGGGCGGCTCGGTCGTCGCGTACACGGTGGACTCGCTGCAGCAGACCAGCAGCAGGTCCTCGGGGACGCGCAGCCCGTACCTGCGGGCGGCCGCCAGGAGGTCGGTGCCGTTGGGGTCGAAGAGGCCGTAGACGGCGTCGGGACGGTCCGGGCGGGCGAGCAGCCGGTCCGCGGCGACCGCCCCCGCGCACGGGTCGTGGGCGGGATAGGACTCGTACACCGGGTCCTGGCCCACGCGCTCGCACCAGCGCAGGTACGCGGAGGTGGAGAGGCGGGTGTACGTGTCGGTCGTGGTGCCGGTGAGCAGGCCGATGCGTCGGGCCCCGGCGGAGGCGAGGTGGTCGAGGAGGTCGAGCACGGCGGCGCCGTGGTCGTTGTCGACCCAGGCGGTGACCGGGAGGGCGCCGGCCGGGCGTCCGTCCGACACGACGGGCAGTCCTTGCCGTACGAGCTCCGTGACGACCGGGTCCTGGTCGGAGGGGTCGATGACGACGGTGCCGTCGAGGGCGACGTTCGACCAGACGTCGTGGCGCGAGGTGGCGGGCAGGATGACGAGGGCGTAGCCGCGGGCGAGCGCCGCGGAGGTGGCCGCTCTGGCCATCTCGGCGAAGTACGCGAATTCGGTGAAGGTGAAGGGTTCGTCGCCGTACGTCGTCACGGTCAGGCCGATGAGGCCGGACTTGCCGGTACGGAGGGTTCGGGCCGCGGCGGACGGGCGGTAGCCCAGGCGCTCTGCGACCTCGCGGACATGGCGGCGGGTGGCGTCCGGGAGCCTTCCCTTGCCGTTGAGCGCGTCGGAGACGGTCGTGATGGAGACCCCGGCGGCGGCGGCCACGTCCCGGATTCCCGCTCGTCCTTGCCGGCTGCCGCGCCGGGGTGTCTCCGCCCGGCTCACCTGGTGCTTCCCTGCTGCTGTCATGGCGAGCCGATAGTAGGGGGCGTGCGGGAGGTTGGCCCGGTCGCATATTCACGCGTTGACAGGCACGTTTCTGCATGATCAGACAGCGCTAAATGCCTTGTAAGTCCAGGTCGTTGGGCGGATGCGCCGTGGTGTGTGATGCGCTGAACCCGGTGGGCCTACTAAATGGTCGATGTTTCGAAGAGGTCTCATCTCACCTCTTCGAGGGACGCGCGCCACGGCGTGAGCCACCGGCGCGCGTCAAGGTCGAACGCGCTCCCCCCATTCCTGGTCGCACCGGGCGATTGGGTGCACAGGCCGTTCCCGTGAGCCCGGCCGCACCGGGCGTCCGAAGGCGCACGGGCCATTCGCAGCGGCGCCCAATCCTCATAAGGTGAGCAGTATTGATGTGTACAGACGGTCGAGGAGGATCTGCGGTGAGCGAGACGAGCCCCAAGTTGCGCGCCGAGCTGGACGGCGTTCCCGCCTATGTGCCGGGCAAGCCCGCGGCGGCCGGCGGACCGGTCGCCTTCAAACTGTCCTCCAACGAGAATCCGTACCCCCCGCTGCCCGGAGTGATGGAGTCCGCCCTGGCGGCCGCCGCGAACTTCAATCGCTACCCGGACATGGCCTGCACCGGCCTGATGAACGAGCTGGCCGACCGTTTCGGTGTGCCCGTCTCGCATCTCGCCACCGGGACCGGGTCGGTCGGGGTGGCGCAGCAGCTGCTCCAGGCGACCTCGGGTCCGGGCGACGAGGTGATCTACGCCTGGCGCTCCTTCGAGGCGTACCCGATCATCACCCAGGTCAGCGGGGCGACCTCGGTGAAGGTGTCGCTGACCGACGGTGAGGTGCACGACCTCGACGCGATGGCGGAGGCGATCACCGACCGCACCCGTCTGATCTTCGTCTGCAATCCGAACAACCCGACCGGCACCGTGGTGCGCCGGGCCGAGCTGGAACGTTTCCTGGACCGGGTGCCCGGCGATGTCCTGGTGGTGCTGGACGAGGCGTACCGGGAGTTCATCCGCGATGCCGAGGTGCCGGACGGCATCGAGGTCTACCGGGACCGGCCCAATGTGGCGGTGCTGCGCACGTTCTCCAAGGCGTACGGTCTGGCCGGACTGCGGGTCGGCTTCGCCGTGGCGCACGAGCCGGTGGCGGCCGCGCTGCGCAAGACGGCGGTGCCCTTCGGGGTCAGCCAGCTCGCGCAGGACGCGGCGGTGGCCTCGCTGCGTGCGGAGGACGAGCTCCTGGGGCGTGTGGGCTCCCTGGTCGTCGAGCGCGGCCGGGTGCAGCGGGCACTGGCGGAGCAGGGATGGACGGTGCCGGAGTCGCAGGCGAACTTCGTGTGGCTGCGGCTGGGGGAGCGCACGGCCGACTTCGCCGCGGTGTGCGAGCGGGCAGGCGTGGTGGTCAGGCCGTTCGTGGGTGAGGGCGTACGGGTCACGATCGGTGAGGACGAGGCGAACGACCTGTTCCTGAAGGTGGCGGAGTCGTACCGCAGGGAGCTGTAGAGCCGTAGAGCGGCGCGGAACCGCAGGAGGCCGTGGAACGGCGTGATCCTGCGGGGAGCCGTCGAAGGGCGCGCGGACCGCGGCTCGCGCGCCGGGCGTACGGGCCCCGTACCTCGATCCGGTGATCGGGTACGGGGCCTCTTCGTGCGTGGGTGTCCGGGTTCGGACGTGCCGGGGCATCGGTGTGCCCATGTGTCTGCTTCAGGCGGATTGATCGGATCGTCCCGAGAGAGGGGTACCCCGCCCGAACGTCCCGAAAGGCTGTGCGTCATAATTTTGATTGTGAATGTGAACGCGTTCACAAGCATGTCCTGTTCTTCCCGTGATTAATCAGACTTAGCGGGCAGAATGCTCGTGTGATCACGGCGATGTAAGGAGAAGGCGACGTGGAGCTAGCGCTGGCGCCGGAAACACTGGCGCGTTGGCAGTTCGGGATCACCACCGTCTACCACTTCCTGTTCGTTCCGCTGACGATCTCTCTCGCCGCGCTCACCGCGGGCCTGCAGACCGCCTGGGTGCGTACGAACAAGGAGAAGTACCTCAGAGCGACGAAGTTCTGGGGCAAACTCTTTCTGATCAACATCGCCATGGGCGTGGTCACCGGCATCGTCCAGGAGTTCCAGTTCGGCATGAACTGGTCCGACTACTCGCGGTTCGTCGGCGACATCTTCGGTGCCCCGCTCGCGTTCGAGGCACTGATCGCCTTCTTCTTCGAGTCCACGTTCATCGGGCTGTGGATCTTCGGCTGGGACAAGCTTCCGAAGAAGATCCACCTCGCCTGCATCTGGATGGTGTCCATCGGGACCATCCTGTCCGCCTACTTCATCCTGGCGGCCAACTCCTGGATGCAGCACCCGGTGGGCTACCGGATCAACGAGGAGCGTGGCCGGGCCGAGCTGACCGACTTCTGGCACGTGCTCACCCAGAACACCGCACTCGCCCAGTTCTTCCACACCATCACCGCCGCCTTCCTGGTCGGAGGCGCCTTCATGGTCGGCATCGCCGCGTTCCACCTGGCGCGCAGGAAGCACATCCCGGTGATGCGGACCTCGCTGCGGCTCGGACTGGTCACGGTCGTGATCGCCGGACTCCTCACCGCCGTCAGCGGTGACCAGCTCGGCAAGGTCATGTTCAAGCAGCAGCCCATGAAGATGGCCGCCGCCGAGGCCCTCTGGGAGGGGGAGGACGGCGCACCCTTCTCGGTCTTCGCGGTCGGTGACGTGGCCAAGGGCCACAACACCGTGGAGATCTCCATCCCCGGCATGCTGTCCTTCCTCGCGGACAACAGCTTCACCTCGCACGTCCCCGGCATCAACGACATCAACAAGGCCGAGCAGGAGAAGTTCGGCCCCGGCGACTACCGGCCCAACATCCCGGTCGCCTTCTGGAGCTTCCGCTGGATGATCGGCTTCGGGATGGCGTCCTTCGCCCTCGGCCTCCTCGGGCTGTGGATGACGCGCAGGAAGTTCATGCTGCCTCTCGCGCTGCGCACCGGAGAGGACGAGGTACCGCATCTGGTCCTCTTCAAGAACAAGGCACTCAGCCCCAAGTTCGCCAGGTGCTACTGGATCCTGTCGCTCTGGACCATGGCCTTCCCGCTGATCGCCAACTCCTGGGGCTGGATCTTCACCGAGATGGGCCGCCAGCCCTGGGTGGTCTACGGAGTGCTCCAGACCCGGCACGCGGTCTCCCCCGGCGTCTCGCAGGGCGAGGTGCTCACGTCGATGATCGGCTTCACCCTGCTCTACGCCATCCTCGCGGTGATCGAGGTCAAGCTGCTCGTGAAGTACATCAAGGCCGGACCGCCGGAGCTCACGGAGGCCGACCTCAACCCGCCCACCAAGATCGGCGGCGACGAGCACGCCGACCGGCCGATGGCCTTCTCCTACTGAGGCCGAGGAGCTGAGAGATGGAACTCCACGACGTCTGGTTCGTGCTCATCGCCGTCCTCTGGACCGGCTACTTCTTCCTGGAGGGCTTCGACTTCGGGATCGGGATCCTCACCAAACTGCTCGCCCGTGACCGCAAGGAACGGCGGGTCCTGATCAACACGATCGGGCCGGTCTGGGACGGCAACGAGGTGTGGCTGCTCACCGCGGGCGGCGCGACCTTCGCCGCGTTCCCCGAGTGGTACGCCACCCTGTTCTCCGGCTTCTACCTGCCGCTGCTGATCATCCTGGTCTGCCTGATCGTGCGGGGCGTCGCCTTCGAGTACCGGTCGAAGCGCCCCGAGGACCGGTGGCAGACCAACTGGGAACACGCGATCTTCTGGACCTCGCTGATCCCGGCCCTGCTCTGGGGCGTGGCCTTCGGGAACATCGTGCGCGGCGTGAAGATCGACGCCGGCAAGGAGTACGTGGGCAACTTCTGGGACCTGCTCAACCCGTACGCCATCCTCGGCGGACTGGTCACGCTCACCCTCTTCACCTTCCATGGCACCGTGTTCGCCGGACTCAAGACGGTCGGTGACATACGGCACCGGGCGCGCACACTGGCGCTGAAGCTCGGTGCGGTCACCGCGGTGCTCGCGCTCGGCTTCCTGATCTGGACCCAGATCGACAACGGTGACGGCTGGAGCCTGCTGGCGATGATCGTCGCGGCGGTGTCGCTGGTCGCCGCGATCGGCGCGGTCGCGGCGGGGCGCGAGGGATGGTCGTTCGCGTTCTCCGGTGTGACGATCGCGGCCGCCGTCGCGATGCTCTTCCTGACGCTCTTCCCGAACGTCATGCCGTCCTCGCTGAACGACGCCTGGAACCTCACGGTCTCCAACGCCTCGTCCAGCCCGTACACGCTGAAGATCATGACCTGGTGCGCGGGGATCGCCACCCCGCTCGTCCTGCTCTACCAGGGCTGGACCTACTGGGTGTTCCGCAAGCGCATCGGTACGCAGCACATCGCCGAAGTGCACTGAGTGCACGGGGGCCTGTCCGGCAACCGGCCCTGAACCGCCGGGCAGGCCCCGTCCTGGTCCACCGACCGAGCTTTATGGGGGCTGTTTCACGTGAAACCGATCGACCCGCGTCTCCTCCGCCACGCCCGAGCTACCCGCTTCTTCCTGGCGGCCGTGGTGGCACTCGGAACGGTCGGGGCGGTGCTGGTCGTCGCCCAGGCCATGCTCATCGCCGACGTCGTGGTGGGCGGGTTCGAGGACGGGCTGACCGCCTCCGGGCTGCGGACCCCGCTGATCCTGCTCGCAGCGGTCGCGCTCGGCCGGGCCCTGGTCTCCTGGCTGACCGAACTGGCCGCGTACCGTGCCAGCGCCGCGGTCAAGTCCGAACTGCGCGGCCGGCTCCTGGCGCGTGCCACGGAGCTCGGGCCCGGCTGGCTGAGCGGTCAGCGCTCCGGCTCCCTGGTGACGCTCGCCACCCGTGGTGTCGACGCGCTCGACGACTACTTCGCGCGCTATCTGCCTCAGCTCGGACTCGCGGTGGTCGTTCCGGTGGCCGTCCTGGCGAGGATCGTCACCGAGGACTGGGTGTCGGCGGCGATCATCGTGGTGACGCTTCCGCTCATCCCGCTCTTCATGATCCTGATCGGCTGGGCCACCCAGGCGCGGATGGACCGTCAGTGGCGGCTGCTGTCCCGGCTCTCCGGGCACTTCCTCGACGTGGTCGCCGGGCTGCCGACGCTGAAGGTCTTCGGCCGGGCCAAGGCGCAGGCCGAGTCCATCCGGGCCATCACCTCGCAGTACCGGCAGGCCACGCTGCGGACCCTGCGGATCGCGTTCCTGTCGTCCTTCGCCCTGGAACTGCTGGCGACCCTGTCGGTGGCCCTGGTCGCCGTCACCATCGGCATGCGGCTCGTGCACGGCGAACTCGACCTCTACACCGGCTTGGTGGTGCTGATCCTGGCCCCGGAGGCGTATCTGCCGATTCGCCAGGTCGGAGCGCAGTACCACGCCGCCGCCGAGGGGCTCTCGGCCGCGGAGGAGATCTTCGCGGTCCTGGAGACCGAACCCCGCAAGGGCGGCACGGCGGACGTCCCGGAGCCGCTGAGGCTGGAGCTGGAGGGCGTGACCGTACGGCATGAGGGCCGCGCCGCGCCGTCCCTGGACCGGGCCTCCCTGGCGGTGGAGGAGGGGGAGACCGTCGCCCTGACCGGCCCGAGCGGCGTCGGGAAGTCCACTCTCCTCGATGTGGTGCTGGGCTTCACCGCGCCCGACGAGGGGCGGGTACGGGTCGGCGACATCGACCTGGCGACGCTGGACCTGGAGCGCTGGCGCGAACAGATCGCCTGGGTTCCACAGCGCCCGTATCTGTTCGCGGGCACGATCGCGGAGAATGTGCGGCTGGCCCGGCCGGACGCGGACGACACGGCGGTCATGGCGGCACTGCGGGACGCGGGGGCGTACGACTTCGTCGCCCGACTCCCGGACGGAGAGCTGACGGTTCTCGGCGAGGACGGCGCGGGGCTGTCCGCCGGTCAGCGCCAGCGGCTCGCGCTCGCCCGTGCCTTCCTCGCCGACCGCCCGCTGCTGCTGCTCGACGAGCCGACCGCGAGCCTGGACGGCGAGACCGAGGCGGGCATCGTCGAGGCGGTACGCAGGCTCGCGGTGGGGCGGACCGTGCTGCTGGTCGTGCACCGGCCCGCGCTGCTCGCGGTGGCCGACCGGGTGGTGGCCCTCGAACCGGCCGCGGACCTTGGCCTGACGGAGGCCCGGAAGACGGGGTCCGGAGAGGCGGCCCCGGCGCCCCGGCAGTCGGCGGCGCGCGACGAGGGACCCGACGAGGCGCCGGAGCCCGAGGAGTCGCGGCACCCCGAAGGCCGCACCGGACACGTCCTCGCCCGGGTCCGGAAGGCGGCGGGGGCGCGACGCGGACAACTGGCACTCGCGCTGCTGCTGGGCAGCCTCGCCCTGGGCTCGTCCGTCGGGCTCTTGGCCGTCTCCGGCTGGCTGATCTCCCGTGCCTCCGAACAGCCCCCGGTGCTCTATCTGATGGTCGCCGTGACCGCGACCCGTGCCTTCGGTCTCGGCAGGGCGGTCTTCCGCTACGCCGAGCGCCTGGTGTCGCACGACGCGGTGCTCAGGATGCTGGCCGAACTGCGTGTGGCGGTCTACCGGTGCCTGGAGCGGATCGCACCGGCGGGGCTGCGCCGGACCCGCCGTGGAGACCTGCTCTCCCGACTGGTCGCCGATGTCGACGCCCTCCAGGACTACTGGCTGCGCTGGCTGCTGCCCGCGGGGACGGCGGTGCTCGTGGGAGCGGCCACTGTGGGATTCGTCGGCCTGCTGCTCCCCGCGGCGGGTGCCGTGCTGGCCGTCGGGCTGCTGCTGGCGGGGGCGGGGGTGCCGTGGATCAGCGGCGCCTGCTCCCGTCAGGCGGAACGCCGACTGGCCCCCGCCCGCGCCGACCTGGCGACCCGGGTCACCGATCTCCTTGGCGGGACCGCCGAGCTGACCGTCGCGGGCGCACTGCCCGCCCGGGCGGAGCGGGCCCGGGAGGCCGACGGGGTGCTGACCCGGATCTCGGCCCGTGCGGCGGCCGCCACGGCACTCGGCGGCGGCCTCACCGCCCTGATCGGCGGTCTGACCGTCGTCGCCACCGCGCTGGTCGCTCTGCCCGCCGTGCGGGACGGGCGGCTCGCGGGCGTGGAACTCGCGGTCGTCGTGCTCACGCCGCTGGCCGCCTTCGAGGCGGTGACCGGACTGCCGCTGGCCGTGCAGTTCCGGCAGCGGGTCGAGCGGAGCGCGGAGCGGGTGTACGAGGTGCTGGACGCCCCGTTGCCCGTACACGAACCGGACAGTCCGGCACAGGCCCCCGACTCGCCCTTCCCGCTGGAGGTACGGGGGCTGTCGGCCCGTTACCCGGGGGCGGAACGGGACGCCCTGGACATCGTGGACCTGACGCTGACGGCGGGCCGGCGCATCGCCGTCGTCGGACCGTCCGGCTCGGGGAAGACGACCCTGGCGCAGGTCCTGCTCCGCTTCCTGGACGCCCGCGCGGGCACGTACCGGATCGGTGGTGTCGACGCCTCCGCGCTGGAGGGGGACACGGTCCGGACGTTCGTCGGCCTGTGCGCCCAGGACGCACATGTCTTCGACAGTTCCATCCGGGAGAATCTGCGGCTGGCCCGTCCCGGGGCAACGGACGGGGAGCTGCGGGCCGCGCTCGAACAGGCACGGCTGCTCGACTGGGCCGAGGCGCTGCCGGAAGGACTCGACACCCTCGTGGGCGAGCTCGGCGCACGCCTCTCGGGCGGTCAGCGGCAGCGGCTCGCGCTCGCCCGTGCCGTTCTCGCCGACTTCCCCGTACTCGTCCTGGACGAGCCCGCCGAACACCTCGACCTGGCGACCGCGGACGCCCTGACCGAGGACCTGCTGGACGCGACCCGGGGACGTACGACGGTGCTGATCACCCACCGGCTGCGGGGACTGGATGCCGTCGACGAGGTGCTGGTGCTGGACGCGGGCCGGATCGTGCAGGCCGGTCCGTACGCCGATCTCGCCGCCGAGGAGGGGCCGTTGCGGCGGATGCTGGAGCGCGAGAACGAGGACGAGGGCACGGGGCCGGTGCGGGCCGTCGCGGGCGTTCCCGGGTGAGCGCGCAGGCGCCGCCCGCCCGGACGCAGCTCGCCGGGTACGGCAATGGCGTTTCCGGGTGAGCACGACCGCGCGGGTCCGTGCGCGAGTGGGGGAGCGGCCGGATGCGGGCGGGGCGGGGACCGCGGGGCGGGGAGTCGGGTGGGCATGTGCGGTACGGGGAGACGGGCCGCGTGGTGTGTGGAGGCGGGCGAGTGCGGTGCGTCGGCACGGGCCGCGTGGTGCGCGGAAGCGGGTGCGGTACGGGGGGACGGGCGCGGGCGGGTGCCGACCAGGCGGGAAAATCGCCGAGTTTCCTCCCCAACCGGTACTAACTAGTCTCGGGGTATGTCAGAGCAGGACCCGAAGGACCCACTCGAAGCCGCGACCGAGGCGCCCCGCGGCCTGCGGGGCCTGTCCGCCGAACTCGCCGCCCGCGTACCGGAACTGCTGGAAGCCATGCGCTTCGTCGGCACGGGCCTGGAGCTGCATTCCACCCTCGACCGGATCTGCGAGACGGCGGCCGAACTCGCCCGCTGCCGCTACGCGGCCATCGGCGTCGTCGACGAGGAGGGCACGGGGCTCGCCGATTTCGTCACCCACGGTGTCCCCGACGAGGTGGCCCGTGCGATCGGACGCCGTCCCGACGGGCACCGGGGGCTGCTGGGAGCGCTGATCCACGACCCGGCTCCGCTGCGGCTCGCCGATCTGACGGCCGATTCGAGGTTCGCCGGGTTCCCGCCCTGCCACCCTCCGATACGGACCTTTCTCGGAGTCCCGATCCGAGTGCGGGGGGAGGTCTTCGGGAACCTCTACCTGGCCGAGAAGGAGAACGAGGGCGAGTTCGGCGACGACGACCTGCACCTGGTGCGGGTGCTCGCCGCGGAGGCCGGAATCGCCATCGGCAACGCCCGGCTGTACGAGGCCGCCCGCCAGCGCGAGCGGTGGATCGACGGTTCGGTGGCCGTGACCACCGCCCTGCTCTCCGGCGGTGACGCCGACGAGGCGCTCTCCGTCGTCGCCGAACAGGCCAGGCACCTCGCCGCGTCCGCGGCCGGGATCGTGCTGCTGCCGGCCGCGGAGGGCGGGCTGGAGATCGTCGCCGTCTCCGCGGACGATCCCGCCGTGCCCCTGGGGGTGATCATCGGGCCGGAGAGCCCGGTGGCGGCGAAGCTGCTGGCCGGCGAGGCGGTGTTCGTGGACGACTCGGCCACCGATCCCCGAGCGACCACCGGGCTCGCCGGCCTCTTCGGCCCCAGCATGCTGCTGCCCCTGCACAGCGGCGGCCGGGTGCTGGGGGCGCTCGCCACCCCCCGCGCCCGCGGCGCACGACCGTTCACACGGACCGAACGGACCCTCGCCACGCAGTTCGCCTCGCAGGCCGCGCTCGCGCTGATGATGGCGGAGGCCCAGCGGGACCGGGAACGGCTCGCGGTGTACGAGGACCGTGACCGGATCGCCCGTGATCTGCACGACCTGGTCATCCAGCGGCTGTTCGCCACTGGGATGACCCTGGAGAACGCCCAGCGCTCGTCGGCCGTGCCCGAGGTGCGGACCGGCGTCGGCCGGGCAGTCGACGAACTGGACGTGACCATCCAGGAGATCCGCACCGCGATCTTCGCGTTGCAGCAGGAACCGGCGGAGGCGCCGTCCGGGCTGCGCACCCGCGTCCTGCGCGAGATCAACATGGCGGCGGTGCCGCTGGGCTTCAAGCCCGCGCACCGCTTCGTCGGTCCGGTCGACTCGCTGGTCGGCGAACTGACCGGGAAGAACCTGATCGCCGCGTTGCGCGAGGCGCTGTCCAATGCCTTCCGGCACGCCGGGGCCTCGGCGATTGACGTGGTCGTCGACGCGACCGCCACGCTGCCCGACGGGAGGGACGCGGTGCGCCTGTCGGTCGCCGACGACGGGGTGGGCATCCCCGAGGGCGGACGGCGCAGCGGGCTGCGGAACCTGGCCCGCCGGGCGGAGTCGCTCGGCGGCGCGAGCTGGTTCGGCCCCGGCATCGGGGAGGACGGGGGCGGGACGACGGTGGTGTGGGAGGCTCCGATCTGAGCGAGACCGTGGGTGGTCACCGACCCTGGGGCCGGACCGCCGTGGTCGTGGAGAACGGTGGCACGGGCCGGACCACCGGGGCCCGTGGCGATCACGGGACCCGGGCCGGATCGCCGGGGCCATGGGTGGTCGCGGGCGTGGGAACGGAACGGCCGGGGCCGGGTTCCGGCAGCGCACTGTCGCGTGCGGTCAGTGCGCCGTGCCGGAGGGTCACAGCCCGGCGAGGATCCGCTCGATGACGATCGCGACGCCGTCTTCGCCGTTGGTGGCGGTGCGGCCGGTGGCGGCGGCGAGCGCGGCGGGGTGGGCGTTGCCCATCGCGTACGACCTGCCCGCCCAGCGGAGCATCTCCACGTCGTTGGGCATGTCGCCGAAGGCGACGACCTCGGCCGGCGAGATGCCGCGCTCGGTACAGCACAGGGCCAGGGTGCTCGCCTTCGACACCCCCGGCCCGCTGGCCTCCAGCAGGGCCGTGGGGCTGGACCGGGTGAAGACGGCCCGGTCCCCGGCCGCGGCGCGGGCGAGAGCGAGAAACTCGTCCGGGGCCAGTTCCGCGTGATGGGCGAGGAGCTTCAGCACGGGGGCACCGGCGCCCGGTGCCTCCTCGCGAAGCAGCTTCTCGGCGACGGCGACGGTGGCGCCCGGGTCCAGGTGGAGCGGCGGGTAGGCCGGTTCGTAGTGGATGCCGGTGGTCATCTCGACGGCGAAGGAGGTGCCGGGAGCGGCGGCACGCAGGGTGCGCACGGCGTCGAGGGCGATGTCGCGCCCCAGCGGGCGGACCTTGACCAGCTTGCCGTCCGCGTGCAGATCGGCGACGGCGGCGCCGTTCGCGCAGATCGCCAACCCGTGGCCGTGCACATGGTCGCTGACGACGTCCATCCAGCGGGCCGGGCGCCCGGTGACGAAGAAGACCTCGATCCCGGCCTCCTCGGCGGCGGCGAGCGCGGCGACCGTCCGCTCCGAGACGGTCTTGTCGTCACGCAGCAGGGTGCCGTCGAGGTCCGTGGCGATCAGCCGGGGGACGGCAGGCGAAGGCATGTCGATAGCTGAGGTCACCCGCCCATTCTCGCGTACGGGGGTGCACGGCCGTGCGCAGGGGCGCACATATGAGGATGCGTGCCTCTGGCCGGGGAACATGCTTGAGGCATATGCCACTCGCTGTCCTGGGAAGCCAGGGTCACCTGTCCCGGCGGTCCTTCCGGGACGGCTCGTGGTTCGGCGCGGTGTCCACCCTCACCGCCGCCGCGACGGCCGCCGAGCGACTCCGCCTCGGCACGCTCGTCACCTCGGTCGAGCCTTGTTCACCCATCGCAGCCTGACCTGTGACTTCAGCGTCATCCGCTCGTGCGCCACGGCCTGGACGGCGGCAGCACCCTGGTCGACGAGGACCTGGGCTGAAGCCATGACGGAGTCCGGTCAGCTCACGCTCATGCCACGGTCCGGCCACTGACCGCGCTCCTCGCGCATAGCGTTGATCTTTCGGGACGCCTTGAGGAACGAGTAGTCCGTCCGGTCGTCGTCGGCCGACGACGTGCGGGATTCCTTGTCCATGGTCAGGTGTCGCGAAAAGCTGTCCGGATCGTCCCCGAACTCGTAGCGGACCAGCTCCGCGTCCTCGGAGATCTTCCGGAAGTAGACGAGTGCGGCCACTACCACTCACCCTCAAAGTCTTCCCGCTTGTTCAGCCGTACGGAATCCTGCCAATTGTACGTTTCGTTGGCGACCCTATGCGCTTCCTGGTAAGTCACTCCGGGGTTCTCCCGGAGGTAGGTGAGCTCAGCCAGCTCGTGCTCCAGCAGGAGTCTGTCCTCGGGCAGGGAGTTCCCGGCTCTCAAGCGAATCCACGCGTCTGCGATCTCCGCATCGGCGTCGAACTTGCGCACGACGACCTTCCCTGTTTCGTAGTCTTCGATGGGGTGTTCCGTGTCGAAGACATGCTTTTTGATCGCCGTGATCTCCTCCGATGAGAATCCCGTCGCTCCATTGTCGCGAGCCAGTCCCTGCGTGTGATTGCTGATGGTGTCGATGTCCCGCGAGTCCCGCATGAAGTCCGCGTACGCGTCCTCGGCCCACCGTGTCTGGGCGGGATCGTCCAGGATGTCCCTCGGACGTCTGCGGGCACCTGTCAGCCACTCGTCGAGTGCCGGATCCCGGATTGGGCCGCCCCTTCAAGTCCTTCCCGTGCGGCGACGCGGAGTCCCGCCCGGGCCCCGCCGAATCCCTTCGTACCGATCAGGTCCGGGACCAGCCGGCCCAGCCCTTCGCTGGGATCCTTGCTGAAGCTGTCGATGAGTGCTCCGGGGACGCGCTCGGGGTGGGCTGCCGTGGAGACGAGGCCCGCCAGCGTCATACTGACGTTCTGCTGGTAGTCAGCCGGGTGAGTCAGGTTGTAAGGATCGAGCGGGTTGAGGCCGCGTACGAAGGTGAGGAGTCCCGCCGTTCCTTTGACCACCCCGCCCACGAAGTGGTTGAACTCGACGGCGTTGGCCCCTCGCGAGTCGACCCACGAGGCCATGGCCCGGTCGAGCGGCGTCGGCTCGGCAGGCGCGTGCTCCGTCGCGGCGGCGATGGCCCGCTCAGCGGTGGCAGCGGCCTCGTTGCGCTGACGCCGTGCCTCCTTCAGCGTCTCGAAGGCCAACTTGACGTCCGCCGCACCTGGATCGCTGAACGGGGGAGGTTTCGGCCCCGGGTCGCGGCCGGCCCGTGCGGCCGCGTTGTAGCCGTCGACCTTGGAGTTGTAGGCGCTGACGGCGTCCTCGGACGCCTTCTTGCCCTTCTTGTACAGGTCGATCGCCTGTTGGGCCTGCCTCTGTGCCCACTCCACGGTCTCCGTGTAGCGGAGAAGCGCGTTGCTGGCGGCTTCAGAGGCGTCGGCCGCCCGAAGCCAGTCCGCCGGATACATCGCGAACTTCTCCCGGAAGGCGTCGGCCGCCTGCCCCTTCCAGTGGCCTGAGTCCAGCGCGCGCATGCCCTGGCCAACGCGGTCGAAGGCTGCCTGGAAGTCCTTGAAGTGCGTCGCCGACTCCCGAAGAGCTGCAGGCGATCCGTGGATCAGCTCATTGGCCTGTTCCGTCTCACCGAGATGCTGCTCACGTATCGAGGCCCCGAGGTCGGAGGCGACATCATCGCCCCAATCCTCGACTTTGTCCGCCCAGTCGTGCGCGCCGACGTGGTCGAGCCCCTTCCCAGCCCAGTCGGTGGCCTGGTCGACACCCTCGCCCAGGGCCTTCTTCCCGGCCTCCCAACCCTCCTCCAGCTTTCCCAGGCCCTTGTTGGCCAGGTCTCCCCAGTCCACCATCAGCCCTCACCACCCTGCTGAGGCTTCGGCGGCGGCCCAACCATGTCCTCTACTGCGGCGTCCACCTCTTCGCGCATCCCCGTTGCGTCGATGAGCTGGTTGGGCAGGAGGATCTCGGAGCTGTTGAGGTCTCGGACGGTCCCCTTCCACGCCTCCTTGCTGTTTTCGGCGGCTCGGTCCAACGACTCCTGGCTGTAGTCGGCATCTCGGATCTGGGTGTAGGCGTTGTCCGAGAACACCCCGCCCCAGTCCTTGGCGATGACCTCCTCCTCGGTGGCATACGGATTGCCCATCCCGGAGTTGACGAGCACCTTGAAGGAGCCCTGAATGTACTGATCCTGCTCATGCAGCATGCCTGCCGACAGCCCGACATTCGCCGCGAACGTGTTGCCCTGCTGCACCAGCGCCCGAACGCCCCACTCCCAGCGCTCGCAGAACGTGCCAATGTGGTTGCCACCCCCTCGTGGCCCGTCTCCATCCCGGATAGCGCGGTGTCGGCGAAACCTCGCCCCATACTCGCCATCCCCACCATGCCGAGCTCTTTGAGCTCCTCCAGCGCCTGGGTGATACCCAGTGCGATCTGTCCCAGCGCTTCCTTGGAGGAGCTAAGGTCGGGCTGGTCGCCGCTCACGCCGCCTCCCCGTCAAGTGCCGCCGCATCCGGCACGATCCCGCACACTGGCGGAAACACGGCTTCGTCCGGCCCCGCAGCGTTCAACGCCACACCGCACGGGAAGTCCAGCACCGGCACTACCTCATCCAGCGCCGTGCACCGACCACCCGCCGGTACGACCACTCCCGGCCCTCCTCGCCACGCGCAGCAGCGAATCGGGCTAGGGCCTGTCCTGAGTCGTGATCAAGGTGTGGGGCGGAGGCTGCGTATCCAGATCACCGCCCCGCGCAGGTGGAGGCCGGCGAGGTAGCTCTCGGGTGTCTTGTCGTAGCGGGTCGCGAGGCCGCGCCACGCCTTGATCTTGTTGATGCAGCGTTCAACGCTGTTGCGGTCTTTGTAGAGCTCGGCGTCGTGGGAGAGAGGCCGTCCGCCTCGGCTTCCCTTCTTCTTCCGGTTCGCGGCCTGGTCGGCCTTCTCCGGGATGACCGCCTTGATGTTCCGTTTGCGCAGATGGGCGCGGTTGGCGCGGGAGGAGTATGCCTTGTCCCCGGCGACCGCGTCGGGACGGGTGCGCGGGCGGCCGACCGGGCCACGGATCTTGATCTTGTCCAGGACCGGGACGAACCGGGGGCTGTCGGCGGCCTGCCCCTCGGTCAGGATGAAGGCGAGCGGGCGGCAGTGAGGGTCGGAGGCGAGATGAACCTTACTGGTCAGGCCGCCGCGCGAGCGCCCGAGCAGGGCGGCCTTCAGCCGGGCCCGGTGTCGCTGCCGGATGCTCCGTCGTTCCTCCCGGTCCGGGGCGGGCTCGTCCTGTTCGCCCGCGACCTGCGGCTTTCGTTCCTTCCCGCGGCCCCCTTTGACGCCTCGGCGGCCTCTTCCAGGGACTTCAGGACCTCCTCGCCCACCCGCATGCCCGCAGCGTCCTGATGGGCACGGGCGACCGTGGAATCCACGCTGACCAAGGACAAGTCCGTCTGCCCGCGCCGGGCCGCCTCCGCGATCATCCCGTCCATCAGAGCCTCGAAGACACCGGCGTCGCGCCACTGGAGGAAGCGGTTGTAGACGGTCTGCCAGACCCCGAACTCCGACGGCATCTCCCGCCACTGGCTGCCCGAGCGGAACTTCCAGATCACGCCCTCAAACTGCTCCCGCAGATGCTCCGGATACGGGCCGGACCTGCCTATCGGCAGGAACGGCCCGATCAACTCCCATTCATCGTCAGTGAGTTCAGTACGCGCCATACCAGATTCCTACCCGCCGCGAACGATCAACGGAAGAGGCATCTCACGCCTTGATCACGACTCA
>NZ_LIXJ01000034.1 GCF_001905795.1 Streptomyces sp. CB01580
TCTAAACGAAGTGAGGCAACAAGCTCCACAGCCAGCCCTGGTAGCGTCCGCGATGTGATCGAAGCGAACGATATTCTCACCCAACTCGACAAATGCGCCGCCGAGTTCAAGCTTCCTCATCCCGACAACGGATACTTCTACGCAGTGGATGTGCGGATGCACCTCTACCGTGACCCGGGGCGCTGGGCCCTGATCATCGAGACCGTCGGATACAACCCGCGCATGGGCAACCTCGTCAATGTAGTGGGCACCTACGGGAATTGCCTGATCACTGGTGAACCGGGCTGGGAGAACGAGAGCTTCCACGATCGCGTCGAGAACATGGAGGAGATCGACGATCAGGAGACCTACGCGGGCGGTATTCCCATGGTTGTCAGGGGCCGAACGCCGGCCGTGGAGGCGGAGCCTGGCGAGCCGCTCGAAGTCGTGTTCCGCAGGCTGGTGCCGGAGTACCGGGATCTGATCCTTGCCGATGAAGCCGAAACGCAGTCAAGGATTCCCGGGGACCTGCCGAAGGTTCTGCAACTGGAGGAATGGCACCAGCCGGAGGATATCGAGACACTTCCCAGCACGAGTGAGACCTACCAGCAGATCGCGGAAGTCCTGGCATCTGGTGACGTCGGGCGCTACCGACCGAGCCTTTCACCCAATACCCACTGGTCCAACTGGCCGGACTCCGGAACTCTGTGACCGGTCGCCGTGGGTTCGGCCCGCAACGTGGCACGACGGGCGTCGAGCGAGTGTGATCGTGTCCGACGGGGGCGGAATGTACTCCCTTACCGCCGCGGTACCGAAAGGAGTGGGCGGGCGGACATCGAACAGGCGGGCCGCCCGCACAGAACCCGCCCCACCGGGAACGTCCTCGCCCAGGTCGAGGACATCCTTGCCGCAGCCGCAGCCGCGGCCGCGCCCGAGCTCGCCGGGCACGTGCAGGCCGTGAAGTTCGGCGCAGACACCGGCCGCCTGGACATCGCCCCCGACACTCCTGCGTACGGCACCAAGCTGCGCTGGAGCACCCCGAAGCTGATCGAAGCGGCCAACACGCAGGTCCCCGGCGCGAACATCCGCACCCTGCAGGTCCTGCCGCCCACCCCGCGAGGGGCAGCCGTCCGATCCCGTGAGCCGCCGCACCGGCCAGCAACGCGCGCCCGCCTCCGCGTGAAGTCCGCTGCCCAGGCGCTCGTGTGCCACGAAAGCTTCGACCGCCAGTCCCGCGCGGGCCGACGTGAGGGCACCGGCAGGCCGTTGGGGCCGGCTGGTGCGACGGGCGACCATCGCGCGGAGCGGGCTCAGCCCTCCCGTACGGCGGCGGTACGATGCGCGCGAGCCACACGCGCCAGGCCGGTTGCGACTCCCGCACCCACCAGTGCGAGTGCGGCCATCAGGATGAACACGAAGTGGTACCCCGCCGCACCCGGGTTGGCATCGAGGATCGCGCCGTATACGAGGAAGGCGAACATCCCGGGGGCGTAACCGACGAGGCAGGCGATGCCGAATGCGGTGCCGCTGACCTGGTTGGGGATGCCGACCTCGTCCATGGGCGCCCAGAACACACCGCGCATCGTGAAGATGATCAGTGAGAACAGCAGGCAGGCGGCCATCGCGGGTATCTGGTTCTGCCCACCGGCCGGCAGCAGCAGGATGATCGCAGCGATGGGGATCAGGCACACGAACGCGAGACGGAGGTACCTGCTGGCCCCCTTGAAGACCTTGTCGACGAGTACGCCGCCGAGCGGGCCGCCGAAGATCTTGAGGCCGTACTGGTTGATGATGCCGTAGGCGCCGGCGAGGGCGGCCGGCAGTCCGTACACGTACGTGAGGTAGGGGATGAAGTAGGTCAGACCGCAGTACACGACGTACGTCATGAACACGGTTGCACTGACCCACCACAGCTGTGGCAGCCGGGCGGCATGCAGGATCTCGCTGAGGCCGACGCGCTTCTTCTTCGGCGTATCCACGGGGGACTCGGGGCCCTGGTCACGCAGCAGGAAGAACAGGAGCACGCCGAGGGCGATGTCGATCAGCGCGTAGAAGGCGATCGCGGCACGCAAGCCGGCGGCGCCCGAGCCGAGCAGGGCGAAGACGCCGAGGGCCGAGAAGGCAACCAGTGTGTCGACGACGCCGCGACCGCCCTCGAGGAAGCCGAACAGCCGTCCCTGTTCTTCCGGCCCACCCAGGCGACGGGTGCTCTTGAGCAGTGCCGGCCAGATCAGGCAGTCGGAGCAGACGGCCAGCATCGCGAAGATCGGCACCAGCTGCCCGTACCCGGGGAACGTGCTCATATAGAGCCCGAGCCCGCCCGCGCCGATCAGGCCGAGCGGAATCAGGATGCGGGTCGAGAACCGGTCAGCCAGGTACCCTCCGACCACGAACAGTGCTGTCGCAACGAACGAGTTCACGCTCAGTAGCGCACCGATTTCGGTGTTGCTCAGCCCCATCTGCTGCTGCATCGGGACGTAGAAGACGTCCTTGATGTTGGCGAGCTTGTAGATGGTGCCGCCCGCCATCACGAGGACCGCGAAGCGCGCCCATTTGGCCTTGTCGAACCCGGTCTTGGCCGGCGCGGGCTTCATCATGGTGTTCGTCACCGCGCACCTGCCCGGGCGTCGGCGGCGGTCAGGCGAGCCGCGGCGAGTTCGCGCATCCGGGCGAGCAGCCCGCGCACGTGGACGACCTGGTCGACGGCCCAGGTGGGCTCGGCGACGAGCAGGTCGCTCAGCGTCCATCCTTCGGGAAGGCCCGTGGTGCTCAGTTCCCGGTAGGGGATGAAGGGGTCGTCGCCTTCGCTGTTCTGGCGGAAGGCGGGCGCGTAGTACAGGTTCTCCTGTTCGAGCGCGAAGGTGATGACCTGCGGCTCGTCGTCGCCGAGCATGAGCAGGTCGAACAACATTCGCGCCCCGGGCAGGTCGTCCTCCGGGCTGCCCTGCAGCACGCCGCGGTGGCCGAACCCGTCGCCCTCAGGAAGGACGTGCACGCCCTTCAGGTGCACTTGCAGGATATGCGGCGCCAGCTGGGTCAGGGCGTCCAGCGGCCGTTCGCACGCGTTGATCATGTTGCCGAAGTCGAACATCGCGTGCAGGCGGGGGTGGCCGACGGTGCGCAGCAGCTGAGCGATCTCGCCGGAGCGGAGTTCTTCGTGCTGCTCGAACGAGAAGTGCAGGCCGTGTATGTCGGCGAGGTCGCCGAGGCGGCGCAGGTCGTCCTCGATGCGCGACAGCACCTGCGACAGCTGCCCTTCGTATCGGGAGTAGACGCGAATGTGCTGGACGCCGAGGATGCCGGCGATCCGGACGGCCTCGTCCACGGGTTCGTGCTCGGTCGTGCTGATCTCGATGTGCAAGGCCAGGCCGTAGCCGCGGGCACGGGTTGCGAAGGCCCGAAGCTGGTCATCGTTCATTCGGCTCAGGCTGCGCTCCTCGCCGTCGAGGACGTGGATGCAGACGCCGGCCAGATCGTGCGCTCGTGCGAAGTCGAGGACGTCGTCGGGGCCGTAGGCGCCGTAGGTGAGGTTGGAGAGCAGGGCGTACGCATGACCGAAGAGCCGGACCCGGTCGATCCGGTCGATCAGCACCCGTGCGCGCTCGGCCGTCAGGTCGGGGATCTGTTCGATCTCGACTGCGGTGAGGTTCGGACTCAGGAGCGCTCGGAACTGCGCATCGAGGTGGGGCATCGTTGTCTCCTCAGAAAGCGGATCGCGACCGTGCGTCGCCTCCACCCCCTCTTCCTAACAACGCAATGGATGGCACGTTAGAGCCATTGACGGCCCAGTTCTACAGACCAATTCGGCGGGCCCACCTCTCGGGCTACGCCTCGGCAGCTCCGCCGGGTTCGAGCCGTTCAAACGCCTCTGCCATCCGCGCTACGGCACGCGCCATGTGCTCGGCTGCGGTGCCCGCGAACCCGATCAGCAGCGCGGGCGGCAGCCGGCGCTCCACGCGATACTCCCCCAGTGGATACGTGAAGACACCCTGCCGGGCGAGGCCACGCGCGCAGTCGATGTCGTTGACGGATGCCTCGAGCCACCCCATCACGTGGAGCCCGGCGGCGACCGGCCCCGCCGTCAGCCGGTGCGCAAGCTGCGTATCGAGCTGTTCGAGCAGGGCGTCCTGGCGGGCGGCGTACAGTCGGCGCGTGCGCCGGAGGTGGGTGTGCAGGTGCCCTTCGGCGAGGAAGTCGGCGAGCGCCGCCTGCATCACGGTCGCGGGGGTGCGACCGATCACCGAGCAGGCCGACGTGAACGGCTCGACGAGGTCGTGGGGCAGCACGGCGTACCCCAGTCGCAGCGACGGCGCCAGCACTTTGCTGAATGTGCCGACGTAGACGACGCGTCGCGCTTGGTCGAGTCCGAACAGCGGGGGCAGCAGCGTGCCGTGATAGCGAAGCTCGCTGTCGCAGTCGTCCTCGACGATCCAGCTCCCGTGCGCCTGAGCCCACGCGATCCACTCTCCGCGCCGCGCCGGACTCATGACCGTGCCCAGAGGATGCTGCCGGGACGGCGTGAGGTAGGCGAGGCGTGCCGATGGGTCGCCTACTGCCGCCACCGCGCCCGCGTCGTCGACCGGCACGCCCTTGACGTGGCATCCCTGCGATTGGAACGCGAGCCTTCCGGAGATGTGACCGGGGTCTTCGACGAGCACCGTGTCGGCGGTGTCGAGCAGCAGCACCGCGAGGACATTGAATGCCTGTTGGGCACCGGACGTCACCACGATCTGCTCGGTGCTGCAGCCAAGGCCCCGCACGTCGTTGAGGTAGTCGGCGATCGCCTGGCGCAGTGGCTCGTACCCGTGCGGGTCGCCGTACCCGAGGGCGGCTGCGTCGGTCCGCGCTGCGTGCCGCGCCAGCAGCCGCCGCCACACGCCGGCAGGGAACGAGGATGCCGCAACCTGGCTGGGGACGAACGACTCGATGTCTTTCGGATCCCACGAGTGCGGCGCCTCGCTGAACAGGCTGGCACCGCGTGCCGACATCGCTGCGCCGCGCTCGGACAGCTGCGGGCGCGCAACAGGCGCCGGTGCCATCGCGGCCGTCCAGAGTGCGTCCACATACGTGCCGTCCCCCTGGCGTGCACGCAGGAACCCCTCGGCCGTGAGCTGCTCGAACGCGGTGACCACGGTCAGCCGCGAGACGCCGAGCTCGGCGACGAGCGTCCGGGTCGAGGGCAATCGGGTTCCCGGAGGCAGCGTGCCATCGAGGATGAGGCCCCGCAGATGCCGATACAGCTGCAGGTGCAGCGGCAGGGCGCTACCGCGATCGAGCTCGACCGCGGCCAGCATCCGGCCCCCGGCACCTTTCATGATGCGCGGGCGCGCCGGCGGGTCTGACATGCCCTCATCCTAATAGGGCTTGGTCAGGTCGACGTGGGTGTTGGTATGCCGCGGTGACAGGTGGGGGCAGGCGTCGGTCCATGTCGCGAGGATGGCCTGTAGCTCGTGGACGACGCGGTAGAGGCTCAGGCCGGCGCCATGCCTTCGGCGACGCCTCCGGGTCCTGAAAAGTCCGGGTTCATTGGACGCCCGCCGCCTGTCGGTGTTTGCCGACAGGGAGGGTGGCCGGGGGCGGGGGTGCGGTTATTCGGGCAGCGGTCTGTCCTGGACGACGTTTTTCATGACAAGGGTCGAAGTCAGGCGTTGGACGCCGGGGAGCCGGGCCAGCTGCTGGTCGTAGAGCTGCTGGAAGGCGGCGAGGTCGGCAGTTGCGACCCGCAGGAGGTAGTCGGGTTCGCCGAACAGGCGCTGTGCCTGGAGCACGTGCGGGACGGCGGCCACGGCCTCTTCGAACGCGGTGACGGTGTCGGGGGTCTCCCAGCGCAGGGTGGCGAAGACGAGGGCCTCAAAGTTCAGGCCGACGGCCGACGGGTCGACGACAGCGCGGTAGCCGCGGATGGCGCCCTCGCGTTCGAGGTCGCGCAGCCGACGATGGCAGGGCGAGACGCTGAGCCGCACGCGCGCGGCCAGCTCGGTGACCGTCAGGCGGCCGTCGAGCTGCAGCTCGGCAAGAATCTTCCGATCCATGGCATCCATGGAGAAGATTCTCCCCCACATCTCACGATCAGGAGGTAAAGACGCAAACACCTTCGGGCATATCCGGCCTAGCCTTCCCTCCAGAGCACGACATGTGAGAGGGAACCATCGATGGACACTACGACGCTGGCGGCCTTCCTGGCTGTGGACCTGCTGCTGGTGTTCACTCCGGGCGCGGACTGGGCCTACGCGATCTCCGCCGGACTGCGGGGACGCTCGGTCGTCCCAGCCGTCACAGGGCTGATCGTCGGGCACGCGGCCTATGCTCTGGTGGCCGTCGCGGGCCTGGCGGTGATCATGGCGAACTCCCCGGCCGCGCTCACCGCCCTGACCGTGGCGGGGGCCGGCTACCTGCTGTGGCTGGGCTGGGGCGTGCTGCGGCAGCCGGCCGTGCCGGCCGCCGCAGGAGAGAACGCGGACGCCTCCCGGCTGCAGGTCATGCTCAAGGGGGCCGGAATCAGCGGCCTGAACCCGAAGGCGCTCCTGCTGTACTTCTCGCTGTTCCCGCAGTTCATCGACCCTGCCACGGGCTGGACGGTCGCCGCGCAGACCGGGCTGCTCAGCACGATGCACCTGACCGCGTGCGCCGTCGTCCACCTCGCCGTCGGCGTCCTGGCCCGCACGGTCCTGAGCACCCGGCCCTCGGCCGCCCGGGTCGTCACCCGCGCCCCGGGCCTGGCCGGGCATGTCACGGTCGTCGGCCACGTCGCCGACTCCGGCCGGCGCACCTGCGCTCGCGCGGAGAACACCCTTCCTGAAACCGGAACCCAGAGTCGTCAGTCAAACCAGGTCATAACCTTTCCGTTGTTCCATGAGGTCGAGCGGTGGTAGTTGGGACAGTTCGGCGTCGGCGGTGCGCATGGCGGCGGCGTACTGCGGGGTGCCGAGCACGGCCGTGACGGCTTCGGCGATCTCGACGCGCGTCGCCGTGAGGTCCAGCGCGCGCCCGAGGCCGCGCCGGGCGAACGCGGCGGCGTTGTCGGGCTGGTCGGCGAGAACGCCCATGACCAAGACGGGCGTTGCGCCCTGCACCGCGTCGAGCAGGGATGCCCGGCCGCCGTGCGTGACGAACAGGTCGGCGTGGCGCAGGAGCGCGGGTTGTGGGACGTGCTCGACGACCTTGATGCGGGGTTCGGTGCTCCGCAGGTGCTCCGCGAGGTTGCCCGCGGACACGATCGCGTCGCAGTCGATTGCGGAGAGCGCGGCCATGATCTCCCGGTATGCGCTCCCCACGACGGTACGCAGATCGGTCATTGCGGTGGTCAAGGTGCCGAGGCTCACGTAGACGAGCGGACGGGAGGAGGAAGAGCGGGCCGGCCACCTGGGCAGGACGGTTCGGAATTCGGCGACGGTGCGTCGGACCGCGCGTGCCGAGAGCGGCGGAGCCGGGTAGAACCACGCGACCGGCGCGGGGGTGACCATCGGAGGAAGCACGGGCGTGTCCTGCTCGTACTGTTTGTAGAGGGGAAGCAGCGCGGGCGCGATGTTGGTGTCCCAGAGGTCCAGGAGCACCGGTCCAAGGCCGTTGTCCGCTGCGAGCAGGGGCAGCCCCAAGACCTTGGCCGCGAGGTGCGCGCCGAGGTCGCTGCACTCGGCGATCACCAGATCGGGCCGTGCCCGTGTCCACGCGATGAGCAGGTCACGGGTCTTCGCCTCGGCTTGTTCCGGCCAGAGATGGCCGAAGACGTACCGGTTGAAGTGCGCGTTCCCCAAGCCGGTCCAGATCTCGCTCGCCGTCTGCTGAACGAGGGGATCGCAGGTCCAGTTCGTTCCGGCGCCGTGGAACTGCACCCCGCGCCGCCGGGCTTCGCGACGGAACATGACGGGGGCGTGGAGCGTGACGTGGTGGCCCTGCTCAAGGGCCGGGCGGATGACGTAATCCAGCGCGGATACATGCGAGGGTATCGGCTCAGCGGTAATCCCTATGCGTAAGGCCACGGACACTCCAGAGTCTTCGTCGATGCAGGACGTGGTGATCTGATCACGTCGCAACCAATTGCTCTCACCCGGTCGCCAGTTGTCGCCCTGGTCGTTGCCCGTGTCGCCGCAGGCCGCGCGGGCGCGGGTGTTCCCCTGCGACGGTGGGCTGAGGGCTGTGACCGGGAAGGTGTGCCGGGCGTCGCGAACCGGCGAACCTTCCCCATCACAGCACCAGCTCGAATGGGTCGGACTACCCGAGCCTGCGCGACGGCCTTCCCAGTCGCCACAAAAGCTGGAAAGTTCGGGAAGACGGAATGCGAAAACCGCTTCTGACCAGCAGAAATGCGATATGTCTGGAACGCTGGAACGGGACGCCGTACGACAGCAGGTCGCTCGCCGAGGGCCTCCACCCGCCTACGTGCTCCAACCCGCCGAAGAGACGGCCAAGACACCTCACGTTGCTATGCCGTCAAGTCGCGGGCCCTCTGGCCGCGTAGCGTGACCTGCCTGTTCGAACGGGCGGGGTGGAACGTTGGTCGACGTGGTGCGCGTGATGGAGGCGCTGGCCGAGCAAGGCGTCACGGTGCTGTTCGAGGCACATGCGGAACACATGCGGGACGGAGTCGGACCGTGTGTCCGCAAGGAAGGCGCCGCCCCGGCAGTCGTCACCGACACCGGCAACCACCGCGCAGGGACAGCTTCGGTCGGCGCGGGATGGGGAGTGCGGATCAGCGGATCAGCTCGGCGGGTTCGGTGGCCTTGCCCAGCAGCCATTCCAGCGGTCCGCGCCGGAAGCGGCGGGACCAGAACGTGGCAAGGACGGTCACGGCCACGATGAAGCCCAGCAGCACGTGCAGCGGGGATCCGGGCAACTCCTCGATGCCGAGGGCGCGGATGCCGACGACGTGGAAGACGTATGCCGTCAGCGACATCGAACCGACGGCGATGACCGGGCGGGCAAGACGGTGGAAGCGCGGGAAGGCGTCGACGGCAGCGAGGCAGCCGGTCAGGATCGCGATCGCGACACCGGTATTGGCCAGGATCGACAGGGTGGTCTCGCTGTGGGGAGAGGCAACAAGGAGATCGGCCGTGGTGTTGCCGCTGGGATAACCCCAGGTGTCGGACCACCAGGCCGACGCGGTCGACCCACCATTGCTCCAGTCGGACTGACCGAGCGCCGTCAGCGCGCCGGGGACCAGGTGCAGGGCCAGGAACGAGCCGCCGTACCCAAGGACGGCCAGACCGACACCGGCGAGCGCGAGTCGTACGCGCACGGCGGTGGCGGCGAGGTCGAGGCGGGCCACGGCCATGCCGGCGATGACGAAGGGGAGCCAGGTCAGAGCCGGGTAGCTGCCGGCGAAAAGCAGGGACAGGAGGCCGTCGGCGTTCGTCGGCCAGGTCCAGATGCCTCCCACTTCGGCGTCGATGAAGGCGTACTGGCCGATGTACAGGATCTGCGGCAGGACCAGGGCGCTCGCCATGGCGGTGATCGCCAGGGGACGGGTGGCAAGCCGGTGCAGGGGCAGGACGAGCAGGAAGTACAGGCCGTAGTAGGCGAGGATCACCTCCACCGGGGTACCGCTCATGGTGAGCGCGGTGCCCAGGACCAGCAGCACCAGGGCCCTGATGACCACCTTGGCGACCGCCTGGCGGCCTGCACGGCCCGTCTTCGGGGTGCGGCGGCCGGTGATGAGCATGATCGAGAAACCGGCCAGGAAGGCGAAGAGTGCAGAGGCACGGCCGTGCGTCAACTCCATGAGGTGGCCGGTGACCCCGCCCTGGGCGGGGTCCGGGCCGACATGCGCGGCGTACATGCCGAAGACGGCGAGGCCCCGGGCAAGGTCCACCCCGATCAGGCGTCCGGCCGAGGAGCGTACGGTCTCTGATGCCGTGGCCGGCGGCGCGAGCGACGTCCGGTCTGCGTTCTGGGTCATGGTTCCAGACTTGAGAACGGCCCGGGCACGGGGTATCCGGCAGGTGTCCGGTCCGCCCCCGCCGCCGGGCGGCCGCGCTCCCCCGTACGGTTGGGCCGTATCCCCCAAAGGGCGGGTGCTGCTTACCCGGCCGCTTTACAGGGCGCTTTTGGTTCTACGGTCGCCATGGTGACAATCGACACCACTGTGCGGCTCCCGCGACCGCATGGATTTCAAAGACGACATGGACGACTACAGCAGGGCGGAACGCACGTGATCCGGGTGATGGTGGTCGACGACGAGGCCTTGGTGCGGTCCGGTTTCCGTCTCATCTTGAACGCAGCCGACGACATCGAGGTTGTCGCCACCACTCCTGGTGCCGAGGCGGTCGATGTCGCACGGCGGGAGACGCCGGACGTCGTGCTTCTCGACATCCGCATGCCGGACGTGGACGGCCTGACCGTGCTGGGGCGGCTGCGTGCGCTGCCGGAGCCTCCGGTGGTGGCGATGCTGACAACGTTCGACGCCGACGAGTACGTCTTGACCGCGCTGCGTTCCGGTGCGGCAGGCTTCCTGCTGAAGGATACCGAGCCCGATCAACTCGCCCAGTTGGTACGGACGCTGGCGGTGGGCGGGGTGGTGATGTCACCGAAGGCGTCCCGGGCGGTCTGGCAGAGCCACCCGGGGGCCGCAGCCGCCGACCAGGAGGAGGCCGGCCGCGTCGGACGGCTCAGTGGCCGGGAGAGCGAGGTGCTCGTGCTGGTCGCTCAGGGGTTGTCCAACGCGGAGATCGGCGGCCGGATCCACCTCAGCGCGGGCACGGTGAAGGACCACGTCAGCGCGATCCTCGCCAAGTTGCGGGTGACCAGCCGGGTCCAGGCGGCGCTGCTCGCCCAGCGGGCCGGCCTGCTCGACGGCGACACTCGCCACCGCCCGGAACCGGGCCGATGACCGCGCCGAAGGCCTGGTGGGCACGCGTCCCCGCCCCAGTCGTCGACGTCGTCGTCGTTGCCGTCGCGGCCGCCGACGTGCTGCTCAGCCTGGAGGACGCGTCCGCCGCCGCTCAGTCCATGGCCGCGCTCGCCTGCGCCGCAATCGCAGCCCGCCGCCGTTTCCCACTCACGGTGTTCCTGCTCACGCTGCCCGCCAGCCTGATGCTGGACATTGTGTTCGCCCCCTTCGCGGCCCTGTTCACGCTGGCTGAGCGCTCCCGCAACCGTCGCCTGCTCACCACCTGCGCGGTACTGTTCGCGCTTGCCTCCGCTGCCCCCTGGCCTCTGGAAAACGTCTCCGCACACGAACACACCTGGACCGTCGTCTACTTCTTCTACCCCCTCGCCACCGCCGTCGCGCCCGTCCTGCTGGGCCAACTCGTCCAGGCCCGACGCGACTTGGCACTCCGGCTCGTCGAGATAGAGGGGGCCCGCGAACACGAACGCCTCCTGCACTCCCAAGCCGTCCTCGCCCGCGAACGCGCCCAGCTCGCCCGCGAGATGCACGACGTCGTCTCCCACCAGGTCAGCCTGATCGCCGTGCAGGCGGGCGCACTCCAAGTCGCCACCAGGGACCCGCACGCCAAGGAGGGCGCCCGCACCATCCGCTCCCTCAGCGTCGACACCCTGGACGAACTGCGCCACATGGTCACCCTGTTGCGCGCCTCGGGCGGCCACGCCACCGAGCTGACCCCCCAGCCAACCCTGGCCGACCTGCACAAGCTGATCACTACGAGCGGCATCGACACCGAACTGACCGGTGAGCTTCCCCATGACATCGGCACGCCCGTGCAGCGCGCGATCTACCGCACGGTCCAGGAAGCCCTCACCAACGTCCGCAAGCACGCACCCGGCGCCACCGCGACCGTATGCCTCCGCCACGAGCCCGGCGCCTTCGTCGTCACCGTTACGAACACACCCCCCACCCGTCCCGCCCTTCCCCTCCCCGGCTCCCACCAGGGCCTGATCGGTCTCAGAGAACGAGCCGAACTCCTGGGCGGCACCCTCGAAGCGGGCACGACCGGGAACGACGGGTACAGGGTGGCCCTACGCGTTCCGCCGAACGGAGATGCCTGATGGGCTGGACCTACTTGTCACCCGGCAACCGCTCCTACCTGCGGAAACGCAGAAGGCGGACCGCTTCCCTCTGCTCCTGCGGCCCGCGGTACGAACGTTCGCCGGTCGCCGCCGACCGCACAGGTTCCTGCAGGCTGCGGCCAACCCGACGGCCGCCATGGTGCGGCCGGTGCACCTGGCCGCCCGGCCGCGTACCGCGCAACCGCCCGCTGCCCGCTGCCCGCTGCCCGCGGAGGAGGCAGCGGGCAGCGGACGGTTGCGCATGGGTCAGGGGCGAACCCTCGGGCTCGAGCCGCACTGGGATCGGGGCGGGCCGCCACCAGGGATACCGTCACGATCGACTGCGGCAGCATCCAGATGGTCTGCGCGTAGGTGTAGGCCGAGTAGCCAGCGCCGGCCTGCGGCAGCTCCTGGTCGGCGGCATTGGGATCTGACCCTGTTCGATACCGAGGGTTCCGCCCCTCGCTACGGCGCCAAGGTGGTCGACCTGCTGGTCAGCCTCTGCTCCGGCTGCGGGTACCGCGAGGAGGAGACGCGCAAGTCGGTCTACGACACCCCCGAAGCCCGCCGCAGCTTCCTGAACGACCCCTACGACGGAGGGAAGCTCAAGCGCTGGGCGCAGGAGCACGCGGAGACGTGCCGCGCCGTCGCCCTCCCTTTCCAGCGCACCGCCTGACCCGGTCTGGCGGCTGCCTGATCCACCCGTGCCGTCCCTGTTCGGGCCGGGTGGTGAGGGAGAGTCGGACAGACGGTCCGGCGCGAGCTGCGCATCCGGCTCCTGCCCGTCCCGGCCCACCCCGCCCCTTCACCCTCTTCGAGATCAGGACTCTCCAGCATGTCCCGTCTGCTCCTCACCACCGAGCGCTTGGCCCTCTTCGGCACCCTGCTGGCCAGCTTCGGCGAGCTGCACCCTCTGTGCGACCCATGGGTCCAGGGCCCGAAGACGGCATCGCGGAAGCGCCTGTACGGCGAGGACCTGGTCCAGGCCGACGGCTCCCCCGCCGCGCCGGACTCCACCCGCCCGACCATGACCACCAGCACCCTCGGCCGCCGCGCGGTGGCCTGCCACGTCGCTTCTCTCGGGTTCGTCGCCTCGGCCAGGACGTGTGAGAACGAATTCCCCCTGGTAAAGGCGATGAAGCGGCCTGGGAATCGTCCGCGACATGTGTTGCGGACGGGCCTCCGCCCGGAGGGCCGGGGGTCCGTCGGGTCCAGGGGCCTGTCCGGCGGATCTTGCCGGACAGGCCCTTGGCCCTGGGGAGAGCTCAGCGCTTGAGCGTGAAGGTGAAGTCGCTGGAGAGCTTCCCGCTCAGCTGGACTGCCGAAACGAGTTTCCCCTCCGTGATCAGTCTCTCGACCTCGGCCCGCGAAAGACCGCAACCTTCAGCGATCAGTCGCACCGGCCGGACAGGAATCCGCGCCGCGAAACGGACCCAGACGTCGATCACCGCACGGTCCAGGTGATCCGATCCGCCAGTGTCGAGGCGCCAGGCGTTGTCCCAGTCGAGGGCGATGCGATTACGGCGCCGCACGACCGGATCCTGGAGCAGCTCAGCCGCCAGGCCAGGATCATTCTCATGCATCCGGTCCAGCAGCTCAGGCCGTACGGAGCGCACGTTCATCCGCTCCAGGACCGTGAGCTTTGCCGTGTCCCCGCAAGCGGTGCAGAGCACAAGGAGCCAGGCGTCGAGGAGCTTGTGGTTTGCGTTGACGCGAAATTTACCGTTCGCCCGGAAGCTCTCGGACGCGCACGCGTGGCAACGGCGGAGAACGGTCGGCAGGCAGGTGGGCATGACCACCCAGTTATTGAGCACAGAAGTACACCGGTTTCAGCGAGAAGTCCGCAGCAAAAAGCAGCGCGGCGCACATGCGCGACGCGCGACAGATCAGCTCTCAGGAGGTCTCACAGGGTGTACAACGGCATGTCCTTGCCCAGACGACTTGGTTCGGCAGCACGGTATTGGCGCACAGTGGCGCTCCTCCACTGGTTTTCGAGCGCCTCACCGCTAGTACGGTCAGCACGGGTGCGGTGCGTTGGTCTTGGCCATGAGCTCCCGGTTCGCGGCGCGGGCAGCGGCGAGGTCCTCGTCTCGTTCATCGAGTTCAGCGCGGAGGTCGAGGATCTGCTGTTCCAGCTCGGTGACCTGCCGGGTGAGCGTCTCGACGTCGGCGGGTGCGCCGCGGGGCAGTCGGGCGCAGCAGCCTCTGCCGGTGGAGCCCAGCAGTAAGTCAGGTGGTCTCCTCACGGTGGCTGTGGTCGCCGTGAGGGTCAGCCCAGTCCGGGCATTGGGGGGTTTTCCCCATCGTGGGCGGGACCGTGGCTGCGTAGAGTCGCAGTGACTGATCACGGCCCAACTCGCTCCACACGGGGGAACTTCATGCGACGCCTGCAGACGCGTCTCCTTGCAACAGTGGCTTTGGCTGCTCTCACCGTCGGCGGGCTCTCCGCGTGCTCGGTCCCCGACCAGAAGACGTTCGAGGACGATGCCAAGGTGCCCCAGAAGATCACCTCGATCCGTCTCGACAGCAGGAACGGCGGGGTGAAGGTGGACGCCTCGGCGGACATCTCAACGACCTCCGTGCACCGCAAGGTCAACTACCGTGGTGACAAGCCGAGCGGCACCTCGTTCAGCGTCGAGAACGGCGTCCTGACGCTCTCCGGCTGCGGCAAGAACTGCGGCGTCGACTACGTCGTCAAGGTGCCCGCCGGTCTTGCGGTGACGGGAGGCACGTCCAACGGCAGCCTCGCACTGAGCGATGTCGGCGTGGTCGACGTGCACACGAGCAACGGCGAGATCGCGGTGAACAAGGCGACGGGCCCGGTGAAGCTGCGCACGTCCAACGGTGACGTCCACGTCAAGGACGCCAAGGGCGGCGACATCGACACGCAGACGTCGAACGGCGAGGTGACGATCCGGACGGCCACCCCGCAGAACATCAAGGCCCGCACGACCAGCGGCAGCCTCACGGTCACGGCCCCGCCCGCCAGCTACCAGATCTCAGCGAGCGACTCCCACGGCGACAAGAAGGTGGCGTTCAAGAACGACCCATCGGGCAAGTACCGCTTGGATCTGTCGACAACGAACGGTGACTTGACTGTGGAGCCGGCAGGCCAGTGACCTTCAGCTGATCTCGTTGTCGAGGTGCCTGTTGTCGCTCCGCCCCCGTTCCGGTGAGCAAGTTCCGTCTCTGACCGTGCAGATCGCCCGGGCGAGCAACCCGGTGGGCACGACGGCGATATGGGTACGTGACCGCCTCGACGGACTGTGGCGCGACGAGGTCATCAGCGGGATCGACGCGATTCGCGTGGACGGCGGCTACGCGGGATGGGGGCGCCGCCCCCGAGGTTGAGCGGCGCCCGGCCGGCGCGGATCCGGTCAGGACGCCGGGGTCTTCCACAGGTACACGACACCGTCGGAGCTCGTCGTGGCGACCTGCGTGCCGTCGGGGCTGAATGCCAGGGTCCGGACGTTCCAGTGGTTGCCGACCAGCCGGTACGTCAGCTTGTTCTCGGCCATGTCCCAGAGCAGGACCACATCGCCGTCGAACACGGCGAGGGTGGAGCCGCGAGGGCTGTACTCCACGCTCTGGACCGGCACGCTGGTCGTCTCGTCGACGCTGCCCGTGGCACGGCCGTCGGACGCGTTCCACAGCTCGACCCTCCGGTTCTCGGCGGCGGTGGCGATGGTTTTGCCGTCGGCGCTGTACGAGACGCCGTAGATTTCCTCGGCGCGGAAGAGCTCCTTGCGCGCCTTGTGCCGGGCCACGTCCCAGAGCTGCACGGTCCATTCGGAACTGGAGCCCTGGTCGTGGGAGTAGCCCACGGTGGCCACAGTCCTGCCGTCCCGGCTGAACGCCACCTGCCGCGCCCACATGTCGTCGTCGAGAACGGCGACCCGTTTGCCCAGATCCGAGCCGGTCCTTGCGTGCCAGAGCTGCGCGCCGCCCTCGCTCGCGGTGGCCAGAAGCCGGCCGTCGGGACTGAACGCCAGACTGTCGAGGGAGTCCGAATCCTCGTCGGTCGTGGTGATGGAGGCGACTTGCCGCCGCCCGGCAACGTCCCACAGCGTGACGACGTTCCCGGCCGTTCCGGCGGCGAGCAGCCGACCGTCGGGACTGAAGGCGACCGTGGTCACCCCCACCGGGGTGTCGCCGGGCGCCGTCCGCGGGCCGAACCGCGCGCGCACCTTGCGCCCGGCCACGTCCCACAACCTCACCGTGCCGTCCCCGGCACCCGTCGCGAGGGTGGCGCCGTCGGGGCTGAACGCCACGCCTTCTGGCCCCTTGCCCCGGGGGTAGCCCCCGAGCGTGGCAGCCGGTTTCAACTCGGTGGGTGTGTCGCGGTCGGAGGAGTTGCCGGGCAGCAGCACGGCGACCAGTACGGTGACTACGGCCAGCACCCCGATGCCGCCCACCAGCGCGGGCACCGACATCGTCGGTGTTTCCGTGAGCGGTGCGGGCTGCGCCGGGTCGGGTCCGGTGGCGGCGTCCGGCGACTGCGCCGAACCCCCCTGCCCGGACCCGGGATTCCGCGCCTGCGGCGCCGCGGGCGCGGTGGCGGCGTTGTGGAAGTCCGGTGCAGGGTCGACAACGGTCCGCTGCGGCGGTACGGCGGGGTCCGGCCGGTCGGGGCCGCCGGTACGGCACAGGCGGATGACCTCGGCCAGGCCCGGCCGTTCCGCCGGATCCTTCGCCAGGCAGCGGGCGGCCACGGTCCGAACGGGCTCGGGGCAGCCCTCGAGATCCGGAGCCTGTTCGAGGATGCGGTACAGCACACTGTGCCCGGTGCCGCCGAACGCGGGTCGCGCTGTGGCAGCGTACGCGGCGATGGCGCCGAGCGCGAAGACGTCGACGGCCTCGGTGAGGCTCTCGCCCCTGATGTATTCGGGCGCCATGTAGCCGGGCGTCCCGGCCAGCATGCCCGTACTCGTCACCGATGTGACGTCCGCGGCCCGGGCGATCCCGAAGTCGATGACCTTGGGGCCGTCGGCGCTGAGGAGGATGTTGGAGGGCTTCAGATCGCGGTGGATCACCCCGGCCGCGTGGATGGACTGCAGTGCCTCGGCCACCTGTGCCGTCAGCGCCAGCACCGCCTCTACCGCCAGCGGCCCCCGCGCGGCCACCGCGTCGTGCAGGGCCGGCCCGGGGACGTACGCCGTGGCCAGCCACGGTTCGTCGGTGCTCAGATCCGCGTCGACGACCGGCACGGTGTAGAGGCCCTGCACCCGCCGGGCCGCGGACACCTCCTGCTCGAACCGCTTACGGAACGACGCGTCGGCCGCGTACTCGCGGTGCACGACCTTGACCGCCACCGCGCTGCCGGCCGGGGTGCGCGCCAGGTAGACCCGGCCCATGCCGCCCGAACCGAGCAGGCCCTCCAGCCGGTACGGGCCCGCGGTGACCGGATCGCCGGATCCCAGCGGGCGGACCGGCGGTGGATCGGCCGGCCACCCCGGGGCGCCGGCCAGGTGCGGAACCGCGCGCGGGCCGTGGTCCGGTTGGGACATGCCGACTGTCACCCCTAGCTGGTCGTGTCTGCTCCACGCGGGCAGTTGCCTCGTACGAGGACACGACACAACGCGCCCTCACCGTACGGAACTCGGCGCTCCATCGAGGCCCGTGCTGGTTCGAGCGTCAGCGTAGTGGAGCCCTGGCCGGGGCGTCTGTCCCGGTCCTGTCACAAGCGGCGGTCCGACGACGGCCGCGGTCCGGCCGCCCGGACCTGTACTAACGTTCCCTCCGATACGAGCAGTTGAATGCCTGTCGGATGTCGAGAGCCGATACGACAGGCGGTGCGGCCTTGGGGTGATCACGTGCGTTGCAGAGCGCTGTTGACCACGCCAGGGCCGCGAGGGTGAGTCTGCTGCACGACGCCGCACACGTCGAGTTCCTGACCGTACTGTCGCGGTTCCGGACCGACTTCTACGGCTGCCTGACCGCCCCCGCCGGCGCGTTGTTCGAGCTGACCAGTGGGTACAGTTCACCAGCCTGGACGTGGACACCTGTTACTCCTGGGAGGACCGGACGCCGGCCGCAGCTGCCGTCGACGCCTGCCGCGGACCCCAAGTTCTGCACGAAGCCACTCGGCTGGTGGGCTGCCTGCCTTCCGAGCTCACCCCGTGGATCGAGTCGGCGGCGGCGGAGTCCCTTGAGGACATGCCCCGAGGTTTGAATGGTTTCCGCATCGGCCTGAACAGGGAAGCCGATCTCCCCGGCCTGGGCTTGGTCACGCGCTGCCAGCAGAACGGTGACTACTCCCGCACGCGCCGGGTCCTTGTCGCACGCGAGTGGGCCGAGGGCAGCGTGGACAGCTGTGGGCTATCGCGGGCACGGGCATGACGCCGACGGGTTGCTGGCCGCCGGTCATCGCCACCGCCGAGTTGTAGAGCAGCTTGTAGGTGACGTTCACCCCCGCCGAGACCGCAGCGCGGATGGCGAGGCTGCCGGAGTGGTGGAAGGTGCCGTCGCCGAGGTTCTGGATCAGGTGGTCGCGTGCGAGGAAGGGCTGCATGCCGATCCACTGGGCACCCTCGCCTCCCATCTGGGTCATGCCGATCACGTCCCCGGCCTGGGAGGGGTCCATGAGCGTGACCATGGCGTGGCAGCCGATCCCGGCCCCGACGGCGGCGCCCTCGGGCGCCTTGGTCGAGAGGTTGTGGGGACAGCCGGAACAGAAGTAGGGGGTGCGGGTGAGCAAGGGCAGAAGTGGCAGGGTCTTGCGCCGGGTCGTTGCCCGCTTTTTCTTCAACCAGCTCTGTACGGTGGGGAATTCGCCCAGTTCGTTCAGATGGGGCGCAAGTCGTGCGGCGACGGTGTCGGGATCGAGTTCTCCGTCGAGGGGAAGCAGGGCCGAGCCGTCGGGTGTGCGCTTGCCGGAGACGGACGGCTGGTCACCCTGGCCGTAGAGCAGGTCCTTGAGGGCGGTCTCGACGAGTGGCCGCTTCTCCTCCACGACAACGATGTGGCGCAGTCCCCTCGCAAACCGTTCGACGACCGTGGGTTCCAGAGGGTGGATCATGCCGAGGTGCAGCAGTCGCACACCGCGGCGCTCCAGTTCCGCGTCGTCGAGTCCGAGGATGCGCAGGGCCTGGCGGAGGTCGAGGAAGGTCTTGCCCGGCGCGACGATACCGATGCGGTCGTCGGGGCCCGTTCTGGTGATCCGGTTGAGGTTGTTGGCGGCGGCGTAGCGACGGGCGATCTCCAGGCGGGCGCCGTCCCGGCTGCGTTCCAGATCGCCGAGGGCTGGTTGCACCATCCGGCTGCCTACGGCGTGGCGGTACGACACTCCGTCGACGGCGAGGTCCGGAACGACCGGTGACGTCCGTCCGGCGCTCACGTCGACGGTGCCGGAACCGTCGGCGACGGCCGTCACGATTTTCAGCGCCACCCACAGTCCGGACACCCGGGACATCGCCACGCCGTGCAGCCCGAAGTCGAGGGCTTCCTGCGGATCGGATGGGTAGAGCGTGGGCAGACCCAGGTCTGCGAGGAGCAGTTCGGAGGCGCCGGGGACGGTCGACGACTTGGCGGCGGGATCGTCGCCGACCAGGGCCAGTACGCCGCCGTCCGGGTGGGTGCCCATCAGGTTGTTGTGCCGGATGGCGTCCGAAGCGCGGTCGAGGCCCGGGGACTTTCCGTACCAGATGGCCGTGACGCCGTCGACGCGCTTGTCCGGCTGTGCCGAGGCGAGTTGGGTGCCCTGGACGGCCGTCGCCGCGAGTTCCTCGTTGACGCCTGGGCGGAAGACGATGTCGCACTCGTCGAGAAGGGAGCCGCAGCGGGCGAGTTCCATGTCGTATCCCGCGAGCGGCGAGCCTTCGTATCCGGAAACGAATCCCGCAGTGCCGCGGCCCTCGCGACGGTCGGCGCGACGGATGTCGAGCGGCAGGCGGGCGAGGGCCTGGATGCCGGTGAGGTGGACGATGCCTTCTTCGCGTACGTATCGATCCTGAAGCGTGGGGCGGGAGCCGGTTGCTTTCTGGGGGGTCACCACTGCGTTCCTCCGGATGGGGCATCTGTCGCCGTCGGGGCGGACGAGGAGCCGGCCCGGCACGGCAAGGGCGGGCGGCCCGAAACAGCCGTGTCGGCAGGGCTCGGCCATGGTGTGTGTGCAGTACTGGGGGGCTCTGGCCGGCGCGGGCCTGCGCTGGTCGCCGGCAGTCATCGCAGGTCGACACAGGCCAGTACCGGTTGGCGTCGGCCGGAACTGCGGCATCCGCGAGGCAGGCGTACCGAGGCCGCCGAACTCGGCCTTCCGGCGGAAACGCCGGAACGTCGGAACGCTGCGGTGAAGAGGACGCCGAGCCAGGGCCCGTCGACGGACGGGCCATGCCACCGAACGGGACAAGAGACCGGGGGCGAGGGCCGGGAGAGCGCCGGGCGCGCGGCCCGGCGCCCTACAGACGCTCCGCGCCGGGCTATGCGGACTGCTCGGCTGCGTTGAGCAGGGCGGCGAGCGCGGAGGCAGGGGATGATCCCTCGGCGCTGTGCCACGCGATGTGACCGTCCGGCCGGACGAGAAGGGCTCCGTCCTCACCGATCCCGAGCAACTCGGGGCAGTGGCCGTCCGGGCTGGTGACGTCCCGGCCGATCACGACAGTCCGCTTCGCCACGTCCTGCCCGGTCTCCGCGAAGGCATCGGCCCAGTTGGCTCCCCCGGGCCCCGTGATGAGGGTGAAGCCCGGTATGAGGAGGTCGTGCGTGGACACCCGTTCGCCGGCACGTTCAATCCAGGCGTGCGGTAGTCGTGCTCCGGGGGCGGCGATCGGTGTGTAGTCGGTGGCCGAGAGCGGGGCGCCGTCGTCGTGCCGGGCCGCTCCGTAGACGTATCCGATCTCTTGGTTGAGCGCGTCGAAGTGCGGGCGCTGTGGAGGGATGGCCTCCGCGATCCGTCGGCGTTCCGCTGCGGCGACTGCCGGGTCGGAGCTTTCGAGGCGGGCGGCGATCCTGGTCGTTTCGGGCCCGATCCCGACCTCGGCCATCTTGATGGCGTTGAGCATGCTGTGGCGGGCGTTGTCGACGGCGACGGGACGGCGTTCACGCTCGTACCCGTCGAGCAGGGCGTCGGAAGCACCGCCCCTCAGCACGGCGGCGAGTTTCCAGCCGAGGTTGTCCGCGTCGGCGAGGCCGCTGTTCATCCCCAGGCCGCCCGTCGGCGGGAACTGGTGAGCCGCGTCGCCCACGAGGAACACACGGCCGCTGCGATACGTCTCGGCGGTCCGGGCCGTCATGATCCACGGCCCCACGGAGCGGATGTCCACGTCGAGTTCGGTGGTTCCGACGGCCTCCCGGATGATCCGGGCACATCGTTCGGGCGGGTAGTCCTGCGGCGATTCGACAGCCGGGTCGAAGCTCTTCTGGAAGGTCCACCGGCGAACGCCGTCCATCCCGATGAGGAGGCCCGGGGAGGCGCTGTTGATCAGCCAGACCAGCAGGGCGGGATCCTCTCTCATCCACGGGGAGAGATCGGCGTGGAAATAGATGTTCAGCTGGTGGCCGAGAACCGGGGAGCCGTCCATCGCGATGCCGAGCCTGTCGCGCATGCCCCCGGTCGCCCCGTCCGCCGCCACGGCGTAACGGGTGCGCAGGGTCTGCCGCCCGCCCACGCCTTCCACGGTGACGTCGACGCGATCGCCGAGGTCTGTCACCTCCACGACGGTGGTGCTGTAGTGCACGGTGGCCATGCCCTGGGCGAGTACCGCGTCGAGGAGGTGTCGCTGTACACGGTCCTGGGCGCAGGAGGTGAGCTGCTCGGCCGAAGCATGGATCCGGCGCAGTAGCTGGTCCTCCGGGCCTTCGACGAGTTCGATGCGGCCCAGTGGTTCCCCGGCGAGGGTCTGCTTCCAGAGGATGGTGCCGGCCCAGGACGGGTCTGCCGCCTCCGCTCGCACGGCGTCCGCGATGCCCCAGGTGCGGAACAGTTCCATGGACCTGGTGTTGACGACATGGGCCCGGGGGTGCGGATTGATCCCGTCGTACTGTTCGAAGACCACGCTGCGGACGCCGTGCCGGCCCAGGACGAGCGCGGTGGCGAGCCCCACGGGGCCGGCTCCGATGATGACGACCGGGGCGTCGATGTCGGTCATGCGCGCCTGACCAGTTCGGCGAAGGGCTCACCCGCGTCGAAGCGGCGCACCAGGTCGTCCGGGTCGAACACGACCCCGATCGGATTGGCTTCGAAGGCTCCGGACCGGAACCACTCGTCGAGGGCTTCCTCGGTGGCGAAGTTGTCGATCTGGAGCTCAATGTGATTGCCGTCGGGGTCCTCGTAGTACATCGAGGTGGTCGGACCGTGGTTGATGCACCAGAAGGGCAGGATGCCGTCCTTCTTCAGCCGCTGGTACGTGCCGAGCAGATCTCCGAGCGTGGTGTAGGTGAATGCCGCGTGGTGCAGGCCGGTGTGCGCGTCCGTCGGACGCTCGGACGCTCCGGTGGAGACCAGCGCGACACGGTGGTGCTCGTCGTCGTAGGTCAGGAAGGCGAGGGCCTCGTTGGCGAAGGTGACGCGGCCTTCGAGGACGCGTACGTACCAGTCGGTCATGGGCGACAGAAGGCCGGTGCGCAGGACGATGTGGGCGAGTTTGCCTGGAGAAGCCATGGGGTGGCGACCTCCCTATCGAGGGCATGACAGCCCTCTTGGCTGCCATACAAGAGAACCTTAGGCAGTCTCTTGTATGGCAGTCAAGAGATCGGTGTCAGCGCGCCACCGCGACGGCCGCCAGCGCCTCTACGAGGAGGTCGACGAACTCCCCGGTCGGCCGGTCCAGCCCCCGGAAGCTGACCAGCAGCCCCTCGAAAAGCACATGCGCCATATCCGCCACGGGCGCGACATCGACCCCTTCGGGCAGCCGGTTCGCGACGGCCGCGAGCAGGCGCCCCTCCAGCCATTCCCGCATGCGGGAGTAGACCTCGGCGAGGACGGGCGACTCGTCCATGCGGTCATACGCCTCCCGGTGCAGCCCGCGATACGCCTCCAGGTCGGCAAGGAACGTAACCAGCTGCCGCTGCGGATCCTCTCCGATCGCAGGATCCGCCTCCACGCGCTCCCGTTCGCGCAGGAAGAGGCGGTCCAGCGTGGCGGCGAACAGGTCGTCCTTGGTCGGGAAGTACCAGCGCACGGCGTTGGCCGCGACACCGGCCGCCTTGCCGACCTCGGTCAGGCTGGTCCCCTTGTATCCCTTGACGGCAAAGAGCTCCCAGGCGCTGTCGACCAGGGCGGCCTCGCGCTCGGCTTTCGGGATCTGTTGGCGGTTCCTTGGCATAGCAGCCCAGCCTAGGCGGCACGTCCCCGCCCCCATCGGCCGCATCCGAGAACAGCAACTCGGCAACCGATGAACTCTTGACTTCGAAACAAGAGATCTCTTGACTTGCAACCAAGAGAATATGTCCCCGACACACCGGAGTCCGTGATGCGCCTGTACAGCACAGCCCTGGGCATCGCCAGGGAGGAAAGCCCCGGCGAGCTCTCCGTACTCGACCTCCCCTTCGCCGACCTGGGCGCCCTCCTGCACGGACCGGGTATCGACCCCGCACGCGCGGCGGCGGCCGTCCGGCGCGTCGCCCTCGGCGAGGTCCGGGTGCACGCCCCCGTTCCCCGGCCCGGGAAGATCCTGATCGTCGGCCTCAACTACCCCAGCCACGCGGAGGAGGCCCTGGAGATGTTCGCCGCGATGGGACGGCCAGACATCACCCTGCCCGCTGAGCCGAATTTCCAGCTGGTCGCCGGATCCGCGGTCACCGCACCGGGCGACGACATTCGCCTCCCGGCCGTCGCGGCCGACCAGGTCGACTACGAGGGCGAGGTGGCCGTCGTGATCGGCCGGTCCGCGAGCGCGGTCTCCACCGCCGAGGCTCCGAGCCACATCGCAGGCCTGACCATCGCCAACGACGTCTCCGCGCGCGATATCCAACAGCGCGCGATGTCGGGCGATCCGACCGCGTCCATCGGCGTGGCCAAGAGCTTCGACACCTTCAAACCGCTCGGCCCCTGCTTGGTCACCCCGGACGAGTTCACCGCGGCGATCGACCTGCGGCTGCGCACCCTGGTCAACGGTGACGTACGCCAGGACGACCGCACCAGCAGCTTCATCCACGGCGTGGCCGACCTGATCTCCTACCTCTCCCGCTATCAGACCCTTGAACCCGGAGACGTGATCCTCACCGGAACACCGCGCGGCGCCGGCGTATTCTCCGGTCGCCATCTGCGCCCCGGCGACGTCGTCGAGGTCGAGGTCGAGCACATCGGCACGCTCCGCAACCGTGTGAGGGCCGCCCCCGAGGGCGCGAGCTCGGGCACATGACAGCCGGAACGCATCGCACGTCGGGCGCTCGTGACGGAATACCACACATGGCAATATTCTCTGACCAGCGACCTGGTCCGCGACAGAGAGCCAGAGGCAGCGCAGGCCATCGACGCGAACTGACAGCATGGCCCCATGGATGCAGAGGATCTCGGCGAACTCGTTGTGCGTCGCGTCAGGGAGACGGAGGCAGACGCGCTGGTTGGTATCGACTCGGTCGCGGCTGAAGGTGACAGGGAGCGAGTGGCGAGTATCCGAAGGTGGTGCCACCAGGGCGTGGTGGTCGCGGCGGAAGGCGCGTCCGGCCTGTTTGGCTACTGTGTAGTCGAGTACACATTCTTCGAACAGGGCTTCGTCACCATGCTGATGGTCGCACCATCTGCCCGCGGCAGAGGCGTCGGCCGTCGGCTGCTGGACGCCGTGGCGGCCTCGTGCGAAACCCAGAAGTTGTTCACCTCGACCAACGTCTCCAACCTGCCGATGCAGCAGCTGCTGCAGCGAGCTGGGTGGAGGCCAGTCGGCCTTCTCCACGGCCTTGATGAGGGTGACCCCGAACTGTTCTACCTCTGCCAGACGCAGACCGGGACGATGCACCTGTGACCGGTGACGTGACGGCGGCCGCACGAGTTCTTCGAGTGTGCCCAAGAAGTGGGCCCGTGCGGCCTCGACCCATCCTGCCTTCTGCGGCGTCTTCCGTACGCATCTCGGCGATCTGATCGAAGAGTTGGCTGCCCCGTGGCTCGCCCGTTGCGAGTCGGAACTCCGTGAGCGCCCATGGTGTGGAGCGGCAGCGAGAGGCCGGTGCCGGGCCGAAGCACGACCTGGTCTTCATCGACCGTCTGCTCGTCACCCCGGCCCACCTGTGCACCAGGCTCCCGCACGCCACGCTCGCCGAACCGTACGGCACCTCCCACTCCACGATCTCCCGTGCCATCGGCGAGATCCGCCCACTGCTGGCGGCGCGGCTTCGCCGCCCCCGACCGCCGACGATGACGCGCACCATGGGGCCGCGTGCGGGCCGGACTGCGGTGGCGACGAGTTCGGAGATCACGAGTTCGGCGGGGTGCGCCGTGTCGTCCCGTCCCCAGGCGGACAGGGACACGTGTACCAGGTGCCGGGCCTCGGTCGCTGTCTTCGGCTCGCGTGGCAGGACCACGTTGTAGCCGGGGTGCCCCGTGCGGCGGGGGCGCGCTACGTTCATGCGGCCCATCGCCGCCTCTCGGCCCGGACTCCGCGCGGCTGGGGCTGGACCGCGTCCGTGGGCGGCCCGGGCGCGGCGGGGTGCGCAGTGAATTTTGGTGGTGTCCGGAGGCAGGGAGAAGCCTTCCCCGTGCCTGCAGCCGGTCGGCGATGGCGCGGCGGCGGGCTTCGGCGGCCTTCGTGAGGGCGGCCGGCCGGGCGAGGTACTGCGGTGTGTGCAGCCGACGTCGCGGGGTCGGCCGTGCGGCCCTCCAGGTACTCCTCGGGCATCGCGACCTGTTGGTGGGCGTGGACTGCGGTGGCCTGCTGCGCCGGGGTGAGCGCGGTGTCCCGGTCCGGATCGCCGCACCGGCCGCGCGGCCCCGCTCCAGCAGGCGACGGGCTTGCGGCGTGAGACGGTACTCTGCTCACGGAAAGACCCTTCTCACTAAAATGAACAGACGTCCTGGGCAAGCCCCATCGCCCAGGGCCGCAAAGGACTTTCGCGGTCCAATCAAGATCCACATGCCGCTCGGCAACACGGCTCGACCGGCATAGCAGGTCCACGTTGCGAGAGCAACAGGGAAGAAGCGAGAGAGGCGGGGGAGCGAAGTGAGAACCCGGAAGAGAACCATGGTCGGGCTGACCGCGGCAATCAGCCTTGGACTCGGCCTCGCGGGCTGCGCGACGGAGGAGAAAGAGCCCCGGCCGGACGACAAGAAGCCCGCTGCCGAGGCCAAAGCCACGCCGTCCAAGCAGGCTTGGGAAGCGCCGCAGTCATGCACCGATCTGAACCTCCGGCCCGGTGCGACACTCAACGGAAAACCGCTTGGGAAATGCGTTTCAGAAGCGCTGTCAAGCTATGGCTCGGGAAAGATGCACATCACCGCCGACATCTATGGCGACGTCGAATTCACCTATGACCCCGAATACAATTTCCAGGGTGAGCTGACCGGTCCCGACGGCCCGATCAAGATGGCCTTCGTCGACGAAACCATGTGGATCGACCAGGGGGACGGCCCCGTCAAGGGTGACAAGAAATCAGACGATCCCAAAGAGCAGCTCGTCGCTGCAACCGGCGAGCTCTACCGAACCTTTTCCGACGTCAAGTACGCCGCCGAAATGGTGCAGTCGCAGCCGGTGTGGAAGGTAGACGAGACGAAAGACAAGATCGAGCTGCCCAACGGTAATTCCGTGGAGTCGTACCGGATCATCAGCGACGACGCCTTCTCATGGAACGGGCTTCCGGTAAAGGAGTTCATCCTCTGGTTCGCAGAGGACTGGACTCCCGTCGGCGACCAAGCCTCGATGGAGATCGCCGGCAAACTGGACACCCGCACCCAACACTTCTACGACCTGGGCAAACCAGTCGACATCACCCCGCTCGGATGAGTGCCTGCTTCTGAACCCCCGGCCAGGCCGGAGGCCGGTAGCCTGATAGAGCAGGTGGGCCGAGGGTGAAGCTGCTGACCATCAGCCCCAGGTTGATCAAGCCGCCGGACTCTTCGGAGCGCTCCGGGCGGCGGTGGTCCGGGCCGACGTTCGACACTCGTCGCTTCTTTTCCTCGCGCCGCACCAGCCACAGCGGCTCCCGTTCGGGGAACGGTCACCGTGACCGTTCCCCGAACGCTTGCACAAAGCGCCCATTCCGGACTGGCGACCCTTGACCTGCTGATTCAGGATTCCAGTAAGCCGGACTGGAACTCTTCTGTCCGCTCGAGTTACTCGCTCTGGACAGAAGGTGATTCCCGCGGTGTGCCGTCATCATGACGGCTCGCCGACCGTATCCGAGTGACCTGTCCGATGCCCGCTGGGCTCTGGTGGAGCCCACCTTGACCGCCTGGCGATACGAGCGCGCCGCCCGTGCACTCGTCTTCGGCCGACCACCTGAGCACGACCTGCGCGACCTGCTGGACGCGATCCTCCACGTCGACCGCACCGGCATCCCATGGCGGTACCTCCCGCACGACTGCCCGCCTCACCAGACCGTCTACGCCTACTTCGCCCGGCGGCAGAACGACGGGGTCAGCCGTTTTCCCGACCCGGCAGGGGAGCGCCCTCCAGGAAAGCGTGATAGGCCTCGACGGCTTCCGGCTCGATTTCAGGGTTGGAAGGGCCATAGCGGGTGTCGGTGCGGTCCCGCTTCGGCCCGGAGACCCAGAACTCCTCGTCGGTCTGCACATCGTAGAAGTTCGCATCGAACATCCCGCCTGCCCGGCGCAGTGTCCTCCCGTCGAAATACGCAGTGCTCCAGGTCTTCGAGAAGTCCACCCACCCGATCCACGAGGGTCCGCGGTCAGTGTTGTAACCGGTCTTCAGCTGTACGAACATGAGACGTCGAGGCATACGCTCAGGTTCCTGCACAGACCGCATCCATGACCAGCTATTTTGCGGCCCCGACGCCGACCGGCTGACCGGCCTGCCGGCCGGGGAACAGCCAGGGCTCGAGAAGGCCCAGACCGAAGGGTCTCCGGCCTGGGCCTTCTGCGCTTGCTGGAGGATAGATGACCCTCCCGAGGGTCACTTCACGTCGACGTGGTCCGCCGCGGAGGCGACCGCCGGGGTGGTGGACGTACCTGCGAAGAGAGAGCTGGTCTGTATCGCGCCAGAGGTTCGAGACCGGCTCGTCATTCGGTTCGGCGCTGATGTGCTTGGTTGGTGTGACGCGTTGCCGACTCTCGCTCACGAACTCGCTGCTCATTGGAATCTGGATTCGGCGGTTCGCCTGCCGGTAGGCCCGCAGGATCGTCCGGATCGTCGCCGGGGACTTCGGGGTGAGCTCGACCTCGACGGCGATCGGGGACCGCGGGACGGGCTCGACGACGACCAGGTCCGGCCAGTGCACCACGGTGGTCGGCGTTACATCGGTCGTCCTGAGCGGTGCTGCTGCAGGGGCCGGGTCCGGCGTTGAAAGGCGGTGCGTCCTTCTCCGACGGAGTCGGTCGAGCACAGGGACCACAGGCTGCGCAGGCTGTCCACCAGCAACTGGGCGGGGCGCGTGCCGGGAGGGTGAGCCTGGCGCGCGGTGAATCCATTCCACGAGCATGCGGCCCGCCGACCGGGCCATCTCCGGTGAGTTCAGATCGAAGTGGCGGCCGCGTCCTTCCGTTGCCATGTGCCACATGGCGTCCAGGGACTCTTTCACCTGCTCCCGCAGAACCCCCAGATCGTCGTCCGTCACCGACAGAAAGGTCTCGAGCCGTTCCGGACCGGAGGTTTCGACACGTTCTGGGAGCTGCTCGCTGTGGCAGAGCGCTGCGAGCAGCCATGCTGCGCGGGACTGCTCGGGCGGCCCGGCGAACGCCATGGCCATGCGCAGGTCCGCCATGAACACGCTGTCGTCCGTGGGCAGGGCCGGGGCATTCAGATGGATCAGCACGCTGCGGACGCGTTCGTCGAGCTCGGCGCGCGATGCCGTCGCCAGGTCGCGGCGGCGTCGGAGGTTGTCTCTCATCTGCCTGACGGCCGCCTTGTGTTCCATGTCGAGGGCAGCTGCGGCTTCTGCCCAGTTGTACTCGGGTTCAGCCTCGGCGCGAAAATCATCCGGGATGCGCTGCCACTCCTCGTCCTTCCGCTCGCGGTCCTTGCTGTACTGGACGAAGTAGTTCTTGAGGAGGGCGGCACGCACGGGATCCGAGGGCACTGGGACCTCGTTGAAGAACGCCAGGAGCGCCAGGTCCTCGTTCGTTCTGCACGGCGGGGCGCATACCAGGAGCCCTGCCACGAGGGCGACTGTCTCCGGCTTGTAGACCTCGGCGGTTCCGATCCGGACCAGCGTTTTCGGGCCGGGCCGAGGGATCAGCCCGGCTTTTCGCCAACGCTCCAGCCGGTAGGGGCTCAGTTCCAGTCCGGATGCCGCTGTGCACCGGATCAAGTGCCTGTCGGCTGCGTTGGGTTCAGTTCTCACCATGTGCTCAAGCTACGAAAGAGGCTCCACTGTTTTTTGCGAGTGAGCGCGGGGACAGGTATCCGGTCCGGGGTGGGGGAAGCTCGGATGCTGGGGGGTCTCGGTCTGGGCCGCAGGCTCGGCAAAGCGTCCTCGGGCTCGCGATGTTGGCCCCGTCGGCTGCGGGGGCGTGCTGCCTCAGACGCCAGGGACGTGCGCGACCCCCGCTGTGAGGGGCCTCTTCGATGTATCCGTGACGTGCGAGCTGCCGTAGGTGGAATGAGCAGAGTCCAGAGCTGTAGCCCAGCCGGGGGACGGCTTCGGTCGCCGTGACGGTGCCGACTTCGGCGAGCAGGTCCAGCAAGGCTGTGCGGACTTCGTGCTCGCGCAGTTCTTCGCCGGTGCCGTCTGCCTGCTCGTCCGGGGTGTTGACGCATCTTCAGTCACTTTGCAAAGTCTGCTACTTTGCAAAGTGCTGGGCAGTAGTCCTGCTGAAGACATCAGCCGCGGTGACCTCCGCGGCATCTGTGGCGTGCGTAAAAGGGAGAGAGCCATGTCTGTTCGTCGCGAGCGGTCGCGTTCCGTCGACCGACGAGTCCATGTGCAAGGCCGCCCGGTGGACACCTATCCGGCTCTGCCACCGGAGGCGGGGCGGGGTTCGCTTCGCAGGGTCACGGTGGTGGGTGAGGAGGTGCTGAACCGTCCGTGCCGGGAGGTGACCGAGTTCGGGACTCCTGAGTTGTCGGCGTTGATCGACGACATGTTCGTCACCATGTATGTGGCCGACGGTGTCGGCCTGGCTGCCAACCAAGTTGGCTTTGACCTGCGCCTATTCGTGTACGACTGCCCGGATGACTACGGGGTCCGGCATGTCGGCCACATCATCAACCCCGTCCTGGACCTGCCCGATCCGAGTAGTCGCCGACTCGTTGACGACTACGAGGGATGCCTGTCCGTACCCGGTGCGGGCCTGGCAGTCCCCCGCACCGATCGCGCCGTCGCTCGCGGGCTCGACAAGAACGGCAACGCCCTCGTCATCGAAGGAACGGGCTACTTCGCCCGATGTCTGCAGCATGAGACCGATCACCTCTTCGGTCACACATATCTCGACCGGCTCTCCCGGCGGGATCGCAAAGACGCGTTGCGGCAGATGGAAGACCGCCGTGAGGACGTCTTCGCCCAACGCACGATCAAGGCCGCCCGCCTGGGCCGATGAGCCGCTTGGCGGCAGCGGCCAATTTCCGCCGAAGGACGTGGGCCGCATCCTGCGGCCCCGTTCAGCACGTTCGATCAGGGATCGGCCCAGGTGCCTTTCAAGCCGGTTGATCTGGGCAACCAGCGTGGACCGGCTGATGCGAAGGACTTGGGCCGCTTCTCTCATGGTGGGGTAGGGCAGCGCGGCGACGAATCGCTCCAGTTGGCCCCATGTGCAGGGGCTGGTCGGAGCATCACGCAGGAAGGCCGGTGCCCGTGCGGCCTGTCGCTCCGCCCGATGGGTGGCAGCGTGGGACGCTGCACCGCGCCGCAGCGGGATGCTATGGGTATTGCTGAGGCGGTAGTACTCGCCGCCACGACCGACGACGGCGTCGTCGGTCGGTGGAATCTGGACGTGGACGCGGCGATCCGGCGCATCCGCGCGAGCAGCGCCGGGGCGCTGAGCCGTCAGCAGTGGCAGCGGTACGTTCCGCAGCCTCCGTACAACCCGCCGTACGGGGGCGGCTGACCGGCTGCTGCCGCGGGGGGTCCCGCACGTCGTCGGACGCGCGGCACCCCTGCGTTCCGCTACTGCCGCGCACCGCATCCCGGGCAGAACGCGGATCCCTGGGGCACGGCCGCATGGCATGACGCGCACTGCGGGGTCTGGGCGAGGCGGTGGCCGCATCCCGGGCAGAAGGCACCACCGTGCGTCTCCGTGCGGCACTGCGGGCAGACCAGCTGGCGGGGCGTGTTGGCGTCGTAGCGCTGCCCGGCGGTCTGACCTGCGGCGTAGGCCTGGTCGGAGACGAAGTCATTGAGTCCGCGGCGACGGGCGGCCTCCGCCTCGGCGGCGGTGTCGGGGGCGCACTGGAGGCAGAGGCCCTGTTCGGCGTTCCAGCACCGTCCGCAGTCGTACGAGGTGCAGCGCGGGCAGCGGTTGAAGTGTCCGCGCGCGTTGTCGATCGCACGCTGGAACGCGGCGTCGCGGGCGCCGCCCCAGGTCGCGCCGGCCAACCCGTCGGCGGCGTTGTTGATCGTGTTGGCGCTGCCGCCCAGCAGGCCCCAGGCCGCGTTGACGCCCTTGCCTATCCAGCCGGCAGCCTGGCCCGATCTGAAAGGTTCGAACGGCGAGCGCCAGGTGTCCGAACAGCGCTGGCAGCGGAACTCGAACTGAAAGCCCGCGCCTGTGCCGTGCTGCTGCGACAGGTCGCTGTAGTTGTTGCTGAAGTAGATTTCGTCGGCCATGTCTGAAACCTCTGAGCCCTTGTCATGTTCGATGGATCGTCCTCGGTGGACATGATGGCAACGATCGGCCACGCCGGTGCACGCGCCGGGCAATCGTAATGCTGCACCGGTTCCTGGCGGCCGGACCACTCCCCCGCACCGCGTCGGCCCCCGCACCGCGCTCGAGCGGGCCGCCCTCCGCGCACCCTCCGCCCCCGTCCCGTCGTCGTCCACGATCGCCCTTCGTGGTCACCGTTCAGGCCATGGGGCCGAGGTCGCCTTCGAGGATGGTCCGGCTGATCGGGGGCCGGTCCCGGAGCGGGAGGAGTTCGTCGGCGAGATCCGCGATCAGCAGGGAATCGTTCAGCTCCATCCGTCGCTTCGCCGGCTCCTCGCCGGTGAACGACTCCCCGTACGAGCCCCGACCGGCCGACCCCCTGCCTGGCCGCGTGCGCGGACGACTGCGACACCGTGATCACACCGGCCATGGCGAGGTCATCTCATCCCTGAACAGCAGTTACGGGACAGCCCTTGGACCGACGCCCGTTCCATCGGGTCGAGTTGGCCCAGGGCGTTGTTCTGGGCGGCCAGGATAAGGGCGAGCAGCCGAGCACTCTGCCCCGGACGCCACCTGGCGAACTGCTCGACGCCCCGCCACCGCCCCGACGCGGCGAAGCCGCCCGGGCCGTGGCGCGAGCCGGGGCGGGGCGGGACGATCCGACGCCGAGATGCCGGGGTCCCGGATCGTGGAATCCTCCCGTGATCGTTTTCGTGTAGGGATTACCGAGCTTCAGAGGCATCCGGTTCGAGACCGCTCCGGCTATCCGAAAAGCGTTTGGGCACCATGATTTACCGTGCGTCCGGTGACCTGCCGCTGTTGCCGGTCGGACCGGAAGTCCAGCTGATTTCGGTCAGCTCCGTCGCGTATCACCGGCGGACGGGAATCCCGCGTGACGCATTTCGCGCGGGCACACCCCGAAGCGCTGCCGGAATGCCGTGCTGAGCGCGCTGGAGGAGGAGAATCCCGACGCATATGCCAGCTCGGTAATGGTCATGTGCCGGTACGCGGGCGCCCGCAGCCGGTCCCGTACCAATCGCAGCCGCTCCTCGCGGATCAGTGCGCGGGGGGTCGTCCCGGCTTGTCGCAGGGCCAGCTGTACCTGGCGCAGCGACCAGCCCAGGGCTCGCGCCATGGTGGCACCGGTCAGATGGGGGTCGGCGGCGTGCTCGCGGGCGTACCGGCGGACCACGGTCTCCACCTCCGTCAGGTGGCCGGGCGGGGTGGGGCGGTCGTCCCCCGCGGCGAGCATGCACAACAGCTCGACCAGGCGTTCCGACACCGCGTCGAACTGGCCGCTTGTGAGGGCGTCGCGCTCCTCGTGCAGGCCGGTCAGTATGCTGCCCACCACCCGGCCCAGACCCGAGCGGAGGTCGAGGCCCAGGGTGAGCGGCGACGACCGGTTCAACCGCCCGTTCACCTCCTGGGCGGGGATCGACATGATGAACGCCCGCGTTGAGGCGGCCTGCAGGACCTCGAACGGCGCGCCGAAGGAGACCAGGCACCCGACGTCCGGGACCAGTAGCAGCTCCTGGCCGTTCTGGCGCAGCAGCAGCTCTCCGGCGACCGGCAGCAGCAAGCGGTAGTCCTCGTCCGGGCTGTGCCGTACCTGGCTCGTGGTCCGGGTGTACTTGATCGTGTCCGACCACCACTGGACGAGCTGATAGGTGGCGGTGCGCTGGCGGATCGTTCCCGCGCGGAAGTCGTCGGTGCGTGGGTATCCGTAGCCCATCTGGCTTTGATACGACGTCACGTGCTCGCCCCAGAATTCGGCGCGCTCACGCGACGTCACGTCCCGGGTCGTGCATGAAATCACCGTGTAGGTTTCCAAGGCCATCGAAACACCTTTCACCGCGGCCTTCTCACAGTGCGCACAACCGAAGTCGGATCTCACGCTCATGGCACGAGGCCCCGGTAGTGCCGCAACAGTGTAGTGGACGGCGGTGCGATCCGGGCAGTGCGCCAGCGGCTCGATACGCACATGTGTGCGTGGAACTCGTTGTTTTTCGCGTGGCGTCAACTTTCCTACGCGCACGCGCAATTCCGGGCGGGCGATCCACTCCTACGGTTGGTTGCGGGGCCCGACTGCGCGCTCGGGCGGGGCGGGTCCTCGCCGACCGAGGTGGGGCCGCCCCGCGGCCGTTCCACCTGGTGGGGGAATCCGTGGGTTTCGTGCCGGAGGCCCGAGTACCTGACTGAGGGACAAGATGGCGAACGTCGAACTGATCCAGAACCCGTGTGAGCAGCAAGCGGCATCCCGCTCCGTTCTGAGAGGTCCGGTGGCCCGTGGGGCCTGGGGACTTGTGGTGACCGCAGGGGTCGTGGGCACGAGCGCGGGAGTCTTCGGAGTCGTACCCGCGGCCGCAGAGCCTGTGTCGCGCACACTGCGGTACACCTGCTCGGTTCCGATGGCCGACGAGCGGCAAGGCACCGTGAAGATCGACTCGGACGTCCCGAAGTCGGCGACGGTCGGCGTGCCCACACCGAAGTTCGTCATCCGTGCGGCGGTGCCGGTCAACGCGGCTGACGCGCGAGAGTTGCGGAAGGCGGGCATCAAGACCATCACGGGCACGGTGGACGCGAAGGTGCATGTGACGGCGCCGGGCGTCGAGACCGACCTCGGCGTGCCGTTCCAGGTGGCCAGGACCAGCGTTCCGGCGTCCGGACCGTTCCAGGTCAAGGCGACCGGTGTCGCGCCGACGCGCGCCTTCACCCGACCGGGCGGGGTGAGAATCACCGTCGGCGACCTCGCCGCGCACGTCACCGCGAGCGGGGGCATCGTGACCGTCACGCTCAACCTGTCGTGCGGGCTGGATCCCGGGCAGAACAACGTCGTGGCGTCGTTCGACGTCGCCGGGGCGGGAACGACGACCGGTCCGGCCCCGTCCGGAACGGCTGATACGGCCACCTCGGGCACTGCCGGGTCACGGAACCCGAGCGACGACGCGAGGGCGGACACGACCCCGGAAGGCTCGGCCGACCCCTCCGGCGCCATGGCCGAGACCGGGAGCCGGGGCACCGGGAGTCTGGTTCCGCTGGCCGCGGGGTCCGCCGTCCTGGGCACCCTCGCCGTGGCCGCCGCTTTCCGCTTCCGCTCACGCGGCAGGTGACCAGGGGGATGTCCGACACCGTACGCCCCACGCGGTGGGGCTGGTCGGCGCTGACGGTGTCGGCGCTGGTGGTGTCGGTCGCCATGGCCGTCCGGGCGGGAACCGGGGACGTGGACCCGGGCGGGTTGGTGGTCGGAGTGGTCGGCCTGATGCTGACGGTGGCGGGCCTGGACCAGGCCAGGTCCTCCCAGGCCCGGGAGGACACCGATGCCGCCGGGCTCGCCGACCGCCTCGCCGTCGACATCAGGAAACGCGAGGAGGAAGCCCGCCGGAGACTTCTCGGCGGCAGCGACCGCACCATCAACATCGAGTTCGTCCACCTGCCCTCCCGTGCCCACCAGGCCGCGGGCGCGGTACCCCACGGCACATTGGAGGAAGTCGCCGCCTATTACCGCGCTGTTGGGTCCGGCCGACTCGTCATCACCGGCGCGCCCGGAGCCGGTAAGACGGTGCTCGCCCTCCACCTCATGCTGCTTCTGCTCGCCGACCGGACGCCGGGCGGCCCCGTACCCGTACGGCTGTCGTTGTCCACCTTCAGCCCCGGCCCGGCCAAGCTCGACGACTGGCTGGCCGACCAGCTCGCCCGCGTACACCGGCTACGCCCCGCCGCGGCAGCCGCTCTCGTCAGAGCCCGTCTGGTCCTTCCGGTGCTCGACGGCCTCGACGAGATGGACGCCAGGGAGGATCCCGGGCTCGGCTCCCGCGCCGCGGCCGCCCTGGAGGCCATGAACAACTACCTCCACGGCACCGTCAAGGGCCAGCTCGTCCTCACCTGCCGCAGCACCCCGTACGCCGCTCTCGAACACGTGAGTCTGTGGGCGCAGGACGCCTCCCGCATCGACATCGCCCCTGTCAGCCCGGCCGCGGCCGAGGCGTTCGTCACCGCCCGGGCCGTCGACCCGGACCGCTGGGAACCCGTCCTGGACGCACTCCGCGCCGCCCCGGACAGCCCGCTGGCCCGGGGCCTGTCCACCCCCTGGCGGCTGACACTGGCGCTCGCCGTCTACGACGAGCGCGACCCCGAGCACGGCTGGGTTCGTGACCCCGCGGAGCTCCGTCGACGCGGCCTGCGAACCCCCGAGCAGATCCGGGACCACCTGCTGGATCTGTACATCCGGGGTGCGTCCCCGATGGACGACACCGCCGCGCCCTACACGCGGCAGCAGGTGCGTATGTGGCTGACGGTCCTCGCCCGCCACCTGCGCACCAACACCGGTGCCCGCGAGGTGGCCGGACGCCGTCTGTCGAACACCGACCTCGTGCTCCACGAATTGTGGCCGCTCACCGGCCACCGCCGCGCCCGCACCGTCCACGTCCTCCTGACTCTCGCGGTGTGGGCCGTTGCCGACCTGCCCGCGGGCCTGCTCGACGCGTGGAGCGTGTACGTGACGAACGTAATGCTCATGGCGGCGGGCAGCCTTCTCGTGGGAATCCCTCCCTGGCCGATCCCGTCCCGGCTGGAACGCATCACGGTCAAAACGCGTGTCGGGCGACGCCAGCTCGTGAACGGGCTCGTGGGCGGGCTCTTCTGGGGAGGGCTCGTCGTCGTGCTCGACATCGGGAACGTCGTCGGACTGGTGATCGGGCTCGTGTACGGATCAATGGTGGGGCTCGTCGGAGGGGCGACCATCGGGGCCGGACTGGCGGGCGTGCTCTCGGACGCACTCGAGATCCGCAGGCCGCACGGGCTCGCGTCGCCGCGCCGCATGGTGCGGGACGACCTGGTGACCGGGCTCGTGACCGGCCTCGTGGTCGGGCTCGGGTTCGTCCCCTTCTACTGGTTCGCCCTGAGCCCCGTCCTCGCGTTCGGGGCGGTGTTCATCTACATGGCCCTGTTCGGCCTCGGTGGCGGGCGGGTGCTCGCGCTGGTCCACAACCGCCTGTTCAGATGCGGCTACCGGGGCGCGCTCGACGTGCTGTTCAGGCCCTGGCGCGCGTTCGGCCCCCTGTTCAGGACAGGCGCCGGCCCGGCCCTCGGAGCGGCTGGGATCCGCTACGTGGCTCTCCTGCTCTGTACTCGCCGCTGGTGGTCCGATCAGCCACTGCCCTGGCGCCTCGGCCGTTTCCTCGACTGGTGCTGCGACGCGGGTCTGATGCGCACCGCCGGGATCGCCTACCAGTTCCGCCACCGCGAGCTCCAGGACTTCCTCGCCCGCGGCGACATCCGCCACGACCCGCCGGGCGGCCCCGTGTCCGCGTGAACCCCGGGTGGCTGGTCGGTCACAAGGGTGCGGTCCGGTGCCCGCTCAGCTTGTCGTCCATCCAGTTCGACGCGGTTCTGTGCCGACCTCGTGGTGGGCGGGACGGCTGAACGCTTCACCGGTGGCGAGCACTCTGCCCACGTCATGACGGGTGGCTGGGCGGCGGTTCTTCGAACCTGGTGGCCGACCTGGTCCGGGGAGGGTGAGTTTCGGTGCGCCCGCCGGTGAGCCGGTCGTGCAGGTTTCCGAACCTCCTGTTGGTGGTGTCGGTGACCGCGGTGATCGCGGGCTCGGGCCAGGTCTCCGGCTTGGTGAAGCGGAACTCCGGGCCGTGCTTGGCCGGCCGGTCGACTGCGAGCCGGTGTCGAGGCCCTGGTCGCAGCGCTCCATGTGTCCGGGGTGGACAACCGTCGGCTTCGCGAGCAACTGAGCGCGCCTGGTCCCGTCGTTCGCATCCTGCCCATGCAGCCCCGCCCTGGGCAGCAGTTCCAGGGCCAGGAGCCCCTGGGATCCGAGTTCTGCCGGCTCAACCGGTTCGGGGAGGGTCCGCCGACCCATCCGGGGGCTCAGAAGACGTGCGGGCATGGAAACGTCGCAAAAGGTGCCTTGCGAGCAATGTCACCCAGACCGCCAGCCCCAGCGCCGCGACAATCCTCAGCCAGGGTGCGGTGCCGCTACTGGCTGCTGTCCACCCATGGAGCAAGATGCTCGCGCACATCCAGCCCGGGCCATCGAAGAACTCGCCCCTGGGGTTTCGTGACATTGTCCTGCTCCCCTCAGCCTTCGCGCGGGGACCGCTTCCAGTTCGCCACGGCGGCAGGATATGGCAGTTGACGGGCCGGCCTTCGGCCGGGCCACTACCTGGCAGCCGCCGTCCTTCCGGCATTGACGTCATCTCATCCACGTCCGCGAGGAGCAAGACCACCGGATGTTGCCCGAACCGGGCGACGAAGGCTGCTCAATGGGCACGAGGCCAGGGCTGTCGTCACCCACATTGCCGGGTTCCGGAAAGCAGCCCCGCGGGCCGGCTGCCGTGCCCGGTGGATGAGGGGAGATGTCCGGGCAGTCATCATGATGAGCCGGGGGCACTGCTGTTCTGCAGGTCCGCAGGAAGTGACCAGTGCGGGGAGGGGCAGATGCTCGGGACCGCGATCGACGTGCTCGACAGGGCCATGGACGTGCTCATGGTGGCCGTGGGGCTGGGCTGTGCGTGGCTGGGATGCTGGGCCGTGCACCGGCCGCGCCGGCCACCGGAGCCCATCCGGGGGCCGGTGTGGGTGGTCCGCACCTGGGGGCTCGGCTTTGTCCTGCTGGGGATTTGCCTCGCCATCGAGACGATCACCTTGATGACCGGCGGGGAGACCGGCTGGGCGGCGGATGTGATCCGCTGGGTCGCCGGGCCGCTCGTGGTCGGCTCGATCGTGGCTGCGTTTGTTGCCCGGCGGTGGAAGCGCCACCGGGCCCGGACTGTGAAGGGCAGGCGGCGGGCGTGAGACGATCCGTCTCCTGGCGCGAGGCTGCGTCGGCCACCGGCCTGCTGGGCGGTCAGCGGCCTGGGGTACACCGCGAGCGCGGCCCTTGACGAGCCGCAACTGTCCGTTGCTCCCCTCATCGGCGCCGGGCTCATGCAGTGGTTCTGGGCGCGACACCGTTCCTGGCCGGCAGGGGGCGCGGCCGGCCTTGTAGGGGCTGCCGTACTGTTCGGCCTCGTCGACATCCTGCGGCCGGAACTGGGCCGGTACGTCGCGGACGCGCTGGCCACGGGCGCAGCGGCGACCGCCTCCGTAGCCGTGCTCACCCTGCTGGGCCGCTTCACAGGACGCCGTCATGCCGCCGTACGGCAACCCGCGCGTGAGCCACCACATCAGCCTTCCGCCCGAGCCGGGCGACGTCCGGCGGCGTACCGTCCGGCGTCGCGTGTGGGGGCTGTGCGCGGCGCTGCTCGGTGTGTCGCGATGCTCCTCCTCGGTGCCGCGGGGCTGGCCATCGTGCCGGACCTGATCGAGGACGAGAAAGCGTTCGGCACCGCGACTGCCTGCACCGCCCCGTCCTCTCTCCAGGACGACTGCCGGCGCTCGTTCGACGCGACTGTGACCCGTACGGTGATCAGGGATCAGGCCAGGTCATCGGAGTACACGCTGTACGTGGACGGCCCGGCACGGGTGCCCCGCAGCATCGACGTGGGCGGCTCGGAGCCGCTGCTCAAGCGCCTGCGTCCCGGTGACAACGTGACGGTCACCATGTGGCGGGACTACGCGACCGCGGTACGCCAGGGCAAGGTCTCCCAGGAGACCGCCGATACGCCGGAGGGCGAGCCGTCCGCGACATTCGCACGGCCCCGATCCCACGCTCGCCCAGCCGCGCGCCGCCGTCGACGAGCCCGCTACCCGCCCCACGCGGTCGGGGAGCTGATGCTCGCGCCATAACCGGCGACCGCCGCGCCCTGCACGGCACCGTCCTGTAACCCGCGCTGCACGAGGCCGGTCAGACCTCCGTGCAGGTCAACAAGCAGGGGCAGGTCGAGATCCCCGCCGCGGGGGCCGATGGGGACGGATCGGGCTCCGGGGGGAACTCCGGCGCCGAGGCCATGCAGAAGGCGATGACCGAATGCGACGCCAAGGTGCCTGGGATGCAGCAGCTCGCCAACAAGGAGCTGCCCAAGATGGTGGAGCGGGCCCGGCAGCTCGCTGTCTGTCTGCGCAAGAACGGTCTGACGGTAACTCAGGTTCCGGACACTGAGCCGAAGTTCAGCGGAAACGTGGCCATCGCGGTCGACACCGACCCGGCCGCGTTCGAGCGCGCGTACGCCATATGCAGCAAGGATTTCCAGGATGTGGGCGTCACCTCGCTGGGCAAGGGGCAGTGAGCATGGCGATGGACGACGGCACCCGCGACCTCGGGGCGGCGGGCCGGGCTGTGCCGCAGCCACCCGGTGCACCGGAACCGGGCGCGCCGCAGCCCTGTCGTCGAGGCCGGCTGCTGCGCCGCTCCGTCATCGGACTGCTCGTGGTCGCGGCGGTGTCCGGCGGCGTTGTGGTGGTCGGACGGCGCACTGGAGCGTCCCACGGCAGGCCGGATCAGCCTGGACGGGCACGATCTGGCGGGTCTGCGCGAGCGGCAGGTGGCCGCGCTGCGAGCCCACCGCATCGGCTTCGTCTTCCAGCAGTTCTTCCTGCTGGCGGGGCTGAGCTGCGTGGAGAATGTGGCCACCGGGCTGCTGTACACGGGCGCGAGCGCCCGCGTGCGGCGCAGGCGCGCGGTGGAGGTGCTGCGGCGGGTCGGGCTCGGGCACCGCTTGGACCACCGCCCGGAACAGTTGTCGGGCGGGGAGAAGCAGCGAGTGGCGATCGCCCGCGCGGTTGCCGGGCGTCCTGCGCTCCTGCTGGCGGACGAGCCGACCGGGGCGCTGGACAGCGCGTCCGGCGCGGCCGTCGTCGATCTGCTGCGGGAACTGAACGTGGACGGCACGACGGTGGTGGTCATCACCCACGACCGGGAACTGGCGGCGTCGTTTCCACGGCGCGTGGGCATCCAGGACGGGCGGATCGCGTTCGACGAGCGCGGCGCCGCGGCGGCGACCGGGGGCGGTGCCCGGTGAACCTCCACGCCCACACCCACATCCGCGGTGACTCCGGCGGCAGGCTGCCCCGTTCGGTCCGGCTGCGAGCGTCCGACCTGTTGCGGCTGGGCCTGCTGGGGCCACGCACCCGTCGGCTGCGCTCGGTGCTGTCAGCGCTCGGCATCGCCCTGGGCATCGCCGCAGTCGTCGCGGTCACCGGTATCTCGGCGTCCAACCAGGCGCATCTGCTGGACCGCCTGGACCGACTCGGCAGCAACCTGATCACGGTGGCGCCTGGAAAGGACGCCTCCCAGCGGCTCGTGCCGCTGCCCCCACAGGCGCCGGTGATGCTGGGCAACATCGCCCCGGTGCAGAAGGTCACCGCCACCGGCGCGACCAAGGCGTCCGTCTACCGCAACGACCTGGTACCGGACGGCCAGACCAACAGTCTGACCGTGCTGTCCGCAAGCCTGGACCTGCTGGACGCACTGCACGCCACGCTGCGCGCCGGTCGTTGGCTCGACACCGCCTCGCAGAACCTGCCCGTGGTGGTGCTCGGCGACGCCGCCGCCAGACGGCTGGGCGTCGCCGGCCCCGGGGAGCGGGGTGAGGACATCGCCCGCATCCCCTCCGGAACCGCCCTCCACATCGCGCTGAGCACCGCCGACGGCCCTGCCGTGCCTCGCCTGGTCCGGCCCGAACACTCCGCCGGCTGGCTCGCGCTCACCGCCGACCCCACCCCGCTTCTCGGGCTCCCGGCCGACTCCGACGGTACGGGCGAGAGGGACCTGCTCGACCGGCGTGACGCCGTGTTCGCGACCGTGCAGGAGCACTACTACGCCAGCCCTCCCCGTATCGAACGTGGCTGGCGCCACCACCTCTTGTCCACCGACGGCCGCTCGTACCTCGACATCGTCAACAACGTCACCCCGCTGGGCCACGCCCACCCCCGCGTCGAACAGGCGGTCTCCCGGCAACTGCGACGGCTCAACACCAACTCGCGGTTCCACTACGCCTCGGTGGTGGAGTTCACCGAACGCCTCGCCGCCCTCCTCCCCCAGCCCCTGGACACGGTGTTCCTGGTCAACTCCGGTTCCGAGGCGGTGGATCTGGGCCTCCGACTGGCCATCGGCGCCACCGGGCAGCACGACATCGTCGCACTGCGCGAGGCGTACCACGGCTGGACGTATGCCTCCGACGCGGTTTCCACCTCGCTGCAGGACAACCCGAACGCCCTGGCCACCCGCCCGGGCTGGGTCCACACCGTGGATTCCCCCAACTCCTATCGCGGCCGGCACCGCGGGGCGGATGCCGTGCACTACGGGCCTGAGGCCGTCGCGGTGATCGACGAACTGGCCGCCTCGGGCCGCCCGGCAGGAGCGTTCATCGGCGAGACCTTCTACGGCAACGCCGGAGGAGTCGCCCTGCCCGACGGCTATCTCGCCCAGGTGTACGCGGCCGTCCGCCGTCACGGTGGCCTGGCCGTCGCCGATGAGGTCCAGGTCGGCTACGGCCGTCTGGGACACTGGTTCTGGGGCTTCGAACAGCAACAGGTCGTCCCCGACATCGTCTGTGTCGCCAAGGCCATGGGCAACGGACACCCCCTCGGCGCCGTCATCACCTCCAAGTCGGTCGCCGACCGGTACCGCGAACAGGGCTACTTCTTCTCCTCCACCGGCGGCAGCCCGGTCTCCAGCACCGTGGGCCTCACCGTCCTGGACACCCTGCGCGACGAGGACCTCCAGGGCAACGCGGTACGCGTCGGCAGCCATCTGAAGAGCCGGCTCGAAGCACTGGCCGACCGCTACGACATCATCGGCGCCGTCCACGGATCAGGCCTCTACCTCGGCCTCGAACTCGTCCGCGACCGTGTCAGCCTGGAACCCGCCACCGAAGAGACCGCCGAACTCTGCGACCGCATGCTCGACCTGGGCGTCGTCGTCCAACCCACGGGGGACCACCTCAACATCCTGAAAATCAAGCCGCCCCTGTGCATCGACACCACCGCGGCCGACTTCTTCGCCGACATGCTCGACCTGGCCCTCGTCCAACTCGGCCATGGCCGCACCGGCTGACACCGGGTGACACCGGGCTCAACGTCGGCGCTTCACAATGCGGCGCCGAGGCGATGCTCGGTCCACCGGCCGACGACCCCGCCGGGCCACCACCCTCGACCCCGTACATCGCCACCCTCTTCCTTCCCGTCGAGCCCGCTCGCCCGATCGGCAAAGGCACTCACGCTGCTCCCTCCCCCGTCCCTTGCCCGACGCGATGGATGTCGCGGGCCCCGTTCGGGCTTCGGCCTGTGATGAAGTCCCTGGCCACCGGCTGTGAAGTCCCCGACCATGTGCGTCCTTTCCTTTGTGTGGCACGCCCACATGCCCCGTCGGCCACCGGTCCGCCTAGCGTGTGCACACCCGGTGCCGGGACGGCATCGGGCGGACGCGCCATGGGTGCATGAACGGGAAAGGCCGGGACATGGCTGACAGACGGAGTCCGGGGCGCCGATGGCGACTGCGCGCCGCCCGGGCCATGGCGGTGGTGGGGGTCGTCGCGGCGGCCGTGGTGGCACCACACGCCACCGCGAGCGGCGCGACGGCGGGCGCCTCCTCCGCGCCACCCTCGTATCTCACCCTTGAGGCGAGTCACGGAGCCGGCACCGTCACCAACGGCTGGGACCGTGTCGAGCGCTATCTCGACACGACCGGCGGATTTGTCACCGAGGGCTACCCGTCGGACGGCCGCGGTGATCAGGACGGCAAGCGCGTCACGTACTTCGGCGGTGTGTCTCGCCCCTCCTCTGGCAGGTTCCTGCTCTACTCGGCTCCCGGCTGGAACACCGGCGGCCGCACCACGCCCGTCCTCCTCGTGCACGGCGCGAACGACACTGCGGACCGCGCCTGGGCCAACCCGGGGGAAGCCGGCGGCTACGGCTGCGGTGCCATGTCCTGTCCGTCCACCGGGCTGATGCAGTACCTCTCCGAGCGCGGTCACCGTGTCTTCGCTGTCGGCTTCGCGCACAAGCAGGGCGACAACCTCATGCAGGCACAGATCGTGGGCGACGCGATCGCCGTCATCAAGGCGAAGCTGGGCGTCGACAAGGTGGACCTGGTCGGCTGGAGCAAGGGCGAGATGTCGACCCGAGCGTACGTGTCGTCCGTGAAGCCGAGCTGGGGGCGGGCCTATGCCGGTGATGTACGCAAGCTCATCACGGTCGGTGGCCCGAACGGCGGCTACGACTACCCCTACGCGCACGGCTGGGCTCATGACTTCTCCATCTGGCCGGAGTGCGGAGGCAAGGTCAACGCCCCCTCCCCGCACTCGCACATGACGTGCTACGGGCAGTACACGGCCCACCCGGAGTTCTCGATGACACCGTCCGGCGGTTACGACAACTACCCCGGGCAGCGGCAGATGCTGGCCCGCTGGGACGGTGTGTACGGAGTCGACGGTGCCGCTCAGGACTGGTACACGACCTACTACGGCGGCCAGGGCTTCTACACAGCCGGCGGTGGCATCCAGGCCGCGATCGGCGCCGGTTCACTTGTCAAGCCGCTGCACGATGCCGGGGTGCCGGCCTCGATCACGACGTATCTGCTGGCCGGCGGCTCCGCGGACGTCATCGGCATCTTCAACGAGAACCGCGGGCCCAGCGACGGTGTCGTCTTCATCGACAGCGCGCTCGACACCACCGGCATTCCCACAATCGGCGGAAGGCAGACCATCCTCGGCGCCAACCACCTCGAACTGGGATGGAACTCCTCAGCCGCCGCCCAGATCGCCACCTGGCTGTCCTGAAGGACCCCATATGAACACGCTCCGCCCCCGCCGCATCGCCACCGGCCGACTGACCCAGCAGATCACCGAAGCAAGAGACGAGGGCGAAGCCGTCCTCTTCGTCCACGGCAACGTCTCCTCCTCCACGTTCTGGCACCCCACCCTGAGCGGGCTGCCGGACCGCTACCGCCCCATCGCCGTCGACCTGCGCGGCTTCGGCGGCACCGACCCGCTGCCCGTCGACGCCACACGGGGCCTGCGGGACTACGCCGACGACCTCGCCGCGCTGCTCACGGCCCTCCAGGTCGACCGGGTACATCTGGTCGGCTGGTCCATGGGCGGCGGCGTGGTCATGCAGTATCTGCGCGACCACCCGGCCCAGGTACGTTCCCTGACCCTGGTCAACCCGGTCTCCCCCTACGGCTTCGGCGGTACGCAGGGAGTGGACGGAACCCTCAACTCCGCGGACGGAGCCGGATCGGGCGGCGGCACGGCCAACCCCGAGTTCGTGCGGCTGCTCACCCAGGGCGACCGCAGCGAGGACTCCACGTTCTCGCCGCGATCCGTCCTGGCTGCCTGCTACGTCAAACCGCCGCTGCGCCCCGAACACGAGGACGCCTACGTCGAGTCCATGCTCACCACGCGCACCGGCGACGACCACTACCCGGGCGACAGCGAGGAATCCACCAACTGGCCCGGGACAGCGCCCGGCACACGCGGCGTGCTCAACTGCCTCGCCCCGACCCACTTCCGCATCGACGACCTTCACCTGATCGGCCACAAGCCGCCGGTGCTGTGGATACGGGGTGAGGACGACGTCATTGTCTCGGACACCTCGATGTTCGACCTGGCGCACCTGGGCGCGATCGGCGCCGTGCCGGGATGGGACGGCACACCGGCGCAGCCGATGGTGGCGCAGACGCGTCACGTCCTGGATCGTTACGCGGCGGCGGGCGGCACGGTGCGGGAGGTCGCCGTGGCCGACGCCGGGCACGCGGTCCACCTCGAACGTCCCAAGGAATTCCGTGAGGCACTGCTGGAGGTCCTGTCGGCATGACGGTGTGCGGTAGCCGGCGGCGTCGTTGACCGGCGCTGTGATCCAGCCGTCGTCGATGCTTTTGGTGATCTTGTCGCGGATGCTGCGGATGGGGCGGCGGCCTTGTGCGGGTACGCCGGTGGCGGTGGCGATGGAGCGGATGACCCGTCTCCCTGGGCAGTCCTCGTTGTACTGCCCAGGGAAGATGGCCGGCCGTGACGGGAGTGGGGAAGCAGACCATTGGTTTGCCGACCGCGACGGGCCGCGACCATACGGTCTGCTCGGCGAGGTGGCGCAGCATGTGCATGAACTGGATGGTGGAGGCGCTGGTGATCCGGTGGCCTGCGGGATGCCAACGGCTGCCGTCGTCCTGGGGCGGAAGCTCGGACGCGGACTGGACGTCGTCGACACCAAGATCATGGCAGGCGCTCGGCGTACTGTCGTATGCGGGAGAGCGGCAAGTGAACTCGTAGCGCCAGGTGCCGCCCGGATGCGGGGCATGTGCCTCGGCGAGGCGCGCGGTCGGCACCGCGACCATGTAGTCCGTGCCGATGGCGCTGAGGAGTTCGCGCGGAGTACTGCCAAGCGTCGCTGCCACGGGCCGGCTGCACGCTGGATGGCCAGGATCCTGACCGGATCCGGCAATGAGCCACCGGGGCCGGCCGCGCGCACCACCCCTACGCCGTGCGCGGGCACGGGCGGCCCCGTCAGATCGACCCGTTCCGGGGCGGGCATCGGGGCGGTCAGCGCCCGCTGCAGATCCTCGATGCGCGCCCCACACTCCGTCAGCCGCCTTTCAGATGCACTACCTCCGCCGGCTCCCGCCCGTGCCGCTCACACGGCGCGGTGGGTGACAGCCCGGAGTTGTGGGGGCGACGAGCAGCACATCGCCACGGGTGCGGGCGCCCTCCCCCTCCCCCAGGTCGCGCGATGGATCCCCCGGACCGCGGCACCTGGACGCCCTCTCGTCACCCCCTTCAGCAGATGGTGACTCCGGTAACGGCACCGGCCGCCCCTGAGACCAGCCGAGGCCGTCAAGGCCCGTCCGCTCAGACGTTCTCCGACGACGTTCGGGGGCGTGGGCCTCGGCTCACGTAGACGGCGGCTCCGGCGACGGCGAGCACTGCTGCGACCACGGCCGCGGGCCGGCTGCCGGGCGCCTGCGCCTGCCAGGTCAGCGCCTCCCCCGCGGTGCCCGTACCCGAGAACACCGCCGCGCCGAGCGTCCACCCGAGAGGCACGAACCACGACCGATCGGCACCGACCGTGGCTGCACCCAGGGCGGTCAGGCCCAGTAGGCCGGCCGTGTCGCGGATGACAGATCCGAACGGCCCGAATCGTGTGCCGGTGAGCAGCGTGGCCAGCAGGAGCAGGAGTACGCATCCCAGGGCCGTGGCCAGGTGGGACATCCGCAGCCACGCCCACGGCCTCGCCGCCGTGCGGTCCAGGGTGTCGTCGGGGCCGCCGAGCGTGGCGGTGACGACGGCCACGAGGAGAAGCACCGTCAGGACGAGCACGGTGCTGCTCACCTCGCCCTTGTCGCCGAAGGCTGCCGCCAGCAGCCACGCGATGGCCATACCCGCGACTGCCGCAGCGAGCGCCGCCGGCACCCGGCGCGAGCGGGCGTAGAGCGTCAGCCCTCTCATCGCACGCTCCGGGTCAGGAGGTCGGTGGTGTCCTGGCACTTCTGGGCGGCCTGGTGGACGGCGGTCACCCGGGCGTCGGCCTCGGCCCGCGGCAGTGCCTTCAGGCCCTTCCAGAGCTTTTCGGCCTCCGGGTCCTCGAATTCGAGGCCATCGGGACCAACGGTCGGCTCCCGGTCGACCAGCCAGTAGGCCGCAGCGGTGGCCACCTGGAAGTTCCGGGTGTCTCCGCAGCTGAGAGGGCCGGTGAACACTTCGGTGAGCATCGCCGGTTCGAGCCGACCCGGGTGGGCGAGGCGACCGTGCTTGTCGACCGTGATCGTCATCAGCGCGGTGTCGACCCGCGACCTCGGTGAGGTGGGAGGAAAGAACGTGGTGGTGTCCTCGTGTGCCGCGACGACCGGTGTTTTCGACAGGAGTTCCAACGCGTGCCGGGCCTTGGGTGCCACCTCGGGCAGCAACCCTTCGTGCGCCCGGCTGACGCAGACCCGCGGAGTGTCGCCGGTGCACACCAGTTCCTGGGCGACCGGGTCGAGCGTTCCCTGGTCGTAGGCATCGCCGGTCGGCACGACCAGGGCCGTGGCCGTTGCCCCGACTGCCAGCGGCAACAGTGCGGTGAACGCGAACCTACGGTTCTGGACGACGAAGAGCACCACACCGGCCATCGCGACCGCGACCATCCAGAGTGCCTGGGCGGCGCTGACCCCGCCGCTGACGGTGTCGTAGTCGCTGAACATGCTCATCCCCATCGCCGGGGAGAACGCCGCCGTGACTCCACCGTCCGGAAGGGCGTGGGGCGCGAGGATCAGCAGCGCGAAGCCGATCACGGCCAGCGCGGGTGCGGTGGCGAGCGCCGGCACCAGGCGTCCGACGGCCAGCCCGAGCCAGACCGAGGCGATCATCGCGACCAGCCCGACGGCCACGACGACAAACGCGGCCGGCGGAAGGTAATGCGCCGTGTCGGCGATCCGTGGTGCCGCCGCGAGGAGCGTGACCAGGTACGCGACGAGCACCGCCAGCCCGGTCGTGACCAGAATCGGCACGATGTGCTGCGGTCGCGGGCGGGGCACGCTGGTGAACAGCTCGGCGACGTTCGCCCGGTGCTCGCGGTAGGACTGCCAGGCGCCGGCGGCCATCGCAAGGGGCGAGAGAACCGCGAGGTATTCACGCTGCGTCCTGGCCAACGCCATCCACCCGGTGGACCATCGCCCCACAGTGGCGTGGAGCACGATCGTGCCGACGACGGCGATCAGGAGCGCGGCGCCGAGAGCGGCCGACCGCCGGAGTTCGATGCCGAGGATGCGGTTCATGCGTTACTCCGGTGCTGACGCAGGAGTGCGGAGTAGCCGCGCTCCGCCGGGCTGTCGCCCGCGTCGCCCTGCCCGCCGCGGGCGATCAGGTCGTCGGGGGTGCTCTGGAAGAGGAGTCGGCCTTCGTGCATGAGGATGACGTCGGTGCAGGCGGCGACGACGTCCTCGACGAGGTGGGTGGAGACCAGCACACAGCTGTCGGCGCCGAGGTCACGCAGCAGGTCGCGGAAGTCGAGACGCTGTTCGGGATCGAGTCCGACGGTGGGCTCGTCGAGCAGCAGCAGCTCGGGGTCGTTCACGATGGCCTGCGCGATGCCGGCCCGGCGCAGCATGCCGCCGGACAGCGCCTTCATCCTGGTGTCGGCCTTGGCGGTGAGACCTACTCGATCGATCGCGCGTTGCACGGCGTCGGGTACCGCGCTTCTGGGCATTTCCTTGAGCCAGGCCATGTACTCGACGAACTCGCGGACGGTGAACCGCGGGTAGAAGCCGAACTGCTGCGGCAGATATCCCAGTCCGCGACGCACCTCGCGCAGGTCGGCGCGGCCGTCGACCCGCGCGCCGAGCAGCGTCAACGAGCCGCCGGCGGGCTTGATGACGGTGGACAGCGCGCGCATCAACGTGGTCTTGCCGGCGCCGTTCGGTCCGAGCACACCGTGCACGCCGGCCTTCAGCGCCAGGTCGAGGCCGTCGACGGCCAGGTGGCGGCCGGCCCGGACACGCAGTTCTTCGGCGTGGACGGGAAAGGGATGAAGGGTAGGGGTCGTTTCGGCAGCACTCACCGCTCGCATGGGGTCTCTCCTCTTGATGAAGGGTCAGTTGCCGCTGGTCAGGCGGTGGAAGTGAGGGGCAGCGAGCAGGGTGCCCATGGCAAGGGCCACGGTGGTCACCGCCCAGACAGCGGTGCTCTCCGGCTGCAGTACCGGGGACAGGGATTGGGCCGCCACGCTCGGCAGCAGGACGGCCGTGGACCACGCTGCTCCGAGTCCGATGGCCGCGCGCCGCACGCCGATGAAGGCGCCGAGCACGAGGGTGGCCGCAGTGAACGCCAGGCACGGCAGCAGGGTCAGGGCCAGTGAGGTTCCGGTGCTCACACCCCCTGCCAGCAACGCCGGAAGCACGACGACGAGCACCGCGAACGTGCGCCGCAGCACCATGGCCAGGCCGGCCGCGGGTGTGGTGGCGATCAGCTCCCAGACCGGGTCGATCCGCCGGCTCCAGGCCACCGCGACGCCGGGCAGCGGAGCCATCGGGGCCAGCAGCAGCACGAGCGAAGGCAGGCTCGGCTCGACGGCGTTGAGGAGCACGCCGCAGCCCAGCACCGCGACGGTCACCGCGAGCCAGGGCAGCAGCGTCCGGGCGAGCCAGCGTCGGTTCACGGCCGCTGCTCGTGTGCGTTGCCGGGCCGGAGGCGGGCTCGTCCCGATCGCCTGGTCGAGCGAGATGGCGACACGGTCGAGCAGATCCGCCGTGGCTGGGGCGGCGTTTGCGGCGAGTTGCTCACGGCAGTCCGCGCACGCGTCGAGATGGACCTCGATGGACCAGAGTACGGCGCCGTCGAATCCGCGCCCGCCGTCCCCGTAACGGGCCAGCATCAGGGGGGTGGGATGAGTCATGAGAGCGCCTCCCGCAGCGCGATCCGGGCCCGCCGCGCGCGGGTCTTCACCGTGCCCTCCGGGATGCTGAGCAGCACCGCCGTCTGCCGGACCGACAGGTCGTCGAGCACCATCGCCTGCAGCACCTGGCGCAACTCCGTTGGCAGCCGCAGCAGCGCCTGTTCGACGTTCTGGTCGACGCGGTTCGCCATCACCTCGTCCTCGGCGGCCGGCACGGTCGTCTCGACCAGGGCAATGGTCGGCACCCGCTCGTGCCGGGCTCGTCGGCGGAACGCATCGACGAGACGGTTCGCGGCGATCGTCCAGAGCCAGCCGACCGCACTGCCCTCGGTCACGGAGCCTGCGTAGCTGCCGGCTGCCCGCCAGACCGCCAGATAGGTCTCCTGGAGCACTTCGGCGATGACGTCGTCGTCCGCGCAGCGACGACGGAGCCGCACCGCCAGCCAGGGCGAGGTACGCCGGTACAACTCGTCGAACGCCACCCGGTCACCGCAGGCGATGCGACGCACGAGCTCTGCCTCGTCGGGGTCTGCCACGCTTTTCACGATCAGGGAGACGATGCGACCGTCGATTCAGGTTCTCGGGCGGTTCGGCTCTACCGAGAGCGACGTCGCTGGGCGGTCGCTGGGCGGGGCGACGGTGGCGGGGGCGGAGGCTGTGCCGATCCCGCCCGTCCCCAGGGCGGCGAGGGTGGCGTCGCGGTTCTCCCACAGGGACTGAAGGGACCGGGCTACGTCATTGGCGGGCCGGGTGGTGCCGGCGGAGGTGAGTGCGGACTCGCTGACGAGACAGAGGTCGAACACGCCGCGGCGGCCCGCACCCCTCCCGGCCTTCCACCATGGCTCGGACCGGCCCACAGGGCCGGCGCGGCAGGGTGAGGCGCTGCGGCTGGACCCCGTCATGCAGGCGCGGGTCGACGCCTCACCCCACTACGAGTCGTTCGCACTGCCGACAGGAACACCTGCGCGGGGCGCGGTCGCGGTATGCGGCCATGTCTCTGGCGTGCGGGAGGGGCGGTTCCGCAGGTGACGGTCGATTGCGTGGTGTGTGCCGTGAAAGCGCTCAGCGGTACGGTGACCGTCGGACGGCCAGGACCGCCACGTCGTCATGCTGACCTCCCTCCCCGGCGAACGCGCGCGCGTCGTCGTAGAGGGCACGGGGCAGGTCGGTGGGGGAGAGATCAGTACGCATGGCGAGGCGTTCGACGAGGGGGTAGAACGTGCCGTCGGCAGCACGGGTCTCGGTAAGCCCGTCTGTGGTCAGCAGCAGCGTCGCGCCGGGTGGGAAGGCGAACCAGTCGACGGTCGCGGGTTCGACGGCGAGTTCGGCGAGTCCGAGAGGGACGCCGGATGCGACGGCTGGTGTGGTGACGGTGGCATCGTGCAACACCTGCGGGAGAATATGCCCGCAGTTGATGACTTGCACCTCTTCGTGCGAGTCAATGTTGACGATGAGCACTGTGACGAACCGTTCGTCGTCACCGGTCTGTGCGGCGTAGGAGTTGTGCCGTACAACAGAGGCATCGAGAGCATCGGCGAGTGCGGTCAGGGTGGGTTCTCGGTGGGCCGTCGCACGGAAGGCGCCGACGACGGCGAAAGCGGCGCCGACCGCAGGCAGGCCCTTGCCCTGGACATCGCCGATCAGAACCCTGGTTCCCCACGGAGAGACGACGACATCGTAGATGTCACCGCCAATGAGCCGGTCCTCCTGTACGGGTTCGTACGCTCCGTCCACCAGGACGTCGTCGGTGAGGATGGGAAGAGGGCGCAGGATGTGGCGCTGCATCGCGGCGGCGGTGGAGCGCAGTCGCAGTGTCTCGTGCTCGCGGCGGATCCGACGGTGGCAGGCGTAGACGGACGCTGCGCCCAGGGCGAGGGTGAGCAGCATCATGAGGATCCTGTCGAGCCAAGGCCGCCCGTCACCGTGCCGAACCAGCATGGTGACGATGACCACAAGTGCGGTCCACGCCGACACGAACTTCGTCTGGCGTACGGTGCACAGCGCTGATGCCGCCCCCGGCAGGAATACGAGGAGCCCGAGAAGCCACACCGGGGACTCGGACAGGGCACCGAGAACCATCACCAAAGCCGTCACCGACACCGCACCGATCAGTACTTCGACGTCGCGCGGTGGTTCGACGGCTTGGAGGGGACGAGCGAAACTCTTCGGATGCTTACGGGGCACGGGACCTCCCGGGCAGATGATGCACTCTCCGTACGGTAAGCAGGTCCGGTCGTCCGGCGAGCCGCGCCCCGCCGGACGACGACGTCCCTGCGTCCTGTCCGGCGCTGTAGTCAGACGGCGCGGCCCGTGCACTCGTCCTGTGGTTCCCGGAGCCCCGGATGGCTGGGCCGGTCCGAGAGGGCCGACTCGATCGGGCCGGCGGTTCTGCCGTTTCTGTCCGGGGCCGGGTACGCCGGGTGTGCCTCGCACGCCCTGGGGACGCTCTGCGGCGGGGCGCTGTGGGCGTCACCGTGGCACGTTCGCATGTGCTTGTGGGCCGAGCCGTCTACGGTGCCGAGCTGCGCAAGCTTCTGTCCCCCAACCCGCGTCACGATCCGGGTGGTGGACGGACACCCGGCCTCACCGCGGAGTCGTTGACCGCGTCCGCGTCCCGGTGGCCGCCGGCCGACCGTGCCGAAAAGTCCGGCGCTGCGGCTGTCGCGTGACATGGCCGAGGCCATGGGCGGGACTCCGGAAACGGCCACCGACGAGTCCGTCTTCTCGGTGACGCTCACCCTCCCGAGCTCTGCGCCGACAGGCGCCGCCCCGGGCGGCCGCTGAAAGCAACGGCGCTTGCCTGTGGCGTTCACTCCATCGGGCCGCAGAGTGACGGAGCAGTCTCGACACTGGCTGATATAGCGTCAGAAACAGCAAGGAATCTGCCCCGAGCGGGCTGGACCGATGTCCATGCCCCTGACCGCGCCACGGGGGTGCCTCGCGTATGTCGGACATCGCCTACGTCGGCCTGACAGTCGTGCTGTTCGCCCTCCTCGGCCTGGTCACCAAGGGAGTGGGACGCCTGTGAGCGTGGACGACACCGTCGGGCTGGTGGTCGCCGCATGTCTGGTGATCTACCTGGTCCTCTGCCTGATCTTTCCCGAGAAGTTCTAGGGGAAGACGGATGGACGACACTCTCGCCGGCTGGCTCCAGGTGATCGCCCTGGTGGTGGCGCTCGGGCTGTCATTCCGCCCTTTGGGCGACTACATGGCTCACGTTCTGACAGGCGAGCGCCACTGGCGAGCAGAACGCCTGATCTACCGGGCAGGCGGTGTGAACGGCGATGTCGACCAGCGGTGGTCTGTCTACCTGCGCAGTATGCTCGCCTTCGCCGCGGTGTCGGTGCTGTTCCTGTACGCGTTCCTGCGCCTGCAGAACCATTTCCTTCTCTCCCTCGGCATGAAGCCGTTCAGCCCGGACCTGTCGTTCAACACCGCTGCATCCTTCGTCACGAACACCAACTGGCAGTCCTATTCGGGCGAGTCGACGATGGGGCATCTGGTGCAGATGGCGGGTCTGGCGGTGCAGAACTTTGTCTCCGCCGCCGTGGGCATCGCCGTCGTGGCCGCGCTGATCCGGGGCTTCGCCAGAAGGCAGACGGATCGCGTCGGGAATTTCTGGGTGGACGTGACCCGGATCGTGCTGCGTGTTCTGCTCCCCGTCGCCTTCGTTTTCGCGATCGTTCTGGTGGCCGCCGGCGTCAGCCAGAACTTCCACGGCGCCCACGACATCGCCACCATTACGGGTGGCCACCAGACGCTGACCGGCGGCCCGGTCGCTTCCCAAGAGGCCATCAAGGAGCTGGGCACCAACGGCGGCGGCTTCTACAACGCGAATTCCGCGCACCCCTTCGAGAACCCCAACGCCCTGACCAACCTGATCGAGAACTATCTGCTGCTGGTGATCTCGTTCTCGCTGCCACGAACCTTCGGGGCGATGGTCGGCGACCACCGCCAGGGTTACGCGATCGTTGCCGTGATGGCGGTGATCTGGGCCGCCTCGGTCGCCATCGTGACCGTCAATGAGCTGCACAGCGTCAGCAGCACGGCCGGCCACGCGGCCGGAGCGTCGATGGAGGGCAAGGAGACACGGTTCGGGATCTGGGCCTCGGCGCTGTTTGCGGTGTCCACCACCCTCACGTCCTGCGGGGCGGTCAACTCGTCTCACGACTCGTACACGCCGGGCGGCGGCGGCATGACGATCTTCAACATGATGCTGGGAGAGGTCGCGCCGGGCGGTACGGGGTCCGGCCTCTACGGGATCCTGATCCTGGCGGTCGTCGCGGTCTTCGTCGCCGGGCTGATGGTCGGCCGCACACCCGAGTACCTGGGCAAGAAGCTGCGCGGCAGGGAGATGAAGTTCGCCTCCCTGTACATCCTGACCACGCCCGCCCTGGTGCTCGTGGGTGCGGGACTGGCCATGGCGTTCCCCGGCGAGCGGGCGGCCATGCTCAACACCGGTGCCCATGGCTTCTCGGAGGTCCTGTACGCGTTCACGTCGGCGGCGAACAACAACGGCTCGGCGTTCGCCGGCCTGAGTGCGAACACGGTCTGGTACAACACGGTCCTCGGAGCGATCATGATCCTCGGCCGGTTCCTGCCGATGGTGTTCGTCCTGGCACTGGCGGGCTCCCTCGCCGAGCAGCGGCCCGTTCCGGTCACCGGGGGCACTCTCCCCACCCATCGGCCGCAGTTCGTCGGGCTGTTGACCGGTGTGATCCTCATCGTCGTCGGTCTGACGTATTTCCCGGCACTCGCACTGGGTCCCCTCGCGGAGGGTCTGCACTGATGTCCACCACCACCGTTTCCACTCCCACCCCACCGGGCGCCGGCCACCAACCGCACCGGGTCTCCGGCGGACTGCTCGACCCGAAGCAACTACTGCGGTCCCTCCCCGACGCCTTCCGCAAGCTGGATCCACGCCTCATGGTCCGCAACCCCGTGATGTTCGTGGTGGAGGTCGGCGCGGTTCTGACCACGCTGTCGGCCGTCGGAACGCCCAGCGTCTTCGCCTGGGTGATCACGGCATGGCTGTGGCTGACGACCGTCTTCGCCAATCTGGCCGAGGCCGTGGCGGAAGGCCGCGGCAAGGCACAGGCGGAGACCCTGCGCCGTACCAGGACCACCGTGACGGCGCGGCGGCTGATCGGCTGGCGGCCCGGCGCAACCGACACCGTGGAGGAGGAAGTACCGGGCCTCGGCCTCCGGCTCGGGGACCAGGTGGTCGTCGAGGCCGGACAGATCATCCCGGGCGACGGCGATGTGGTCGAGGGCATCGCGAGCGTCGACGAATCGGCCATCACCGGCGAGTCCGCTCCCGTGATTCGCGAGTCGGGCGGTGACCGGTCGGCGGTCACCGGCGGCACGAAAGTCCTCTCGGACCGGATCATCGTGAAGATCACCTCGAAGCCGGGAGAAACCTTCATCGACCGGATGATCGCCCTGGTGGAGGGAGCGGCCCGGCAGAAGACACCGAACGAGATCGCGCTCAACATCCTGCTCGTGTCCCTCACGATCATCTTCCTGATCGCCGTGGTGACCCTGCAGCCCTTCGCCGTCTTCGCGGGTGCCGAACAGTCCATCGTCATTCTCGCCGCTCTCGTCGTGGCCCTCATCCCCACCACGATCGGCGCACTGCTCTCGGCCATCGGCATTGCCGGCATGGACCGGCTCGTCCAGCGCAATGTCCTGGCGATGTCCGGTCGTGCCGTGGAGGCCGCCGGTGACGTCAACACGTTGCTGCTCGACAAGACCGGCACCATCACCCTGGGCAACCGCCAAGCAGCAGAATTCCTGCCGGTGCACGGGGTGGGCGTCGAGGAACTCGCCGACGCCGCCCAGCTGTCCTCGATCGCGGACGAGACACCCGAGGGCCGGTCGGTCGTCGTCCTCGCCAAGCAGCGGTATGCGCTACGCGCCCGCGGTGCGGGAGAACTGGACCGGGCCGCGTTCGTCCCGTTCACCGCCCAGAGCCGCATGAGCGGCGTCGACCTCGACGACTCGGGAGAGAGCCGCTCACTGCGTAAAGGAGCGGCGACCGCGGTGATGCGCTGGATCCGCGACAACGGTGGGCATCCGACCGCCGATGTCGGACATCTCGTCGACGGCGTCTCCGCGAGCGGGGGAACCCCGCTGGTCGTGGGCCAGGTGACACGGCACGGCGCCCAGCGGACCGCCCGCGTGCTGGGCGTCATCCACCTCAAGGACATTGTCAAGGAAGGCATGCGGGAACGCTTCGACGAACTGCGGCGCATGGGCATCCGGACCGTCATGATCACGGGTGACAACCCACTCACCGCGCGCGCCATCGCCCAGGAAGCGGGCGTCGACGACTTCCTCGCCGAAGCCACGCCCGAGGACAAGATGGCCCTCATCAGGCGTGAACAAGAGGGAGGCAAGCTCGTCGCGATGACGGGGGACGGCACCAACGACGCCCCGGCGCTGGCCCAGGCGGACGTCGGCGTGGCCATGAACACCGGAACCTCGGCCGCGAAGGAGGCCGGGAACATGGTGGACCTGGACTCCAACCCGACGAAGCTGATCGAGATCGTGGAGATCGGCAAGCAGCTGCTCATCACCCGCGGCGCGCTGACGACGTTCTCCATCGCCAACGACGTCGCGAAGTACTTCGCGATCATCCCGGCGATGTTCGCGGCGGTCTACCCGGGCCTGGACAAGCTCAACATCATGCGCCTGCACAGCCCGACATCGGCGATCGTCTCCGCGATCGTTTTCAACGCGCTGATCATCATCGCGTTGATCCCGCTCGCGCTGCGTGGCGTGCGCTACCGCCCGTCCTCCGCGGCCGAGCTGCTCAGCCGCAACATCTGGATGTACGGGCTCGGCGGGCTCGTCCTGCCCTTCGTCGGCATCAAACTGCTCGACCTCGTCGTCCAGTTCGTCCCCGGCCTGCGCTGACGGCCGACCGACGAGAGGAGAAGGCCGTCCATGGCACCGACCGTCCTGCCCGCCGTGCTCCGCCACCATCTGGCGGCCCTGCGGATGCTGCTCGTGTTCACCGTGATCACGGGCGTGGCGTATCCACTGCTCGTCACCGGCATCGCCCAGACCGGCCTGGCCCACCAGGCCAACGGCTCCCTCATGACCAGCAACGGCAAAGCGGTGGCCTCCAGCCTGATCGGCCAGAACTTCACCCTGCCGAAGAAGAACCCCCACGACCCGAACGAGGCACCGCGACCCGACCCCGCATGGTTCCAGCCCCGTCCCTCCGCCGGCGGTTACGATCCGACGAACTCCGGTGCCTCCAACCTCGGTCCGAACAGCACGAAACTGATCGCGGACATCCGGGCGCGCCGGGCCGCCGTCGCCGCCTTCGACGGTGTCTCCCCCGCGTCCGTCCCGGCGGACGCGGTCACGGCCAGTGGCTCGGGCCTCGACCCGGCGATCTCCCCGGCGTACGCGTACGAACAGGCCGACCGCGTCGCGAAGGCCCGCCACCTCGCCGCAGCACGGGTCAGGAGCCTGGTCACCCAGCACGTCCGGGGGCGGGATCTGGGCTTCCTGGGGCAGCAACGCGTCAACGTCGTCGAGCTCAACCATGCCCTGACCCGGCTCGGCCACCGAGCAGCCGTCTCTGGCACGTTCCCGGCTGCGGAGCAGGACCGTCGACTGCCGCTCGCACACGGCATCCGCTCCGTGCGATGAACTCGACCTGCTGCGGGTCAGGAGCCGAGGTCATGCTGTGCCTCCGGACGGCCCGGTGGCGGAGGCCGGCTGCCCGAGGCAGCGATGAAGCGAGGTCCTGGGGATTCCGGTTTTCGCGGCGATCTGTCCGAGGCTGGTGCCCTGTTGCTTCAGCAGCCTGGCGTACCCGATCTTGTCGCCGGTGTGGGCGATGGGGCGGCCGATACGGCGACCGGCGGCCTCGGCGACGGCGCGGGCGTGGGGTGCGAGCCGGTCGGATTGCGCGAATGTGCAACTGCCGGAGCTCGTGATGCGTCTCATCCGACGCGGGGCTCGGAGTGAGCCGGCCGGACAGTCGGGGCGGCGGTGCTGTGGACACCGCTCCCGATCACGGCCTGGCCGGGAATGAGGCCAGTGAAAGGGTGCCGACAGGAATGGGCTTCGATCGATTGTAAAGGGAGCACTGTGCGGGGAGTGACGACCACGGCCCGGCCGCCGTCCGCGTCCGACGGGCACGAGGCCGAGCACACCATGTCCATCGAGGCGTTCGCTGTGACGCCGAACCGGCGGCGCATCGAGGCGTGGCTGCTCGGCTTCGTCGTGGTGATCACGGTGGGTGGCTACGCCTGTACCGAGCTGTCCATGCGGGGGCACGTTTCCACGGGATTCCTCGGCTTCGGCGCGAGCGTGCTGCTGCTCGCTCTCGTCGCGCACATCGCGGTACGGCTGTGGGCGCCGCGCGCCGATCCGCTGATCCTGCCGATCGCGCTGCTGTTGACCGGCCTGGGCCTGGTGTTGCTGCACCGCCTGGACATCACCTACGCGGCCAAGCCCTACCTGCGCATCGACCAGGCCGGCAGCGGGCAGTTGATGTGGACCGTGATCGGCTTGGCGGTATGCGTGGGCGTCCTGCTGCTACTGCGCGACTACCGTTGGCTCCAGCGCTACTTGTACGTGATGATGGCAGCCGCGCTGGTGCTGCTGATGGCTCCGGCGTTCTTCGGGGCCGACCAGTTCGGCGCCAAGCGGTGGATCACGTTGGGGCCGCTGTCGATGCAGCCCGGCGAGTTCGTGAAGATCATGATCGCGGTGTTCTTCGCGGGCTATCTCACCGTCAACCGCGACGCGCTGGCCCTCACTGGACGCCGGGTGCTGGGTGTGCGGCTACCCCCCGGGCGGCAGATGGGACCCATCGTCACCATCTGGATCATCAGCCTCCTGGTGCTGATCTTCGAGCGGGACCTCGGTACGTCGCTGATCTTCTTCGGCCTCTTCGTGATCATGCTGTACCTGGCCACCGAGCGGACCAGCTGGGTGGTGTGCGGCCTGCTCATGGCCGTCGTCGGCGCCGCAGTCGTGGGCTCGATGGAACCTCACGTCCACGGGCGGGTGGTGGCCTGGCTGCACCCCATGGACGCCTTCACCGCCAAGGGCCAGCAGGCAGGCATGTCCGACCAGTTGGCCCAGGCCCTGTTCAGCTTCGGCAGCGGAGGCATCACCGGAACCGGCCTCGGCCAGGGTCACCCGGAGCTGATCGGCTTCGCCGGCAACAGCGACTTCATTCTCACTTCCGTCGGCGAGGAACTGGGCCTGGCCGGAGTCATGGCGGTGCTGCTGCTGTACGCCCTGCTCGCCGAGCGCGGCCTGCGCACCGGTGTGGTCGCCCGCGACCCGTTCGGCAAGCTCTTGGCCGTGGGCCTGGCCGGCGCTCTGCTGTTGCAGGTCTTCGTCGTGGCCGGGGGCGTCATGGGCCTGATCCCGCTCACCGGCAAGGCTCTGCCGTTCCTCGCCAAGGGCGGCTCGTCCATGGTTGCCAACTGGCTCATGATCGCCCTGCTCATCCGCATCAGCGACAGCGCACAGCGCCGCCGCGAACCACAGGGCGCACGGACGCCCGCGCCCCGTCGGTAGCTCCCCTGCGCGGTCCCAGCTGCCGAGCCGGCCGAGGGCAGTCACGATGGTGATGCATGCGACCGGGTCACCAGCTGACGGGTAGCTTGTTCACGCCGTAGACCATGTCCGTGCGATAGGTGACCTCGGCGAACGGGACGACGAGCCGCAGCCCGGGGAGGCGGCGGAAGAGGGTCGGCAGGGTGGTCTGGAGTTCCGCCCGGGCCAGTGATTGGCCCAGGCACTGGTGGGCCCCGAAGCTGAAGGCCAGGTGGTGGCGGGCGTCGCGGGTGATGTCGAGGCGGTCGCCGTCCGGGAACGGCCCGGCATCGCGGTTGGCGGTGGAGAGCATCAACAGGACCCCCTCGCCTGCCCGGATCAGGGTGCCGTCGAGGTCGATGTCCTCCACCGCCACCCGGGGTACGCCGAGATGCACGATGCTCAGGTATCGCAGCAGTTCCTCAACCGCTCCCTTCGTCAGCTCCGGTTCGGTGAGCAGGAGTTCGGCCTGTTCGGGGTTGCGCAGCAGGGCAAGGGCGCCGAGCCCGGTCATCTCGGCGGTGGTCTCCTGGCCGGCGGTCAGCAGGAGTCGCCCCATCGAGGCGACCTCTTCGACGGAGATGTCCTCGCGCGCGGCGAGATGGCCGAGCACGCTCTCGTCGGGGGAGCGCCGTTTGTGCTGGGCGACGTCGGTCAGGTACCCGGTCAACGCGCTGATGGACGCGCGCAGCGTCTCGGTGTCCGAGTCGATGTCGGCCAGGACGCGGCTGTGTGTCCGGAAGAAGGCGTGATCCTGGTGGGGCAGACCGAGCAGGCGGCAGATGACCTGCAAGGACACCGGCACCGCGAAGGCGGTGACCAGGTCGGTCGGCCCGCCCTCGTCGATCATCCGGTCGAGCGCCTCGTCCACCACCCGCTGGATCTGCGGCCGCATCGCCTCGACCCGCCTGACGATGAAGTCGCCGGTGAGCATGTGTCTCTGGCGGGCGTGCTCGAGATCGTCCAACCGGATGAAGGACGGGGCGGAGCGGTTCACCAGCTCGCGCCGCCCCCGGGAGAGGAGGGGGAACCCGTCCACCCGGACGTCGGCACTCAGGCGTCGGTCGCTGAGCATGGATCTCACTTGCGGGTAGCCGGTCACCAGCCAGCAGGTGGAACCGTCCCACAGACGCGCCCGGGCCACCGGCTCGGTACGCAGGGCGTGCTGGTAGGCGGGCGGCGGGTCGAAGGGGCACGCGGCGGCGCGTGCGGCGGGGAAGTCGAGAGTCCGGTCGGTGCCGGCGGCTTCGGAGGTCATGCGACGGTACTCCTTGACGAACGGATCACGCGGTAGGGATCTACGCGGGGCGCTCCCCCAGTCCGGCAGAGGCGGAAGTGTGGCGGGGACGGCCCTGGACCGCTCCTCGCGGTGGGGCGTGGGCCCGACGGGCTCGTCTTCCAGCGCGGTGATGACGCCTGCCGGACATGGGCCCCGGAACGGAGCGCGGGCCGGGCGGTTCTGGAAGAGCGAGTCCGGGCCGTCGTCCCCGCTCCGGTCGAAGAAGGCCGGGGCGGCAAGCGCACACCGGCCGGTACCGCGGCAGCGGTCCCGAGCGGTGGTCACCTTCACCCTGGATCCCTCGATGGAAGAAGCGGGAGCGGATGGCCCCCGGTGTCCCACTATCCACGGCAGGAATCGCCTGGTCGCGGAGGCTGAGGTCGTCCGGTGACCCGGCTCCCTCGTATGGATGCCCCTCCTCCGGTCGGCGACCCAGACCTCTTACGGCCCGGACCTCGCCGAGAAGTACGGGTGGATCAACCGCGCCCTGCCCGACGAGGAACTCGACACCTATGTCGACGACCACAGGTGTGCTCGGGAGCCTCGACCTCACCGACGCGATTCTCCTCGGCTTCTCGACGCGGGCCGGCGAACTCGCCCGCCACATGCACGGATACGGACGCGTCCGTGTCGCCGACTCGCCTTCCAGGCCCCCCTCGAACCGTTCCTCGTGCACCGCGAGGGCGACCCGCAGGGCGTGCCCGGTCCGTGCTCGACGGCATCGTTCACGCCGCGCAGACTGACCGGTATGCGCGGTTCACCGCCCTCTACGGGAAGTTCTACAATCCGGACGTGAACCTGGGCGAACGCATCAGCCAGGAGGTGGTCACCGCCCATCGGAGCACGGCGACGCGCTCGGCCCCGGTCGTCGCCCACGTCGTGGTGCCGGCCTGATTCGAAGACTTCCGTGCGGACACCGCAGCGGTACGGGAGAACGGCGAGCCGGTCCTGCTTCCGCACGAGACCGCGGACCGCGTCCTGCCGGTCGACGCGACCGGCGGGCGCTTCAAGGACGCCGTCCCAGCCGCAGAAATACGTCGGGATCGACGGCGCACCGCACGGACTGCTGTGGACGCGCGTGACGAAGTCGGCCACGCACTGCTCGGTTTCATCAAACACTGAACAGCGGAGGAGAGATGCCCATGAACCAGGAATTCGATCTGAAGGCCGTGCTCACCGAACTGCTCTACGGAGACGAAGCGACCGAGCCGCTCGAAGACACCCTGGACAGGTTGCTCACGCCGGATTTCGTGCAGCGCATCAATGGCCGTGTGCACCAGCGGTCCGAATTCGCCGCGCATGTGCGCGAGATGCGAGCGCAGGTCGCCGACGGCGGAGGACTGCGCACGCTGCAACTGATCGGCACGGACAGCATGGCGGCCGGCCGGTTCCTGTTCCGCACGGTCTCGTCAAAAGGGGCGGAGCTGACCTTCGAGACCCATCTCTTCGCCCGCGTCAGCGGCGGCAGGGCCGAGTCCTTCGTGGAGGTCGCCCGGCAGGTCGCCCCCGACGACGACAAGGACCTGCTGACCGAGGATTCTCTGTCCTGAGCGCCGGACGGATCTCAAAACTGTTGTAAAGAACGGGAGTTGCCCTCAGCCGTCCTCGGCATTCGCCGATCGGGCGTCGGGCGCACCGCGCCGAGCAGGTCGCGTTGCGAAGCGGTCGGGGTCGGCGAGACGTGCCGATCAACGGTCCGCCGACCTTCCCAAGGGCCGTTCCATGCCTCGTTCATTCTCGTCGGCGTGATCGCCCCCGTCGGCTCGGCCGCCCTCGGCGGGGGTCTTCGGTGCGGGCCCAACCCGGCGCCCCGGATCGGCCGGAGCACCGGATCAGAGCCGTGCCGCAGGGCTTTCGTCGTGCCGTCCTGCCGCATCCATGCGTTCCTGCTGCACCGCAGTGAGTGCACGGACGACGACGATGCCTGCCACGGCTGCGCCCACGACGGCTGCGTCGACCATCACCAGGAACCGCACGTCCGTGTAGGCACGCTGGATGAGGTCGTCCGTGGAGCCGGTGCACATCAGCCCCACTCCGCTCAGCATCCCGGCCAGCCACAGCCCCCACCACCAGTTCACGGCCCGCGGCAGCGGCTCGCCCGGGGCGCTCTTGCAGTGGACGTCCGCGACGATCCTGCGGGGCACCCACAGGTTCATGACGGGGACGATCCAGCCCGCGTAGACCCATGGCCGGGCGTAGCTCGGCGCCTGGCCCGAAAGGGCACGCGCGTTGTCCCTCATGCGCAACAGCCAGACGAGGAAGGCGACGGCGCACAGCAGCGTGGCCGCGTCCCCCAGGTCGCTGACGACGTGGTAGGCGTCCTCCAGCCCGGTCAGCGGGCGGTGCCGGCCGTCGCCCTGGTCCGGCGGCCCGGAAGACGGCACCCCCGCCGTGGCAAGCCGGACCTGCCACACGGCCCGCGCGACCCAGGCGGCGCCGGCGAGGGCCAAACCGGCGACCGCGCAACGCGCCGCTCCCCGGACCGGACGCAGAGCGGGTTTCGTGCTGTCATCGTTCACCCGGCCATCCTGACCTACGGCAAGCCCCTGATGCCAGGCCGCGATCGCTTCACCGGTCTCGACTAGTGCCGTGACCGGCAAGGTTTGCCCGGAAGGAGCGGCGTCCGGTGCGTGCGATCGCAAGGCGGCCGAAAGCCCTCGTAGCGGGCTACGTGGGCTTTCGGCCAACGCCGCGAGCGTGCGTGCCGGGCGGTGCGGCGCTGCTCAGGCACCGGGCGCCGGGCGGAATCCCGCGGTAGCACCGGGTACGCCCTCGC
>NZ_LIXJ01000035.1 GCF_001905795.1 Streptomyces sp. CB01580
CGACATCACACAGACCCTAGGCCGCGCTCGGCCATCATCATGCCGATCGCCGCACCAAGCCCGAGCGGCTCGCGCCCGTCCCGCCGTACGGTGGTGCCGGATCGCCGCTTCGGCTTCTTGGTGGTGGCGCCGTTCTTTTTCGCCGCCTCCCGGGCCGCGGCCAGGGCCTGGCGGGCGAGAGCCACGCCGGTGGGCGGTGGGACGTTGGTCATCAGGCCACCGCCCCGGCGATCTCCTGGTGCACGGAGCGGCTTCTCGCGGCCGATGCAGGTCCTCGGGCTGATTGCCGTGGGCGGCTCCGGCACCGTGATGGTCTTGTAGGGCGCAGGGGCGTCTGCCAGCCGGGGCGCGGGAGCGGTGAGGGGGCGGAAGTCCTCGCGGCAGGGCTTGCACAGGCCATCGGTCAGGGCATGGCCGATCATGTAGATCCACACGCCGCACTCGCCGCAGGCGCCGCAGGGCGGGCCTTCCGGCGTCTGCTGCACCGGAACCTGGGTGGGTCGGCCGATGGCGGCGTCGAGCTCGCAGTCGGCACAGTGTCCGGCCGGGCCGGAGCGGGTGCCGTGCTCGGGGCACAGGCCCCGGGCGGCGCGGTTGGCGCGTTGCCGGGCGGCGGCCTTGTCCTGAACGATCTCCGCGCAGACCTCGCACCGGGCACCGGTCCGCCAGATCACGCCAGCCTCGCAGTCCTGCAGGCCGCAGCCCCAGCGGGGCAGGGCGACCCCGAGCAGCCACCGGCCCGCATCCCGGATCTCCGAGACCGTCGCCGACGCGCAGCGGGTGGTCAGCTGCTGGTACAGCCGATCCGGTGCGGTGCCGTCCTCGAGCTGGCGGGTGACTTCACGGGCGATCTCCCGGACGACGAACGGGTTGGACACCTTCGCCAGGAGGTGGTGCACCGGCTCCAGCAGCGCGTAGACCTCCGCGCTCATCACCAGCGGACCGTCGTACGACGAACCCCGGCCGCTCCCGGACCTGCTGCCGCGCTTTTCCACCACCGGATTCGACACGGGCCTGCTCTTTCCACTTGCGCGAAGCGCGAGCCCAGCCTCGTCCGCGGCGGCCGCGACGTCACCACCAGCCGGGTTTTCCACAGGCGCAGCGCCCTCTACTACCTGTACTTCGCCTACGGCGGGTGACAAGAGCGCGCCCCCGTCATCAGGTGAGTCAGTACCCTCGGCCTGCTCCTGCTCCCCTTCATCGTGGTCGCCTGCGCGGCCCATCGCCGGAACTGACCCACAGCCCCGACCAGGGCCTGGACCAACCTCGGTTACAACAACGGTCGGCGGTAGCGACGGTCCCTCGCCCGCGTGAGCCCCGGCTTGCCCGGCGGGCGAACCGCTGTACACCCCTCTGCGCCGGGAACACGAACCGCCCCAGCCCAGGGGGACCCGGGGCGGCTGACAGGCGCTCTGAGGGGCGTACAGGGGTGCCACGTCTTGAACGGGTTCAGCGGCCCCGGAGGAACGGAAATTCTGCAGGGCGCCCGCTTAGCCGCAGGCGTACATCGCCGCATTGGCCGTCGGGTCCAGGTTTCGACCGCCGTGTCGCCTCAGACTGTCCAGCCGCGCCACGACACCGAGCAGGTCGGTGTAGACCCGCTCATAGGACTCCCTCGCGTCCTCCACCGTCACTCTCCAGCATCGCCAAACCGCTGTACGCAGAAAGTGCCTTCCGCCTGGACCGAAAGAACCCCTAGACAAGGTTCATCGCCCCAGCTCAGAAGGCACTTTCGCGTATCCGGTCAGCCCCAGCCGAAACGGCGAAGTTAGTGGATCTTGATCGAGACGATCTTGTGGACCGGGTTCTTACCGGCCTTCCACGTATCCCACTTCTTGAGCGTGACGCTTTCGAGGCTCGGGTTGTTCAGGCTCCGCTGGAACTGGAAGGTCACGACGTTGTTCCCCGACTCGACCCAGTTGACGCCGTAGATGGCGACGGCCGTCTGTCCGGCGTTGGCGTAGCAGAGCACGTCTTTGCCGTTGTTGTTGTGAATTTCGACGTAGCTGGTCTCGTTGCAAGCCGTGCGGTTGATGTACGACACGGCGGGCGCGGTTGCAGCCGGAGCCGCCGTGATGGGCGTGGCTACGGCGGAGGCGGCCGTGGCGGCCAGCACCGCCACGGCGGCGGCAGCAGCGACACCCAAGGAGCGGCGCACAGGCAGCTTCATGTTCTCTCACTCTCATATCCGGGAGAAGGAGTGCAAACCGTTACATGCCGACTACGCTTGGCTTTCACGTGGTGGGAAGCCCTGCACGCGATCGGAAACGCAAAGAGTGTTCCTGACCTGCAACGATGCGACTGGTTCAGGGGCCGGGGCGGCGTATGAAGAACCACTCTTCGAGTGAACAGGCGTATCGGGTTCAACCCCGCGTGTCCGAGTCGTAGGTGGCGGGCACCCTGCACCCACCGTGCGGCGCGCAGGTGGGCGACTGGTTCACGACCTGATCCCAGTGACGGATGTTCAGCGCGCTGCTTTCCAGGACCCGTTGGCGGGGCCTGGGCACCTGCGACCAGCGGCCGTCGGGCTGGGTGCTGCAGAAACTCGGCGGCCGCCGGCCCGGCCAGGCAGCATGCGGTCGACTGCGACGAGGCCCCGCCCGGGGCGCCCGTGCTGTCCCTGGACCGGGCGCTGAATGCTGCGGAGCGGCCGGGAGTCAGGCTGTGTACCTGGTGCGGTAGCGGCCGAGCTCGACCCGGTGCTCCGGGGCTTCGGCCACGAGGACTAGTGCCGTGACCGGCAAGGTTTGCCCGGAAGGAGCGTCGTCCGGTGCGTGCGATCGCAAGGCGGTCGAAAGCCCTCGTAGCGGGCTACGTGGGCTCTCGGCCAACGCCGCGAGCGTGCGTGCGGGACGGTGCGACGGGGCAAACGTTGCCAGGAGCGGCACTAGCGGCCGGTGCCTGACGTGCGGCAGAGGCCCTGGCGCACGCGGTGTCCGTACGATCTGGGAATGACGACCCGCCGCCGGCTGGGGCCTGGCCCCGCCGAACACCGCTCCCCCGCTGCGACGGACACCCCCGCCCCCGGCCCCGCTCATCCCCGGGTCCATGCGGCCGACGCGGATCTGGACGGGGGCACGCTGTACCGCCCCGACCTCGACTCGCTCGCCGACATGCGCGCCCGCGGAGTCCTTGGCCAGCACCCCGCGGCGCCGGACCCCGCCCCTCGCGCGTACGGCCATGGCGCTGGGGCACAGGCGGAGAGCTGACGGGGCGGCCGAAAACCCGGGGCGGAGGGTGCTGCCCGGACAACTTGCCCTGCTCTTGTAGGGCTGTCAGGTGCGTATGCCGGCGGTAGGCGACGCTTCGGGTCCGGCGGGAGCGATCGCGTCGTCCACGGTGGCCACCGGGACCTCGGTGGGCGGGGTGTCCTTCTGGATCCGGTCGACCACAGGGGCGATCGCGGCATACATGCGCTGAGCCATGGGCTTGTCCTCGCCACGCGCGAAGAGGCCGCCGCCGATGTCCATCGCGAGTTGGTCGAGATAGTCGACGAGCTGGGTGCCGGTCAGCGTGATCTCGACGAGGCCACGCTCGCCCTGCGCGCCCGCCAGCTTGCGCGGTTTGGCGTCGTCGAACGACTCGGCACCGTACTCGGGGTGGCTCGTGCGATCCCACAGGTCACGCGTGCAGGTGATCTTGAAGGAGGCCACGCCTACTGCTTTGTTGATTCGTATTTCGTGCCCGGCCGGCGGCTCGCCGTCGCAGCCGGCGGCCAGGGCGAGGGTGGCGGCGAGCAGTGCGGCGGCCCGGGCGATGCGGATTACCTGGGGGCGGTGCTGTGTGGTCACCAGCCGATCTTCGATCGTCGTCCTCCTGGCGTGTGGGACTTTGGATGTGGATCGCCGGAAGAGGCGAGCCCACCTTGGCGCGGGTGGCGGCGTCGGGGTCGAACGGTTCGTCGGGGCCGGTGCCGGTGCAGTAGCCGAGGGGGCCGCGGGCGGGGTCGTCGATGTAGACGTGTCAGTCGGTGTCGTACTCGGCTCGCGCGGTCAGCGCCGTGGCGGGCGCGGTCGGGTGATCGTGCGTCATGCCCTCGCGGTAGGGGCAGGGTTGGGGCCGTGACGGTCTTTCGGATTCCGGTCTGCCGGTCCCTGGGAACAGGTATACGCGGCGGCTGCAGATCAGTTCTTGCCGGGTTCGCCGAGGGACCAGCCGCTGATCGCCGAGATCGGGCCGCGCCAGGTCGGCAGGGTGTGGGTGGCCCGGCCGGAGCGGTGGGTCACGTCCTGCAGGTGAAGGAAGCGGGGGTCGACCTCGCGGCGGCGCCGGCCTTTCTCCGCGGCCTCGTCCAAGTGCCCGATCGCGTGGCGCGCGACCCGGCGCAGGGTGTCGTCGTGGTCGCCGAGCTGACGCAGGTGCAGGCGTTCCCAGGTGTCGGTGGAGACCAGGGTGCCGGTCACCAGTGCGCCGCCCAGGGCCAGGGTCACCACGATGTCTTCGGCCTCGATGTCCTCGTGTTCCGCGCCCAGGCGCAGTATCTCCAGGTGCGGGTCGAGCCGGGTCTCCGGCTGGAGCAGCATCCTCAGGGCCGGCTGGACCGCATCTCTCCACGACAACGTACTGCCCCCTGGTTGTTGAACGCCTGGGGCAAGGATGTCCTGCTCGTGTCCCGGCTATACGCTGGCCTTCTCGACTGTCACGGTGAATGGGGCGTCGTCCGTCGGCGGCGTCTCCGTCCAGGGGTCGGTGACACGCCAGCCGCCCTGCTCCAAGGCCCGGTTGGCCGCGACAGCCGCGCTCCTGGTGTCAGCCCGATGACGGGTGTGAGGGTGGGTTCGGCAGCCGACGGAGCCATTAGAGGACCATGAACTCCCACTTCTCCCGCGGCGTCACAGCCGGCAGCAGCCGGAACCACCGCACGAGGGCGGCGTGCAGCACGGCCAGCGGGCGGGCCGCCTCGAAGGCGGCTTCGACGTCGGCGTGCGGGTAGGCGGCTGCCCAGGGGCGCAGGTAGCTCGCCCGGAGATCGTCGGCCTGCTGTGCCGTGCCGGGCACGGGTTCGAAGTCCAGCAGGGTGACGGCGCTGAAGAACGGGTGCGAGACGGCTGCGTCCGACAGGTCGAAGAACCTCGGCGTGTCGCGGTCGACGACGATGTGACCGGGCCGGAAGTCCCCGTGCTCCAGCGTCTCCGGGACGCCGAACGCCGCCAGGCGCCGCCACGCCCGGTCGAACCCCCCGGACCGCGACATCAGCGCCGAGGCCTCGCCGGGGGAGAGCCCGGCCACCTTGCCGGAGTCCACTGGCCCGGCCGGGCCCAGCAGTTCGGCGGTCCACTTCCGCAGCCGGGAGATCCCCAGGTCCGGGCAGCCGGCGCGTAGGAGTTCGTCCCGCAGTCCGACGGCTTCGATCTGGAGGGCCGCGAAGGACTCCAGCGCCGTCTGCCACTGCGGCAGCGGGCAGTCGGTCAGCGGGCGGCCTGCCAGTTCCTCCATCAGCACCCAGCGGCGGTCCGGGTCATGGCCGAGGACGGCGGGGAACGACCCAGGGAACAGCCGGGCCAGCGTGTCACCGACCGTGCCCTCGTCGGCGAAGACGGCCGGTGACGCCTTGAAGATCAGTGGCGACAGCAGCCGCACCCGCCACACCGACGAGCGCGGCCAGGTGCGCAACTGGCGCGGGCGCCCTGGGTCGTGGCCGAGCCGCGCGGTGAGGAAGGCTGTGACTTCGTCGAGCCAGTCGGGGCGCTCCCAGTCCTGCCCGCCGAGGTCTCCGGCGATCCACGCCCGCACGACCCGGGGTGCGTCGGACGGTGCCCCGGGCAGCGAGGGCAGGTCGGTGAGGTCGAACCAGCGGCGGTCGGCGGTCTCGGCGGGCCGGTCCAGCGCCTGCCCGGCGTAGAGCCGTTCCGGCGCGGGCGCCAGGTTGTCGTCGCCGAGCAGACAGCGCTGGAGGAAGACGTCCGTTCCGGTCTGGGCCCGCAGGGCCTCGGCGACCTGCCCGGTCTCGAACCACGGGCCGTCCACGGTCACGGCGGGCAGCGCCCACTGGCCGCCGCAGCGCACCAGCAGCAAGCGGGTGCGGGCCTGATCGAGCACCGCAGCGTGACAGACGGCGCCAGGGGCGGCGGTCACCGGCTGAGCGGCGGGCGGCCGCGATGGCTGCCCACTGGTCCAGGATGCTTCAGGGCGCCCGCGACGCCGGGGGCGAAGTTGTGGGCGAAGGTGACGGCTGCGGCGGCGTGCGTCAGACCGTCTACCGCATCAGTGGTAAACGCGGTCTCGCGGCGGGCTTCAGCGTGCTGGATCAGACAGCGGAGCGATTCGAAGGCCTCCGCCGCTGCGCTCATCTGAGCGAACAACGCGGAGGCGACGACGGCAGCTTGCTGCGGGGTATGGAGAGCCCAGTCGGATTCCAGAGCGTCACGGATGCCCTCGGCTGCTTCCGCTCCGGCGATGGCGAGGGCGATCGTGTCCGCAGGTTCCGGGGCGGGATCCTCGGTGAAGATCCGGATACCGTTGCAGGCGTCTCCGACGGCGCCGCACCCCGATGACCATGGAGTCTTCGAGTGCCTTCAGGGCGGCGGTGACGGGCCCGAAGACGGACCAGTGGCGAGAGAGGTTGCGGTGCGCGGTGCCGACGGCGGTTGCCGCCACCCGCGCCGCCTTGCGGTACTCCTTGGCTTCGTCCGGGCGGTTGTTCCGGGCGGCTGCGGCTGCGGCCTCCATGGCAAGCCCGCCCCACACCGCGTAGTGGTCCGGCTCGGCCCCGGTGATCTTCGGCTCGACCGCGTCCATGCTCTCGGCTGCGATCCGCTCCGCCTCGTCCAGTCTGCCCTGACGTACCAGCAGCCAGCACATGCCGCCGACGCCGGAGCCTGCCGCGAGCAAGTCCCCGCTCTGCTTGGCGTCCGCGATGGCGCGGCTCAGGGCCGCGTACGCGATGTCGTACTGCCTCACCTGCGTGAGGTACGTGCCGGCCAGACGCAGCGCCTCGGCCCGGGCCAAGAGGGCTTGCCGGTGTTCGTCGCCGTTGTCGTAGTAGGCCACAGCGAGGGAGGCATCGCGTAGCAGGCCGGGAAGCTGGGCAGCGACGCTCTTGTAGCTGTCGGAAAAGTACAGCTCCCGCGCGTCTCGTACCGCACGGCTGAAGGTACGGAGACTCGGTTCCTCGCCTGCGACTTCGGCTCCCTGGTCCACGAGTCCGACGGCTGGGGTGAGCACGGCGCGAAGCTGGATCAGGTTGCGCCGGTTCGGCTCCTCGGCCCGCCCTATGGGCTCCGGCGCGTCCGACGCCATCAGCGCGGCAGTGGTCACCCCCAGCGCGCGGGCGAGGGTGTGCAGCGTCTCCATGCGGACCGTTCCGCCCTGCTCCACCTTGCGCACCGTGCCCGGTGACACGCCTGCGGCGTGGGCCAGTTCCTCCTGGCTCATCCCGGCCCGACGCCGGTACTTGCGGACGTTGTCCGCCAGCTCCGTGAGTTCCGTAGCCATCCGCTCACCACCTCCAGCGCCACGGTACGCCGGACGGGCGCGTCAACCGGTGGCTATCCGGCAGATACCCGCCACAGAGCGATCACCTACCCCCGCGCGGCGCGTCGGGCAAACGACCGGCCAGGCAGCGCGGGGCCGGGCCTCCGGCAGAACCGGCGCCTGAGCGGGTGGGGTCCCTCGTCGGTCGGGCAGCTTCGCCGGACCAGGGTTCTCCGGGGGCCGCCAAGGCTCACCCCGTGACGCGTGCGCTCGGCCTTGGTGGCCCCCGGGGGTTCCTGGTACGCCTCCGGTGACCGGGCGACGAGGGGCCCCACCCGCGCCCCGACCGCTATCCACGACGGAGCCGCACCCGACATTCGGCCCCGTTACGGCAGGAGGCCGGTCGATCACTTCCCGGGCGGCATCAAGGACGTCATGGTCTTCGACCGTGCCCTCACCGAGGCGGAGATCAGCGGCCTACTCCGGCCGTGATCCGGCTGGAGCCCCGGCACCGGCGGGCAGACGCTCGCGTCGGGCGGCCCGGGCGGGGACGACTCCAAAATGGCGCAGACCTCGCAGTCGGTGAACTCGGCAACGTGAAGCCCTGGTATCAGCCGCTGCATTTCCACCAGGAAGCTCGCTCCTCACGAAACTGCTGACGTTCGGCGGTCAGCCCGCCCCCCTTGTGGATACCGCATGCCCCGGTAATACCGCAGCCGATGGCCTGCCGTCAGACAACACCACGAGTTCAACCTATTGATCAGAAACTCATTGTGTTCACTCGTTGAGGATGTAGCGGACGTGCCGGCCACCGAAGTGTCCGCGCACGATGTGGGGTTGGCGTTGTCGGCGGTGGAAGAACCTGCGGGTCTCGGCGGCGAGTTCGGCCTGGTTCCTGGCCCGGTGGGTGTGGGGCAGGCTGCGTTTGAGGTCGGCGTTGACCACCTCGTCGGGGTTCGGCTCGGGTGAGTACGATGGCAGGAAGTGCAGCTCGATCTCGTCCTTATGGTCGGCGAGCCAGGTCCGGACGGTCTTCGAGCGATGGGCCGGGTGCCGGTCGACGACCAGGTGGACCTTGCGGTCGAAGTGCCCGACGAGCCGGGCAAGAAAGCGGCACATGACCTTCGCGTCGAACGACTCGGTGAAGACCACGAAGTGCATCCGGCCGCGCATGCTGATCGCGGACATCGCGTTCACGGAGAACCGGTTCCCCGTGCGGCGGACGACCGGAGTCCGCCCCTTGACGCCCCAGGTGCGGCCGGTGACCTGATCCGAGCGGATGCCGACCTGGTCGGCGAACAGGACTTCACCCTTCTCCGCCTTCGCCCTGGCCCGGATCACCGGCCAGGTCTCCTCACGCCAGGCGCGGACCGCCTCCGGGTCCTGCTCGACCGCCCGCTTGTCCGGACGCCGAAGGGTCAGCCCCCAGCGTTTGAGGTACTCGCCCACCCCGGGCTCCGTGAAGCGGATCCCGTACAGCTTGAAGATCAGCTCGCCTGTCAGCCCACGCGTCCACAGCTGACCGGAAAGTCCCAGGCCGGAGGGGGTGTGATCGAGGATGGCCTGCCTCACAGCGGCCTGCTCGGCCTCGGACAGCACCTGGTGTTCCCCCACGCGGCGGCCACGCGGGCGGGACAGCAGTGCGTCCCGGCCACCGGCCTGCCACTTCGCCCACCAGTTGTCCACGGCCCTGACCGACACCTTGAACAGGGCGGCGACCTCTACCCGGTCCCGTCCCTCCACCAGCGCGGACACTGCCAGCAACCGCACAGCCTCCTGCGCGTCCGGCGACCAGGTCCGCGCGGCGGCAGTCGCGGAGGATCTTCCAGGTCTTCATGCGGGCGAAGGCGTGCTCGACTCGGGCAGCGAACTTCGACACCCCGAACAAGGGGGCGAGTTGGCGCAGGGTGAGGTTGGTCCGCCAGTACGCGGCGACCAGCAGGAACCGGTCCTCCAACGGCAGGCTCCAGGGCCGGCCCTTGCGGACTGGGTCGGCGCCCTCACGCCGTAGCGCGGTGACCAACTTGCCGAACTGCCGAGGGCTCAGCCCAGTGAACGGGGCTATCCAGGACGACTCCGACGCCGTGATCACACCAGCCACGGCAAGATCATCTCACCCCTGACCAGCAGTTACGGGACAGCCCTTAGCCCACCCCGCCCGCTCCTGTCAGTCCGTAACCTTCCGGATTCTCCGCGCGGGAGGCGCGTCGCTAGCTTCCGAACCGCCCGTCACGGGCGGCCGGACCGGCCTACGCCCCGCGCTTCCTCCCAGGAGGTCACGTTGACCGCGCAGCATCCCTCCCGCAGGAACATCCTCAGGTCCGCCGGCGGACTCACCGCCGCCCTAGCACTCGGCGCCGGCGGCGTCCTCGCCGCCGCCCCCACGGCCGCGGCCGCCGGGGACGGCTTCGGCCTGCGGATCGTCGACCGCAACGAGAACGACCCCCGTATGTGGTACTACCGCTTCCAGACCGACGCCATCGGCTGGAACCCCGGCGTCAACGTGCTGCTGCCGGACGACTACCACTGGAGCGGCCGCACCTACCCCGTCCTCTACCTGCTGCACGGCGGTCTGGAGGACTTCATCACCTTCGACGCCCACCACAACATCCGGGGCCTGACCGCCAGCAAGGGCCTCATCGTCGTGATGCCCGACGGCGGACGCGCTGGCTGGTACTCCAACCCGGTCGCCTCGGCCGTCGGCCCCCGCAACTGGGAGCACTTCCACATGTCCCAGCTGCTGCCGTGGGTCGAGGCGAACTTCCGCACCTACGCCGAGTACGACGGCCGGGCCGTCTCCGGCTTCTCCATGGGCGGCTTCGGCGCATTGAAGTACACGGCCAAGTACTACGGACACTTCGCCTCCGTCAGCGCCCACTCCGGCCCGGCCAGCCTGCGCGGCTTCAACGGCGCCGTCACCCACTGGGCGAACCTCTCCTCGGCCGCCGTGGAGCTGGGCGGCGGCAGCGTCTACGGCATGCCGTTCTGGGACCAGGCGCGGGTCAGCGCCGACAACCCGATCGAGCGCATCGAGAGCTACCGCAACAAGCGGGTCTTCCTGGTCGCCGGCACCAGCCCCGAGGATATCCAGGGCTACGCCAACGAGACCGTGGTGCTCGACACCCAGCGCGAGTTCAAGGCCAACCTCGACCGGGTGGGCATCCGGTACGAGTCGTACGAGGTGCCCGGCGGCCACTTCGTGCGCGGGGACCTGCTCGAACGGGACATCAACGGCGTCATCGACCGCCTCCGCAAGGCCTGACGGGGGGCCTCACGTGTTGTCGGCCCTTCCCGGGCGCGCGCTGCGCGTCCTGCTCGCCGCGACCGCGGCCCTGGCGCCGGGACTGCTGACGGCGTCGGCGGCCGACGCGCGGACGCCGGTCCGCGCGGCCGCGGCTCCCGCGCAGGTCCTCGGCTCCGCCACCGCCTGCCCGGCCGCCGGCCCCGTCACCCAGCACTTCCACAGCGGCCACAACGGCGTCGACATCGGCGGGGCCTACGGAGCCCCCATCTACGCCGTCGGCGACGGCGAGGTGACCATCTCCGGATACGAGCCCGGCTACGGGCAGTGGATCCGCATCCAGCACCCCGACGGAAAGATCTCCGAGTACGGGCACATGTACCAGCGGGACGTGTTCGTGGGCGACCACGTCGTGGCCGGTCAGCAGATTGCCCTGATCGGCTCCGAGGGCAACTCCACCGGTCCGCACCTCCATCTGCGGATCTGGGGCGACCCGTCCGCCACGTACGGCATCGCCCCCGAGCCGTATCTCGCCGAGGGCGGGGTGGAACTGCCTTGCGTACCCGGCAGCGGCCCCCACCCCGCGCCGTTGGTGTATCCGGCGGAGTCGGGCCGGGTGGTGTCGGCGAAGTCGGCCGACGGGCGCCTGGAGGTCTTCGCGGCCGCGGCCGACGGGATCCACCACGCCTGGCAGACGGCGGTAAACGGCTCCTGGTCGGAGTGGGAGTCACTCGGCGGGCCGGGCGGCGCGGAACTGGCGATTGGTCCGGACGCGGACGGCCGGCTCGAACTCTTCGCGATCAACGGGAACGTCTTCCAGCACAGGTATCAGCTCAAGGCCTCGGGAGCCTGGTCGGACTGGAAGAGCTTCGGTGGCGGAGGCCGGGACATCGCCGTGGGCGCGAACGGCGACGGGCGTCTTGAGGTCTTCGCCTCGGGGCCGGTCGGGGTCTTCCACCGGTATCAGACGGGGCCGAACGGCGGCTGGTCCGGCTGGGAGTCCGCTGGCGGCGGCCCGGCGAACAGCCAGATCGAGATGGCGAAGGCCCCGGACGGGCGCCTTGAGGTCTTCGCGCTGAACGGAGACTCCTTCCAGCACCTCTACCAGACGGCGGTCAACGGCGGCTGGTCGGCCTGGGAGGACTTCGGCAGCGGCGGCCGCGATCTGACGGTGGACCACAACCAGGACGGGCGGCTTGAGGTCTTCGCCTCCGGACCGGTCGGCGTCTTCCACAAGTACCAGACGAGTCTGACCGGTTGGTCCGGCTGGGAGCCGACCGGCGGCCCCGCCGACGCGCAGCTCACCAGCGAACGCTCGCCCGACGGCCGGGTCGAGGTCTTCGCCCTCAACGGCACCGTGGCCCAGCACCTCTGGCAGACCGGCGTCAACGCCCCCTACGGAGCATGGGAGACCTTCGGCACCGGCGGCACGGAGATCACGGCCGCCACCAACGCGGACGGCCGCATCGAGGTGCTCGGCAGCAGCCCGGCGGGCATCTACCACAAGTGGCAGACCGGGTTCTCCAGCTGGTCCGAGTGGGCCTGGCTGAACACCACTTCCGGCCCCGCCGTCCCCTGATCTGAGTCCTGATCTGACGGTGAGGATTGACCTTGGCATCGCCTGGGGGTCTGACTCTTGATCTGACTGGCGCTTCGGCTGTCCTTCTCGGGAATCGTCGGCTTGCCGGGCGATGCCACTCGGCGCGTGGCCGGTCGGGCTTCTGTGACTTCATAGGAGCCCGGCCAAAGGTCCCATCACTGTCTTGTCCGTCTGCCCGACCCGCCCGTGCCCTCCCACCAGTGAGCTTTGGAAGGGCGGCACGGATCAGCATGGCAGCAGACGGGATAGCCGTGATCGGCGGGATCGACACCCACACCGATCTCCGCCAGGCCGCGGTCATCGACGGCATCGGCCGGCACCTGGCCACCGAGGCGTTCGAGACCACGCCGGCGGGCTACCAGCGGCTGCTGGACTGGCTGCACTCGCACGCTGAGGTCCTCGCGGTCGGGATCGAGGGTACCGGCGCCTACGGTGCCGAGATCGCCCGGTTCCTCACCGCGAACGGGATCACGGTCGTCGAGGTGGACCGCCCGGACCGCGAAGCCAGGCGGGACAACGGCAAGTCCGACCCCATCGACGCCTACGGCGCCGCGACCGCGGTCCTCTCCGGCCGGGCCGGCGGCACACCCAAGGCCAGAAACGGGATTGTGGAGGCGATCCGGGCCCTGCGGGTAGTCCGCAAGAGCGCCGTCAAGGCGCGAACCCAGACGATCAACCAGATCCGCACCCTCATCGTCACCGCTCCCTCCGGCGTCCGGGACAAGCTGCGAGGACTGTCCGCGCGGGACCTCATCGACACCCTGGCCCGCTCCCGCCCGACCGGCGAGCTCGCCGATCCCGCCTGCGCGGTCAGGACCGTTCTGCGGCGGCTCGCACGCCGCTACCAGGCACTCAGCGAGGAAATCAAGGACGCCGACAAGGAGATCGGGCCGCTGGTAACCCAGGCCGCCCCCAGGCTGATCGCCCTACCCGGCATCGGGCCCGAGACCGCTGGGCAACTCCTGACGAGTGCGGGTGACAACCCCGACCGGCTCCGCTCCGAAGCGGCCTTCGCCCACCTCTGCGGAGCCGCTCCGGTCCCGGCTTCGTCCGGCCATACCAACCGCCATCGCCTCAACCGCGGTGGAGACCGCGCGGCCAACAATGCTCTCCACACCATCGTGCTGGTCCGGATGAAGTACGACCAGCGCACTCAGGAATACGTGGCCCGCCGCACCGCCCAAGGCATGGCCAAGAAGGACATCGTCCGGTGCCTGAAACGGTTCGTCGCCCGCGAGATCTATCGACACCTACCCCATGTCACCCACACCACCGAACCGCTCCGACAGACCGCTTGACGATCTATAGGAGCTTCCCGAGTCCGGACCCGGCCCGCCCAGGTGGCCGGGTCCGGCAAACCCGGGCACACCACCACTCCGCGCCCCACACGCCCCTCCCGCGCACCCGAAGTGGCCGATGCCACGCGGTGAATCCCCGCGCGCAGACGGTAACGTTAGCCGTGTTCGGGCAACCATCGGCGCACGGGACGGGGGAGCGGTGCGGTGAGCGGGATCGTTGTCCACTTACCGGAGGGCAACGGCGGCGACACGGCCGTGACCCTGCGGCTCGGACCGGGCGAGCGGGTGCGGTTCGGGCGAGGGTCCGCGACCACACCGGTCGAACTCCGGCTCGCCGACGAGGCGGTGTCGCGCCTCGCCGGGGAGATCCGCGCCACCGACGACCACTGGCAGCTCAGCAACCTCAGTGTCACCCACGGCTATCTGGTCGAGAACCCCGAGGGCGCCGGCGAGTACCTGCGCGTCCCGCCCCGCCGCCTCGGCGCACCCATCCCCTTCGAGTTCTCCCGCGTGGTGCTGCCCTCGCGTCGCGAGACCCCGCTCTCCTTCCAGGTGTTCGCCCCCGACCACGTCTACCTGGACCCGCACGCCGCCGGCGGCTCCTGGGAGAGCCGTACCCTCACTGCGTACTCGCTCGACGAGACCGCCACGTACTTCCTCGTCCTCGTCGCGCTCTGCGAGCCTTGGCTCCGCGACAGCTCACCTGCCGCCGTGCCCACCACCCCGCAGGTCGTCGAACGGCTGCGCGGACATCCCGGGTACGCACGGCTCACCGCCCGGGCCGTCAGCGCGCACATCGACTACCTCGCCGACGAGAAGCTGCGGATCGGCGCGCCCGGCCCGGACGCGGCAGGCCGCGCCGACCGCCGCAACGGTAAGCGGGAGGCCGTCGTCGGGCTCGCGCTGAAGTTCGGGATCGTCACCGAGGACCACCTCGCGCTCCTGCCGGGCTGGCCCAAACCGCACCCGCCCGAGGCGCGGGGCTGAGCCACGATGCCGCCGACCACACCTATGCCGTACGAGCCCTCCGGCAGCGGCACCTGGGACAGCGACGGTCCGGAACTCCTGTCTCCGGGCCACCGGGTGGGCGACTGGATCGTTGACGAGCCCCTCGGTTCCGGCGCCTGGGCCACTGTCTACGCCGCGCACCCCGCGGACCCGGCCGAGGCCGGAGTGGGAGCCGATGTGCCCTCGGTCGCCCTCAAGGTCATGCCGACCTCCGGCCTCGCCCCGCGCCAAGCCCGCAACGTCGCCGAGGCCGCCCGCCGCGAGGCCGAACTCGCCCGCACCACCGGCCACCCCCGGCTGGTCCGGCTGCTTGGCTCCCTCGTCCTCGCCGCCCCCGACCGCCCCGCCCTGGACGGGGCGATCGTCCTCGTCATGGAGCGCGCCCGGTGCAGCCTCCGCGAACGCCTGGCCACCCCGGTCGGCGCGGCCGAGGCCGCCCGCCTGATCACCGGTATCTGCCAGGGCCTCGCCCATCTGCACGCCGCCGGCTGGGTGCACGCCGACCTCAAACCCGAGAACATCCTCATCGGCACGGACGGCGAGGTCCGGCTCTCCGACTTCGGTTTCGCCGTCGAACTCTCCGGCACCCACGGCTACGCCCCGCCGATGGGCACCCTCGACTACCTGCCGCCCGAACGCTGGCGCGAACCCCTCGGCGAGCAGGGCGTCCGCATCCGGCCCACCACCGACATCTGGGCCCTGGGCATCGTCGTCCACGAGGTCTTCACCGGTGGCGCCCGGCCCTTCCCCGGCGCCACCCCGACCGCCCGAGGCGCCGCCGTGCAGGAGTACGCCGCCAGGCGCACCGCCCTGCGGCTGGATCCGGCGGTCCCGGAGTTCTGGCGCGCCCTCGCCACCGACTGCCTCGCGCCGAGCCACGCGGCTCGTGCCCCGCACACCGCCGAAGGCCTGCTCGCCCGCATCGCGGCCGGCGGCCGCCCCGCACCCCGGCGGCGGCGCGTGCTGCGCGCCGCGCTGCTCGTGCTGGCCGTCTGCACGGCCGCGGGCAGCGCCGTCTGGTCGTATGCAGGCCGCGGCGGCGCCGACGACGACCCCGCCTGGATCCGGGTGTTCAACGCCGACCAGGGCTGCCGGGAACGCCCGGAGCGCATCCCCGAGTGCAGCCTCGGCCTGGCGATCGACCCGCAGCGGCCGTACACCGCCGAGAACGTCGTCCCCGTGCGCGTCTGGCACGGCGACGCCCTCGACGCGGACTGCCGACTCCCGGACGGGCAGCCGATCATCGACGAGGAGGACCACCGCTCCTCGGTCTGGTTCCGTGTCCGGCTGCCGCGGGCTGGCGCGGTCACCACGGCCTGGCTGCCCGCCGTCCGTACCCGCGACCACCCGGCCCTGCCGCGCTGCCCCGGTCCGGGAAGGTCTTAGCTTGACTCTGTCGGGGATCTTGGAGTTTCCCGGTGCGGCGGCATGGTCGGCGGGCATGCTTGGGTAGTTCCGCCGACCGACGAAGCTGTCGAGCAACCCGGGTGGCACGACGGCGATATGGGTGCGTGACCTGCTGGACGGTCTGTGGCGTGACGAGGACTTCACCGCCTGGTACCCCAGGGACGGGCGTCCGGGGCTCTCGCCCGCTCAACTGGCCACTGTCTGTGTGCTTCAGTTCCTGCTCGGCCTGTCGGACCGGCAGGCCGCCGAAGCGGTCCGCTGCCGCATCGACTTCAAATACGCGATGGCCATGGAGCTGGAGGATCCCGGCCTCCACCACAGCGTGCTGACAGACTTCCGCGACCGTCTTGCCGAGGACGGCCGTGCCGACCGCCTCCTGGACCTGGCGCTGATGCGGCGCAAGGAGGCCGGGCTGGTGCGTGAGCGTACTATGCAGCGCACCGACTCCACTCATGTCCTGGCGGCGGTCCGCGACCTGACCTGCCTGGAACTGATCGCCGAGGCCCTCCGCGCCGCACTTGAGGAGATCGCCGGCATCTCCCCTCATCTGCTCGACGGGCTGGTCGATGAGGACTGGGGACTCCGCTACGGTCGGCCGGTCCGTCTGGGGAAGAACCCCACCAAGCCCATGACGAGGATCCTTGCCACCGGGCACGACGCCGTCCGGCTCCTGGAGCACCTCTACCGGCACGGAGCGGACCGCGCGTCCGGTCCTCGTGTCCAGGCCCTACTGCAGATCATGATGCAGAACTACCACCGTGATGCCGCCGGGCGCCTGCGCTGGTGCTCTGCCCATCCACACCGGGTGCACCCTTGTTCGCCCTGACTTCCTCCCACGCCTCCTTGACTTCCCATTTCGAGATATCAAACGGCTTGATCTGAGAGGCTGTTGTCGTTCCGATCTTGAGGGCTGGGTGTCGAACGGGAGTCTCGTTCGGGTGATCGCGGCTGGCCGCGGGCATGAAGGCAGGGCCTCTTGGTAGCTCGGGGTTGCGAAGCCGACCGAGATCCAGGAGACCCTGTTGCCGCAGTTGTACGTGCTCGCGCCGGTGGAGTTCAACTCGGCCGCTCCGGCGTGTGATTGTGCCGCTCACCGGTTCGGTAATGCGGCCGATCACTCCGAGCGTGTACGGCGGTATCCCTCTGACATGACGGACGCGGAGTGGGCCGTGGTCCGGCCGCTGCTGCCGGTGCCGGGCTGGTTGCGGGGCCGGGGCGGGCAGCCGGAGGCGTACTGTCACCGGGCGATGCTGGACGCGGTGCGCTATCTGGAGGACAACGGCATCAAGTGGCGGGCGATGCCGGCCGACTTCCCGCCGTGGGACCGGGTCTATGCGTTCTTCCGCCGCTGGCACGACCACGTGCTGGTCAGGGAGTTCCACGACCGGCTGCGCGGCCGGGTCCGCCAGAAGGCGGGGCGGGATGTGGAGCCGACGGCCGGGGTGATCGACTCGCAGTCGGTCAAGGCAGACGCCGTGGTCGGCTCCGACAGCCGCGGCTTCGACGGCGGGAAGCTGATCAACGGACGCAAGCGGCACGTCGTGGTCGACACCCTCGGCCTGCTGCTGGGCGTGATGGTCACCGCGGCGGACATCGGTGACCGCGCCGCCGCGAAGGAGCTCCTCGAGCAGGTGGCCGACGCCCATCACCGGCTGGAACTCGTCTGGGCCGACGGCGGCTACACCGGCAGCCTCGTCGAGCACTGTCTGGCCGCGTTCGTCCTGGTCCTGGCGATCGTCAAGCGCAGCGACGACACGCGCGGCTTCGTGGTGCTGCCCAAGCGGTGGATCGTCGAGCGGCTCTTCGCCCACCTGATGCGAAGCCGCCGCCTGGTGCGCGACTTCGAACGCCGCACCAACACCGCCGAGGCGATGGTCTACTGGTCGATGACCATGATCACGACCCGCCGTCTGACCCGTTCACGCCCCGCGCGAGCGTGAACCGGCCCGGTGCCGGCTCGGCCAGCCAGCCTCGCGCGACCAGGCGTTTCGCCTTCGACCTCAGCGCCTCCACCTTGGCCGGCACCACGTTCATGCCGAAGGCGGAGGCCATCTCCTGGCAGGTCAGCGGGCCCTGACCGAGGCGGACCCGGTCCGCGAGAGCGGCCAGGATGCGCTGGTAGTCCGCCGACAGTGCCGTCCGGGCCAGCCCCTCGCGCCACACCGGAACCTGCGACTTCGCCTTCGCCGCCATGGGCGGTGACGCCTGCACCTCGGCTTCCGTCCCGGCACCGCCCGGTCGCTCGGCGGCCACCGCGTCGGCCGGACTCCCGCCCGGCCCGGACAGCACCGCACCCACACGCTCGCGGGCGATTGTCCACTCCAACCACTCCTGCTCGGCCGTCACGAGTTCGGCCTGGATCCGGTCGGCTTCCTCACGCAGCCCGTCCACACGACGACGGGCGGCAAGCTCGTGCTGTTCCAACAGTCCGACAACCGACGGCATCCGTGACCTCCACGAGAGCGACGAAACGACGATCCATCACTCCCACACCGACGCCGCCCCTACCCCTGACCAGCGAAAACGCAGCCGTCAGACTCGGAAAGACAACAACCTCTCAGACTTCAACTGGCCCATCGCACTCCTCCCGGGCTGTCGCCCGGTTGATGTGATCAACTCAGTCACGAACGACCCGGCCCCTTCGCTCCACCCCCATTACAGAGGCTTCGTCACTACTACGGGCCGGTCTGCCAGCAGGTGCCACGTCGGTACTCGACCCCTTGCGGCCTCTACCGCTTGGGGCACTCCCTCTCCCCCGACATAGGTCGAGGCGTATCAGCGCCTGCCTTCTCCTGTTCCATGCGAGAGCCGCAGACCGGACTCACGTCGCCTCCATGCCGGACACCACCTGGCCAATAGACGGGCACCCGCCAGGCTCATCCCGGAGTTCATGACACACTCCGGTTTCGATGTCATCCGGTTTCCTTACGACACGTCAGCAGCGATTCACTTACGTTCGTCTTTCCGGTCCCCACCTGACGCCTCTTACGACGCCTTTTCCTCATCGCTCACCACGACAGTCTTCAGCTAACGCAGCATGAGGCGGTTTGAAGCCTCCCCCCGCAGGGCGGCTCCGAAGGGCCACAAAACCTTCATCTCTCACACAGCATCACTTCTGGAAACTGCTCCTACAAACACTTCCTTCCATGTTCAGGACACACATCACGGGGAAACTTCAGGTCTGGGACTACACCGATAGGCGGCGCGCGGCTTGTTGGAGACCTGCTCGGTCAGCGGCCCAAGTTCGATGCCCGAGGCAGGGCATCGAAGCGGTGCCTGAGCTCGGCGACGACGCGGGCGGGCGCTGGATGTGGAGACGGCCGAGGTGCTCGGTGGCGGGTCGCGGTTCGGGCAACAGTCGCAACGGCACCTCGCTGAAGACTGTGCTGACCGACGCGGGGGCGGTCACACTGGCCGCGCCGCGCACTACCGTGCCCCGCCGCCGGGCCTGGTGGGCTCGGGGGCGGGGCGCGATAGTGCGCGGCGTCAGGGCCCGGGTGTCAGGAGGCGCCGGATGAGGGCGGTGATGCCAAGGGCGATCAGCTGTGGCTTCTGGGAGACGCTGCGCGAGTTCTCCTGGCACTGGGTCTCAGCGTAGACGGCGTCGCACTCGCGCTGGAGGCCATCGTGGGAGGGTTCTCGGTGGAGCGGCCTACTGGTACTGCGTGGTGACGCTCACGCCGCTGAAGTCCTGTTGTCCGGCGTCGAGGCTGAAGTAGACCCAGCCGGAGGGCGGGTTGTTGATGGTCAGCGTCTCGTTGTTGCCGGCGTTGGTGGACTTCGCCTGGTACGAGGTGGTGGTGGCCCAGCTGGTGCCGTTGTAGTACAGGTCGGCGTTGCCGGTGCCGCCGGTGCTGGTGATGGTCAGTTGCTTGACGCCGACCGGTAGGTACAGGAAGTGGTTGCTGTAGTTGCCGGTGGTGGCCGCGAGGTTGTCCCGGCGGCAGTTCTTGTCGAATTGTCGCGTGTCTGCGTTGGTGCAGAGCGGGGTGGCCTGGGCCTCCGGCAGGGGGCCGCAGTCGTCGGTTGCGCAGGTGGTCGTCAGCCAGGTGGCGAAGTCGGCGTCGTAGCTGGTGCCGATGGTCTGCTTCAGGAAGGTGCGGGCACCGTTCCAGTCACCGGTGCGGTACTTGCCGAGCACGGTCTCGATGTCCGCGGGGTGCGCCTGCAGCATGTAGCGGACCGCCAGGAAGCCCCACTGGTAGACCCGGGCCGAGTTGACGTCGGGGTCGTCGTCCTGGCCGTAGACGGTGTCGAACAACTCGCTGATCTTGTACGTGTTCTTGCCGGCTGCGGCGATCGCGTTGGCGTTGCGCTCCTGGCGGTAGCCGTACGAGATGTTCTCGGCGATGCCCTCGACCCACCAGATGGTGGGCGTGGTCTGACTGGCGTCGAAGTCGCCGTACATGTTGTAGCGGCCGTCGAGGTAGTGGGTGTATTCGTGGTTGAGGTTCCAGATCTCGAACTTGGGGCGCAGCCAGGACGCCTCGTGTGCGATGAAGCGGGCCTGGTTGCCCGGCTTGGACGGGTCGCCTTCCTCGTACATGCCGCCGTTGTCGACGTCGATGTCGTAGATGGCCCAGGCGTACAGCGAGTACTGGGTGTAGTCGTCGAAGGCGACGACCTCCAGGTTGGTGTTCACGTCGTCGGGGATCGCGCCCTTGTCGCCGATCACGCGGTGGAAGTAGGCGTCCTGGTTGATCAGGCTGGTGCAGGTGGTGGCAAGCTGTCCGGGGGACATGTCCTGGGCGCGGATCTTCAGGCCCGGGGTGCAGGTGTGCTGGATCGGCAGGACCACCGGGAGTACGCGGCTGCCCAGGTCGCAGATGCCGTAGGCCTCGCAGTTGCCCTTGTCGTACTGACGTGTGGCCCAGCCCAGGTTCATGGTGATCGGGGCGGTGGGGCCAATGTTCGGGTAGCGGTTGATCAGGTCCTTCAGCAGCGGCCGGACCCGGTCCTTGAGCTCGGGGACATCGAGGGCGTAACCGAGGAAGCGGCCGACGTTGCTGATGACGTCCAAGCGGTTCAGCTGCGTCTCGTTGCGGGTGATGAAGTCGGCCCAGGTGTTGAGGATCGCGGGGTCGGCCTTGAGCGCGGCCCGCCAGCCCCGGCCGTCGTTCTTGGCATCGAAGCCGTTCTCGATGACGCGCTCGGCGTTCTCGAGGGAGAGGGTCATCCGGCTCGGCCAGGTGGCGTCGTAGTTGGCGAGCATCCACTTGACGACGCCGGCGTACCGACCGGCCTCGTGGGTGCTGTCGATGAGCGTGACGACCTCGTTGAGGGTGTCGCCGTTGGCGTCGGTGACGTCCTTGCTGCGCGGGGCGGCGAAGAAGGCGTCCAGCGCGCCGCGGGCCGAGGCCTGCAGCGCCGTGCCGTAGTCACCGACGACATCCTGGTGGTTGTCCTGCACGTAGTAGCCGGCGCGCAGGAACATCACCAACTGGCCTACGGAGGTGCTGTTGTCGCCCGGGTAGGTGGCGGAGGCGTCGCGGAGCGCGTTGGCGACGGTCACCATCTGGGGCTCGCGGAACGTCTTCTGGGCGTCGGTGCCGGTGAGGTTGAACAGCGGGTAGGTGCAGGTGACCTCGGGGAGAGCCTTGAGCTGCTGGATTAGCGCGCTGCCCGTGGCGTTGATCACTCCGGACAGGTCGCCGCATTCGTTCCCGCCGGCGGCGGCCGAGAACTGCTTGCCGGCCTTGGCGCGCTCGGTGGTCGGGGCGGCCGCCGGGGCGGACTCTTCGAGGGAGTCCTGCGAGGAGATCTTGAAGCCGGAGCCGTCGGTCGTGGCGTCGGGCGACTTGGGGACCGGGATCGACCGCGGCGCCGAGGCCGCGGGGCCGGCGGCGTTGGCCCCGGCCTGGGGCACGGCGCCGACGGGGGTGGCCTGGCTCTGTGGTGCGAACAGGCCGAACGCGATGAAGAATGCGGCGCCGAGCGCAGGGAGCCTGCGCGCGTTGGCCGTTGATATCCGGGAGGGGCGCATCTGTTGGGGCCTCCGGGGCCGTCGTGGCCGCACGTTGAACAAGCGGCCATTGATGTGTGACATGTAAAATGGCACATGTCGCACCGCACAGGAAGATCCCGGACCGGATTACCGTCCCACATCTTTGCGTTCGCCCTGAGCCTCTGCGGGGGAGGACTCCTGCACACGCGGGCATGCGGAACGCAACGTCCGCCGGATCTACCTAGCCCAACGCCAACTCCCCGACCTTCTGATCCCCGCTCATCTCCCCTGTCGGCCGGAACCCGAGCCCCAGATAAAACCCCTCGGGGCCGTCCTCGCCCGGGTGCCAGGTGGTGGTCAGGCGGGTGCCGCCACGGCGGCGGATTTCAGCGGCCACGGACTCGACCGCGAAGCGGCCATAGCCGCGGCCCTGTTCGCCGGCCGCGATGTTAAGCCGCCACAGGCCCGAGCGGATGTCGGTGCCCCTGCCGTCGCCTGCGAAGTCGATGTCGAGGAAGGCCATGAGGAAGCCGACGGGTCGGTCGCCGTCGAAGATGATGCGGGGCCAAGCTACGCCTGGGTACACGTACGCCTCGGCGAGGGACTTCACGACGGGCGCGACCAGGTGCTCCTGGTCAGGGCGAACCTTCAGGCCGATCGCGACATCGAAGTTGGCGGCAGTGACCTTTGCCAGTCGGAGCGTAGTCGTCATGCGGGAACCGTAAGCCAGCGGATCAAGTGATTTTCCCGATGCTGCACACCCCCTGCAGACGGCGACACCGCCACCCTCCCCTCGGCTCCACGCTGTGGTCCACGAAGCGCGACTTTGGGCCGAACACCCCGACCCGACACTTGACGAAAGAGATAGGGGCACCCCCCGGGCTGTCGGTCTGCTCGGCGCATGTCCAGAACCCAGGCGCCGAGTTCAGGGCAGCGGTGCCTTGGGGGGCACGTCGAGGGTCAATGGGGTGCTGCGCCGGGTGCGGCAAGGGCGGAGGCACTGTCGTAGCGCAGGAGCGATTCGTCGTTGATGAGCGGGATCACGCTGGAGCACAGGTCATCGGCCGCGGGAGAGTCGACACCGGCACGGCGGACGGCGACGGCTGCGGTGGCGCCGGCGAGCTGCACGGAGGGGTGATCGGTGGAAGTGTCGCGTAGCAGATGCTGCAGTGGGATGCCGCCGATGCGGGACGAGGGCGTGGCACCCGAGGTGCGGCCCAGGAGGCCGATCCGTTCGTCGGTGAGTGTCTTCTGCTCGTCGGTGAGCACGCTGACGGGCTCTCCCAGGCGCTTGTCCCAGTGACGTGCAGTTTCGGCGATGCAGGGCACGAGCATTTCCAGCAGCGGGAAGGGACCGGAGTCGACATGGAGGACGTCGCCCTGTGGCCGGGTGGCACGCAGCTCGAACAGGATGTCGGTGACCTCGCGGCGGGTGGAGGCGGCCCAGGCGGCTTCCAGCCGGTCGTAGAACGCCTCGGTCGCAGCCGCTGGATCAGCGTGAAGGCTGGCTACCAACTCACCGCCAACCCCGCCGAGACCGCGGCCCTGTCCCAGATGCTCGACACCTGCGACATCCGACCCCACCGGGCGGCACCGGCCGGGAACTGCGCCCGGTAGGCCGCCGGAGTTCCGGACAACCCCTTTCCGTGCCCCGACTCGCCGCGGGGGAAGAGCAGGACCCCTCCGCCCAGGCACTCTTCCTCCGCGGCGACCCCACCACTCCGACCCCCAAGCGGCCATCGGCTCCGACCAGGGAACGGGCAGGCGTGACCTGAGCCGCTGGCCCTTCGGACGTCCACCTTGCTGGCCGGTGCGGAGTCCGGTGCTCGGTGTCGTAGCCGATGCCTGGAGCATCAGCCGGACCGGGTAGCCCTCCGGTCAGCGGCTCGCCGCAGAACCCGCGCCGCTCAGGTCGTGGTGGATGACGCGGGCCGCTCCTTCGATGGTTCCTATGCCGTAGTCCATGGTGCGGCTGCCGGTGGAGAGGACAGCCATGCCGTAGTCGTGACCGCCGCCGGTGAAGGCTCCCACGCTGTGAACCCGCCATCCGCCGGCGGTGCGTGGCAGCCAGCCATTCTTGATGTGCACCGTTGCCGTGGCGGGTGATCCGGCGGGCACCCCCCACTTCTGGCCGGGCGTGACGTGATTCATCAGGTCGAGGGCGTAGCCGCGCGACGCGGGGCCGAGCACCGCGTTCTCCGTCGTCAGTAGCTGCATCAGCCGGAGCTGGTCACCGGCGGTGATCTGGGTGAGGCCCCAGCTCTTCCCGGAGCCGGGAACGGTATGCCGCATCTGTGCCAGAGCGAGGAACCTTCTGAAGCCGGCGGCGCCGATCTTTGAGGAGGCCGTCGGAGGGCGCTGTCACGTTGGCTGGCCCGTGGGTTGATCTTCGGGTTGATCACGTTGGGGGGAGTCGTCCGTGGTGGGTGCACCGCCGTCGTACAAGGGGCACCGGTACCCGGTCGAGGTCATCTCGCACTGCGTGTGGCTGTACTTCCGGTTCCCGCTCAGTTTCCGTGAGGTGGAGGAGCTGATGTTCCAGCGCGGCGTGATCGTCTCCCACGAGACCGTGCGCCGCTGGTGTCTGAAGTTCGGCCAGGCGTACGCCGGCGCGCTGCGCCGCCGGCGGCCCCGCCCCGGGGACAAGTGGCATCTGGACGAGGTCTTCATCAAGATCAACAGTGAGCAGAAGTACCTGTGGCGGGCGGTCGACCAGGACGGCAATGTCCTGGACATTCTTGTTCAGAACCGGCGGGACAAGGCCGCAGCCAGGCGATTCTTCCGCGGGCTGATGACGAAGACGGGCAGGGTGCCGCGGGTGGTCGTCACCGACGAGCTGCGTTCCTACGGCGCCGCTCACGGCGAGGTCATGCCCTCGGTGGAGCATCGCTCGCACAAGAGCCTGAACAACCGGGCCGAGAACAGCCACCAGCCGACGAGGCAACGTGAACGGGCGACGAAGGGCTTCCGCAGCGTGGGCGGGGCCCAGCGGTTCCTATCCGCGTCCAGCGGTATCTCACCCCACTTCCGACCCCGACGCCACCTGATGACCGCATCCGAACACCGAGCCGAAATGACCACCCGCTTCACCATCTGGGAGCAGATCACCGGCGTCACCGGCCGACCTACCGCGGCCTGAGCCCAGGCCGGCACCCGGCCCCACCACACCTCGACGCACCGTCAGACACCCACGCACCCAACAACGTGACAACGCCGACGGAAGAGCTGCGGGAGCAAGCCGGAGAAGCTTCTCAGGCGGCCCTCGTGAATGTGGCTGCCCAGGTTGGCTTCATCCTGGCCGACAGCGTCAGGGATGCAGCTGATGCGGCGGTGGATCACATCGCCGACGCCAACGCGCTGCGCCATGGCAGCGGGTCTCTCGATGTGATGGCCTTGTCGCACGTTGCCCACCCGGTGCATGGAGAGAACGTGGCCCGGGTGCGGTATCGGCCGGGCTACGTCAGGGGCGCCGACTGGGCGGCGTTGTAGACGGCCTGCGCCTCATGACCGAAGTGGGTGGAGCTCATGTTGGGGCCTTCCTGCCAGCCAAAGACGCCGATGATCTGGCTGGGGTCGTCGTAGCGGGAGAAGGCTCCGGACTGGAGGCCCGTGCCGGTGGTGGGGTACGGGTTGGTGGTCACCTCGAAGCCCGCACCGAAAACACCAGCGGGGGAGGCGGCGTCACGGGCACGCAGGTCGGCAAGGATGTTCGCCGAGCTGGTGTACAGGAAGGGCGGCAGTTGCAGGGTGATCCCCTTGACGATGCCAGCCCAAGGGCCCGATGCCTGGAAGCCGTTGGTCTGGGAAGGGAAGTCGGTCCCTGGTACGCACCAGATCGCCGGCCCGCCCGAGTCGCGTGTGCCGGGTCGGCAGCCCGCACCCGGCGGGCGCGATCGCCCAGTGCAATGACGGCACGTACAGCTACGCGGCGAAGTTCCGCGGCACCTGCAGCCACCACGGAGGCGTTCGCTACTGGTACAAGTAGGCGGCAGGCCCGCGAACGGCGCGGCCGCTGCCACGCGGACCGCACGCGGTTCCCCGGGTCTCCGCCGGTCGGTCCAGGGCGAGCCTTCCCTGGACGGTGGCCCGCCTGCCCGGACGATTCCAGATAGGCGTTGGGCACCGACTGCGGCGGTTGGCGAGTGCTGATACGGCTCACCCCGGCGGTGCTTTGAAGGGCCGCGCGTCCGGCGGCGGCCCGTTCCGTGCCACTGTCGAAGGCCGCGATGGTGCTGTCTGCCGGAGTGTCTCCACGCGCCCGAGGGTCTCCAAGGCGTCCTGGCACGGCTCGCTCGCCTGCGGGCCGGGCAGTGCGGTGACCGGGACAACGATCCGCATTGCGACGTCGACGAGCGGCTCGGGCATCCGCGGCTCGGCGTCGGCGAACTCGCGGGCGGCGTTGATGTTGTTGGTCTGGACGGCGAGCACCGCCGGTCAGCTGGAGCAGACCCCTGTCCGGGCCCGGACGACTCCCTCCTTGGCACCCTTCATCGGCCCCTCGTTCCGCAGTGTGGCGGGGCGAGGCTGCGATGGATGTTCGAAAACCCAAGTGCGTCGGTTCGTATGGGTCTGGGAACATGCCCGGATGGTCCACCGTTTCGAGCCCCTGGTCATCCGGCACGCCCACCGCCTTCCCTCCACCCCTGGTCCAAGCGGGCAAGGGGATGTCGTGGCACGGCAGTTCGACGCGGCGCTGATGTCCGTGGGATTCAAGCTCTCGGCAGACCTGTTGAAGCACCTGTCGGCGCTGTCCGAGGGGACGGTCGTCGATACTGCCGTACGGACGCTGGAGACCGTCCGGGCGATGGTCGGGGACCACGTTCAGCACAACGCGTACTTCATCGACTTCCCGGCCAATGTGCCGGACACATACGAGTTCTGGCACCAGTGCATCGCCCAGGCGCTCGCCGACCACATCTCCCGCGAGGGCACGCTCGACCAGCTCCGCACCGGCGCGGTGGACCTGCTGACCCTGCCCTCGTACGGGACGTACCAGCACACGTACGCGGCGATGCTCGCCGTGCACGACGAGCTGATCGCCGCGGCGGGCGACCGCGTGACGGTTCTGCACCTGGGCGGTGCGCCGGACGACGAGGTCAGCGCGCTGTACCTGGCCCTGGCCGGGAGCACGACGCCGCTGGGCGACGAGGCCCTGCTCGATCTGGCGGCGCTTGCGGGCCACTGCGTGGACGGCCCTCAGCCCGAGGCGATTCCGGTGCGGGAGAACCGCGCCGTCGTCAACCGCGCCCGGCTCGAGACCGGGTCGGACCTCCTCGTCGACACCGTGACCGACGTGCTGCGTCTCGCGTGCGCGCTGTCGGACAGCGATGTGACGCTCACCGAGCCGACCCGGTTCCCGTCTCCCTCACGCCGGGTCCGCCGCGCCCTGCTGGCGGGTCTCGACGCCGTCGTCGCGGCGTCCCCGGCCAAGCTGGCCGACGTGGCGGCGCACAGCGAGGCGTTCAAGCGGCTCGGCGAGCGCCTGCACGCGCACGAGTACCGGGCGCGCTGGCCGCACGCCGCCGAGGTGTTCGCCGTCGCCCGGGGCGAACGGGAGGCCCGGTCCCTCGACAGCCGGGTCGAGGAACTGCTCGGCGCGGGCGACGTCACCGGAGCCGTACGGCTGCTCACGGCCGCGCCGGGCAGGCTGTTCCGCGCGCTGGACCGGCTGCTGCGCGTCGGCGCCACCCAGGAGAAACGCGAGGCGGTGGTCGCGGCCGCCGAACAGGTGGCCCCGCAGGTGGCCGGCCGGGTCCTGCTGTCCGTGCGCGAGCACCTTCACAACCGCACCGAGCAGCACGAGGACGGCGGTGGGCGCCGGGTGTTCGTCAACCGGCTCGGACGCGCCTGGGTCACCGACGACACCCGCGCCCCGATGCCCGCAGCCGAACGCGACCGCGTGCTCGCCGCCCTGGACGCCGAGCTGGGCCGCCGCCTGCCGGCCCCGGGACACCTGCTGATCGACCCGGACGTCCTGGACGTCGCGCTGCCGCTGAGCGGCCGGGCGACGGCGGCCGGCCTCGGCGTGCTGCCCCGCGGCTCCCGGTCTCCGGTCGACGGCGAACTGCTGCGGTTCTTCGTGTACTGGAAGCAGACGAGCCGCTCCACCGACTACGACCTGTCGGCGCTGATGCTGGACGCCGAATTCCAGACCATCGGGTGGCTGTCGTACACCGCCCTCACCCAGCTCGAGGGCGAGCACTCCGGCGACATCACCGACGCCCCGGACGGCGCCTCGGAGTTCATCAACCTCCGCCTGGGCGCCGCGCGCGGCGCCTTCATCGTCCCGCAGGTCAACATCTACTCGGGCGAGGGCTTCGAGGAGACCGAGGAGTCGTTCTTCGGCTTCATGCTGCGCGACGCCGACCAGCGGGGCCGCCCCTTCGAGCCGCGTACGGTCCGCATGAAGTCCGAACTGCGCGGCCCGGGCCGCGTCGCGCTGCCCCTGGCGTTCGTACGCGGGGACGACAGCAGGTGGCACGCCAAGTGGCTGCACCTGTACCTCAAGGGCAACCCCAACTCCAACCGGGTCGAAGGGAACCGCGTATCGGTCGCGGCGCTGCTGCGCGCCGTCGTCGAGCGCGAGCAGCTCACCGTCCGCCACCTCACCGACCTTATGGCCGACCGCGCCACGGCCACCACACGGTGGGACGGCACGACGGCGCCGCAGGGCCCGGTCACGTACATCGGGCTGGAACGTCCGGACGGACTGCACCCGGACTCACGGATCATCACGCCGGAAAATCTGCGCGACTTGATCCCTGGCTGACTGATAACGTCGACCCCGGCGAGGCCATGAAGGGACTTCCTTCTCACACCATTCTGAAATTAGCCCCTTCGCTTTCCTCGTCCCCGACTTGACGCCGGGTGCCACATGGCACCCGGCGTTGTCGTCTGCCCAGGCCCGATCCGCCCCTGACCCGGGCAAGCCCCGCCCCATGCCGGGCTTGCCCGGTCCAGCCGTCGAGGGTCCAGAGGCGGTACGGGCGAACCGACGGCGCCACCCCACCGACGCGCCTGACAGCCCTCAGCGCAGACGGAACACCGGACCCTGGGGTGTGAAGGGGAGCGAGGCACCCTCCGGGACGAGGTACGCGTGTTCGGTACGGACGCGGAGCACGTCGCAACAGCCGTCCGTGATGACGAGTACGGGGCGCCGTCGGCGGGAAGTCGTCCGCGCGCTGAAGGAGGTCGATGCCCGGCTGGAGGACGGTGCCGCCACGACCGTGCACACGGACCCAGCCGCCGATCCGCCAAGACCTGCCGCCGCCCAGGTCCCCTCAGCCCGCCGTCTGCCCGGGCTGGCGCCGCTGCGGTCCGGCCCAGGCATCGCGCCGTGGCCACCCTCGCTCGACATCGCTGACCACCGGGCGCTGCACGCCCAGGACGGTGGCGGCGTCTTGCCGGGCCCGCTGGTGCGCCCCCCTGCCTGTCCGGCGTGGAACGGTCCGGCCGGGTCTCCTTCACGTTCTCTCGGACCCGACCGTGGCCGTCGTCGTGGTCGCCATGACGGCGATGGGAGTGATCATCGGCGCCGTCGATGTCGTCTCCGTCGCGTTCGCCGAGGCCGGGGGCAACACGGCACTGGCGAGCATCGTGCTGTCCCTCTACGCGGCGGGATCATGCCTCTCGGGCTTCGTGTTCGGCAGTAGGACGATCACGCGCCCGATCGGCGGGCTCCTGAGGGTCGGCCTCGTCGCCACCGCGTTGACCACCGTGCCCATGGTGTTCGTCGGATCGATCGGCGCGCTGTCCCTCACGGTCTTCGTCGCCGGAGTCTTCTTCGCCCCCACCATGATCCCCAGCTCCCGGCTCATCGAGAAGAACGTCCCGCAGGCTTCGCTCACCGAGGCCCTCACCTGGTCGACCGCGGGCCTGAGCCTCGGCACCGCGATCGGTCCCGCAGCCGCCGGGCCCGTGATCGACGGCCTCGGCGCGGGCAACGGGTTCTGGATCGCGGTCGTCGCGGGCACGGCACTTCTTCTCCCCGCCGTGGTCCTGAGCGCGCCTCTGCTGCCTGACACCGACTGAGGGCCGGTCGTCGCCGGGGTGTCACCAGGGGGTGCGGTATCCGCAAGGAGGCGGGGCGAGCGCCGGTTTCGGGCCCACCTCGGCGCCGTGATCACGCGGTGCCCGGCCCACCGAGCGCTGCGCGCACACGGTGCGCATCTCCACCAGGGGCACGGGCCCGCCCGCTCCCTCGTGGCGCTGCGAGGGAGCGGGCGGGCCGGAACGGCGAGGGGCGGGCCGGGGCCGCAGGAGGCGGATTCCGGAGCGCACCGGGGTACGGGCGCGTCGGCTCCGTGCCGCACGAGTCGCGGGAGCGGTCAGGTGAGGTGGCCGCCGTACCGCTTCGTGGCGAGGTGGGTACATATCCAGGTGATGAGCCCCATGACCATCATGTAGGCCGCGATGGGCCACCACTGCTCGCCCGACCAGGCGTACAGGCCGGTCGCGATGAACGGGGACAGACCGCCCGCGAACACTGCGGCGATCTGGTATCCGATCGATACCGCACTGGATCGCACCTCCGCCGGGAACAGCGAGCCCATCATCGACGGCTGCAGCGCGTACATCACACAGGCCACGACGATGGTGACGATCATGGCGATCGTGACGGCCACCATGTTGCCGGTGTTGACGGTGAGGAAGAACGGGAAGGCCAGCAGCACCGAAAGCGCCGCCGCGGACAGGTACATCCGACGTGCGCCGAAGCGGGCCGACACAGCCCCGAAGTACGGGATCGTCAGGATCTCCACGAACGCCGCTATGAGCGCCGCGTTGAGCAGCGCCGCGCGTTCGAGGCCGAGCGCGGTGGTGCCGTAGCTGAGCAGGAAGACGGTGACGACGTAGAACACGGAGTTCTCCGAGAACCGCATGCCGCCCGCGAGCAGGATGACGCGCCAGTGGTCGCGGACCGCGGAGCGCAGCGGCATCGCGACCTGCTTCTTCTCCTTCACCAGCTTCTCGAACTCCGGCGACTCCTCCACCGAGACCCGGATCAGCAGCCCCACGATGACCAGCAGGAAGCTCGCGAGGAACGGGATGCGCCAGCCCCAGGAGAGGAAGGTCTGCTCGTCCATGCGGTTGATGAGCACGAAGGCGCCCGTCGACAGGATCGTGCCGGCGGGCACGCCCATCTGCGGCATGCTCCCGAAGAACCCCCGGCGGCCCTTGGGCGCGTGTTCGACGGCCATCAGCGCGGCCGCGCCCCACTCGCCGCCAACCCCGAAGCCCTGGACGAGACGCAGGAGCACCAGCAAAATCGGCGCGGCCACCCCGATCTGCCCGTAGGTGGGCAGCAGGCCGATCGCCGCGGTCGCCGCGCCCATCACCAGCAGCGTCACGACCAGGACCTTCTTGCGGCCCAGCTTGTCGCCGAGGCTGCCGAAGACCGCGCCGCCGATGGGTCGGGCGGCGAATCCCACGCCGAAGGTGGCGAACGCCAGCAGGGTGCTGATCAGCGGGTCGCCGGTGGGGAAAAACAGGTCCCCGAAGACGAGCGCGGACGCCGTGCCGTAGAGGAAGAAGTCGTACCACTCGATGCTGGTGCCGATAAAGCTGGCGAAGGCCACCTTGTGGGGTGAGACGGTGCGCCGTGGCGTCTCGTCGGCCGTTCTGGGGGGTGCCGTCGTGTCAGTCATGAGGTCTTCCGCCTTCGCTGGTGAGGGCCGCCGTGGTGGGCGGGTCGGGGGTGTGCGGCCAGCGGAAGAATCCCTGACCAGTCTTCTCGCCGAGCTGTCCGGCGGAGACCATGTCGCGCAGGATCCGCGGCGGCTCGAAGCGGGGGCCGAGGGTGGCCGCCAGATGCTCGGCGATGGCGAGCCGGACGTCGAGGCCGACCATGTCGCTCATGCGCAGTGGTCCGACACCGTGCCGGTAGCCGAGTTCCATCCCGGTGTCGATGTCCTCGGGTGGGGCGATGCCCTCCTCGACCATCCGCATCGCTTCCAGCCCGATCGCCACTCCGAGACGGCTCGTGGCGAAGCCCGGGGAGTCGGCGCAGCGGATCTCCGTCTTGCCGAGGTGGCGCGCCCACGCGGAGGCGGTGGCGACGGCCACGTCGCCGGTCTGCGGGGTGCGGATCACCTCCAGGAGCGGCGTGGTGGGCACCGGTTGAAAGAAGTGCATTCCGCAGAAGCGTTCTGGCCGGTCCAGGGCCGCGGCCATCTCGGTGACCGCCAGCGAGCTGGTGTTGGTCGCGAGGAGGCCGCCGTCGGCGACCAGCCGTTCGGCCTTCCGCAGGATCTCCGTCTTCAGGACCGGGTCCTCGGGCACGGCCTCGACGACCATGTCCGCGGGGACGCACTCGGCGAGGCTGCCGACCACGCGCGCCGAGTGCGCAGTGCCGTCGGGGGAAGCGGTGGCCAGCCGCTCGCGCGCCCGCCGTGCGGACGCGGGGTCCGGCTCGACGATCTGGACCGCATGACCGCGGGAGACGGCCAGTTCCGCGAGGCCCAGGCCCATCTTCCCCGCGCCGAGCACCAGGAGCGTGGCGGCACCGAGGTCGGGGACCGTCGAGGAATTCCGGTCCGGGGTCGTGGTGGCACCCGTGGCCGCGGTCGCGGCGCCCTGCGTCTCTCCTCCGGGACGGGCGCCCATGGCGGTCACAGCTTCGGGGCGAGCTGGAGCCCGCCCGCCACGTTGAGCGTCTCGCCGGTGATGAAGCTGGCTTCCCGCGACGCGAAGAACGCGACCGCCGAGGCGATGTCCTCCGGCGTCGCGACCCGGCCGAGGGGCGTCATGCGCGCATACCGCTCGAAGTTCTCGCGCCGGGTGTCGCCCATGCCCATGGCGTCGACGAACCCGGTTTCCACGGGACCGGGGGCCACCACGTTGCACGTCCCGCCGGTCGGGGCGAGGTCCTGCGCCACCGACCGGCACAGGCCCACCATTCCGGCCTTGCTCGCCGAGTAGGCGGGGTTGCCGCCGGCCAGCCACGTGCGGGAGCCGATCATGACGACACGGGCGCGCGGGCTGGCCGTCAACGCCTCCATGGCCGCGGCCGTCACCAGATAGGCACCACGCAGGTTGATCGCCAGCGTGGCGTCGAACGCCTCGAGTCCGGTGGTGGACATGGTCCCCGGCGGGGCGACGCCCGCGTTGTTGACGACGACGTCCAGGCGGCCGTGGCACCCCAGTACGGCGTCGACACCCGCCCGAACGGCATCCGCGTCCGTGACGTCCAGTCCGACGGCGAACGCGCCGTCGATTCCGGCCGCCGTCCGTTCGGCGGCGGCCAGGTCCCGGTCGCTGACCGCGACGGCGAAGCCGTCGGCGGCCAAGCGGCGGCAGCTTGCGGAGCCGAAGCTCCCCGCCCCTCCCGTGATCATCGCCACGGGGCGCCCCCGCGCCGCAGTGGGTGTGTCGTTCATCGTGTGTCCTTCCCTCGTCGAGGTCGTCATGCGACGTCGGTCCCGGCCGCGTTGGCGCTGCGCACCGGCAACACGGCGTACTGCTGCCACCCCGTGACCACCCGGTGGTGGCCGGCGAGGAGATCACCGAGTTCCGGCGTCGGAGCGTCCACCCACAACGGCCCGCCGGCGAGCGCCGCCAGCTTCTCGGGCGTCGCGGCGAGGAGCAGGTCCGCCGGTCGCAGGCGCGCCAGGAACGCCGCGTCCAGCTGCTGGTTTCCGCGCCCCAAGATCATGCCCTGTCCGCCCACGGGGGACAGGAGCAGCCGCGGACGCCGACCGGCGGTGAGATCCGCCAGGCGCCGGGCGTCCACGTCGCGGCCGACCGTCGTCCCGCCGTCCACCACGTCGATCCCGAGCAGGGTGTTGTCCACCCCGAGGGCGCGGGCGGCGGCGGCGACGGTCGTGCCCGGTCCGAGGACCCACAGGTCGTGCTCCCGCATCCGGCGGGCGCACTCGGCCGCGAGCCCCGCGACCCCGGCGGCGTCGCCCCCGGAGCTGCCGGCCCCCACCTTGCCTCCCTGCAACCCCGCCGTCCGGGCCGGGACGGGCAGGTGGCCGTGGAGGGAGGTGGAGAGCACCCCGGCGCGCCGGGCCTCCTCGTCGTGGTCCACCACCTCCGCCTGGCGGGTCGTCACGGCGCGCCCGGCGGCTGCGGCGCGCAGCACCTCCGCGGCCAGCAGTCCCGCGGTCCGCGGCGAGCGCGCGAACACGCCGGAGTGCATCTTCACGCCGCCGGGTACGCCGACGACCGGGGGCAGGCCCTGGCCGTCGGCTCCGGCGGCTCCGGCGGCGCCCGCGGCGTTCCGGTAGACGGCTGCGACGTCCCGTGCGGTACCGTCGCCGCCCGCGACGAGGACGACGTCGACGCCCCGGTCCAGCAGTGCGGTGACGGTGCGCCGGGTGTCCTCGGGAGTGGTCGTGCCCGCAGGAGCCCGGTGGACCACCCCGACGCGGCAACCCGCGGCCCGGGCCGCGTTCTCGCCCAGGCCACCGCCCCCGGTGAGCACGGGTGTGTCGGGCCAGGCCTCGACGAGGGCGGCCAGCGCGTCCCGGGCCCGCCGCGGCGCGGCCGCGACCGCGCCGCGCTCGCGGGCGCGCCGCTGGGTGTCGGCTCCGTCGCTGCCCCGCAACCCGGCCGGGCCGCCGATGCCCGCGACGGGGTTGATGAGGAGTCCTACGGTCGGCATGTGCTCACCGGTGCTTCGCCTTGGGCGGTCGCTGGGGCAGCGGCAGGCCCGCCGGGGCCTGCCAGCGCTCGGGCTCGGGAAAGACCTCGCCCTCGTACTTGCGCCGGTAGGCGCGCCAGGAGGTCGCCCAGGTGTCCGGGTCGCCGACAGCCTCGTCGTCGACGGTGTGGATCGAGCTGCGGTGCGGGGCGGCCCGCACCAGCTCCGCGTCGGTCCGGGCCTCGTGGGCGGTCTGCCTGATCGCCGCGACGTACTCGTCGAGTTCGCGCCGGGAGTAGGACTCGGTCGGTTCGAGGGTGACCGGCTCCGGCACCACGTACGGGTGGTGGCTGGTCCAGTAGTGCATGCCGTGGTCGGCCATCCGCGCGCCGATCTCACCGCTGGTGACGCCGGTCTCCGCGGTCAGCTCCGCCCAGCTATAGCGCACCTGTTCGATGCGGTGCTGTCCCTGCGCGTACGGCACGGAGAGACCGTCGACGTCGGCGAGCGAGGCCAGGACGTAGTTGTTGTTGACGATCGCGGTCTCGGCGACCTGCCGCAGTCCCTCGCCGCCGAGCGCCCTGGCCCACGCGTAGGCGCGGACCAGGTTGGGCACGACGCCGTAGAAGGGGCGGACGGAGGCCGTTGCCGTGGCGCCGCCGTCCTCCCAGCCGAGCCCGTCCTCGCCGCGCACCAGGCGCGGGCCCGGCAGGAACGGGGCGAGCTCGTCCGTCGCGCCGATCGCGCCCGCCGCGGGGCCGCCGCAGGCGTGCGGTGTGGAGAACGTCTTGTGCAGATTGAAGTGGCACAGGTCGAAGCCCGCGTCGCGGGCCCGGGTGATCCCGAGGAGCCCGTTGGCGTTCGCCTGGTCGTACACGCAGACCCCGCCGACCGCGTGCACGGCCTCGACGTACTCCGTGATCCGGGGATTGAAGATGCCCGTGTCCTCGGGGTTGGTGATGAACAGGGCCGCGGTGCGCTGCGAGACGGCCCCGCGCAACGCGTCCAGGTCGGGGAACCCCGTCTCGTCCGGGTAGAGGGTGATGACCTTGTAGCCGGCGGTCCGAGCGGTCGCCGCGTTGGACGGGTGGGAGAAGACCGTGGTGATGATCTCGTCCCGCTGCTCGTGCTCGCCGCGGGCCCGGTGGTACGCCTGCACGGTCTTGACGTTGGCGTAGATCGCCGCGGATCCGGCGCCCGCCTGGAGGCAGACCGCGTCCATGCCGGACACCTCGCGGAGGATGTCCTGGAGCCCGGCGAGGATCTCCAGCGCGCCCTGGACGGTGGACGGGTGCTGGAGCGGGTGCAGCCGGGCGCTGCCCGGTGCGGAGACGAACCGCTCGTTGGCCTTCGGGCTGTATTTCATGGTGCAGGTGCCCTGGCCGATGTCGACGTTGAGGTCGGCGCCGAGGGTCTCCTGCGACAGGCGGAGGTAGTGCCGCAGCACCTGCGACTGCCCGATCCGAGGCAGGGCGGGCGCGTCCGCGCGTCGTACCGCCTCCTCCGGAGCGTCGGCCAGGGCGGTGGCGAGGGCGTCGTCGGTGCCGGGGACCGCGATCCCGCGGTGGCCCCGGTCGTCGAGTTCGAAGATGACGGGTTCGTCCCAGCGGGGGGCGTGGTATTCGCGCCGCAGGCCCTTGCGCGCCTGCCACCGGCCGTCCGCGGCACCGGCCGGGGCGGCCCTGTCTGCGGCCTCGTCATGGATGGTCGCCCGGTCGGTCATCGCAGGATCTCCTTCAGCTCGCCGGCCAGCCGGTCGATGTCGGCGGTCGTGTGCTTCTCCGTCACGCAGACGAGGGCGGTCCCGCCGTCCCCCGGTCCGCCAGTGCCGGAAAGGAGGGACGACGGCAGCTCTGCGCCGCCGAAGATCCCGCGTTCCCGCAGCAGCGCGTCGACCTCGGCGACGGTGCGGCCCGGGTAGCGGACGGCGAACTCGCGCCAGTGCGGGGCGTCGGCGTGCAGCACCTCGGCTCCGGCCTCGGCGAGGCTGCGCATCGCGTACCGGGTGCGGGACGCGACCCCGGCCCCGAGCTCGGCCATGCCGCCGGGTCCCATCAGGGAGAGGTAGACGCCGGCCGTGATGCCCCACAGGGCGGCGGCCGTGCCCACCCACTCGATGCCCTCCTCCCGGCGGGCCAGGGAGGTGCGCTCGTAGGCGACGTCGCAGAACCCGAGCTCGCCGGCCTTCCGGGTCGGCGCGAGGCCGAAGAGCCGGGAGGGGAACTCGAAGACGAACCGCTCATCGTCGTGGGTGGCGATGAACCCTCCGTGCGCCCCGCCGTAGTGGAGACCGAGGCCGAGGGACTGGATGTCACCGCAGACGATGTCCGCGCCCCAGCGGGCCGGCGGGTCCACGAAGCCGAGGGAGAGCGGGTCGGTCCCGCACACCACGATCGCGCCGGCGCGGTGCGCGGCAGCCGCGATCTCACGGGCGTGCCGCTCCAGGACGCCATAGGCGTTGGGGGTCTCCAGGTAGACCGCGGCGACGTCGTCGCCGAGGCGCGCGGCCACGTCCTGCGGCCGGGTCAGACCGGTGGCGGGGTCGACGGGGAGCATGTCGACCGCGAGGACGCCGTCCAGATAGCCCTCGATCTTGCCGAGCTTGTCCGGGAGCACTGCGCCGGTCACCAGCACCCGGGGGCGTCCGGTGATCCGCCCGGCCATCCGCAGGCCGGTCGCGGCGGCCTGGAAGCCGTCGTAGGTGGGGACGTTGACGACGTCCATCTCCAGGAGTTCCGCCATCAGGGAGACGTACTCGAAGAGGGCCTGCCACTTGCCGTGGTCCTCGTAGGCCTCGCCGGCGTAGGCGGTGAGGAACTCGGCGCGGCCGTTGACCTCGCCGCAGACCGCGGGGACCCAGTGGTCGTAGCAGCCCATGCCGAGGAACGACAGGTTCTCATCGACGGTGGCGTTCCGCCCGAGCAGGCCCATCATGTGGCGGGACAGCTCGTACTCGCTGGTCAGCGGCGGCCCGATGTCGAGCGGGCGGCTCATGCGCAGCTTAGCGGGGATCGAGGCGAGGAGTTCGTCGACGTCGGCGACGCCGATCACGTCGAGCATCGCGCGCTCGGTGTCCGCCGCCGCGTTGGGGATGTACGGGTGTGCGGGTGGTGCGCCCATCTGTGTGCCGTGCCTTTCGCGGTCCCAGGTCGGGTGACCCGAGAAGTCAGCCACAGCTTCCCGCCGGTCCGATCTGTACAGAGCAGCGAAGGAGGAAACGCGGATGTACAGGATGTCCAGCGCCCGGCTCGGCGGGGTGTGCTTAGGGTGACGCGCATGGAACTCGACCTACTGCTCACCGATGCCCACGTCGTCACGATGGACGACGACCGCCCCTTCGCCCGCAGTGTCGGGATCTGGCGGGGACGGGTGGTCGGCCTGGACGAGCAGGTGGAGGGGATGCGCGCCCGGCGTGAAGTCCGCGTCGGCGGCGCGACCGTGGTCCCCGGGTTCAACGACTCGCACAACCACATGGCGCAGTTCGGCCAGCGCCTCGGGGAGATCGACTGCAGCGCAGTGCGTACGCGGGACGAACTCCTCGGCCTGATCGCGGCACGGGCGGCCGAGGCGGCCCCCGACGCATGGATCACCGGCTCGGGATACGACCAGACGGCGCTGGGGGGCCATCCGCTCCGCGAGGAGCTGGACCGCGCGGGCGGCGGCCGCAAGGTCCTGCTGCTGCACCGCACGAGCCATCTGCTGGTCGCCAGCACCGCGGTCTTCGAGGCGGTCGGCGCGATGGCGGCGACGTACCCGGACCCGGAGGGCGGAACGGTGGAACGGCATGCCGACGGCACGCCCACCGGCCTGGTCACCGAGCGGGCGATGGCGGAGTTCCGCGGACTGCGCAAGCCGTTCCCGCAGCGCGATCTGATCGACGCGCTCGGCGCCGCGTCCCGCGTCTACCTCGCCGAGGGACTCACCTCGGTCTCCGAGGCCGGCATCGGAGACTCCCCGCTCGTAGGGTCGAGCCCGGTCGAGGGCGGTGTCTACCAGCGGGCCGTCGAGGAGGGCGCGATCCGCCAACGCGTCCAGCTCATGATCGCGATGGAGAACCTGCACACGCTGGCCAGCGCGGACACCGACCCGTTCCGGCGCGGGCTCGACCTCGGCCTGCGCACCGGCCTGGGCGACGAGCGGCTGCGCATCGGACCGCTGAAGATGTTCACCGACGGCGCGTTGATGAGCCGGACCGCGTCGATGACGGCGAACTTCTGCGGCCACGACCACGCGGGCATGATGCAGTTCACGGCCGAGGAGCTCACCGGTACTGCCGTGGACGCGGCCGCCGCGGGCTGGCAACTAGCCGTCCACGCGATCGGCGACCACGCCGTCGATGTGGCCCTGGACGTGCTCGGCGCGGTCGCCCGCGCGGGGGCCCGCCCCGACCCGCGCCACCGCATCGAGCACGCCTCCGTGGTCCGTCCCGAACAGCTCGACCGGTTCGCCCGGCTCGGAGTCATCGCGTCCACCCAGGGCCGGTTCGTCGCCGAACTGGGCGACGGAGTCGCCTCCGTGCTCGGCGAGGACCGCCTGCCGTGGACATACCGGCACGCGTCGTTCGCCGAACGCGGCATCGTGGTCGCCAGCGGCTCGGACCGGCCCGTCGTCGCCGACGGAGGCCCGCTTCCCGCGATCCAGTCCATGGTCGAGCGGCGCACGCCGTCGGGCCGGCTCTTCAACGGCCACGAGGCGGTGCCGGTGCTGGAGGCGCTGCGCACCTACACCGTCGGTTCGGCGTACGCGCAGCGCACCGACCACGAACTCGGCCGCCTCGCCCCCGGCCACCTCGCCGACCTGGTCGTCCTCGGCCGGGACATCACCACCTGCGCGACCGAGGAGATCGGCGGCACGCCGGTCCTGGCCACGGTGGTGGGCGGCGTGGCGGAGTACGACCCGCAGGGCATCTTCGCCTGACGCCTGACGCCTGACGCCTGACGCCTGACGCCTGACGGCGGACTCGGCCGGTCGCGACCCCGGCACCGCGTCGGCGTGGCACCGGAACGCCGTCCCGGCGCGACACCGGACGCCGTCCCGACGGGGCGCGGCGGTGCGGGTACGGAGGCGCGGCACGGCAGCGGCCCGGGCCCGCCGCCGGACGGCGCACCGCCGGCAGCACCGCCCGCTCAGCCGTCGGCCGCTTCACGCTCCTCGAACAGCTCCCGGATCTCCACCGCGAGCCACAGCTCGAAGAGATCCAGTGCCCGCGTCGGATCCAGCCCCGTCAGCTCCGCGACACGGCGCAGCCGGGCGCGCGCGGTGTGCCGGTGCACCCCCAGATGGGCTGCGGCGACCTCGGTGTTCCCGGCGGAGCGCACGTAGGCGCGCAACGCCCCGTAGAGGTCCGTGCCCCGCGCCTCCGGGGTCATGAGCGGGCTGAGAACCTGGTGGGCGTACTCCTGCCGGTCCGCGCCGCTCCCCAGGGACAGCAACGCCCGGTATCCGCCGAACCGTTCCAGCACCACGAACGGCACACCGCGGGTGTCGGCGGAGTGGTAGGCCCGCTCGGCCTGACGCAGCGCCACATGCCCTTCCGCCCGGTGCACCGGGCGGCTCATGCCCGCCCTGGCGATGCCGCACTCTGCGGCCAGCGCCTCCGCCCGGCTCTCGACACCGTCGTCGGGGTCAAGAAGCCCCAGTTGGGTCGTCCCGCCCGCCGAGCGGACCAGGACATCGGCGGCCAGCTCCTGAAGCCCCGCCACGAAGGCCGCCCGGCGCCCCGGGTTCTCCATCGCCGCCGTGGTGATGACCTGCACCCGGGTCACCCAACCGAGTTCGGCTCGAACGAGCCGCTCCTCCACCTCGGACGCCTCTCCGGTGCCGTCGAGAAGGGCGTCGAACGCCTGCGCACGCGTCGCCCACCGCCTCTGCCCGGCCCGATACCGCAGTTCGAGGAGGACTGCGAGCAGGGAGTGGGCCATGGACCGCAGGGCACGGTCGTACTCGGTCCACGCGCCCGGTTTGGCCACGACGAGGATGCCGCGCATGGTCCCCGAGGCCAGCACCGGCACGATGGTCATCGTCCACTCGCCGACGTCCATCGCGACCGACCACGGGGACGAGCTCAGCAGGCGTGCCCGGACCGTGCGGCGCACTTCGGCGAGGTCCAGAGCGGCGCTGCCGCACTCGGCCACGACCCGCATCTCACCGTCGAACAGGACCGAATGCATGCCACTCGTCTCGGCCATCCCCGCCAGCACGGCGTCCGGTCCCTTGACCTGCGCGGCGGCATCCGCGAGATTCCGCTGGGCCAGCAGCGCACGGCGCATCGGCTCCGTGTGTTCGGCGTTCAGCGCGTCCGAGACGGCCTGGATGATCGATTGCAGCCCGGTGTTCTCGGGCACGTGGACCAAGGCCAGGCCGGCCGCGGCGCACCCGGCCAGGAGCACGGCGGGCAGCTCGGGGTGCGGCAGGCTCGCACCGGTGCTCACCCCGAGCGCCGCGACGCCCACCCGCGTCAGGCGCTCGCAGTAGGCGAAGGTTTGCGCCGCGTCCTCGAACCGGTTGAGCCCGGTGGACAGCAGCAGTTCACCGCCGAGCAGCCAGGGCGTCGGGTCCTCCAGTTCGCTCACGTGCGCCCAGCGCACCTCACGGCCGAGCGCGTCGGTCGTCCCGCCCCCGGCCCCGTCGCCGTCGATCAGACCGAGCCCGAGACCCGGCAGCGCGAGGACGTCCTTGAGCGTGATCATGCCTCGGAGTGTGCCACGCCCGTCAAGCCCCCGAGGTGAGCCGGAACCCGCTCGTGATCGCGGCGGACGGCGCACACGTGCCCGGTGGGAACCCGCAACGGCGGCCAGCGCGCGGTCGGCCGCCTCGATCAACTCCGGCAACCCGAGCGCGAGATGGTGCTCATCACCCGCGGCATCGGACCGTGCGGCGACTCGGGTCCGTTCCGCCAGCTCCTCCAGCAGCACGCCGCGGGCCCTATCCGGTTGTCGGCGGACCAGGCTGCGCCGCAGGTGGAAGGCCACCGGCCGCACCGCCGCGTGCTCCTCCCCACGCGGCGGGTACGGCTGACCGGTCAGGTCCGCGACATCCAGCCGCAAGGCGGCGGCCAGGCGCCGCATCTCGTCCTTGCCGTCGTTGCCCCCCAGCCGGGGCAGTCGTCGGGGAGGGAGCCGATGCGTTCCTTCAGTGAGGGCATCCAGCGCACCAGATGCCCCAGGTCGCCGCGGGCGATGCGAACTTCCTCACCGCGGCGCAGCGCCGTGCTGCTACCTCACTGCCGGGGAAGCGGCCGACGGCGTATCGTCCGGCCTCGACGGCTTCCTGGGCGAGCTGCTGCTCGTCGTCGTAGAGGCCGACGGCCTTGGCGCGTTCGGTGAAGGCATTGCGGTCCGTCTCGCCGGTGTAGCCGTGGACGAGCTCGATGCCGTCGACGATCAGCTCGAACCGCTCCAGGACGGCGGTGGTGCCGGGGGCCACCTGCGCGAGCAGGACCTGGGCGGCGGCGCGGGCCCCGACGTCCGCGGCGGTGACCATCACGCCCAGCAGCAGGCCGAGCATGTCGACCACGACGTGCCGCTTGCGCCCGTTGACCCGCTTGCCGTCGTCGGCGCCGACACATCGCCTCGATCGACAACCTCGCCAAGCGCTCAAAGGGCGAGACCACACCAACCTGGCAAAGAACCTGCTAGCTAGGCCATAAGCGGCAATCCGCTCACACTAAACACTCTCTGAGAACTCACATCAGCGTGCCGCCGGGGGCGCTGTGCTCTCGCGGATCACCAGGTGGGTCGGGACGAGGGTGGTGCCGTGGGTCGGACCGTCGTGGCGCATCTTGCGCAGGACCGCCTGGACGCAGAGGCGGCCGACTTCGGCGAAGTCCTGGTGGAGGGTGGTGAGGGGCGGCAGGAAGGAGGACGTTTCGGGAATGTCGTCGAAGCCGACGACGCTGATGTCCTCGGGGACGCGCCGACCGCGTTCATGCAGTGCGCGCAGCAGGCCCAAGGCCATCTGGTCGTTGGCCGCGAAAACCGCTGTGCAGTCCTCGCGTGCGGCGAGTTCCAGGCCCGCCCTGTAGCCGGACTCCGCCGACCAGTCACCCCGCACCAGCGGTGGCACCCGGCGGCCCGCGTGGGTGAGCGTGGCCTGCCAGGCATCGGTGCGGCGCTGGGCGGCGTAGGAGCCCTCGGGACCCGCGAGGTGCCAGACCGTGTCATGGCCGAGCCCGAGGAGGTGCTGGACGGCGGTGCAGGTGCCGCCGGCCTGGTCGGTGTCGACGACCGTGTATTGCTCGCCCGCGTCGGAGTCGGCCACGACCACTTGGACGTGCGGCGGGAGGTTGATGGTGGCCGCATCCAGGAGGTGCACCTCCATGATGACGATCACTGCGTCGACGGCGAGTTCCTCCAGACGAGAGAAGGCGCCGCGCACCTCGTCCTGGGTGGGGACGGCGACCGGCAGCAGGGTCACCGCGTACCCTTCGGCCGCTGCCGAGGTCGCGATCGCCTCCAGGGTGCGGACGTTTCCGGTCGTGGAGAGGGAGAAGGTGATCACTCCGAGGGTACGGAACTCGCCGCGTTTCAGGGCGCGGGCGGCGCTGTTGGGGCGATAGCCCAGTTCCTGCATGGCGGAAAGTACCTGGCGACGCGTCTCCTCGGTGACGCCCGCATAGCCGTTGGACACACGTGAGACGGTCTGGGACGACACGCCGGCCAGTTGCGCCACGTCGGCCATGGAAACCGAGGTGCGGCCCCGTCCGCGCGAACGCCGTCCGCCGGTGGCCGCGGGTGCGGGCGCCTGCTTCGGCGTGCCGCGTGTCGTATCCATTCCCTGCCCCCTTCTTGTCATCGCTCTGGCCACGAACTCCCCGGGAGACCCTTGACCCGCGTCATCGGGGGAGTGTAAACATGCCGCCATCAAATGTTTACGTAAACATACCAGCTCGCTTCTTTTTTGGCCGGTGATGTTTACGCAAACATCACCGATGACGTCGCATAGCGAACTGTGCGGTGCTGCAGGTTCCGTGAGTGGACGAGCGAGGAACGATCATGACGACGCTGCAACCGCCGGCCGCCGAGCCGCGGCCGGCCCCGCCTCCGGCGAAACGGGACCGCCGCTCCTGGACGGGATGGGGCTTCATCGGTCCGTTCGTAGCCGTCTTCGCTCTGATCTTCCTGGCCCCCATCACGTACTCGATCTACCTGAGCCTCTTCCGGGACAAGCTCATCGGCGGCAACCAGTTCGTCGGCCTGGACAACTACACGCAGGCCTTGCAGGACGCCCAGTTCTGGGCGGCCGTGGGCCGGGTGGCGCTCTTCCTGGCGGTCCAGGTGCCAATCATGCTGGGCATCGCCCTGCTGGTGGCACTGGCGCTGGACAGCGGGCGGCTGTACGGCAAGAACTTCTTCCGGATCACCATCTTCATGCCGTACGCGGTGCCTGCCGTGGTCGCCACCTTGATGTGGGGCTTCATGTACGGCACCAGGTACGGCCTGGTGGGCGACATCAACGACGCGTTCGGCATCAAGCTGCCCGACCTGCTTTCCCCCGACTGGGTCCTCGCGTCCATCGGCAACATCGTGACCTGGGAGTTCGTCGGGTACAACATGCTGATCTTCTACTCGGCCCTGCGGGTCATCCCCACCTCGCTGTACGAGGCGGCGGAGATAGACGGTGCGGGTCAGTGGCGGGTGATCTCCTCGATCAAGCTGCCCGCGATCCGGGGCGCGATCGTCATCGCGACGATCTTCTCTATCATCGGCAGCTTCCAGCTCTTCAACGAGCCGAACATCCTGCGTCCGCTGGCGCTCAACGCCATCACCACCGACTACACGCCGAACTTCTACACGTACGTGTTGTCCTTCAACGGCCAGCAGCACAACTACTCCGCGACGGTCGCCATCATCATGGGCGTGATCACCATGGTGATCGCCTATGTCGTGCAGCTGCGCGGTATGCGCAAGGGGGCGTAAGCCGATGAGCACCTCTGTCACGACCGCCTCCCCCGCCAAGAGCGCCGATGCCCCGCGCCTCAGGGCGCCGCGCAAGCACCTCCCGGGCAAGCCGAAGCGCAGTGTGCTGATGACGGCACTGATGGCTCTGATGGCCCTCTATACCGTGGTGCCGCTGATCTGGCTGGTCATCAACTCCACCAAGACCCAGGCAGGCTTGGGCGACTCCAGCGGGCTGTGGTTCGCCCACGACTTCGCCCTGTGGGACAACGTCCGCGACACCTTCACCTACCACGACGGCATCTTCGGACGCTGGCTGCTGAACACCCTGCTGTACGTGGTGCTGGGCGCGGGTGGCGCCACTCTGCTGGCGGTGCTGGGCGGCTATGCGCTGGCCAAGTTCGACTTTCCCGGCAAGCGTGCGATTTTCGCCGTGGTGATCGGCGCAGTAGCGGTGCCGGGTACGGCGCTGGCAGTGCCGACCTTCCTGATGTTCAGCAAAATGGGGCTCACCGACACCCCGTGGGCCGTGATCATCCCGTCGCTGGTGTCGCCGTTCGGCCTCTACCTGATGTGGGTGTTCGCCGCCGAGGCGATCCCCACCGAGTTGCTGGAGGCAGCCCGGATGGACGGGGCCGGCGAGGCGCGGACCTTCTTCCAGGTCGCGCTGCCGCTACTCGCCCCCGGAATCGTGACTGTGCTGCTGTTCACCACGGTCGCCACCTGGAACAACTACTTCCTGCCGCTGATCATGCTGAAGGACGCGGAGTGGTACCCGCTGACCCTGGGCCTGAGCGCCTGGAGCTCGCAGGCGCAGACCATCGGCGGCGACGTCATCTTCAACCTGGTGATCACGGGCTCCCTCCTCACCATCCTGCCATTGATCGCTGCCTTCCTGCTCCTGCAGAAGTACTGGCAGTCCGGTCTCGCCGCCGGAAGCGTCAAGGAGTGACGCGAGCGGCACCCAAGCACCCCATGTGAGAAACACCCGCATCACCCCACCCTCACTGTCCCACCCACGAAGAAGTGGAAGCACCATGCGCAGAACAACGGGCCGCATCCTGCGCGGCATTGCCCTCGTCTCCGCCCTCGCTCTGGGCGTCACCGCCTGCGGCGGCTCGGACGACGACTCCGCACAGAAGGCGGTCTCCGCCGGGGACATCCAAAAGGCCCTGGACAAGGGAGGCGAGATCACGGTCTGGGCCTGGGAACCCACCCTGAAGACCGTCGCCGCGAACTTCCAGAAGAAGTACCCGAAGGTCAAGGTCAACCTGGTCAGCGAGCGCTCCAGCGACAAGCACTACACCGCGCTGTCCAACGCGATCTCGGCCGGCAAAGGCGTCCCGGACGTCACCCAGGTCGAGTACTTCGCGCTCGGCCAGTACTCCCTGACCAAGGGGCTGACCGACCTGGCCCCGTACGGCGCCGACAAGCTCGCCTCGAAGTACACGGCCGGTCCGTGGAACGCGGTCAGCGACGGCGACAAGATCTACGGCCTGCCGATGGACTCGGGCCCGATGGCGCTGTTCTACAACAAGGCGGTCTTCGACAAGTACAAGATCGCCGTCCCGACCACCTGGGACGAGTACGTGGACGCGGCCCGCAAGCTCCACAAGGCCGACCCGAAGGTCTACATCGCCAACGACACCGGTGACGCGGGCTTCACCACCTCCATGCTCTGGCAGGCCGGCTCGCGCCCCTACAAGCTCGACGGCACCAAGGTCGGCGTCAACTTCGACGACACGGGCGCCAAGAAGTTCGAGGCGGTCTGGCAGAAGCTGATCGACGAGAAGCTGCTCACCCCGGTCACCAGCTGGACCGACGACTGGTACAAGGGTCTCGGCGACGGCACGATCGCCACCCTGGCCACCGGCGCCTGGATGCCCGCCAACTTCGTCACCGGCGTCCCGAACGCCAAGGGCCAGTGGCGCGCGGCGGCGATGCCGGCCTGGACCAAGGGCGACAAGGCGAGCGCGGAGAACGGCGGCAGCTCGCTGGCGGTCCCGACGCTGAGCAAGAACGGAGAGCTTGCCTACGCCTTCACCGAGTACGCCAACGCCGGTGACGGTGTCGCCACCCGGGTCGCCGAGGGCGCCTTCCCCGCCACCAAGGCAGAGCTGGAGTCGGCCTCGTTCCAGAGCAAGAAGTTCGATTACTTCGGCGGCCAGGAGGCCAACAAGATCTTCGCCGAGTCCGCAGCGAACGTGACGAGCGACTGGAAGTACCTGCCCTTCCAGCCGTACGCGAACTCCATCTTCAACGACACGGTCGGCAAGGCGTACGTCTCCGGTACCACGTTGGCCGACGGCCTGAAGGCATGGCAGGACGCATCGGTCAAGTACGGCGAGGAGCAGGGCTTCACCATCGCGAAGTAACCCGCTAACAGCTCGAACGCAAGGCGGCGCGGCTGCTGGCGGCGCCGCCCCCTGCACCACCTTCGGAAGGACCTTCATGATCTCCACCCTCCACTGCCGCACACGGCGCGGGGCGGACGGTGACCTCGCCCCACGTCTCGCCTTCGGTGCCGACTACAACCCTGAGCAGTGGCCCCGGGAGGTGTGGGAGGAGGACGTCCGGCTGATGCAAGAGGCCGGGGTCACCGTTGTCTCCGTGGCAATCTTCTCCTGGGCACGCCTGCAGCCGGGTCCCGACGAGTGGGACTTCGGCTGGCTGGACGAGGTCATGGACCTTCTGCACTCCGGCGGCATAGACGTCGACCTGGCGACCGCTACCGCCTCCCCGCCGCCGTGGCTGACCACGGCCCACCCGGAGATCCTGCCGGTCACCGCGACCGGCGAGACCTTGTGGCCGGGGGCCCGACAGCACTGGCGGCCCAGCTCCCCCGTCTTCCGCGAGCACGCCCTGCGCCTGGTGCGCGAGATGGCGACCCGCTACGCCGACCACCCGGCGCTGGTCGCCTGGCATGTCTCCAACGAACTGGGCTGCCACAACGTCTACGACTTCTCCGACGATGCGGCCCGCGCCTTCCGGAGCTGGCTGCGCGCCCGCTACGGCACTCTGGGTGCCCTCAACCACGCCTGGGGCACGGCGTTCTGGTCGCAGCGCTACACCGACTGGGAGCAGATCCTGCCCCCGCGCCTGGCAGCGTCGCACCCGAACCCGACTCAGCAGCTGGACTTCAAGCGGTTCTCCTCCGATGCACTGAAGGACTACCTGCGCGCGGAGCGGGACATCCTGAAGGAGATCACCCCGGACGTCCCGGTCACCACGAACTTCATGGTGATGGGCGAGACGAAGGGCATGAATTACGCGGACTGGGCGGAGGAGATCGGCTTCGTCTCCAACGACCACTACGTCCACCCCGGCCCGCAGTCCCGCGACGAGCTGTCCTTCTCCGCGAACCTCACCAGTGGCATCGCGGGCGGACGGCCCTGGTTCCTGATGGAGCACTCCACCAGCGCCGTCAACTGGCAGCCGGTGAACGTGGCGAAGCGGCCGGGCGAGCTGGCCGGGGACTCGCTGCTGCATGTGGCGCACGGCGCGGACGCCGTCTGCTTCTTCCAGTGGCGGCAGTCGGCGGCGGGCGCTGAGAAGTACCACTCGGCGATGGTCCCGCATGCAGGCGCCGACAGCGAGCTGTTCCGCGCGGTTGCCGCGCTCGGTGCCACACTCACATCCTTGGCCCCGGTGGCCGGTTCGAACCGAGAGGCCGCGAAGGTCGGGATCGTCTTCGACTGGGACTCCTGGTGGGCGAGCGAGCAGGACTCCCACCCCACCTCCCTGCTGAACTACCGGCAGGAATGCCTGGACTGGTACTCGGCGCTCCTCGCGCTCGGCGTGCGTGCCGACCTGATCACCACGAAGAGCGACTTCGCGCGCCACGACGTGCTGATCGCGCCCGTCCTGCACGTGGTCCCGGCCGATCTCGCCAATGAGCTGACCCGCTACGCCCAGCAGGGCGGACACCTGATCACTACGTACTTCTCCGGCGTGGTCGACCAGAACGACCACGTCTGGCTCGGCGGCTACCCCGGCGCCCTGCGCGACCTGCTCGGCTTCCGCGCCGAGGAGTTCGGCCCGCTGCTCGCCGACGAATCTGTGTCCCTGGACGACGGCTCGACCGGCACCCTGTGGACCGACCGCATCACCCTGACCGACGAGCGGACCGAGGTCCTCGCCCGCTACGACTCCGGTAGCCAGGTCGGGCGGCCGGCCGTGACCCGCCGTACGACGGACGCCGGTTCGGCGTCATACGTCTCGACGCGCCTCGGCGTCGAGGGCCTCACCGCCCTGCTGCCGCGTCTGCTCGAGCCGACGGGTGTCGAGAGCGAACTTCCCGACGAGGCTCGCGGACGCGTCGAGCTGGTCGTCCGCAGGAACGCCGAGGAAAGGTTCCTGTTCCTGGTGAACCGGACCGGCGACGCCGTGACACTCCCCGGGTTCGCCGGTGACGTGCTGTACGGCACGGCCGGTGACGGCGGGCTCGTCCTCGGGCCACGCGAGGTCGCCGTGGTGCGCCGGCCGCTGGTCTGACCTACTCCCCCGTTTCCCTCCGTACATGAGCTCCCCAGGCGGCACATTGCCCGCCCCGGGGCCACCCGCAGCGTTTCCACATTCTCAGTTGGGAGCACACGATGCCACGCCGTACCCACAGCAGACGGTTCCTGGGGGCCGCGTCGATGACCGCGCTGGCGACCGGAGCAGCACTGCTTTCCGTCCCGGCGCCGCCCGCACTGGCCGACACGGCCACCGCGTCGGTCACAGTCCAGCCGGACCCTTCGTACAAGCAGGACAAGTTCGAGGGCTGGGGCACCAGCCTGGTCTGGTTCGCGAACGCCACCGGCGACTACCCGAAGGAGATCCGCGAGAAGCTCGCCGATCTGCTCTTCGACGACGACGGTCTGGCGCTGAACATCGCGCGTTACAACATCGGCGGCGGCAACGCCCCCGACGTGAAGGACTATCTGCGTCCCGGTGGTGCGGTGGAAGGCTGGTGGAAGGCGCCGGCGGGAACGACACGCGCGGACACCGACTGGTGGAACCCCGACGACCCGGCCCACTGGAACGACAAGGCGGACGCCACCCAGCGCTGGTGGGCCAAGCGGATCAAGAACGACATCGACCACTGGGAGACGTTCTCCAACTCCCCGCCCTGGTTCATGACCGTCAGCGGCTATGTCTCCGGTGGATTCAACGCAGGCGTCGACCAGTTGAAGGAGAGCTCGGTCGACGACTTCGCCGCCTACCTCGCTGGGGCGACGAAGCGGCTGGAGAAGTCCGAGGGCATCAAGGTCGACACGATCGACCCGTTCAACGAGCCGATCGGTCACTGGGGCACACGTCTGGACGCGGACGGCAATCCGGTGGCCCGTCAGGAGGGCGCGGACATCGGACCCGAGCTGCAGCAGAAGGTGGTCGCGGCGCTGGAGCCCGCCCTGAAGAAGGCGAAGGTCAAGGCCGGCATCTCGGCGATGGACGAGTCCACCCCCTGGGGGTTCGCGACGACCTGGAACTCCTACTCGCAGGCGTCCAAGGACCTCGTCGGCCGGATGAACGTCCACACCTACAACACCGGACAGCGCACCACGGTCCGTGACCTGGCCAAGGCAGCCGACAAACCGCTGTGGATGAGCGAGGTCGAAGGCGACTGGGGCGACGGGCAGAGCTTCACCGACATGCGCCCGGGGCTGGGCCTGGCGCAGCACATTGTGAACGACCTGCGCGAGCTGGAGCCCAAGGCGTGGGTGTTCTGGCAGCCGGTCGAGGACTACGACAACATGAAGCCGGGCGGCGAATTCGCCAAGGGCGGCAACTGGGGCTCCGTCCAGATTCCGTTCAGCTGCACGTCGGCCGACACCCTGAAGACCTGCCCGATCTACACGAACACGAAGTTCGACACCGCCCGGAACTTCACGCACTTCATCAAGCCCGGCGACAGCCTGATCAAGGTCGACGACACCTCCAGCGCCGCGGCCGTGACGAAGAACGGCAAGGGTGCCTCACTGGTCCATGTCAACTCCACGACCGCGCCCCGCGCGGTGACGATCGACCTGTCGAAGTTCGGGGAGATCAAGCGGGACGCAGCGGTCACCCCGACCGTCACCGACGCGGCCGGCAAACTGGTCAAGCAGGCGCCCGTCAAGGTCGTCGACGGCAAGGCGACGTTCACCGTCCCTGCGCAGTCGGTGACCTCGTTCGCCGTCAAGGGCGTCTCCGGCGTCGCGAAGAACGCAAGTCTGTTCAGCACGGGCAAGTCGTACACGATGACCGGTGTTCAGAGCGGCAAGGCGATGACCGTCGACGCAAACGGCACGAACCTGGTCATCAACTCGACGAACAGCACGGTCGCGCAGGAATGGCGGCTGGAGGCGAAGCACGGCACGACGGGCAACCGTCAGCGGTACGTCTTTGCCAACCCGGCCGAGGGCAAGCGGCTCACCGTACGGGACAACGTGCCGGTGATCGAGGCCGATACGGGTGAGCGGAACCCGGCGGCAGAGTGGATCCTGTCGACCACGGGCGACGGCACATGGACGCTGGTGAACGTGGCGACCGGGCAGCTGCTGGAGGTCGGCGGCCAGGCAACGAACGAGGGCGCAGCCGTCACGACATGGCAGGCCAACTCCGGTTCCAACCAGCGCTGGCGGTTCACCGAGGTGAGCTGACCAGCGCGTGATGGGGTCGCCCGCTGTTGGCGATATGGCGTCGCGGGTCCTGCCTTCGCCCCGCCGGGTGTGATCCGGCGGGGCGAAGCGTTGCCAGCTGGGAGACTCGTGTGCGACCTGAAGTGTGTCGGTGAGCCAAGCGTCGATGCGGTCGCACGGAAGGCACCGACGACGGCGAACGCGGCGCCGACCACAGGCAAGCCCTTGCCCTGGACATCGCTGATCAGAACCCGGGTTCCCCACGAAGAGACGACGACATCGTAGATGTCGCGGCCAATGAGTCTGTCCTCCTGCACGGGCTCGTACACTCTTTTGGCTGCGCCACTACAACACAGGCCGCCGCCAATCCCGCCTCGGACACCGACCCCCGCGTCCGCAGCGGCCGCGAGAACCCCGCCGAAGACCAGGCATGACGGCGACGACGGCGAGGGCACCGTGGAGGTCAGGGACGGGACGTAGGTGCGGGTGAGTGGGGCAACCGCGGGGGCACTGCGGTTCAGCGAGGAACGCGCCCCGGCGGCCTTGACGCGGTTCCGGTTGCAGGTGATCGATCCCAAGAGGGCGTACTGGCGGCGCGGGGTCGAGGCCACCATCTGGGACTTGCTGGGAGTGGATCTGGGAGGAAGTTGGGACGCGCTTGAGACGCCAGCCTCCGAGGAGGCCAAGGCCAGGACCCGGCACAGAAGGTCGGCCAGGAGGTCGGCACCTCCTCCCAGCAGCGAACACGCGAACTCCGGTCCGAGTAAAGGAAATTTGCGAAAGCACAGCAAACGCGAATAGGGCGGATCGCGCGTCCGGCTCGCCGAGGACTCCATCGACGTAGAAGTACGGGCCGCGCAGGCCGGACACGCAGGGTCTTCCAGATCAGGCTCCGGACGCGACGCCGGCCGTCGCGCCCGATGACCTGCGCGGCGAGAAAGTCCGCCTACCGCACGTGCACGGGCTGGAAGGACTCAGCCGGCAGTGTGGGGGCGACGTCAGGACAGAGACCGGCGACCCCGCACGGCGCTCAAGCGTCCCTCATGTGCCCTTGGCGTGGTCGAGGGCGTTGGCGAGCTGGTCGTGGGTCATGGCGGAGCGCCCGCGGATGCCGGCCTTGGTGGCCTTCTCGTACAGCTCGGCCTTCGTCAGGGACCGAAGAGATCCGCTCTTGGATGTGCTGGTGGCGCGCTTCTTCGGGGCCTTCTTACTGCGGGCTGCGTGCGATGTGCTGGCCTTCTCGCCCGTGTTCTTGGGGGAGCGGGCTCGCTCGACGCTGGCGCGCAGGGCTTCCACGAGGTCGACGACGTCGGTGGGCTGTGCGGCCGGCTCGGCCTTCTCCACCGTCTCGCCCGCGGCCTTGGCCTCGATCATCGCCTTGACCTTCTCCTGGAAGGTGTCATGGAAGGCCTCGGGATCCCAGTCGGTGGTGAGAGCGTCGATGAGCTGGTGGGCCATCTTCACCTCGGCCGCGGTCGGCTCCGTCTCGCCCGGCAGGTCGGGGACCTCCTGGTGGGGATCGCGGATCTCGTCCGCCCAGTGGAGCGGCCCGCCGGACACCGCCGAGTCGGCCTGTCCTCCGCGTCGGCCTGCCCGGGACGGGCCCGGGGATCCGCAGGCCGCAAATGATCGTGCGCCCGGCAACCAGCGGGCCGATGCCGGCCCGGTCCTCGCGGGTCAGCGGCCGAGTGCGTAGCGGATCAGGCGGGAGCGGGCGGTTTCTTCGCTGGTGCCGAGTGCCTGGCCGATGGTGGTCCCAGGAGGGGCCGTCGGGGGCGAGGCCAGCGCCGGTCTGAAACCTGGCAGGAACCGGTGCCTCGACACCTTGGCCACCAACTGCGTCCACCCCCGTCCAGGCACTGCTTGGTGAGGGAGCAGGCCAGGTAGGCCCGCGGGCAGGCCGCGTTGGTCTCCAGGCCTCGTCTGCCCGGGGCGGACGTTGACCGGTTGCTGTTGCGGTGCGCCGGGCGGGGTCAGGGAGGTGTGAGGGTGTCGAGCCGGGCGGTGAGGTCGGGGTGGGCGGCGGCCAGGTGCGGGCGGGCGGCGGTCAGGGGGGCGATCAGGTCGGCGGGATCGTCGTGGGCGAGGGCCGCGTGGAGCTCGCTGATCGGGCGGCGGGCGGCGGGGGGAAGGTCGGTGAGTGCGGTGATCTGGCTGGCGAGGCGGCGCAGGTCGGCGGCGTTGCGGCGGGCCCAGGCGGCGGTGCTGCGGTCGGCGGCCCGGGCCTGACGGGTGGCTTGGACACGCTGCTCGCCGGTGGTCCCGGCCGGGCCGGGACGGCCGCGCAGGTAGCGGCGTTCGGCGGCCTGGCGGCTGGCGACGCCGAGGGGGTGGGCGAGGTCGGCCCAGCTGGCTCCCGCGTCGCGGGCCGTTTCGATCAGGCCGGTCTCCCATACGGCGAGCTGCTCGCGTACCTGCCGCAGCAGCGACAAGGAAGCCAGGGCCTGTTCCGGACCGGGGGCGGGGGCGTTCGGGGTCTTGTGCTGGGCTTCGCGCAGGGCGGCGTCTATGGCGTTGAGGGCCGCCGCGGCGGCAAGGAACGACACCGGGCTGTGGGTGTCGGTGCGGGACAGGGACGGCTGGTCGGCCGGGGTCACGGACACCTCCCTCGGGTTGTCATCAGGCTGACGACATCGTGTTTGTCATCCATTGGATGACATGTTACAACGGTGTCAGTGAGGCGCATTGGCAGTAACTGCCTGAACCTGCTGGAGGTGTTTTCACGATGTTGATGCGCACTGACCCCTTCCGTGAGCTGGACCGGCTGGCGCAGCAGCTGATGGGCCCGGGCACATGGTCCCGGCCGTCGGCGATGCCGATGGACGCCTACCGCGAAGGCGACCAGTACGTGGTGGCCTTCGACCTGCCCGGCGTCACCGCAGACGCGCTCGACATCGACGTCGAGCGGAACATGCTCACCGTCAAGGCCGAGCGCCGGCCGGTGGCGAAGGCCGACGACGTGCAGATGGAGCTCTCCGAGCGGCCGCTGGGCGTCTTCTCCCGCCAGATCGTGCTCGCCGACACCCTCGACACCGAGCACATCCAGGCCGACTACGACGCGGGCGTGCTCACCCTGCGCATCCCCATCGCCGAGCGCGCCAAGCCCCGCAAGATCTCCATCGGCGTCGGCTCCGGCCACAAGGAGATCTCCGGCTGACACCGGCCGGACTGGTGCGGAGGACGGGCACCTGATCTCCCCCCTCACCCCGCCCTCCGCACCACCCCGTGGGCAGTCCGAAGGACAAGAAGGGGTGGCGGCCGAGATGACTCTGCGACGCGAAGCGTTCCTCGACCACGTGAAGGAACGCGGCGAGTACGGCACTGTGGAGGAAGCCGAGCGCGCGGCCCGGGTGGTGCTCGCCCTGCTCGGCGCGCACTTGGTCGGCGAAGTCCGCTCCCAGCTCGCGGCCCGCCTGCCGGAGGACTTCGCCCTGATCCTCCTCAACCCGCTGCAGAGCGCCGAACCGCTGTCGCCGGAGCGGTTCGTGCGGGCGACCGCAGCCTGGATCGAGGGCGCCACCGAGCAGACCGCGACGTGGGACGTCAGCGCCGTCCTGTCCACGGTCGCCGACACCGCCGGCGACGACCTGCTGGGGCAGATCCTGCTCCAGCTCCCCGCCGGCTACGACCTCCTCTTCGGCCGCCCCCAGCCCACCTGACCACTAGCTCGGTGCCGCGCACCGGCACCGCTCCACCCTGGCTTCACGAAAGGCATGCACCGCAGTGATCACCGACGTGCGCGTACCGTCTGAGCACCAGCAGCCGTACGGGACGGCGTACGAGCAGATGCTGGAGAAGGTCCGCTACGAAGGCGCCTACCCCACCCGTGAGAAAGCCGACGAAGCCGTCGGCCTGGTCCTCGCGGGGCTGGGACGCCAGCTGGCCGGCGACGAACGCGTCGACCTGGCCGCCCGGCTGCCCCTGGAGGCCGCACGCGTCCTGACCGCGCAGGTCCCCGGCACCCAGCCCCTGACCGGCTGGGCGTTCGTCAAGGACCTCGCCGCCCGCTCCGGCGCCTCCCTGGCCACCACCCGCTGGGACACCGGCTCCGTCTTCTCCGCCGTCGCCGCCTATGCCGGACCCGACCTCATCACCCGCATCCTGCGCCAGCTCCCCTCCGGCTACGCGCTGCTGTTCGGCCGCGCCGAACTCACCCCCGCCGCGTAAACGGGCACCCGGCACCCGGGGCCGCAAAAGGCCCCGCCCAGATCCCCTCTGGCCGGGCCCGTAAAGGCGGAAGTCCCCGATCCGCCGCGATCAGGGGACTTCCGCCCTGTCGCGTACAGCGCGTGGAGAAGCACCCCGACCGCAGCAAGCCGGCTGCACGGTTCACGGTCGCGTTCCATGCAGAACACGGCCACGGACCTTCCTACAGCCAACTGTGCACTGGCCTGGGATGGGAATTGCGCGGAGCCTGCGCTCCCTCATTGTGAGTTGGCTCCTGACGAACGGATGGCTCACTGACACCACGCCCGTGCCGTGGGCACTCAGGCCGGTTCACCTGCCGCAGCAGGAGGGCAAGTCCCGGCGCGGGCCAGCAGGTGGCGTACGAGGGCGACTACCTCATCGGGAGTGAAATCCATCGCGTTCTCGCCCACGGTGACCTCGAAGCTGCATCGGGCGGGATCCGGACCGGACCGGACCCGGCCCCAGAGCTGGATACCGTGCTCGGCGAGAAGGGCGGCGCCAGCCTGCTCGACGGCCCTTCGGGGCGCTGGCAGGTGGATTCTGTGCCGAGCAGCGTCTGCCGTCCGCAGTCGCTGGCCGTGCGGCCGCGGTCGTCCATCTCAAGGCTCACCTGCGTGCCGCCCCCGCGCCCAGGGCCGGGGCGTACTGTGCGTGCAGGGCCGAGGGCTGCCACACCCATCTGCCCGACACCGGCCGGCACGCGCGTGCCGAACCCTGGCGGTGCGGTGGGCCAGTCGTCCTGGCCGTGCTCACCGACCGGGAAGGAGGCTGGTGGCAGGCCATGGAGTGCTGCTCGCGGTGCGCGGCCGCCAAGCTGGCGGCGAGGCTTCGCAGGCCGGCGATGCGCCGGGCGAGCCGTTCCTCGGAAGCACCGGTGAGGACCAGGAGCAGCCGCGGGAAGGCGGGGTAGCGGTAGCGCCAGGCGGGCGTGCTGGTGGTGCGCCTGCTGGCCCTGCTCCGCGGCCGGAGGGCTGCTGGGAAACGAATTCGCCTGTGTGGCCCTTGCGCGTTGGTTGGCATAGGCGGCGTCGTTGTCCGCTTTGCGCTTCTTCTCGGCCGCTTCGCGGAGGCCGTACGGACGTCGTCGGCCAGGGCTGCGGTTCCGTCCTCTGCGTGGACCAGGAGCCCGGCATCGGGCAGGCCGGTGACGGTGACCGCCTACTTTTCGCCGGGCGTGTGCCGACGCGTGACCCGACGGCACGCCAGGAATGCGATCGCGACGACCACCAGGTACAGCGGTACGAGGAGCACCGCGTCACCGGACGCCTGCTCCACCGTCACGCCCGCGTCGCGGTCCTCGCCCTGCAGCATGATGCGGTTCACGGTCAGGACGGTCAGGTGCGTGCCGATCGCCGCCCACAGCTGGGCGTGACCCACGGCCGCACGGGCGGCGATCAGGGTCAGGCTGAAGACCGTCAGGAGGATGAGGTAGTCGACCGGGTGCTGCCCCTCCGGGGCGATGCCGATGTGGCCCGGCTCGTCACCGGCCAGCCGGGCGATGCCGACCGTCACCAGCGTCGAGGTGCCCGGTACGAGCAGGAAGACCGCCGTGGTGCCGAACGCCGCCGGTGCGGGCCCGAACCGACTGCGCAGCGATGTCCACGTGTAGCCGCGCAGCGTCGTCTCCTCGGGCAGGGCTTCAAGCAGGAGTGCGACGACGGCGTTGGTGACGAGAAAGCCAGCCAGGGTGGCGAGGTCCAGCTGCTGCCAGACGAGTAACCCCACGGCCGTGCCCGCGCCCAGGACCAGCGCCGCTGCCGCGGCCGTCACCCCGACGCCGGTGAGGAACGCCCGTAGGCTCGCGCCCGGACTGCCGAAGCCGACCGTCCGGGGGTGTGACAAACGCAGGACGAACGGCACGGCCACGACGGTGACGAGGGCCGCAGCGATCAGCCGGGCGGCCAAGCCACTGGCTCCGGTGGCGTCCGCCAGTACGGGTCCGAGGCCGTTGCCGGCACCGAGCGCCACCGCCATGATCAGGCCGCCAGCCAACGCGCGGCCCATGGCCCCGGCGGCCGTGGGCGCGGGTGAGGGTGCGGGTTGTCGTATGTGTAGCTCGGTCATAGCGCTCCTGGTGACGATAGGGCCGACTCCTATCGACAACCCCGTGTGCGTCCCAGGATCGCCCGACCATCAGTCGGGGGCGTCGTGCGCGCGGACGACCCCCTATACATCCTTCGGCCCAGTGGACGATAGGGGTCGACTGGTTGTTGGCCACCGGCTCCGGTTCCGGGAACACCCAGAGGCTGAGTGCCCGCGTTCATGCGACTGCCGCTCCACGGGCGATCAACGGGGCAATGCGGCTCGGAGGATGACCCACGATGCGCCGTCACGACCGCCACGCCACGACACGACCCGCGCTGAGCGCGGCCTGCTCACCGCGTACTGGGCCCTTTCTGGCTACGGCCGCCAACCCTTCGGGGCCACTGAAGTTTCCCCGTGTTCTCGGACACGTGATCGTTATGCCTCGCAGGGACTCCGAGCTGATGCCGAGCTCCCGGGCGACGGCGGTGACCGTCTTGCCCGAGGAATCGACGAGCGCGATCGCGTCCCGCTTGAACTCCTCGGTGTACCGCTTCGTTTACTTGCTTCCCACCTGGTGCTACTTCCTCTGGAACCTCAAGATTCCAGTCTCCAGGTGTCCACCGCCGGCTGGCGGACATGCTGAGCGCGGTCACCTGACGGCGGCGCCGGAACACCTCGACCGGTCAGCCTCCGTAAGGCCCTTGCGGGCGGCGCGGAGGCTGGGGGTGCTGGGCGTAAGGGTTCTGCGGGCCGGGTGCGTACGGGTTCCTGGCAGCGCCCGGCGCGTAGGGGTGGCCGACCGTGGTGGACGGGTGCGGGTGGCCGCGGGGGTTGTGCTGCGGCGGTACGTGCGGAAGCCCCGTCGGCGGGACGGGGCCAGGGGCGGGCGGCGGGGTGTCCTTGTGTTCCGCGCCCAGGCGCAGCATCTCCAGGTGTGGGTCGAGATGGGCGTCCGGCTGGAGCAGCATCCTCAAGGCCGGCTGGACCGCATCTCTCCACGACAACGTGCTGCTCCCGGTTTGTTGAACGCCTGGGTCAAGGATGTCCTGCTCGTGTCCCGGTTATGCGTCGGCCTTCTCGACCGTCACGGTGAATGGGGCGTCGTCCGTCGGCGGCGTCTCCGTCCAGGGGTCGGTGACACGCCAGCCGCCCTGCTCCAAGGCCCGGTTGGCCGCGACAGCCGCGCTCCTGGTGTCAGCCCGATGACGGGTGTGAGGGTGGGTTCGGCAGCCGGCGGAGCCATTAGAGGACCATGAACTCCCACTTCTCCCGCGGCGTCACAGCCGGCAGCAGCCGGAACCACCGCACGAGGGCGGCGTGCAGCACGGCCAGCGGGCGGGCCGCCTCGAAGGCGGCTTCGACGTCGGCGTGCGGGTAGGCGGCTGCCCAGGGGCGCAGGTAGCTCGCCCGGAGGTCGTCGGCCTGCTGTGCCGTGCCGGGCACGGGTTCGAAGTCCAGCAGGGTGACGGCGCTGAAGAACGGGTGCGAGACGGCTGCGTCCGTCGGGGCAGGAGAACGGTCAACAACGCGACGGGCCCGGCCGCGGGCGGTCATGATGGTGGACGCGGTCACGACCCGGCCGACGCGAGCGCCCCCCGGCGCCGCTTAACGCCGGGGGGCGCTCCTTGCCCCCATGGGAGACGAATGGGAGAAAGATCTTGCCCACCAGGGCTAAGTAAAGCTAGATCAAGCTAACTTAGGCTAGATACCCGCAAGGCGTTCCAGCAGGTAAGCCGCTAACCAGCGATTTTCCAGGTCGCAGCGTTGATCCAGACGATCACGGTTCACCCTCTTCCGTAGCCCCCTGTGGCTTGCCCGCAACACCCTGCCGCGAAAACCCGGCTGTGGCGATGCTGTTACCCGAAAGGAGCCGTCGGATGCGCCCGGACGCGGCCCTTGTTCGCGACCGGCCCGCACGCCGCCACGAACGGCCCGGCCTGCCGTACATGACGCCCCGTCAAAACGCTTCCGGAGCAGGGGATCCGAGGTCCGGGCCGGCCCCTCCGCCGGGCCGTGCCCACTCCGCGCCGGGCCTTCGGTTCCGCCGTCCGCCCGCCGGAACGAGGACGGCGTTCACGCCATTGCCACAATCCCATCACCAACGGAACATGCCACTCCCGCTGCTGTTCCGGGGCCGAAACGTCCATGCGTCCATGAACCGCGCGAGGGGGGACGGATACCTCGGAACCACCAGCCGCCCCGGGGCAGCCGCCGCTGCCGCCCGGCGACCTCGCACCCCGGGCCCCGCCCGTCCCCACCGGCCCCCGAAGTTGGACGCGCGAGCGGCCCTGATCCCCGCCGCCGCCCTGTTCCTCACCGGCACGGGAATCGGCGGCGAGGCGGCCCGGCCCGCGGGGCCGTGTCGCCGAAGTGCCGTCGTCCGGCCGGAGGCCGGGCCGTGCGGCGCCCGGTGCTTCCCCGCGTTCCCGGCTTCGCTCGACCAGGGGAGACTCCGTCGATCGCAAGGCGGAGGATCGTCCCCGTACCGGACGTACTCGGGTGATGCGACAACGCGGCGAGGTGCCGTGCCGGGCGTCGCGAGCCGGTGAACCCTTCCGGTCGCGGCACTAGCCCCGCCGGGCCGCGACGGCCGCGGCACCGACCAGTCCCGCGTCGGCGCCCATCACCGCGGGAGCCACCGTGAGCCGCCGCACGAAGGAGAGCGTGGCGTACCGGTCGAGGGCCCGGCGCAGGGGAGCGAGGAGGATGTCGCCCGCTCCGGCCACTCCCCCGCCGATCACCGCGATGTCGATCTCGACGAGCACTGCGGTGGCGGCGATCCCCGCCGCCAGCGCCTGCGCGGCCCGATCGTACGAGGCCAGGGCGATCCGGTCCCCCGTGCGCGCGGCGGCGGCCACGGCCGCGGCAGAGACGTCGCCGTCCGGCCCGGGCCGCCAGCCGTTCTCCCATGCCCGGCGGGCTATGTTCGGCCCGCTGGCGATGCGCTCGACACAGCCGTACGAGCCGCAGGGGCACGGGTCGCCGTCCAGCTCCACGCTGACATGACCGATGTGCCCGGCATTGCCCGTGGGACCGGGGTGCAGTCGTCCGCCGAGGACGAGCCCCCCTCCGACACCGGTGGACACCACCATGCACAGGGCGTTGTCATGACCGCGCGCCGCACCCAGCCAGTGCTCCGCCGCCGTCATCGCGACCCCGTCGCCGACGAGTTCGACCGGCAGTCCGCCGACCGCCTCGCCGACGCGTTCCACCAGCGGGAAGTCGCGCCAGCCGGGAACGTTGACGGGGCTCACCGTACCGGCGGAGGCGTCCACCGGACCCGCGCTGCCGATGCCGACGGCCGTCACCCGCCCCCACATCGGCGCCCCGGACAGCTCGGCCAGGACCTCCGCCACCGCGCCCATGACCGCCTCGGCCCCCTCCCGTGCGGGTGTCGGCCGCTGCGCCCGCGCGAGGAGCCCGCCGCCGCCGTCCACCAGCGCGGCGGCGATCTTGGTGCCGCCGATGTCCAGCGCGGCGACGAGGTCGGATTGCATCGGTGCGGCTCCGTGGGCTCGGGAGGGGGCGGGACGTGCGGGGTTCGGTTCGGATGCGGTCCGGCCCCGGTGAACGTCCGACCAGTCTCCAGTCAGTTGACAACGTTGTCCAGGCCCTATGCTCGACGGCACAGCATCCGGTCCGCGCCGCGGCGCCGCCCACGGCCCGGGCCGGACCGCACACACCCGACGACAGGACAGCGCACCGTGGCCGAGACCGCCCGCCATCCCGAGCCCCGTTACGGCAACCGGCCGACCATGAAGGACGTGGCCGCGCGCGCCGGGGTCGGGCTCAAGACGGTCTCCCGCGTGGTCAACGGCGAGCCGGGGGTGACGCCGGACACCGAGCGCCGGGTCCAGGAGGCCATCGAGGCACTCGGCTTCCGCCGCAACGACAGCGCGCGCGTGCTGCGCAAGGGCCGTACCGCCTCCATCGGGCTGGTCCTCGAAGACCTCGCCGACCCGTTCTACGGGCCGCTGAGCCGCGCGGTCGAGGAGGTCGCCCGGGCGCACGGCGCCCTGCTCATCAACGGGTCGAGCGCCGAGGACCCGGAGCGCGAGCAGGAGTTGGTGCTCGCGCTGTGCGCACGCCGGGTGGACGGTCTGATCGTGATCCCGGCCGGGGACGACCACCGCTATCTGGAACCGGAGATGAAGGCGGGTGTCGCCACCGTCTTCGTGGACCGGCCGGCCGGCCGCATCGACGCCGACACGGTCCTTTCCGACAGCTTCGGCGGCGCCCGGGAGGGCGTCGCCCATCTCGTCGCGCACGGCCATCGCCGGATCGGTTTCATCGGCGACCAGCCGCGCATCCACACCGCCACGGAACGGCTGCGCGGCTATCACGCGGCCATGGCGGACGCCGGGACGGCGGTCGACGACTCCTGGGTGTCCCTCGGGTCCACCGAACCGGGGCGGGTCCGGGCCGCCGTGGAGAGGATGCTGTCCGGACCCGAACCCGTCACCGCGCTGTTCGCGGGCAACAACCGCGTGACGGTGACGGCGGTGCGCGTCCTCGCGGAGCGGGAACGTCCGATCGCTCTCGTCGGCTTCGACGACATCGAACTGGCCGATCTGCTCGGCATCACCGTCATCTCGCAGGACGCCGCCGCCGTCGGCCGCACCGCCGCCGAACACCTCTTCCGACGCCTCGACGGCGCGGACCACTCCCCCGTGCGCGTCGAACTGCCCACCACGCTCCTCCCGCGCGGCTCGGGCGAACTGCCGCCCGCCTGAGCCGCGCGGTGCGTCCGAGACGCCACCGTCAGGGCGCGGTCACCGTGAGCCCGGCCCGGCGCGGCGCGGCGAACGCGTCCAGGTCCGCGCGCGTCAGCCCGGTCAGCCGGACGACCTCGGCGGCGTCCAGGGCGCCGCAGTCGATGCCGCGCAGGAGGTATCCGCCGAGCGCCTTGGCGGTGGCGGGTTCGTCCATCACGTCGCCGCCAATCCTGGCGGCGTACGCGGCGAGCCGCGCGGCGGCCTGCTCCAGACCCTCGCGGTAGAAGGTGTACACGGCCGCGTACCGGGTCGGCAGGTGCCCCGGGTGCATGTCCCAGCCCTGGTAGTAGGCGCGGGTCAGGGCGCGGCGGGTGAGACCGTGGTGGAGCCGCCACGCCTCGTGGACCCGGTGGGTGGGGCCGACGGGGAGGACGTTGGTGGAGCCGTCGCAGACCCGTACGCCGGTACCGGCGGCGGCGACCTGCATGACGGCCTTGGCGTGGTCGGCGGCCGGATGGTCGCTCGCCTGGTACGCGGCGCTGACGCCGACGCAGGCGCTGTAGTCGAAGGTGCCGTAGTGCAGTCCGGTGGCCCGGCCCCGCGCGGCGTCGATCATGCGGGCGACGGCGGCGGTGCCGTCGGCGGCCAGGATGGACTGGCTGGTCTCGATCTGGATCTCGAAGCCGATCCGCCCTGCCGGCAGTCCCTGCGTCTGCTCGAACGCCTCGAGGAGCCGCACGAAGGCGGTGACCTGCTCGGGGTAGGTCACCTTGGGGAGGGTGAGGACCAGTCCGTCGGGGAGCCCGCCCGCCCGCATCAGACCGGTGAGGAAGATGTCCGTGGTCCGGATGCCCCGGTCGCGCACGGCGGCCTCCATGCACTTCATGCGGATGCCCATGTACGGCGCGGCCGTGCCGTTCGCGTACGCCTCCGCGACCAGCCGCGCGGCGCGGGCCGCGGTCTCGTCCTCCTCGGCGTCGGGGCGCGAGCCGTAACCGTCCTCGAAGTCGATGCGCAGGTCCTCGACGGGTTCGCGCTCCAGCTTGGCGCGGACCCGGTCGTGGACCGGGTCGGCCAGTTCGTCCGGGATGCCGAGGACCGAGGCGAACGACGCCGCGTCGGGCGCGTGCTCGTCGAGCGCCTTCAGCGCCCGGTCGCCCCAGGAGCGGATGGTGCCGGAGGTGAACGTGTCACCGGGGACATAGACCGTGTGGACCGGCTGGCGGGTGCCGGGATCTCCCGGATAGCGGCGGGCGAGTTCGGCGTCGACGGCGGTGAGGGAGGCGCCGATCTCCTCGCCGACCGTACCGGCGAGGCTCGTCGCCACCTGCTCCTGCTGACCCATTGCACACCCTCCACCATCAGACGGTTTCCGCTTCACGGAATCAACAATCCGGATAGCGAAGCTATAAGGCCGTCGATTCGGCGTCAATGGTGATCGGAAAAGGTCCGGGGCCGTGTGGTGGG
>NZ_LIXJ01000036.1 GCF_001905795.1 Streptomyces sp. CB01580
CCGCGGACCTCGGCGACCATGCGCACCGCACGTCGGCGCAGCTCAAGCGGGTAACGGGAAGCTCGTCAATAACAACTCGAACTGACACAAGCCGGATCACGAGACACTAGTGCCGAGCAGAGCCATACTCTTTCCCCTCTGCGCACAACAGTTCTTCTCCGGGTGCACAGCAAGGCCGCGAGCTCTGTCCGGGACGCGGGTCGGCGTCGGCGTCGGCGTCGGAAGGAGCTCGGTGGCTTCCCGGCCCGGCGCCCGAGGCTTCGCCGGCCGGTCGGCGGTCAGCTGCCGGACATCTGTCGGGGGCGGGAGGATGTCGAGGACCGCCATCATGCCCATGTCCTCGTGGTTGAGGATGTGGCAGTGCAGAACGGTCCTGCCTATGAAGTGCGTGAAGTGGACGCGGATGACGATGGAGCCGCGCCTGGGGATGTTCACCGTGTCGTACACGCTGTGGGAGGGGTCCTGCAGGTGGAAGCTGTGGTCCTCGTCGCTGTCGTTGCGAATGGTCCACTCCTCGACGGTGCCGAGAGTCGAGGTGAAGTCGGTCCGGTTCGCATCGAACGTCCGGCCGTTGATGTAAAAGACCGTGCCCGCCGCGTTCTCCGTGTAGACCATCGTCTTGCCTGCGGAGATCGTCGCGCGACTCAGGTCCTCCTGTGGGGCGAAACGGCTCGGGATCGTCGCCCGGCGCATGGGTGTTCCGCCGGTGATGAGGGTCGCGAGGTCGGCCCGGGGGAATTGGTTGCCTGCCGGGCCGGTGTTGTACGGAAGCGTTTCCAGGCGGGCGGTGCCGGGAGCGCCGCCCTGGACCAGGACATCGAAGCGTGCGGCGGCGGGGATGAGCCGCGTGTCCTCGGCGTGGATCCTGCGGACCGGAACGCCGTCCTGGGCGATCACGTGGAAGCGGGTGCCTGGCAAGTGGAGCTTGTAGTAGATGTTGGCGCCGATGTTGGCCAGACGCCACAGCTGGGTCTCGCCCGGCCGGATGCGGATCACGGGGTTGTGCTGGCCGTCGACGGTGCGGTTGGTGGGGGCACCGATGCTCAGGGGATGGGTCTTGATCGCGTCGCCCTCGACCTGGAAGTCCTTGAGCGCGATGGTGTGCTCGGTGACGTGGCGCAATGACGGGGGCAGGTGTCGGTTCAGGCCGTCGACGACGATGATGCCCGATTCGCCGCCGTCGACCTGGGCGGCGGAGAGCATGTCGGCGTGTGAGTGGTACCAGTAGGTGCCGGTGGGGTGGTCACGCGGGAGCTGGTAGGCGTAGTGGTAGGACTGCCCGTACTTGATGGAGATGAAGATGTCGTCGGCGGGGGCGCGGGGCGAGACCACGAGTCCGTGCGTGTGCAGGTTGGTGTACTTGTCGGTCTTGTTGGTCATGGTGAGGTCGATGCGGTCGCCCGGTCGCACGCGCAGCGTGGGCGGCATGTAGGCGCCGTTGTAGGTCGTCGCGTACAATTGCCGGTCGCCGACCTGGACCTTGCGCCGCTCCACGACGATGGTCGCCCGGAGCACGCCGCTGCGGCTGACGAGCTCCGGCGGATCCCGGAGCAGGGGGCCGACGCCCTCCGGGGAGGGGTCGCCCTTCGCCGCGAGACCGTACGCGGCACGTGAGTGCTCTCTCGGCGTGTGCCCCACGTCGGCGGACAGTCCGGCCACCGTCAGCGCCAGGCCGAGCACCGACGAGGTCAGGGGGAAACGGATGTTGGTCCGAGTCACGTCGCTCCCAGGGAATCCGTGCGACCGTGCGGGGTGACTGCCCGGCCGAGATCAGTGTCGGAGTACGGACAGTCCGCGGAATCCGAATCGTACGAGTGACGGATGGGCCGACAAGGCGGGCGGGCCGCATCCGGACGGTGCCGCCCTCCACTCGAACGCCCCGCAGCAGCCCCCACCCTGAACAGGGCTCCAGTCCTCCGGGAAAGCAGGGGACGGCCACGACGGTTTCGTCCTCGGCTCTCTCCCCCGCCTTCCGTGTCCGGGTTCGGGACGGCGCCCCGGCATCGCCAGGTCCAGGGCTGGAACGCCAGTCTTTTCAGTCGGCGAAGGGCTGTCACCTCCAGGCGCGCGGAAGGGTGAATCGTGGCGCTGGTCGTTCGAGCCGGCTTCAGGTCGTGCGCTGCGGGCCTCCCGGCGCACCGGGCGTCGGCCGCGTTACGGACGGCCCGCGGCCGAGACGGGGATGGTGACGCGCCGCCTCCCGTGCTCTCCGTGGCGCACGTCCTGCTGGAATCCCGGCCTCGCACTCCCCCTGAAGCCGGGATGTCCGCCCTAGCGGGCCAGTCGTAGTGGCGACGTGAGGAGACCTACGTACGCTTGGTCGCGGAGGAGGACAGACTTCCTGCTCCGAGGGGGCTACTGCGCAGTGCTTTCACAAGGAGACCGACGTGCCAGTTCCCCCCGAGGGTTCCCGACGTCCGGAGACCGACGCCACTGGATTCACGGCCTCGCCGCAGTTGACCAGATCGTTGCAGCAGATCGTGGTGGATCTCGTCGAGCTGCACCTCCAAGGCAAGCAGGCCCACTGGAACGTGGTCGGTCACAACTTCCGGGACCTGCACCTGCAACTCGATCAAATCGTTGACGATGCACGCGAGTCGGCCGACGTCATCGCCGAACGCATGCGCGCTCTCGCGGCCTGGCCGGACGGCCGCTCCGACACGGTGGCGGCGAGCACCACACTTCCCGGGTTCCCGGAGGGGGAACTGAGTGTGAGCGCCGTCGTCGATCTCGTCACCACGCGCCTGCGCGCCGCCGTCGATACGGTGCGCACCCATCACGATCAGGTCGACAGCGAGGACCCCTCGACCGCCGACCTGCTGCACACGATCATCGACTCCCTCGAGAAGCACGCCTGGATGGTCAGCGCGGAGAACCGGACCCCCTGACACCGTTCACCGCATCGCCCCCGGAGACGGAGGCGAGCTACCGGGAGAAATACGATACCCATCGATCCGACGGCAACCTCGATCACCGAGGTGGTGCAGAAGACCTTCGAAGGCGCGGAGGACGAACGCGTCAAGGAGTTGTTCATCCGCCTGGTGCAGCACCTGCACGACTTCACGAGGGAAGTGCGGCTGACCGGTGAGGAGTGGTTCAAGGCGGTGGACTTCCTCGAGCGTGTGGGCAAGACCTGCACTCCCACTCGCCAGGAATACGTCCTCCTGTCCGACATCCTGGGCGTGAGTGTCCTGGTGGACCTGATCCACCGTCCGGATGGTGGATCGGTGACGGATTCGACGCTGCTGGGCCCCTTCTACGTGGAAGGCCGGCCGAAGGCGGAGAACGGATCGGACATCTCCGGTGAGGTCACAGGGACTCCGATGTTCTTCAACGGCCGGGTGCTCGACTCGGACGGCACCCCCGTGGCCGGTGCCAGGGTGGACACCTGGCACAGCGACGGGGAGGGCTCCTACGACGTGCAGATGCAGGACAGGCTGCAAGGTGAGCCGGCCATGCGTGCCCTGCTCACCACCGACCACGACGGCCGGTTCTGGTTCCGGTCCGTGTCCCCGCGGTATTACCCGGTCCCGGACGACGGGCCGTGCGGGGAGATCCTGCGCGCCGCGAACCGGTCGCCGATGCGCCCGGAACACTTGCACTTCTGGCTGCATGCCGAGGGCTTCGAGCCTCTGATCAGCATGCTGGTCCGCGGTGACGACCCCTATGTGGAGCGGGACGCGGTCTTCGGGGTCAGGCGGTCGCTGGTGGTGGACTTCGTCCGGCACCCAGCGGGGGAAACCGCTCCGGACGGCACCCGTGTGGACGAGCCGTTCCAGACGGTGGAGCGGACATTCGTGCTGGCTCGCAAGGAGCGGTGAAGGTGCCCCGCGTCCCGCCTGGTCCCGTCGAGTCGGTCGGCCCCGCCGCCCATGACGGTCACCACGCGGAGTCAGCGCCCGGCAAGCGCGCATCCGTCAAGACCCTCGTCGTCGACTCTCAGGTGCCCCTGGACCTGGTGGCCCTCGGCGGTGTGGCCGGACGGCCCGCCCGGAGCACCGGGCCGAGTTCCCACCTGTTCGCCACCGACGACCGCGTAGTCCCTCTCCCGGGCCGTGTCCCGCACGCGCGCGAGCGCTGTTCCCGGGGCGCGCCCGCGCATTGCCCGCCCGGCGCGCCGATGTCCCGGACGGTGAATTCCTTCGCGGGTGCTCGGACTCCCACGCAGGTGCAGGCGTCACGCAACGCATCTGCCGGGAACTCGGTCACTCCCCCGCACGCGGGACGAGGCACAGAGGTGCGGTCGTGAAGCAATGGACCAGGCGCGAGGACGAGCGGCTGCTCACCGGGCGGGGCCGTTATGTCGCCGACATCGAGGTACCGGGGTGTCTGGACGCTGTGTTCGTGCGCAGCGACGTGGGCCATGGCACGGTGCGGGACGTGGATTGCCGCGCCGCTCGTGAGATGCCGGGGGTGGTGGGAGCCTGGTCGGCCGCGGACCTGTCGGCGTTGCCCTCGTGCGGGCCGACCGCAGCCCACCTCCGGGATCTGCCTCCGGTTCCGTACACGCTGCTGGCCGGGCTGTCCACGGCAAAGGCCGTGGCCGGGCGGGAGTGGCCGCCCCTGGTGAAAGAGCGGGTCCGGTATGCCGGCGAGGCCGTGGCGGTGGTCCTGGGAGAGGACCGCTACCGGGCGGAGGACGGGGCTGCGGCGGTGTCGGTCCGGATCGATCGGCTGCCCACAGTGGCGACGCCGTCCGCCGCGGCGGACGACTCGGTCCGGCTGTTCGACGGCCTGAGCAACATCGTCTTCCTCGGCGAGGCCGGGAAACCGATCGAGGAGTCGGTGTGGCGGGAGGCCGCCGTGGTGGTGGAGGGCCGCTATCGTCAGCAGCTGCTGATGCCCACGCCGATGGAGTGCCGGACGATCCTCGCCGTGCCCGACGGGGACGGGCTGACCGTGTGGTCGGGGCATCAGATGCCGCATCGGCTGCGGCGCGAGCTGGCCGAGCTGCTCCGGTGGCCGGTCGGCCGGGTGCGTGTGGTGGTTCCGGACACCGGCGGGGCGTTCGGGTCGAAGAGCGCGACGTTCCCGGAGTTCGTCGTGGTCGTCTTCCTGGCGGTGAAGCTGGGCCGGCCCGTGCGGTGGACCGAGGACCGGATGGAGTCCATGCAGGCCGCGACCCGGGGGCGGGGGCAGGACCAACGGGTCCGGCTCGCCGCCGACGCCGATGGGCGCCTGCTCGGATACGAGTTGACGATCGACGCCGACGTGGGCGCCTACCCGCACCTCGGGGCGGGGTTGCCGATGCAGACCGCCTGGATGGCGACGGGCCCGTACCTCACTCCGAAGGTGCACGCGACCGTCCGCTCGGTGCTGACCAACACGATGGTGACGTATCCCTACCGCGGTGCCGGGCGGCCGGAGGCGACGATCGCACTGGAGCGGGCGATGGACGTGATGGCCCGTCGACTGGGAATCGATCCGGCGGAACTGCGGCGACGCAACTTCGTCCCGCCCGAGAGCTTCCCCTACGAGACGCCCACCGGCCGGTGCTACGACAGCGGGAACTACGCCGCCGCGCTCGACCTGGCGCTCGAGACCCTGGACTACGGCGCGTGGCGGGTCGAGCAGGCCCGGCGCCGGGCCGACCCGCACGCCCTGCCGCTGGGTATCGGCCTGTCCTGCTACGTGGAACGCTCCGGCGGAGAGGCGGGAGGGCTGCACGAGTTCGGCAGCATCGAGGCCGGGGCCGACGGCATGGTCACGGCCCTGTGCGGCGCGGCCTCCAGCGGTCAGGGGCACGAGACTGTCTTCCCGGCGCTGGTCGCCGATGTCCTGGGAGTGGACGAGGACCGGGTCCGGCTGATTGAGGGTGATACCGGCCGGCAGCCGGAGGGCGTGGGTTCCTTCGCCAGCCGTACCGCCCAGGTGGTCGGCGCGATGCTGCGGCACACCGCTCAGCTGCTCATCGAGGAGGCCCGGGTCCGGGCCGCTCGGCTGTGGAATGCGCCGGTCGGCGAGGTGACGTGGTCGGGTGGCGCCGTGCACCTCACCACGGACGCTTCGACGTCCTTGGACCTGGCCGAGCTGGTACGGGCCACCGGTCCACTGCGAGTGGGCGACCGGTTCGAGGCTGGGATGGCCTTTCCGTTCGGCGCCCACGCGGTGGTGGCCGAGGTCGATCCGGAGCTGGGCACCGTACGTCTGTTGCGGATGGTGGCCGTGGATGACTGCGGAGTGGTGCTCAACCCGACGATCGTGCGCGGGCAGGCCCTGGGATCGGCGGTACAGGGCATCGGCCAGGCACTGTACGAAGGAATCCCTTACGACGGCGAGGGTGTGCCGGTGCTGGCCTCGGGGCTGCTGGACTACCTGCTGCCGACGTTCACCGAAGTCCCGCCCATCGAGGTCAAGGACACCTGCACGCCGAGCCCGAGTACCCCGCTGGGCGCGAAGGGCGCGGGCGAGTCGGGGTGCATCGGTACTCCGGCCGCGATCGTCAACGCCGTGGCCGACGCCCTGCGAATCGCCGACCCCGACCTGCTGCAGATGCCGCTCACCCCGGATGTGGTCTGGCGGGCGGCCCGCGCCCCGAAACCGGAGGAGGTCCGATGAAACCAGCCGCCTTCGACTACATCGTTCCGCGCACGGTGCCCGAGGCCGTCGAGGCGCTCGGCTCCGCCGACGGGAGGGCCCAGATCCTCGCCGGCGGGCAGAGCCTGATTCTCGACATGCGCCTGCAACGACTCCGCCCCGAGCTGGTGGTCGACATCAACCGCATCGCCGGGCTCGACCGGATGAGCACGGACGGCAGCACGCTGCGGGTGGGCGCCCTGGTACGGCACGACGCCTTCGTATCGGCGCGTTCCGTGCCGGGGCCGCTCGGCGCGCTGTTCGCCCGGGCCGCGCCCCACATCGCCCACCCGCCCATCCGCTCCCGCGGCACGATGGTGGGCAGCTTCGCCTGGGCGCACCCCGCCTCGGAGTGGTGCGCCATCGGCGCCGCCCTGGACGCCGACGTCGAGTTGCGCGGCCCGGAGGGCAGGCGCGCTGTCCCGGCCCGGGACTACTTCCACGGCAGGCATCTGACCGCGCGCCGACCGGACGAAATGCTCACCGGAGTGCGGTTCCCGCTCCTCGGCGACAGCACCGGAGTCGGCTTCATCGAGCACCGGCGCACACACTTCTGCTTCGCCCAGGTGGCCGTCGCCGCCGCACTGACCGTGCGTGACGGGGTGATCAGCGAAGCGCGCATCGGCCTGGTCAACTGCGCCGACCGGCCGGTGCGCGCCCACGCGGCCGAGCAGGTGCTGATCGGTGCCGGGGCATGGGCGTCGGTGGACCGGCGACCGTTGGCCGACGGACACCCGTTCGCCCGGGCGGGCCGGATCGCTGCGGAGCAGGACGCCGCGCCCCGGCCGGAACCGTACGCCGATGTCGAGTACAAGCGGCACACCGTAGCGGTCCTGGTCACCAGGACGCTGTGCCAGGCGGTGCGGGATCGACGATCACGCCTCGCCGGACCGGAAGGGGAACCTGTATGAGGATCAGCCTCACCGTGAACGGCGAGGAGCGCCGGCTGGACGTGGAGCCCCGCCGCGTCCTTGCCGACGCGCTGCGGGAGGATTGCCGGCTGACCGGCACTCATCTGGGCTGTGAACACGGCGTGTGCGGGGCGTGCACCGTACTGGTGGACGGCGAGGCGGTCCGATCCTGCCTCGTGTTCGCCGTGCAGTGCCACGGCAGCTCGGTGCAGACCGTGGAAGGCCTCGCAGGGCCCGGCGGTGAGCCCCATCCCCTCCAGCGCGCGTTCTCCGCGGAACACGCCCTGCAGTGCGGCTTCTGCACCCCGGGATTCCTCATGCTGGCCGCCGGCGCCTTGGCGGCCGACCCCGGCGTCGCCGATGCCCCGGAGCGCGTCGACGCCCTGGTCGGCTCCAACCTCTGCCGGTGCACCGGCTACGAGCCCATCCGCCGTGCAATCCTGCGGGCCGCTCGCGAGCAGGCGGGGGCGAAGAGCGAGTGACACCCTGGGCCGCCCGGAGCGCGGCGACCGCTGATGTCCGCCCCGCGCGGTCCCGTGCGGCCTGGTCCTGCCCCCATATGTCTTTTTCGCGGTCCTGCAAGAGAGCCGCGAAAAAGACAACGGGGCCGGCCCGGCAGACGCCCGGCTCCCGCCACGGGCCGCCGCCGGGCCGGAACCAGATGCCGTTGTCCGGGTCTCGCGCGACGTCGAGTGCGGCCGTTGACCGTCGATACACTTACTCCGCCGTCCGCACAGTGCAGCGGCAAGAACCCCTCGCAGGAGGCCGTCAAGGTGCCCACAAGGCCGGTCGGCGGAGGTGGTGGTGCAGTTCCCGGGTGCCCGCATCGGCGAGACCCACACCGCCTGCTGATCGACATCCGATGACGAACCGTCACGGCCAACTACCCCTGGTGGGCCACAGGACGCAGCGCCAGTGCCATCGGTCGACGCCCGCCATGAGACCTCCTCGCAGGCCGGTCACACCACGACGCCACACCCTGACCGGGCGGCGGTCCGCTTCGGCCTGGCGTCCGGGAACGGCAGATGCACGGGGCCCGGCATGAAACCTGATCGGGTGGCGGCCCGCCACTCGCGCGGCGAGACCCCGTAGGCGGCCCGGAACGCCCGGCTGAAGTGACTGGCGCTCACAAATCCCCAACGGGCCGCGACCGCGGCCACGGTCCCCCTGCCCGCCGTCAGGCGGGCGAGGTCCCGCCGACACATGTCCAGACGCTGACGCTGGATCCAGCGGGTCACCGTCTCGCCCTCGAAGCGGAAGAGTTTGTGCAGGTACCGCACCGACAAGTGGTGGGCGGCCGCGATCCGCTCGGGCGAGAGGCCGGGGTCGCCGAGGTTGCGCAGGATGTGGTCCTTCACCCGGGCCAGGGTGGCGAGGGCCGCCTCCGGTGCCTCCGGGGCTGGCCGGCCGCGGCGCTCGTGGGCAAGCGCCGCAAGCAGGCCCAGCGCCGTGGTGGCGAGCCGGGATGCCTGGCGCGGCTCCAGCGAGCCGGCCGACCGGGAGAGAGACTCCAGATAGGCGGCCACGAGCCGACCGGTGCCGGTAGCGGTGTCGAAGGCCGTCGCGGTAAGCAGCTGCAGGTCCTCCTCCGAGACGCCCACGGCAGGTCGCGGCCAGTGGAAGGCCGTAAAGGCGAAAGGCTCCGGAAGCTCCATGACGAACGGCCGCCCGGCGTCGCAGAGCGCGAAGTCGCCAGGCCCCAGCTCCACCCGGCGACCGTCCTGGGCCAGCCGGGCCGTGCCGCGGTGCTGGAGCGTCAGCGTGAGGTGCTCATCCCCGCCGCAGGCAATCAGGCCGGCACTGCGCTCGACCCTCTGCGGGCCGGCCTGTACCAGGGAGACCTTCAGGGCACCCAGACGGTGGCTGGTGATGGTGGCGGGGGCGGGCAGATCCTCGAGCAAGGACACGTCCAGCGGTACGAACGTGCGGGAGACGGCCTCGTGCCAGTACTCGGCACGCTCGGCGGGTGATACCTCGGCGGTGTTCAGAAGGGCGGGCATCAGCACTCTCGGTCAGTCGGCGGGGATCATCGGGAACGGAGGTGCGAAGTGAGGTGTCGACGGCCTCGAACGACGCAGTGCGTTGGGTGCGCGGGCACGTCGAGCGGAAGGGCCTCATGTGCGGCCCCCCGGTAGTACATCGCCGGCACCGGCACACCCGCCTGACGGAATCCGGCCGCTGAGGCATCGCCCTCGTTCCGCACCACGCCAACCTCGACGGTGGCCACCTGCGCCGGGGGAAGCCCGGCGAGCCGGTCCATGGCGCGTGCAGGAACGGGGCAAGCCCCCCGCCTCTGCTGCGGCCCCGGGCCGCTGGTCGTCCCCGCACCGGCGCGTGTGGTCGCGGTGCGGGCAGCCGGGCCCGGACCAGCCGGCCGGAACGGATGCCGTGGTGGCTTCTCGGCGCGCGGATTCGCCCCGTCGGGCGGGCGGTTCGCGGCTCGTCAGCCGCCGCCGGTGGTCCGAAGCGCGCGCCACTCACGCGGCGAGACACCGTAGGCGGCACGGAAGGCCCGGCTGAAATGAGCCGGGTTGACGAAGCCCCATCGCTGCGCGACAGCCGACACGCTCGGCACGGTGCGGCCACGACGGCCCAGCTCGCGGGCGCACGCCTCCAGGCGGCGCTGCTGGACGAGGCGACCCACCGTCACCCCCTCGCTCTCGAAGAGCCGGTGCAGGTACCGCACGGAAATGTGATGGGCACGCGCGATCCTCTCGGGCCTCAGCTCCGGATCAGCCAGGTGGTTGTCGATGTACTCTCGCACCCGCCGGACCAGGTGCTCGTTCGGGGCGACCGGCTCGTCCGCCTTCCGTCCCGCGGCCTGCTGGGAGACGAGCACGCTCAGCAGGTCGGCGACGCTCCCGGCCAGTCGGTCGCCGACCGGAGCGGAAACGGAGCGCGCCGATGCTGCGAGGACGCCGAGGAAGGGCAGCAGCACCGGCCCGCACCCCTCCGTGGGGCCGACGGCCGTGCCCGCCACACACCGCAGGTCGCTCTCGGGCGCACCCAGCAGCCGCCGCGGCAGATGGAACAGGTGGGTGCGGAAGCGCTCCGGGTAGTCGACGGAGTACGGCCGCGCCGTGTCGTACAGTACGAGACCGCCCGGAGCCACCTCCGCCCGGCGCCCGTCCTGCTCGAGCACGGCCCGGCCCGACACCTGCACCCCGACCCCGACCTGCTGCTCGGTCCGCGGACCCCTCGAGATCAGCGCCGCAGTGCGCGAGACCCTGACCGCGTCCGCCTCCAGCGTCGAGAGGCGCACGTACCCGATCCGGTACGACTCCAAGTGAACCGCTCCGTATCGGGTGGAGACTCGATTCCGTGAAAGGACTGAGTCATGGCACGTCCAGCGCTCCCCATGGCCTATGGGCGGTGCACATCGGGGGCGCACCAGTGCGGTGCCCGGGTTCGTATCGGGCGCGACAGGCAGAGAACGGCGCATCGTTCGCCCCAGCAACGCGGTGGAGTGCCGCATCCATATCAGGGTGCGCATTGCGAAGCGCATCCGCACCGCCGATGCGGTTTTGGCGAGGGCGGGGCTGGTGGGACTGCTCAGCGAGAAAACAGCGTAGCCCGGCCGCTTGGAGCCGCTTGCGCTACTCGCGGAGCTCCTTCTTCTTCTGCGCCTCCGCCTTCGGCACCGGCTCCTGTCAGCAGTTCGCCGGACTACTCCGAGTGCGCCTGGACACCCCGGCCCCGCGGAATATCAGCTGCCCAGGCACCAGCCCCTCGGCCGGGCTCATTCCTCGGCCCGTTGGGTGATGGGCGCCTCGGTACGGTCGCCCAGGAATTCGTACCACCGGCGCTCCAGACAGACGTAACGCACATCGGCTTCGACCAGGCTGAGGAATCCGGCCACAGTTTCGGACAGACGTTGCTGCAGCCCCGGGTCGATCAGCGTTCCGTCCTCCGCGAAGGCCTGGTAGCTGTTGGCAAGGCTGAACATGTCCGGGTAGACACGGGTACCGAGGTGCTCCAGGGGGACCCTCAACGCCCACAGCCCTCGGTTGCCGCCGACCAGGGACGGCGAGGCGGAGACAAGCATCGCGTGCTTGGTCTTGAACGGCTGTGGCCGCACACGCGAGACCCAGTCGATCGCGTTCTTCAGCAGGCCCGGCACGGAGGCGTTGTACTCGGGGGAGGAAATGACGAAGGCGTCGGCCTGCTCGATCCTGTCGCGCAGCAAAAGAGCGCCGTCCGGCAGCCCTTCCGCGGCCTCCGCGTCACCGTCGTACAAAGGCATGCCGAAATCGTGCATGGCAGCGTGGTCGACGCTGGCGCCTGTGTCGGAAATCAGCCGGGCCACGAGCGACGCGAGGCGGGCGTTGGATGAATCGGCCCGCAGTGCGGCGCCGAAGACAAGCACCCGCAGCGGGCCTGGCTGGGCCTCCGTCGGCATGTGGTACGTCCTTTCGTCGCAGGGGCCCGTGCTTGGCCCGGGCACCACGCGGACCATTGGTTCCATGCTGAGGCCTTCACTATCCAGGGGCCGGAAGAGCTCGCCCGAAGGAAGGAGGAGCTTCAGCCGGTTGATAAGTCGCTCGACGGTCTCGCGATCACGGTAAAGACCGGCGTCGAAAGTGACGGGACGACCGCCGGCTGCCCTTCCTCTTGCGGTTGGCCACCTGGCCCTTCTTCTCCGGGATAACCGCCTTGGTGCGGTGTCTATGCAGGTGGACGGCGATTGGCACGGGACGAGTACGCCTTGCCCGCGGCGACCCAGACGGCCCCGGACCGTCGCGGAGGTCCTGTCGCCCCCGGACGACCTCCCCCTCTTCTGCGGCATGTCGGCCGGGTTCGAAGACGTCACAGCGGGCGACGCCCGCATAGGCCGGGCGCCGCTCGACGAAACGGTCACGTTCGTCGACGGTCTCTGACACCGTCCCTCTTCGGCCCATCAACGAGCCGTTTCATGCCGCACCCACATAGCGTTTCATATGCCACATTGCGCACGTAATTCCAATGAAAGGCATGTCATGAAGATCGCAGTCATCGGCGGTACCGGACTGATCGGGGCGCAGGTCGTCAAGACTTGAACGCCACCGGACACGAGGCGGTACCGCACTCGCAGTCCACCGGAGTCGACGTCATCAGCGGCCAGGGACTGGACGAGGCGGTGGCGGGAGCCGACGTCGTCGTCAACCTGACGAACTCCCCGACCTTCGACGAAGCATCCCCGGCCTTCTTCCGGACCTCGATGGACAACCTCCTGGCCGCGGCTCACAAGGGCGGCGTCGGCCACTTCGTCATCCTCTCGATCGTCGGCACCGACCGGGTTCCGGAGCTGGACTACTACCGGGCCAAGACGCTCCAAGAGAACATCCTCGCGGCCGGGCCGATCCCCTACTCGATCGTCCGAGCCACGCAATTCATGGAGTTCATGGACGCCGTCCTGTCCTGGACCACCGACGGCGACACCGTCCGGCTGCCCGCCACGCCGATCCAGCCGATCGCGTCCAAGGACGTGGCCAGCGCAGTGGCGGAGGTCGCCGTCGGCGCCCCGCTGAACGGCAGGCGCAACATCGCAGGCCCCGAGATCTTCAACCTGGACGAGCTGGGCCGGGTCGCCCTCTCCCACAAGGGCGACAACCGCACCGTCGTCACCGACCCCACCGCCGGCATGTTCGCCGCCGTCAAGGGCGACGTCCTCACCGACAAGAACGCGCACCTCGCCCCCACCCGCTACACCGACTGGCTCTCCTGACATCCCCGCCTCCCGCGTGTCCTGTCCCAGCCCGGCGGTCTTCTCGTTGCGCGCGCCGGGTGCCGCGGCTTGAGCCGGATGGGGATCCGGCTGCGGTCCCCCGATCCCAGGTCAGGCGGAGGGGGAATCGCATGCAGCCATTCGGTCCCGCCGAGCCACGGCTCTCGGGGTGGGACGGGCCTGTGGACGTCGAGACGGTCGCCCGCCGGCCTGGTGCTGGATGCGCCAGTTTCCGGTGGGCCCAGCGGTCCCGGATTGTCACTGACTGGACAGGTGGAGCAGATGCGGGAGGCAGACAATCTTGGATGTCTATGAGGCGGTCACGAGCCGGCGGGCTGTGCGCGGGTTCAGCGACCGGCCCGTTACGAGGCAGGTGCTGGAGCGGGTCCTGTCCGCCGCGGCTTGGGCGCCGTCTGGATCGAACGTCCAGCCGTGGTGCGCCTACGTGGTGACCGGTAGGCCGCTGGCCGAGCTCAAGAGGCGCGCCGGTGAGCGCGTGGCGGCAGCCGACCCCTGGGACGAGATGCCGATGAACTCGCGGAGCGCTGCGTTGGTCAGCGCCTCGGAGGGGGTGCTCCGGTGAGGTCACCGCTCTGGAGGTCGATCCCCAGATTCCGGTACCGGTCCCGCAGCCCTCGAGTAGTCCTCGCCCATCACCTCGGGCAGGAACTCCAGCTCGATGTCGTCGCCGATCTCCGCGACGTGCGGTTCCTTGTTGAGCGGCGAAGGTCTTCCCTGACATGAAGGCTCCCTGGGCATACCTCAGGTCTCAGCTCCGTCACAGACCCCGTACCCATTACAACCACGATCCTGAAGACTGACAGTCTCACCACGTGGAGATAGCTGAACTCGTTCTGGAGTACGTGAAGACTCTGGTGTGGCCCGTGGTCACACTCACCCTGGTGTGGGGCCTGCGTGCACACATTCAGTACGCATTCACGCGCATGACCAGATTGGAGACGCCAGCAGGCGCAATCGAGTTCGAGGCTGACGCGCGGGAGGTCCGACAGAACGCAGAAGAACTGTCCACGAACTCCGCCTCCGACAATCCGACCTCTGCGGGATCTGATGAACCAGTGCCTGAACAGGAAGAGAGTCCACAAGTTCCATCTCCACAGGATGCCCAGCAGGAATTCGACATTTACGAGTCTGCGAGAATCACAGCTATCCGTTCCCCTGCACTTTCCGTTATCCGCAGCTGGGACTTCCTCCAGGAGGATCTCACCCATGCCTTGAATCAGCGCCGAATCCCCGACCCTCCGAACGGCGATCGATGGCACCCTTGGGATATTTCATGGGAGCACCTGCACAGACTGGGCCTTGAGCCCGGAGCAGTGAGCGTTTACATGTCACTGAAAGACCTATGGGACAGAGCAGCACACACTCGCACCGTGGTCACTCCGCAAGCCGCGAATAACTTCATCGCCAGCTGCCGCGACCTTTCGCACCAGGTGAACGTCAGATACCACACGTAGCACTCAACGGCTGCCGCCTGTCTACTCATGCCAAAGAGCTTCGCGCAGCGACTGGGTGAGGAGATTGTTGGTCGCGTCGGCAAACCGGCACCGTTGTCACGGATTCAGTTATCCATCAGTGGTAGACCGGGCAGCACCTTCTCGATGGTGATGGGGAAGTCGCGCACGCGTACGCCGGTGGCGTTGAACACCGCGTTGGCGACCGACGCACCGGCCCCGCAGATGCCCAGCTCGCCGACGCCTTTCGCGCCCAGGACGTTGGCCTTGTCGTCGTACCCGTCAAGGACGACCGCGTCGATGTCGGGGACGTCGGCGTGGACCGGCACCAGGTATTGCGCGAAGTCCCGGTTGACGAAGGCGCCGGATCGCAGGTCGACCACGGCCTCTTCTTCGAGGGCCGCGCCGACTCCCCAGATCATGCCGCCGATCAGCTGCGAGCGGGCCGTCTTCGCGTTGAGTACGCGGCCCACCGAGAACACGCCGAGCATCCGCCGCAGACGGATTTCGGCGGTGTCCGCGTCGACCCCCACTTCGGCGAAATGGGCCCCGTAGGTGTTGATCGAGTAGTCCGTGTAGTTCGGATCATCGCCCATGAAGCGGGTACCGCCCTCCGCCTCGAACCCTTCTGGATGGTTGCGTGCGATGATCTCGCTCAGCGCCTCGGACGCTCTGCCAACAACCACGTTGCCATTCGAGAACACGGCGTCTGCCGGGTCCAGGCCATGCAGCGGAGAGCGCGTGTCGCCGCGCGCCTCGGCCAGAAGCTGCTCGCGCAGGGCCATGCACGCACCGTGCACCGCATTGCTCGAGCTGGCGGCGCCCCACGAGCCGCCGGACCCCCAGCTGGTGGGAAACTCGGAACGCCCGAGCTCGATCCGCACCCGATCGGGCGGCAGTCCGAGCCCGTCGGACGCGACCTGAGTCAGGACGGTGTACGTGCCCGTGCCGAGATCGGTCATGTCCGTCTGGACGACGGCGGTGCCGTCAGCCTCCAACCGCACCCGCGCTGCTGCCGGCCCTTGGAAGTGCCCGCGGATGGCGGCCGACATGCCGTAGCCGACCAGCCACCGCCCGTCGCGCACACTCGCCGGGGTGGCGGGGCGGTGCTCCCAGCCGAACCGGCGCGCGCCTTCGCGCAGGCACTCGACCAGGTGCCGGTCGCTGTACGGTACGTCTCGCTCGGGGTCGACGGTGGGCTCGTTGAGGATCCGCAGCTCGACCGGGTCCATCCCCAGCGCATGGGCCAGCTCGTCCATCGCCGACTCGACCGCCAGCATGCCCGGCGCTTCGCCCGGCGCGCGTACGTCCGTCCCAGGCGGCAGATCGAGCGGCGCAAGCCGGTGGCTGGTCAACCGGTGGGGTGCGGCGTAGAGACTGCGGGTCGTGGCGGCGGTCTGCTCGGCGTACTCCACGTCGGGGTTGGTGTGCATGGTGACGTCATGGGCGATCGCGGTCAGCCGTCCGTCCTGCTCCGCGCCCAGTCGAACCCGCTGGCTGGATGTGGGACGGTTGCCTACGAGCTGGAAGATCTGCTGCCTGGTCATCGCGACCTTGACCGGTTGGCGCAATTCGCGAGCGGCGAGCGCCGCCAGGATCGTCTCGGAATGGATGCCCAGCTTGGAGCCGAATCCCCCGCCGACGAAGGGGGTGACGATGTGGACCCGCTCCGGGTCGATCCGAAGCGTGCCGGCGACCGAGGCCCGCGCCGCGTCGACGATCTGGCAGCTGACGTAGACGACCAGGTCCTCGTCGCGCGGTTCCACCAGACACGCGTGCGGTTCCATCGGCATCGAGAGCTCGTACGGCGTCGTGTACTGCTGGTCGACCTTCACCGCCGCACTGTCGAACCCGGCATCGAAATCGCCGACCGCAGTGTCGGTGGGGATACCGGCGTTGACCACCTTCGGGATGTACACCTCGTCTTCCTGCTCGGCAAAGTTGAAACGTCCGCGCACGCCGGTGTATCTGACTTCGACCAGATCGGCCGCCGCTCGGGCCTGTTCGAGGGATGTGGCGACGACGAGCGCCACCGGCTCGCCGTAATAGTGGATGTCGGGACCGGTCAGTACCGGCTGGGCGCGCCAGTACTCGGACGGAACGGACTCATCACGGACCCCCTGGGCGGGGGCATTGTGATAGGTCATCACCATCTTTACGCCAGGTGCGCGTTCGGCGCTCTCGGTGTCGATCCGGGTGATGCGGCCTTTGCCGATCGTTGCGCCGACGATGAACCCGTAGAGAGGTTGGCCGGCCCCCCACTGCTCGTAGGCGTATGTGGCCCGGCCGGAGACCTTCAACGGGCCGTCGACGCGGTTCAGTGCTTGCCCGATCATCTCGTCTCCTCAGCTTGCCTGAGCCGCTTGCGCCAGCGTGCGGCACAGCGTGCGTTTGGCCAGCTCGATCTTGAAGTCGTTGTGCCCCTGCCCCACGGCGTCGCACATCGCGGCCTCGGCTGCGGCGCGATAGGTGACCATCGTGGCGGGACGACCGGTCAACGCGGCCTCCGCCTCGATGGACCGCCAGGGCTTGTGCGCCACACCGCCGAAAGCCACCCGCGCCTCACTGATCGCTCCCTGATCGGTCGAGACGACAGCCGCCACGGAGACCAGCGCGAACTCGTACGACGCCCGGTCTCGCACCTTGCGGTAGGTCTGCCGGCCCGACGGGGGTGGGGGAAGGAGCACGCTCGTGATCATCTCGCGAGGGCGCAGCACGGTCTCGATGTGCGGCGTATCGCCCGGCAGCCGGTAGAGGTCTGCGATGGCGACACGGCGTACCGACCCGTCGGCGTCGAGCAGCTCGATCTCCGCCTCCAGCACGGTCATCGCGACGGCCATGTCCGAGGGGTGGGTGGCGATGCAGGAGTCGCTGACGCCGAGGAGGGCGTGAATCCGGTTGAACCCTCCGATCGCCGAGCATCCGGAACCGGGATCCCGTTTGTTGCAGCCCGCAGCTGTGTCGTAGAAGTAGGGGCAGCGAGTGCGCTGCAACAGATTTCCCCCGGTGGACGCCTTGTTGCGCAGTTGGCCCGAGGCTCCGGCCACCAGTGCCTCCGACAGCACCGGGTAGCGGGTACGCACTCGGGCATCGGCGGCCACATCGGAATTCGCAGCCTGGGCCCCGATAAGCAGTCCGCCGTCCGGGAGCTCCTCGATGTCCCGCAACGGAAGCCGACTGATGTCGACCAGATGGCTGGGCTTCTCGATATCGAGCTTCATCAGGTCGAGCAGGTTGGTGCCGCCGCTGATGAACTTCGCGCCGGTTCTGGACACCGCAGCGACGGCGGCCTGTGCGTCGGTCGCTCGCTCGTACGTGAAGGATCTCATTCCGGGCCTCCCACCGCGATGCCACGGATGGCCGCGACGATGTTCGGATAGGCGGCGCACCGACAGATGTTGCCGCTCATCCGCTCGCGGATCTCCTCATCGGTCAACGCGATCCGCGGCGAGGTCAGGTCAGCGGTGGCATAGCTGGGCCAGCCTGCCTCCACCTCGGCGAGCATGCCGACAGCCGAACAGATCTGGCCGGGAGTGCAGTAGCCGCATTGGAAGCCGTCACGCTCGACGAAGGCACGTTGCATGGGGTGCAGATCATCGGGATCGCCCAGGCCTTCGATCGTCACGATCTCGTCGTCCTCATGCATCACGGCGAGCGTCAAACAAGAATTGACGCGTCGGCCGTTGATCAGCACCGTGCAGGCGCCGCACTGCCCGTGATCACACCCCTTCTTGGTCCCGCTCAGGCGCAGGTGCTCGCGCAGCGCGTCGAGCAGCGAGGTCCGTGGATCCACCTCAAGCCGTTGCACCTGATCGTTGACGTTCAACCCGATCGCCGAGAGTTGGGCCATCTCGCCCTGGCTCCGCCCTGCGGCGCCCGTATCCGAATCACTCATCACAGCCCGCCTTCCTCGCTGGGTGCGGGTGTCACCCTGGATATGCGTCGCCACTGTGGGGCGCGAAACGTGGCCCGCCTGGGGCCATGCCCGCCCATCATCCAGCCGATGGGCGGGCCAGGACGGACGACACCGTCACGGGTTCACCTGGACGGGTGCTGTACCTCAAGCCCGGGGGGGACTGGGGAGCGGGAGGACCCGTTCGGTCAGCTGCCCGGCGAGCTGGGCATCGTATGGGCGGCTTCGATGAGTCGGTCCGCCGCGGTCAGCTGGCCGACCAGGTGCTGCGGCTCGCCGCGACCTACCGGGACCCTGGTGGCGAGAGCGTGGAGGGTGATGCCCTTGCCGCCGGGACCGAGGCGTCCCGACGCGTCGGTCTGGGTGGCCAGCGTCAGGGCGAGCAGCCGGGTGCCCGCGGTGGCCCTGGCCTTGTGGAGCTTCTTGTTCGAGACGACTTTCTGGGCCCAGCCGGAGCGCTTGGGCCGTATCTTCTTGCCGAACGTGAACGGGCCCGTCCCGTCCTTGTAGGGCACCAGGGAGGGGACGGTGATCGCGGTGGGGTTCTCCGGCCGGGAGGCAAGCAGGCCGCCGGGCGATTCAGCAGGTCGGCTCCGCCGACGCAGCACGGCGCGCCGTCGGCGACGGCGTCGAGGTCGTCGTCGCTCAGGGCTGGGAGGCGGGCGGGCACAACTACGGCGGTCTGCCCACCATGGTCGGTGTGCCCGCCGTCGTGGATGCCGTGGGCGAGCACGCGCTGGTACTCGCCGCCGGTGGAATCACCGACGGACGCCAGGTCGCCGCGGCCCTGTGCCTGGGCACCGACGGCGTACGGGTGGGCACCCGCCTGGTCGCCTCGCACGAGGCCCAGGTCCATCCCGAGCACCACCGCAGGCTGATCGCCTCGCTGGGCGAGGACAGGGTACGCACTGGGATCTTCGGCCCGGAGTGGCCCGACTTCAATCCGATGCGGGTGCAGCGCGACCGTGTGGTGGCCGAGTGGAGCGACCGGCTGGCTGAGGTACCGCCCTACCGTGACGAACTCGAACAGGTCGGCACCACGGTCTTCCAGGGCGAAGAGACCGTGCTGCGCAAGTTCAACGTGCTGCCACCCGTACCCGCGACCGAGGCCGACTGGGAGGAGATGCCCTGGCTCATGGGGCAGGGCGTCGGCCTCGTCCACGACATCCGGCCCGCGCAGGAAAAATCGGGAGCCTGATCCGCCTGATCCGGCAAGCAGCGATCAACGCGATCCCCGACGGCACCGAACAGATCACCGAGCAAAGTCTCGACACGATCCGCCTGGACCACCTCGCCGCCGGCCTGGAAGCCGTACACGGTCGTTGACCGCACTCTTTTCACGGGACAGAATCCCGCTTCCTCGGGTCTACTCGCCAAAGAGATGGTGAAGGCTCTGTCCTGACCGAGAGGAATTTCAAATGCCCTCCACGACAGGAGTCAGTCACGATACGCGACCGGCTCCAGGATCACCGGAGTCCACCACGTCTCCTCAACTGTCCGCAACCTGGAGGACAGTCTGGACTGGTATCAGCGGCTGCTCAGCGCCGAGTGTGGGGTCCGAGGCCAAGGATCAGGCACCGGACACGCCGTCACCGACCATGGAGAGTGGATCGACTACGACATCGAACGTCTTTTCGTCGACGTGTCCGCTTGCCAGCGCGGCCTCTTTGAGGGTCTGGTTGTTGGCGAGCGCAGACTCGGCGATGTGCGCGGCGTTCTGGTAGCCGATGACGGGACTCAGCGCCGTGACCAGCATGAGGCTCTCGTTTACATATTGTGCGATCTTCTTTCGATTCAGTTCGGTGCCGTTGACGGAGAATGTTCGGAACTTATCCATCCCGTCGGCAAGAATGCGTGCCGAGTGCAAGAAATTCTTGATGATCACCGGGCGCATCGCGTTCAGTTCGAAGTTGCCCTGGCTTCCGGCGAACGCCACTGCAGAGTCGTTGCCGAGCACCTGGATCGCGATCATGACGATGGCTTCGCACTGGGTCGGGTTGACTTTGCCGGGCATGATCGAGGAGCCGGGTTCGTTCTGGGGAAGCAGTAGCTCGGCGAAGCCGGTGCGCGGGCCTGAGGCCAGCCATCGCATGTCGTTGGCGATCTTCATCACGGCAACGGCCAGTCCGCGCAGTGCTCCGTGTGCTCGCACCATGGGGTCCAGCGACCCCTGCGCCATGAACTTGTTTTCGGCGGTAACGAACGGCTTGCCAGTCAGTTTGGCGATCTGCGCCGCGACGTCACGGCTGAAGTTCTTCGGCGCGTTCAGCCCTGTTCCGACGGCGGTGCCGCCCAGGGCCAGCGCGAGCAGTTCCTTGCGGGTGTGCTCGATCTCCTCGATGCAGGCGCGTAGTTGGGCGGCGTAACCTGACCACTCTTGTCCCACGGTAAGTGGGACAGCGTCTTCGAGGTGCGTGCGGCCGATCTTCACGACCGTGTTCCACTCTTTGGCTTTTGCCTCAAGGACCGCGGCGAGGTCTCGGGCCTGGGGCAGGAGGTGGTCGTCGATCTCCTGAACCGCGGCAATGTGCATCGCGGACGGGAAGCTGTCGTTGCTGGACTGCCCCATATTGACGTCGTCGTTTGGGCCGACCGGCTTCTGGCTCCCGAGCGTGCCGCCGAGCAACTGTGACGCACGGTTGGCGATGACCTCGTTGACGTTCATGTTGCTTTGGGTGCCTGACCCTGTCTGCCAGACGAAGAGGGGAAAGTGGTCGTCGAGCTCGCCCTGGATGACTTCCTCCGCGGCTCGTACGATCGCCTGTTTCTTCCATTCGGGCAGCCGGTTGGCGGCGGCGTTCACCAGCGCTGCCGCCTTCTTCACGTAGCCGTAGGCGTGGTAGACCTCCTTGGGCATCCGGTCGCCACCGATGGAGAAGTGGATCAGCGACCGTTGCGTCTGCGCACCCCAGTAGCGGTCCGCTGGCACCTCGACCGTGCCCATGCTGTCAAATTCTTCGCGCTGTCCATCGGCCTGGATCCCGATCGGTACTTCCTGCATCTCGGGGACCGACTGGTCGCCCTGGCTCACTTCGCGTGCTCCACATCGCTCGTGGGATAGACCGGCTGCCACATCGCGTCCTGCACCGCTTGAATGAGGTTTTCGTGCGTCTTCGTCGCGACCCCATCCTGTGCAGCGGCGCGGGCGACGGCAACGGCGACTGTGGCCGAAGACGCCCTCAGGTTGGCAACCGGCGGCAGGAGTGAGGCCCCCGGATGGGACACATCGACCTGGCCGGCCACGGCTTCGGCAGCGGCGAGCAACATGCCGTCGGTCACGTGACGGGCGCCCGAAACGATCGTGCCGAGGCCGAGTCCGGGATAAAGGAGCGCGTTGTTGGCCTGTCCGATCTCGTATGAGATGCCGTTGTAGTCCACCGGTCCGACCGGGATGCCCACCGCCATCAGCGCTCTGCCCTCCGACCAGGTAATCGCGTTAGAGGGCATGACCTCGATGCGACTCGTCGGATTTGACAGCGGCAGGAGGACCGGACGGTCCACTCCCTCGGCCAGCGCGCGCACGACGTCCTCGGTGAAGGCGTTATGGACGGTCGACGTACCGATGAGGATGGTGGGTTTGACGTGCTTGATGGTGGTCAATAGCTCGATCTCACCGTCTGCCCACGCGCTCACCTCGGACTTCGGCCTCGCGTACGCCCGCTGGTAGTCAGGCAGGTCCACCATGTCGTCGGTCACGAGGCCATGGACGTCGATGAGCCAGATGTTGCTCTTGGCCTCTGCGGGGGTCGCGCCGTCACGCACCATCGCAGCGTGGATCTGGTCGGCCATGCCAGTGCCAGCGGTTCCCGCCCCGAAGACCACCAGTCGCTGCTCGGACCAGCGTGCCCCTGTGACCTTCAGGGCAGAGAACACCGACGCCATGACGATCGCCCCGGTGCCCTGCATGTCGTCATTGAAGATCCGGTACTTGTCCGCGTTCTCCACCAAGATCCGCCGGGCGTTCGACGGCCCGAAGTCCTCGAAGTGCAGCAGCGCGTTCGGGAACAACTCGGACACGGTCCGGAGATAGAGGGCGATGAAGTCGTCGTACCGCTTACCGGTCACCCGGGCATGCCGGTTGCCCAGGTAGGGCGGGCTGTTGAGCAGCTGCTCGTTGTCTGTCCCGACATCAAGGTTCACGGCGATGACCCGGTTCGGGTCGATGCCAGCTGCGGCCGTATAAACGGCGAGCTTACCGATAGAGATGTCGGTCCCGTTGACGCCCCAGTCCCCGATTCCCAAAATCTCCTGAGCATCGGAGACAACGATCAGATCGACGTCGTCTGCACCAAGGCCGAGCGACTCGAATGATACTTTCACGTCCTCGGGGCGGTTAATTGACAGGTATACCGCGCGTGAGTCGCGGTAGTCCACGGACCATTGCTGGATCGCGTCACCCACGGTTGGGTCATACACAACGGGCAGCAACTCGTCGAGGTGGTCGGCGAGCAGCTTGAAGTACAGCACCTGGTTCCGGTCGTGAATCTCATTGAGGTAGATGTACTTCTGCAGATCGGACGATTTCTGCTTGAGCTGTGCGTAGGCCCGGTTGGCCTGTCCCTCGAGGGTCTCGACGGCGGCTGGCAGCCGTCCGGTGATCCCGAGTTCCGCCCGCTCCTCCAGTGTGTAAGCGGTGCCGCGGTTTCGGTAGCGATCCTGCAGGACGGTCGGTTCGACAGGCATGGATGCCCCTTCGGCAGGTTTCGAGCATTGACGCTGTGCGCTGGCCCGGGCAGGGCTCTGCAGGGCTGCCCCTAATATCGGGCGACCTCTTCTGTCTTCACCCCGCCCTGTCCAACGCCTGCTGCTACGTGAGAGCAGGCGAAAAGTTCGCTATGCCCGGGCACAAGCGCGATGACGAGGCGCCCGTTGGCTGTGTACGACTCCAGCACTCGGGAAGAACGCTCGCGATCGCACGGAAAGGAATCAGCTTGTGACGAGGGTCTCGGGCTGCATCTCGTAGGAGTGCTGGATGGCTTGATGCCGCGTCCCGAGGCCATCCGTAACCTTGCGCTCCCAGGGGGCCTGCTGGAGTTGCTTGGTCTCTTCGAGCATCGACGCTGGTTCCAGATTCCGGAAGCGGTCGACCTCTCCGGCCGCGACAGCGGTCAACGTCGCATAGACCGCTTCAGGATCGAACTGCGCTCGGGGGAAGGCGAGCTTGGAGTAGTCGAAGAGCCGCTGCGAGGGGTCGTCCTCCCAGCTTTCCCAGGTCTGGAACATGCGGTCGTTGAAGCCGGTCAAGAACGGCCCCGGGTTCACGGTGGCGACCTCGATGTTGTGCTCCTGCAGCTCGTAGGCCATGGTTTCGGCGATCGCCTCGACCGCATGCTTGGAAGCGGAATAGATGCCGGTGAAGGGGTTGACGTTCAGGCCCTCTCGGGATGAGACCCACACGATTCTGCCGGCGCCGCGCTTGACCATCTGCTTGGCGATTCCCTGGGTGAGGAGCAGCGGGCCGGTGACGTTGACCTCGAACTGGTGACGGATGTTCGATGCGGGAATGTCGACCGTGGAGCCGCCTTCGCCGACTCCTGCGTTATTCACCAGGATCTCCACACCCCAGTCGAGAGCCTTGCGACGATCACCGTCGTTTGTGACATCAAGCTTCTCGACCTGCAGGCTCACCCCTCGCCCAGCCGCCTGCCGCTTCAGGGTCTGAACTTGAGCGTAAATCTCCACCGCGGCGATCACGTCGAATCCCTTTTCCGCCAAGCGCATGGCGGATTCATATCCAAAGCCAGTACCTGCTCCGGTGATGAGCACCTTCTTCAGAGCACGATTCACCATACAGATGTTCCCTTCGACTCTTCCCTATCCACCGTCGAACCCGGAGCGTCGAATTTATTCCACGTGTAGTCGGTCGAGGCAGGCGACGCGCCGCCTTTGCGGAAATACATTCCCTGCACGGCAGCAATCCAGACCGCTGAATTCGAGGCCACATGGAGACTGCGCTCCGATCTCGATGCCACGGTGCCACGCACTCCGCCGACCCGCGATCCGACCACAGTCCGGCCGGACCGTGGTCTTGCATCGCACGCCCCATGTAGCGCACCCTTCAGGGGTCTTGAGGAAGCGGGACGCCGGGCCCGCATCCGCCGCGGAAGCCGGCCTCAGCGATCGGATGATCATCGGCTGACGCCGACCATCCGCCAGGGGAATCGCCGACCCGGCGCCACCCGAATGGACTTCACGCCGTGGTTGTAGCCCTGGTGCGAAGTGGCCGTCCCGAACCCATTGTTGATCAACAACGACGTGTACTAATCCTGTCCCCCGCGCCCCGTGTCAGGGGCGGGCGACAGGCGTATGCCGGATGCGTCCGCGGCAATCCAGCCGATTACGCAAGACCGGGACAACGACAGGCCGGCTCCTATCCCAGACCGGGTGGCTGTGTTCCACAGGATGAAGGCACACGAATATTCCAGCCCGGAAAATCAATACGCGAATCAGGCATCATTTGCCGATTCTACGAGCTTGCCCTCCAGTTCCTCAGGAGTCAGTTCGTCGAACCTTCTGAGGACCTCACCAGTCACAGGACTCGTCGTTGCGATATGCATGAATCGACGACATGACCGCACGATAGAGGCCAAATTCACCTATTTACCCCCTCGCCCGCCTCGCGACGCGGCGCGCCGACCGGCGGGAGCTGCGCCTTCCAGGTCAGCCGGAACCCCGCGGCCCGTCAGCGGCCACCACGCCTGCTGCCGCTCACCCAGCACGGCACCGGATGCACGGCGAGCACAGACACGCCAACATATGACCCACGGCGTACGGCAGAACGCGGCCCGTCACGAATTCCGCGCCGGGGGACTCCCGTCCGAGTTCGTGCAGCCGAGGCCAAGTTCACCTTGTAACTTCGAAGGAAGTGGATGCACATGGCCGCCTCTGGGATCTTGAAATCAGGCGAGGGCAGATTGGCCTTCGGGGTGGCGGTGCTCTCCGCCCTGGCCCTGGTGCCGGCATACTCCGCACACGACCCCGGCAGGGCCCCGGGGGACCAGAAGCCGACCGTGGTGCTCGTGCACGGAGCATTCGCCGACGGGTCCAGCTGGAACGCAGTGGTGCAGCGCCTGCAGCGGGGCGGCTATCAGGTCATCGCGCCACCCAACACGCTGCGTGGCATACCCCAGGACTCGGCGTACCTGAACAGCCTCCTGAAAACCATCAAGGGGCCGATCGTCCTCGTCGGACACTCCTACGGCGGCGAGGTGATCTCGCAGGCGGCCGCTGGGCTCGACAACGTCAAGGCACTCGTGTACGTCAACGCGATCATGCCGGACAAGGGCGAATCGTTCGCCAGCCTCTCCAGCAAGTTCCCGGCCGCCCCGATCACCAAGGCGTTCAGGCAAGTGCCGTTCCGCAATGGCGACGGCACCACGGGCACGGACGTATACATCCAGGCCGCCAAGCTCCACGCGACCTTCGCCCAGGACCTCCCGCAGCAGCAAGCATCCATCATGGCGTCGACGCAGCGCCCGATCGCACAGTCGGCGTTCACCGACAAGATCACCGCAGCGGCTTGGCGGGACAAACCGGTCTACGTACTCGTCGGCAGGCAGGACCGGGCCATAGACCCGAGCCTCGAGCGGTACGGGGCCAAGCGCGCACACGCGCGCAAGACGGTGGAGATCAACTCCTCGCACGTGTCCCTGGTCTCCCACCCCCAAACGGTCACGGATCTCATCGTGAGCGCGGCCCGCGAATCCGGTCACCAGTAGACGAACGGGCATGACCTGCCACAGCCGTGGACGGCTGTGAGGGCGTGGCAGTCGGCCGCAAGAACGTCGAACGGCTCACGCGCCAGGATCCGATGGGTACTCGCCCGCCATCGACCGCTGGTGGATCACCAGCCGGACTCTCTCAACCAGCGTCGGCCCCTGCACCCGACCACCACGTCCCGGCCCGTCGACCGACGGGCCCAGGAGGAGCGCACCGTCTGCTGCCGCGCCACGAGGACATATACCCACCCTGGGCGGCGAGCCCTGCCGCCTGGGCACCGGCTGCGTCGGGCCCAACGGCCGGAACGAGCCGCCTCGTCACTGACCTGGTAAACGGATTGCATCACGGCGTACGGCGTGACGTCACAGGTATCAGCCAAATATGATGGATTTGTCTTCTTTTGCGGTAAATGAGAGGCCATGTCATGGATGGAATTGCCGACATGGGAGGCACCCAGGGCTGGGGACGCGTTCATCCACCGGATCGCGAGGAGCGCGTTTTCGCACAGGACTGGGAGCGCAAGGCATTCGCGCTGGCCATTCTCTCCAGCCGCGTTGCCTGCGGCGGCGTCAACACGGACGCCTTCCGGCACGCATTGGAGCGCCTGGACCGCGCCGCCTACCTGGACGACGGTTACTTCGGGCGATGGCTCAACGCCGGAGAACTGATGCTCACCGAACAGTCCGTCCTGGCGACCGGTGCGGTCGAAGCCCGCGCCCGCAACCTGCACGGCGAACACGTGGAGGAGCCACCGGTCACGGAACCTGCCCTGCCCCGGTACACACCCACCACCGAAGGCTCACTGCGGTCCGTGGAGACCTCACCGAAATTCGACGTAGGCGAATGTGTACGCGCCAGGAACATGTCCGTGCCCGGGCACACTCGACTGCCGCGCTACGTCCGGGGCCACAGCGGAGTCGTCGAGATCATCCAGCCCGCCCATGTGCTGCCGGACACCAATGCACACTTCATGGGAGAGAACCCCCAACACGTCTACTCGGTGCGGTTCGACTCACGCGAACTATGGGGCGCCGACGCCGAACCCTTCACCGTCACCGTGGACATGTACGAGAGCTATCTGGAGACCACCCCATGACCACCACCGGCGGCTCTGAGGAGAGCCCTTCAGTGGCGCTGCGCACCGAGGCGCTCGAACAACTGCTCACCGAGCGCGGCCTGATCGACCCGAAGGCCATGGACGCGATCATCACCCGCTATGAGACGAGCGTGGGTCCACTTAACGGTGCCAAGGTCGTCGCCAGGGCGTGGACGGACCCCGACTATCGGCGGCGTCTGCTCGAAGACGGCACCGCTTCCATCAAGGAACTCGGCTTCTCGGGACAGCAGGGCGAGCACATCGTCGTGGTCGAGAACACCCCGACCACCCACAACGTCGTGGTGTGCACGCTGTGCTCGTGCTACCCGTGGCCGGTCCTCGGCCTGCCGCCGAGCTGGTACAAGGACCCCGCCTACCGCGCGCGCGTGGTCAGGGAGCCGCGCACGGTGCTGGCCGAGATGGGACTCACGCTCGACGACGACGTGCAGATCATCGTCCGGGACTCCACCAGCGAGGTGCGCTGGCTCGTACTGCCCGAGCGTCCACCCGGCACCGAGCACCTCACGGAAGAAGAACTCGTGCCCCTGATCACCCGGGATGCGATGGTCGGCGTAGCCAAGGTGGCGACACCGTGAGCACGCCACTGGACATCGAGGGCCCGGCAGCACCGCCCCGCTCCAACGGCGAGCTGGTGTTCGCCGAGCCGTGGGAAAGCCGCGCCTTCGGCATGGCCGTCACCCTGTACGAGGCGGGCGTCTTCAGCTGGCCGGAATTCCAGACCGCGCTGATCGCCCGGATCACCGCCTGGACAGCCTCACAGGAGCACGGCGAGTCATACCACTACTACCGACTATGGCTGGGCGCCCTGGAGGACGTACTCGCCGACCTCAGCGCCGTGTCCACGGACGAGGTCATCACACGCGCCCAAGCCCTGGCACAACGCTCCCCAGGTCACGACCACCGCGACCACGCGCGTTAACTCCGACACCTTCGGAGCAGACTTCACTGTCGGCGAGCTGGTCCTCCGGGAGTTTTCGGGACGAGTGAACGCAAAGGCTCCGCTCGGGGCCACCGAAGTCGCCACCCACGCGAGTGGCCAGCAGCCCGGCACGAGGACATGCGGCGACCGACCGTCCACCCCGGCGTCATCTCCTGGAGCAAGGACGGAACCCCGCCCCGCTCCTCGCGTTCACCGTCGCCGACGGCCACATCGCCGAGATCACCGCCGTGGTCGACCCGGCCGAACCCGCGGTCAACAACCTGCCGGACCCGGTGCGACCCCCTACCAGCAGAGGCCGCGCACACTCGAAGTCGTCCAAGCCTGATCCACGCAGAGACGTTGAACTCAGCCTCTGAGAAGACCACAGCACCGCGCGACCGCTCATCGAGGCAGGCCACGGGGCTCCGTGCAGCGCCGCATCAACCGCGGTCACTCAGCGTGCCCTGGGGGCGATGATTGCGTCTATCGCCGCTGCCCGAGACCTCGACTTCGCGGCAAATCGCGATCACGAACCGCGGTACGAATCACACCTCGGCGCCGATACGCCGTGTCGGATCGCGCGAAGCGTTGACCTGCGTGGTCGCGATTTGCCGAAGAGTCGAGTGGCATGGGAGGCAGCGGCGGGTCAGGATTGGCGGCAACCGGAGGTCGCCGTCGGCGTCACCGGGGGTCAGGCGCAGAGCAACAAGGGGTTGCCGTCACAGTGATCGACACGGACGAGCTAGCCAAGCGGAACGCCGGGTTCGCCGACGGCGGGTCATTCGCCAACCTCAAGCTCATGCCGAGTGGCAGTCTGACAGTCATCGGATGCGTCGACCCTCGTGTCGACCCGTCCGACGTGCTCGGGCTCAAGCTCGGCGAGGCAGCGATGATCCGCAACGTCGGAGGGCGGGTCACGCCCGCGACACTCCGGACGCTGGAGATGCTCTCGAAGGTCGTCCAGGCCCGCACGGGCGGCCCTCGCCCGGGCGACGTCCACTATGCGGTTCTGCACCACACCGACTGCGGGATCACGGACCTGGCCGCGTTCCCCGAGCTGCTGGCCGATTACTTCGAAGCTCCGGCCGGAGACCTGGACGCCAAGGCGGTCACCGACCCGGTCGCCGCCGTCCGCGTCGACGTCGAAATCCTCAAGCAGAAGCTTCCGGCCGGAGCCTTCGTCTCAGGGCTCGTGTACGACGTGGCCACCGGCCACATCGACGTCGTCGTCCCGCCCACGCGAGTGGAACATGACGCCGCACGGCGCCTGCGGCCGGCGCGACCGCCGTGGGCCCGCGGCTTGTACCGAGAACTGCATTCCTGGCCGGTCGTATCGACCGGGAGGCACTTTCTGGCATGCGCGACGACCACGGGCACTCGGCGGCCGAGGCGGCGTGGTCAGCGCCTCGCGCCGCGGAGGGACCGGCTGTCGACCCGGTGAGGCTGCCCGAGATCGACGAGGTCAGGGCCACGACGGTGGTCGACAACACCTTCGACGCCCTACTGGCCCTGCCGAAGGCGTCACCCGGGCGCCGGGCGGACCGCCGCGCGGCAGTTCGCCAGCGGCGGGGCCCTCGCGGGGCTGCGTGCCGAGCACGGCTTCTCGGCCCTGGTCACCGTCCACAGCGGGAACGCGAGCAGCACGCTGCTGTTCGATACCCGCGCGTCGCCGGACGGGCCGGCTGTGTCGCCGAGCGTCTCGGCATCGATGTCGGTGGCCTCCAGGGCGTGCTCAGCCACGGACACTTCGACCACACGGGCGGCTTCGACGGCCTGGCCCTGCTGCGCGGGCGCTCCGGCCTGCCGCTGACCGTCCACCCCGCGGTCTGGACCCGCCGCCGCCTGGCACTCCCGCCGGCCAGGGTCTGGAGATGCCCACGCTGTCACGGGGTGCCCTGGAACGCGAAGGGTTCGAGGTGATCGAGCGGCGGCAGCCGTCGCTGCTGGCCGACGACACCCTGATCACCGGCGAGGTGGACCGCGTCACCGAGTTCGAGCACGGCATCCCGTCGGCACACCAACCCTGGGACGGGAACGGTTGGCGACACGACCCCGCCGATAACAACAACCAGGCACTCGTCATCAACCTGCGCGGCCGGGGACTCGTCATCATCACCGGGTGCGGCCACGCCGGAGTGGTCAACATATCCGGCACGCCATGAGACTGACCGGCGTCAGCAAATTGCTGGCCCTCATCGGCGGCTTCCACCTGAGCGGCCCCGCCTTCGAGCCGGTCATCGGCCCGACGGTGGCCGCGCTCACCGAACTCGTACCCGAGCTGATCGTCCCCGGTCACTGCACCGGCGGGCGTGCCCAGCACACCCTCGCCGCAGCCCTCCCGGACGCGTGGGGCGTGCCCAGCACACCCTCGCCGCAGCCCTCCCGGACGCGTGGGGCGTGCCCAGCACACCCTCGCCGCAGCCCTCCCGGACGCGTGGGTGCAGACCAGCGTCGGAACCACCTACACACTCAGCGCCCCACAGGCGGGTAAAGCCTGATCCGGCTCAGCAGTCCCGGTTCAAACGGTGCAACAGGAAGTGCAGGGTCGGCGGTACGCGAACGGGCTGTTGGGGGTACCTCGGATGGCACCCGGGGCCGTGGAAGCCGGCCGGCTCCCGAGTGTGCGGCGAATCGGGAAGGACGAGACCGGCAGTCTCTCGTCCAGGCGAGTCCGGCTGACGAGTAGACGGCCGGGCTGCGCAGAACCAGTCGTCGATGTCCGGGGCTTCCGGCGATGTCGCCGTGGCGGTGGTGGTGCCGTCCGGGTCAGCAGCCAGAGCAGTCCGTCCAGCGGGCCGCCTATGAGCGCGGTGTAGGTCTGCTGGTCCTGGCCATACACGCGGCCGCGCAGCAGCTGCTCATCGCCGTTCATCCGTCCAGCGTTCCAGCCGCCACCGACAACAGAGGCCGCACGGCGACGGGCCCGGCCTGGACGGAGGAGGCAGGGCTGGCTGTCCGCCGCCCAGGACAATTCCTGCCACCGGCCGCTGCCCCCACGGGCCCGACGGAGTACGGAGCCTGCTGACAGCGTTGTCGCGCACCCGTCGTTCCCTGCCCGGTCGCCGCGGTTTGCCCGGCGCGCTGGAGTGGGGCTTTGCGGGTAGCGTGATTGATACGACGTGCTCATCGGCCGCTTCCGCTGCCGGCCTCTCCGTCGCCTTTCCGCTGCTGGTCGTGGCGTGACATTCCCATTGCGGCCCGGGTGCTGAATTCTCATGAAGCGTCAACTTCGGACAAGTTTGGAGGGGCGATCATGGCCTTCGCCACTGCCAAGGACGGCACGCAGATCTATTTCAAGGACTGGGGTTCGGGTCGGCCGGTGGTCTTCTCCCACGGCTGGCCGCTGATCGCGGACGCGTGGGATCCGCAGCTGATGCTGATGGCGGACAACGGCTACCGGGTCGTGGCCCACGACCGGCGCGGGGGCGGACGCTCGGGCCAGCCCTGGAAGGGGAACGACCTCAACACGTACGCCGAAGATCTCGCCTCCGTCATCGAGGCCCTCGACCTCCGCAACATGATCCTGGTCGGTCACTCGACCGGTGGCGGAGAGGTCACGCGCTACATCGGCCGGCACGGCACAAGCCGTGTCGCCAAGGCGGTCCTGCTGGGTGCGATCCCCCCGTTGATGCTCAAGACGGATGCGAATCCGGAGGGGCTGCCGATCGAAGTCTTCGACGAAATCAGGAAAGGCGTGCTGACAGACCGTTCCCAGTTCTACAAGGACCTCAGTGCCCCCTTCTACGGCGCCAACCGCGAAGGAACGACCGTCTCCCAGGCGACCCGCGACGAGTTCTGGCTCTGGAGCATGACGGTCGGCATCAAGGCCGCCTACGACTGCGTCAAGGCGTTCTCGGAGACCGACCTCACCGAGGACCTGAAGACGTTCGACATTCCCACGCTGATCATTCACGGCGACGACGACCAGATCGTTCCCATCGTGGCCTCCGCGGAGAAATCGTCACAGCTCGTCAAGGACGTGACCTTCAAGGTCTACTCGGGTGCTCCACACGGTCTGTCGATGGTTCCCGAGTTCGCGGATCAGTTCAATGCCGACCTCCTCGAATTCGCCCGCGGCTGACCAGGTGGTTCGTGGTCTACGGCGCGCTCTCGACCCATCGGCAGACCGATCCTACAGCGCTGACGATCCCGCTGCAGGCACGCTCGGTCATCTACGAGACGAAAGCGGTCCGTGGCTTCTGGCTGAACCGCTGGTTCGGCACCGCCTCACCCGAGATTGCGCTGCGCGCGCTGTCCCGGGTTCGCGGTCTCGTTGCCGATGAGGTGCTGAGCATCCCCCGGGGCCGGCCGTTCCCGCTCGAACGCTTCGCTGAAGCCGTCTCGCTCGCAGAAGCGCCCGCGCACGGCACCAAACCACTCTTCGTCTTCGAAGACGGCTGGGGCGAAGGCGACAGGTAGCCGGGCCCAGCCTTCGGCGTCACGGCGGATGCCGGCTGATGGGCGGCACCGCGAGGGACGCGGCGAAGGCCGGCGCCGCGCACGCCCTGGCGGTGACGGACACGATCGATGCGTTCCGCCAGTCGCCGCCGCTGGTGACGAAGCCCGTGGCCCCCCGCAGCACTCACCCAGTCCCCGAGCGGGTGCTGCTGGTTTGGCCGCGGAGGTTGGGGCATCTGCGGGGGTGGGAGACCGGAGTGGCGCTCCGGTCGCGGGCACGTTCACGACCCCGGCCAGTGGCAGTCTGCGCGCGGATGCGGCCCGAGGATCAGGTGCCGGTGTTGTTCGTGGAGGTCGACAACCACACCGAGCCCAAAGCGGTCGTCGCGGCGAAGATCGACTGGTACCGACGCTTCTTCGGCCGACAGGCCAAGGACCACGACGGCGGTGACGTCGCGTTGTGGTCGACGTTGTGGGATGACTCCGGCCGCGGCGGCTTCCCGCCAGTCGCCCTGGTCTTCACGAAGGACGCCGGGGCGCAGGCCCGGATGAACCGCATCAAGACCATCCGCGACCCGTCCCGCACCTGTTGGCAGCCACGCTGGCAGAACCCACACGGCTGGTCCCCCAGGGACACCGAGGAAGACGGCTGGCGGGGCTTCACCGGCACCGTCCCCGTCATCGCCACCCACCACCTCGACCAGCTACGCACCCAACGCGATGGCCGAGGCGCTGAACGGCACGTTCAAGGCCGAGCTGATCGAGATGCAGGGCCCTCTGGAAGGGCGTCGACCAGGTCGAGCGGGCGATCTTCCAGTGGATCACGTGGTACAACGAGGAACGACTCCACTCCGCCCTCGACTACGTACCGCCCGCCGAGTACGAACACGACTACTTGCGGAACCAGGAACAAGTCCCGCAGTCCGCCTGAACCATCAAGATTGGTCGGGTGGCCCGGGGGAATCGCACCCCCGGGCTCCCACAGAACGGAGCGTGACAATCTCTTGTCACTCCGCTCTTGCCATCCTGATCACCAGGCTACGGCGGCCTCCGTTGCGATCTTCCAGTACGCGAACAGCCGGGGGTACCGCTTGGCAATTCCCTACATGCACTCGATTGCTTTCCTCAGCCTCGCGAGCCGCTTGTACTTTCTGCGGATCCATCGCGCCAGGTAGGCGTTGATGCGCGCCAGGAGGGGATACAACGCTGACCGATAGAACCGGCCGTAGTAGTTGATCCAGCCCGCCACAATCGGATTGATCTCTGGTGGACGAGGTGGCAGTCCGGTGGCCGGGACGCAATTCTGTCCCGCCCGCGCGGCCGCCACGTGGGCGAGCATCAGGCACTGTCCGAAGCCGAGCAGGCCACATCGGCAGGTACGAAAGCACCGGGCCGCCCCGAGTCGGCCGAACGGCCGACGCCGGGCCAGGTCCCGGACCGCCGGTGGCCGGGTGGCTCTTGCCGTCCTTCGTTCAGTGGTGGGCCACGGATGCGTCTGCTTCGGGCCGAGCTTCCTGGCCTTCGGGTTTTCCACCGGGGTTTGTCCTCGGGCCAGGCCTGACGCGAGGTCCGTGGTCATGAACCGCATGAAGAAGAACGGTTCCTGACCGTTGAGGACGCTCCATACGGCCACCACACCCCGGGCCGCCTTACTCAGGCGCGGAGCAGCGGGCGTCCACCAGGTGTTCGGCCAGGAAACAGGGCTGGAGCCCGTCCGCGCGGATGACCTGCCAGACCGACAGGTCGTCGGGGCCCTCGTCGCTCAGCCCGGCGGCGCGGGTGCCCGCCGGACCATCGGAGATCCGGCCGCACGGGAAGACCGCAGGAGCCGTCCTGAAGGGGCGCGGGCCTCAGCGGCTGGTGCAGGGCCTCGCGGTTCACGAGCTCGGGAACAGGGGCCCGCCCGCCATGAGGCCACCGTCGACGGTCAGGACATGGCCGCTGACGTATTTCGCCTTGTCGGACCCCAGGTACTGGACGGCCTCGGCAATCTCCTCCGGAGTGCCCGCCCGGTGCATAGGCAGTACCGAATCGACCGCGTCACGTACCGAGTCGTCGCCGGTGAACCGCTCGTACATGCCGGTCCGGGTGAAGCCGGGCGCGACCGCATTGACCCGGATACCGTGAGCGGCTCCTTCGAGTGCGGCCGCCTTGGTGATACCGACGACGGCGTGCTTGCTCCCGACGTACAAGGCTGCCCCGGGATAACCCATCAGGCCGAAGACAGAGCCGACGTTGACGATGCTGCCGCTCCCCTGTTCCCTCATGACCCGGAACTCGTGCTTCAGACACAGCAGAGTCCCCTTGACGTTGGTATCGAAAGTGGCCTGGTAACCCTCGTCGGTCACCTCGGTGACAGGACCGGTCGTTCCCTCGGTGCCGGCGTTGTTGAAGGCCACATCGATCCGCCCGAACCGAGCGACCGCACGCTCGACCAGGTTCTTCACGTCAGCTTCGAAGCGGACGTCGGCACGCACGAACTCGGTCGGGGCGCCGAGGCCGGAGAGCTCCCTGGCAAACGGTTCACCCACGTCCTCGTGGCGGCCGGAGACCACAAGGTTCGCGCCTTGACGGGCGTAAGCCAGGGCGGTGGCGCGGCCGATACCGGTGAGCGCACCCGTGATGAGGACTACGGGATCAGACACGTAGAGAGTCCTTCCTGCTGCCACAGGGGTGAACGGCGGACAAGGGGTACGGAGCCCGCACCGCGGCGGGTTCCTCTTCGGGCAGGGTGTATCCCCGGATCCCGCAAGAGGTTCCCCAGCCGTACGACAGCCGCATCGGACCCGACAGCCGCATCCATCGAACGGCGCCACTTGATGACCCAGACGGCCCTCGGACTGCAACCGGGACAGACGATCCGAAGGCTCACGCGGGCGGGAGGCAACCCGTGGCTTTGGACGAACGCCGCCATGGGGACGCGGATCGGGGAACGGCCCGCGTGCGTGAGCTCCGCTCGCCGGGCAATCGTCCCTCCCTCATACGCCTCGATGCCCGCGCGATCCGGGTGTGTCGCCGGACCAGCCCCAACGGTGCCGGTCACCGGGGGCGGGTCGCGCAGGGCCTGGCCGCCGGGGCGAGGCCCTGCACGAGTCCGGTCGTCAGCGCGACGCCGGTCTGGATCTCGTCCGCCGTCCAGCCGGTGATGTCGAGCAGCAGGCTGTCCAGCGGGCCGCCGCCCAGTTCGGCGTGGTCCCGGTCCGGCCGGGCCCGAGTGGTCGTGGTCGGCGCCGTAGATCCGGCGGCGCGGCGGCTGCTCGTCATCACGGTCCATCCGTTCAGCGTCGCAGCCGCCACTGACAGCCGGGGCCGTCGTGTCATCTGCGGAAGCGGGAGCACCAGGCTCCGTTGGTCTTCTCCTCGGGCATGGCCTGCCCCTGCTCTTCATGCCGGTGCGCGCCTGGCCAGGCTCGGTGTAGGGCGGTGACGAACCGCTGGTCGCAGTCCTCCCACAGCGACGGGCGGGGCTCTTGGGGAACGCCCCAGCCGACGCGCTCAATCACCTTCCACCGTTCGTCAGGCCGCTGCTTCGAGGTTCAGCAGGGCGGTCTTGGCTTCGAGGCCGCCGATGTAGCCGCCGAGGGTGCCGTCGGTGCGCAGGACGCGGTGGCAGGGGACGACGACGGGCAGGGGGTTGGTGGCGCAGGCGGTGCCGACGGCGCAGACGGCCCTGGGGTTGCCGACGAGTTCGGCGACCTGGCGGTAGCTGCGGGTCTGGCCGTAGCCGATCTCGGGGAGGTGGCGCTGGACGGTCTGGCGGAAGCCGTGGGAGAGGGAGAGGTCGAGAGGAAGATCGAAGGTCTTGCGGCGACGGGTGAAGTACTCGTCGAGTTCGCGGGCTGCGTCGTCCAGGCGCCAGGGGACGCGCAGGATTCGGGGGCTGAGTTTGCGGCCGAGGGTGTCCAGGACCTGGTCGTGGTCCTCGCTGGCGTAGGCGACGCGGACCAGGCCCTTGGGAGTGGCGGCGAGCAGCAGGCTGCCGAGCGGGCAGTCGACGGTGGTGTAGGCGACATCGACGAGGCCGGCGCCGTCGGTCTCGGCTTCGAGGCGCCGGTGCAGCCGCTGAAGGATCGCGGCGTCCTGGGGGGTCGAGAGCATGGCGATGACGTTTGCGGTACCCCGTTCCCTGCGCCGCGTCGACGAGGCCGTGCCGCAGGGGCACATGAACCACGTCGACGCCTGGGAGCGGCTGCGCTTCGGCACCACGCTCGTCGGCGACGGCCGACAGGGCACCGACTCCTGGCGCGCCTACGAGCAGTGCTTCACCCGATTCGGGGTCGAGGTCGTTTGCTCCCCCTGCACTGACGGCGTCTCCAGCACCCCGCTGCGCTCCCGTCCGCAACACACCTCCACCGCCCGAACGAACCCAGCACCGGACCCCAGCGGCCCGAGCACGTTCATCCGTACCTGGCGCCGCGACCGGCAACGTTTGCCCCGTCGCATCGCCCGGCCGCAAGGGCGTCCGACGCGACGTCCGAATGCCGCCAGCACTGGACCCGCCCAGGGGCGACGATCGCACCGCCGGCCGCGAACGCCCCGCCCGGCACGCACGCCTCCGGGCATGAGACCTGTCACCCTCCGCTCGCCGAAAGACTTCCCGTGAACGACACCCTCTTCACCACCGCCGTCGCCCCGGTCCCCACCGGTGCCGTGCCCGTCGAAGGCTCGCGCGTCCTGCCCGCACTCGCCGCGGTCGACTGGCAGGACGTGCGGGAGCAGCTGGACCGGGACGGCGTCGCGCTCACCGGGCCCCTGCTGTCGCCCGCCCAGTGCCGGGTGATCGCCGACACCTTCGACGACGCGGACCTGTTCCGCTCCACCGTGGTGATGCAGCGCTACGGCTTCGGCCGAGGCACTTACCGCTACTACGCCGACCCGGCCGCCTTGCCGGTGCTGGACGCCCTGCGTGAGCGGCTGTATCCGCCGCTGGCGCGGATCGCCAACCAGTGGGCGGCCCGGCTGGGCGAACGCACCTACCCTGCCACCCTCGCCGAACTGCACGCCGAGTGCGCCGCCGCCGGGCAGCACCGCCCCACCCCGCTGATCCTGCGCTACGGCCCAGGCGACTACGCCTGTCTGCACCAGGACGTCTACGGCGACCTCGTCTTCCCACTGCAGGCCACGATCATGCTGGAGCTGCCCGGCGAGGACTTCACCGGCGGGGAGAACGTCTTCGTCGAGCAGCAGCCCCGCTCCCAGTCCCGCGCCATCGTCGCGCGGCCGCAGCTCGGCCAGGCCGTGATCTTCCCCGTCCGTCACCGCCCCGCCCCGGGCAGCCGCGGATACCGGCGCCACTCGATGCGCCACGGCACCAACGCCGTCCAGTCCGGCCGGCGCACCACTCTCGGAGTGATCTTCCACAACGCCCGCTGACCACGAGCCCCGGCCATGCGTCCGCTTCCCACCAGCCCCCTCCCCACCACAGGCGCCATGAGCGCCGTGATGGCCGAGGACAACCGCCACCAGGCGGTGTGCTGCCGCGACGCGCGGTTCGACGGCGAGTTCTTCTTCGCCGTCACCACCACGGGCATCTTCTGCCGGCCCAGCTGCTCGGCAACCACGCCACAGCGACAGAATGTGTCCTTCCACCGCAGCGGCCGCGCAGCACGCCGGGTTCCGCGGCTGCCGGCCTGGCGCCGCGCGGGTACTGCTGCAGACCACCGCGATGCCCGCCTCCGAAATCGCCTTCGCCGCGGGCTTCTCCAGTATCCGCCAGTTCAACGACACCGTCCGGGAGATCTACGCCTGCACCCTGGGGCAGCTGCGCACCGGCCCTCGCGACCGCGCACCGCACACCACCTCCGATGCCCCTGCGGGCGTCCCGCTGCGCCTGGCCTACCGCGGCGCCCACGCCACCGGCGCGCTGTTCGACTACCTTGCCGCCCGCGCGATCGACGGCGTTGAGGAGATCACCGGCACCGCACGCGCGCGAACCTACCGGCGCACTCTCGACCTGCCGCCCGCCGCCGGCATCGCCGAGGTCGCCGAGGCCGGCGGCGGGCCCTGGCTGGAATGCCGCCTGCACCTCGACGACCTGCGCGACCTGGCCTGCGCCCCCCGGCGGATGCGCCGCCTGTTCGACCTTGACGCCGAGCCCGGGCTGCGCGCCCCCAGCACCTGCGACCCGCACGAGATCGCGATCCGCACGATCCTCGGCCAGCAGGTCACCCTCGCGAAAGCCACCGCGACCGCCCCGAACGAGTAGTCCGAATACCGCCAGCACCATCCACCAAGGAAGGGCAAAGTGGCCGACAGAAGCATCATCTGACGGACAGCCGAGAAGGCAAGCATGGCCATGGAACCAGCGACCGCCCTGTTCGTCCCGGCCGAAAGCCCGCCCGGCAACCTGCTGCCGACCGGCGAACCCGAACCCGGCACCCGCCCCGGGGCGGCAGCCGACCACCGTGCCGACGGCCAGCCAGTACACCGCCCACATCAATGGCGTCTTCACCGCCTTCTGCATCGAGTGCAGCACCCGCGGCACCGGCTTCCACCACCACGACCGGGCCACCCCGCAGAACGCCCTTACGGCGCCACCACTACCTGACTCCGCCGCCCACCCCCGCAGGACGACCCGCAGGACGACCCGCACCCAAGGACACCACCATGAAGACCCAGACCGCCAACCACCCGACCACCGCCCGTGTCCCAAACGCCGACTGGACCGCCCTGACCGCCGAACTCGATGCCCACGGCTGCGCCCTGACCCCTCGCCTGCTCAACCCCGCGCAGTGCCGGGAGATCGCCGCCCTCTACGACAGGCCCGAACTGTTCCGCACCACCGTCGACATGGCCCGCCACCGCTTCGGCTCCGGCCAGTACCGGTACTTCACCCACGACCTGCCCGAACCTGTCGCCGCCCTGCGCGAAGCCCTCTACCCGCATCTGCTCACCATCGCCCGCGCCTGGGCCGACAAGCTCCACCGCCCCGCCCCCTGGCCCGACACTCTCACCGAGTGGACCGCCATGTGCCACGCCGCCGGCCAGGACAAAAGCTCCCAGATCCTGCTGCGTTACGGCCCCGGCGACTGGAACGCCCTGCACCGCGACATCTTCGGCGACCTCGTCTTCCCCCTCCAGGTCGTCATCGGCCTCGACGCCTACGGCACCGACTACACCGGCGGTGAGTTCCTCCTCGTCGAACAGCGCCCCCGCGCCCAGTCCCGCGGCACCGCCACCGCCCTCCCCCAGGGCCACGGCCTGGTCTTCACCACCCGCGACCGCCCCGTCCCCTCCGCCCGCGGTCACCGCGCCGGCCCCGTCCGCCACGGCGTCAGCACCGTACGCACCGGCCGCCGCCATGCCCTCGGCCTCGTCTTCCACGGCGCCTGACCCCTCACAGCCATGCCCGCCACCCCCATACCCGCCACCGGCGGACCCGCCGACCGCCGCGACGACCGCACCTCTCCCGCCCCACGCCTCTACACCCTGACCGGACCAGACAAACAGCCCTACTCCAGCACCACGCCCGGCACCCTCGGCGGCTACCGCCGAGGCCGCCTCTACGGCCGCCTCGACTGCCCCTCCGCCCTGCGCACCATCGCCGCCAGCGGCTACGTGCGCCACCGCGTCTTCTTCGCCGACGAAGCCACCGCGATCACCGCCGGCTACCGGCCCTGCGCGATATGCCTGCCCGAGAAGTACCGGCAGTGGAAAGCCCTCCGAAGGACCCGCACCCCATGAACCCTCGCCGCGCACCCGCCCGCTCGCCCCTGCTGTCCGCACCCGAGCGCATCGCCTACGGCGACCTGCCCATACCCACCCCACACACCGCCCACGAACTCGCCGCCTGCTGCGCCTGCTCACCGACCACCGCCACCCGCGCCTGCACAGCATCGCCATCGGTCACAGCCGCGACGACGCCTCCCGCGACGACGCCGCGGCGTTCGCCGACGCCTGGCACGCCACCGACGGCGCCATCCTCACCGTCGTCGACTGGCCCGAACAGGCCGCTTCCTGGCTGCGGCCCGCCCACCACCTCACCGCCCAGGAACCCGACGCCCTCGTCATCGCAGCCGCCCCGCTCGGCTGGACGCAACTTGCCCGGCGCCTGCGCCACAGCACCCCATGGCGACCGAACCGCACGTTCGGCTTCGCATCCCTCGCCGAACCGGCAGTCGCCGCGCTCGCCGGAACCGGCGTCCTCGACGGCGTGCGCGGCGCGAGCGCAGACGGCGGCACCTGGCGCATCGACCACGGCGGCTGCCGCATCAACCACAACCCACAGCTACCGTGGTCCTTCCTCACCCACACCGGCCTGACCATCCACCCACCACACCCACCGAACTTACGAAAAGATCAGTAGTACGGCGGACTTCCCCCCACCCAATCAGCACGATCGGCGGATCGCACGTGCTGGCCGCCGATGGCTGCCCCGACCGGGTGAAACGGCCCAGTGCCGCGCCCCGCACGCGGGTTCCGGTCGGCGGGCGTCGTGTCTCCTCGTCACCGCGTGGTCGGCCCCGGCTCAGCGACGACGTCCCGAGGCCGTGTGCCGGTGGCCGAGGGCGAGGAAGCATCGTTGGCCGCATCTCCACTGGTCGGTGACGCTGAGGGCAAGGTCCTCGGCGATCCTGTGGAGTGCCGGTGCTCCCAGACGTGCCCAGGGGAACGGCGGACCTTCGTGGCCATGGCTGTCCTCGAATCGGGCGGTGCAGCGTTCCTCGACGTCGTCGAGGTCGACCTCGACGAGGAGAAGACCCGCCGGGGCGGTGACCTGGTTGCAGCGGTACAGCAGGGCTCGCGGGTCACCGCCGATACCGATGTTGCCGTCGATGAGCAGGACGGTCTCCCAGACTCCCTCGGCCGGTACCCGGTCGAACACCGATTGGCGCAGCGCGATTCCGCCGAGAGCGACGGTGTGGGCCACCGCGCGGGGAGCCACATCGACGCCGAGCGCGAAGGCTCCGCGACCCAGGAGTGCCCTGCACAGCCGGCCGGGCCCGCAGCCGACGTCGAGAACGGGGCCGACGCACCGATTGAGCACGGATTCGTCGGCCACCGTGGGGTGTGCGTACCAGCGATCCACCGGCATCCGGATCCGGCGTCCGTCCGCCAGCCGCAGGTACACCAGTTCGCGGCCACTGCGCAGGGCCAGTGCGTAGGGGTCCGCGTCGGCGCAGGGCGACCGCTCCTCGCCGGGCGTCATGACGCGGCGTCGTGACCCGATGCGGGTCGTTCCTCGTCGGCGCGGGCGGCCCGCCGGAGGCGGCGAAGCTTGAGGGCGAAGGCAAGGGCGGAGGCGCCGAAGAGCACGGCGGTGATGGCCAGCCATCGGCCGAGGTAGACGCCTTCGGACAGTCGTGCGGCATCGGGGTAGGGGATCGCGAGGTCGAGGATGAGGGGGAACCAGACGAGCAGGAGCACGCCGGAGAGGAGAGCGGGCACCCGCAGGTAGTTGATCCACGGCGGTTGCGGCAGGCGGGGGGCGCGATGCCGCAGGACGGCTTGAGCCGACAGATCGGCGAGTGAGTACAGGGGGAGCAGGAACAGGTCGTGGACGATCGCCGCGCCTACGAACCAGATCGCGACCTCGATCGGGCGGACGGCGAACAGCCGCACCAGGGCGTAACCGGTGAGGGCGAACGAGGCGATCAGAACGAGAAGATGGAGGGGGCCGGAGCCGTACCAACGGACGAAGCGCGCCATGGTCACGTCCTGAAGGTGAGCCGGCGCACCCACTTGGTGTTGTTCACGCCGGGATTGGCCGGGACGATGACGCGGGCCGGGTGGCCGTGGTCGAGCGAGAGGCCCGCGCCATTGACCCGCAGGGCGAGCAGCGATCGGAGATCGTGAATCTGGTTGCCCCGCAGTACCACCGAGCTGTAGGGGCCGCGGGGCTGGACGGACTCCACCAGGACGCTTCCGGCGTCGGGGAGGCCTGCCAGGGCGGCGAGGTCGGTCAGCCGAAGGCCGCTCCAGTCCTGGTCGTCGGTGGACCACCCCTCCACGCAGGCGATCGGCAGCGCGGCGGCATGCTGGTGCATCGCGAGGAGTTGTGCGCGGGTGAAGACGAGCGTCGGCCCGTGGCCGCGGACCTCCAGCCGCCAGTCCGGCCCGACAAGGGCGGGGGTGACGCCGACGGAAGCGGCCGTCTTGTTGACCTGGAAGTCCTTCGGGCCGCCGCCCGGGTCACGGTTGTGCGGCGCGAGAAGGGCGGTCATTCGCAGTCGGCCGCCGATGCTCTGTCCCGCGGTGACCACCAGGAGGAGCAGCGACCCAGCCCCCACCATGGCGAGTGCGCCGCGCCGGGACATGGTCGGCGCCGCGGGTTCGAGCGCGACCAGACCGTCCGGGTCGGGTGACTCCGGCTGGGTGCCGGCGAGCCCGGTGCGCAGCTCCGTCAGCAGGTTGCGGGAGCGCAGGGAGCGGGTCATCCGGCCGAGTTTCAGGCTCACATGGACGACGAACGCGGCGATGAACACCCAGGCGCCGTAGAAGTGCAGGGTGTAGAAGGAGCCCGGGAAGACGTAGTAGAGCTGGATGTTGAGGATCCCGGTGACGAACTCGAAGACGACCCCGCCCACCAGGGCCAGCAGCGACAGCCGCTCCAGCGCGTGGGCGGCGCTGCGGACCGGCAGCCACTCGAACAGCTTCGGGATCACCGACCACAGTTTGGCCAGCACCACCGGCACCAGGACCACGCCGAGCGTCACGTGCACGCCCTGGGTGAGCCGGTACAGCCAGTAGGGGTGCGTGGGCCAGTCGAACAGGTAGAAGCCCAGCAGGCCCTTGTCCGGGGTCTGGTCGTTGAGTGCGCCGAGGCCGGGGTTGTAGGCGGCGTAGGACAGCGCGCCGGTCACGAAGAGCAGGGGGATGCCGATCAGCAGCACCAGGCCGAACACGGACGTCAGCCAGGGCCCGCGGAGGGGACTGCGCCAGAAGCCGGGACGGAACGGCCCCGGGGGCGGAGGAGTCCGCTCGACCCGCCGTACAAGGGCCCGGGTACGAGCGGCCCCCTTGGTGGCCCGCGCCGCCGCGGCAGCGCGAACGCGCTCCAGGCGCCCCGGCGCGTGGTCCTCGTCCGGTCCCGGGTGCTGCGGCCCACCGGAGTCGGGTGCCGAGTGCCGTCTGCCACTGCCCACCGGCCGCCTCCTCCGCCTGCGTGCCGGCTCTCCGAGGGGTGGATCGAATCCCGCCGCGCCGTCAGTGTCTGCCGAGTCGTCAGCTGCAAACTGGCACAGATCGGGGTGTCCTTCCGCGCCCGGCGCGCATGCGGGTGTCCGTTGCCAGCCGAGTGGCCGAACCGGCGCTCCGCACGGCTCGACGGGTCGCCCGGTGGCCTCATGATGGTGGGGTGCGACGCCTTGGCACACAGCGCAGCGCCTCCACCCGGCCCGGCCGCACCGCGCTGACCAGGGAAGCGTTCTGGTTCGTCGTGATCGGTGTCGCCTCCACGGCGGCCCAGGCCCTGCTGTACTGGGTTCTGCGCCACTGGTCGCCGCCCGTCCTGGCCAATTTCGCCTCCCTTCTCGCCGTCACCGTCCTCAACACGGAGGCCAACCGCCGGCTGACCTTTCGCGGGTCCCCGGTCCGGGTCTTCCAGGCGCATCTGGCCGCAGGGTGCCTTTTCGTCCTGGCGTACCTGGTCACCTCGGGCGCTGTCCTGCTCTTCCGCCACTACCGGCCCACCGCCTCGCCGGCGGCGGAGACCCTGGTGCTCGCGCCGAGCTTCGCCCTGGTGACCGTGGTGCGCTTCGCCGTCCTGCGGATGGTCGTCTTCAGGCGCCGCCACCGATGACCCCCTCGCGCCCGATGCGGCCCGCACGCCTGCCCTCCCGCACCGTCCCGCCGCCTGTCTCCGCCGCCACGCGCCCGCGCCCGGACGAGTACACCGGCGAGCACCGTCGCAGCGGCCGTCCCGTATGCGGCTGCCTGGACGCCGGGCCAGTGCAGTTCGTTCGCGACATACAGCACGGTGCCCGCGGCGGCGACGGTGAGCCACTCCCCTGGGCCGCCCATGGCCACGAGTGCCACGACGAGCAGCGCGTACCAGTAGTACGCGGGCGAGGTGAGCAGCAGCGCGGTGCCTGTGACCAGCAGCGATCCATGCCACGGCCGCTCCGGATCGCCGTGCCGCAGGACGTACCAGGCGGTGAGCGCAATCAGTACGGCAGCGGCCGGACCGGCCCACGCGTCCGGCAGCACCAGCCGCAGCAGCGCGAACCGGCCGACGTCGCCCGGCTCGTACCCCTCCTCCCGCAGATAGCCGGGGAGATACCCCAGGACCGCGGAACCGGACGTCAGCAGGTAGGGGAAATAGACGAGCGCCACGACGCCAACGGCGGCGAGCAGCACGCTCGCCGCCTCCCGCAGCCGGGTACGCGGGCTGCGCCCGGGGGCCAGCACCCCCGACAGTGCGCCCGGAAGGGTGAGTGCGGGCAGCAGCTTGGCGGCGATTGCAGCCCCGAGCAGCGCTCCACGGCGTGCTCCTGCGGCCGTGCCCAGCGCGGCCACCGTGAGCAGCACTCCGACGGTGTCCACATGGGCGTCGTTGACCGCGGCGAAAGGCACCGCCGGACACCATGCCCACAGCGCCACCCGCCGCATGTCACCACACGCACGCCGCCGCACCAGCAGCAGCGCCACCGTCGTGGCGACGGAGAGCACCGCACCGGCGAGTTGCAGGGGCTTGTGCCGCCCGCCCGCCGGGGAGACGGCGTGCACCAGCAAGAACCATCCCTCGGCCACGGGCGGATAGATCGTGGGTTCGGACGGCCTGTTGATGTGCGTGCACACACCCGCCACCGAGCGGAGATCCCACCCGCGGCACGCGGTCCCGGCGGGGAAGAGCCACGGATCACGCAACCGGGCGAGCTGTGGCGCGTCCGGCGGGTAGGCATACGGGGAGATCCCCGCGGCCTGCACGCGACCGTCCCACGCGTAGCGGTACATGTCATCGCTGGTGCGCGGTGGAGCCGAGAGCGCCGCCGCGCACAGGGCGATCCCGCCGGCCAGGATCAGCGCCACGGCGGTGCGCACCGGCACGCGCTGCACGGTCCACGCCGCTCCGGCGAACAGCACCCACGCGGCGGCGTACCAGTACAGCAGCGCGGCCGGATGGCCGAGATCACCGCCCAGGCGGACCGTCGCGGCGACGACGGCGACGAGGGCGGCGAGCAGTGCCGTGGCGCAGAGCGTGCGTACTCCCACACCCGCCATCGTGGCAGCCGCGAGCACGGCGGACGGCCTCGCAGCGCCGCGTGTCGGATCCGCCCGTAGCCTCGAAGGCATGCTGGTGCTTGTCACAGGAGGGGCCGGGTTCATCGGCTCCCACGTCGTCGGTGCTCTGGTCGGGGCAGGACATGAGGTGCGCGTGCTGGACGCGGTGCTGCCCGCGGCGCACGGCGCGGCGGCCTCCCCTCCCCCGCGGCCGCCCGGTTTGGCGTTCGTGCGCGGCGACGTGCGGGACCGGGCGGTGGTCGAGGAGGCGCTGCACGCGGTGGACGCGGTCTGCCACCAGGCGGCGATGGTCGGCCTGAGCCGGGACTTCGACGACGCGCCCGCCTACGTGGGGTGCAACGACCTGGGCACCGCCGTCCTGCTCGCGGCCATGGCCCGGCTGCGGGTGAGAGAGCTCGTCCTGGCCGGCTCGATGGTCTACTACGGCGAGGGCCGCTACGCATGCGCCCGCCACGGGGCCGTCCGGCCCTGCCCGCGCAGGGTCGCCGACCTGGACGCCGGACGGTTCGAGCCCGTCTGCCGGCGCTGCGGCGATCCGCTCACCCCCGGCCTGGTGCCGGAGGACGCGCCGCCCGACCCGCGCAACGTCTACGCGGCGACGAAAGTCGCCCAGGAGCACCTGGCCGCCGCCTGGGCGCGGGCCACCGGCGGCCGGGCGGTCGCCCTGCGCTACCACAACGTCTACGGACTGGGAATGCCACGCGACACCCCCTACGCCGGAGTGGCCTCGCTCTTCCGTTCCGCGCTCGCCCGCGGCGAGCCGCCGCGGGTCTTCGAGGACGGCGGTCAGCGCCGGGACTTCGTCCACGTCGCCGACGTGGCCGCCGCCAACCTGGCAGCGCTCGGCGCGGTCGGCGCCGCGATCCCGGACGGCACACTGCGCGCCTACAACGTGGGCAGCGGAAGCCCGCACACTGTCGGGGAGATGGCCGCCGCGCTCTCCGCGGCCCACGGCGGGCCCGCGCCGGTGGTGACCGGTGAGTACCGGCTGGGCGACGTCCGCCATATCACCGCCTCCTCGTCACGGCTGCGCGAGGAACTCGGCTGGCTGCCCCGGGTGCCGTTCACCGACGGCGTGCGGGAGTTCGCCGGAGCCCCCCTGCGCGGCCGGGCGTCGAAGCCTCGGTGACGCGCGTGCGGGAGACGGCCTCGAACCCGGGGCCCCGGAACCGTCGCGGCCCGCACCGGTCCGAGGCGCCCGCCGCCCGGACCCCGTGCCGCCGTCGAAGAGGGCGACGGCACCCGCCCACGCCATACGGCGACGGCGGACCGCATCAGATAGTCCGGACGCATCACCCCATTTCCGCCCATGCATGGATATCCGTACGCTGAAAGACATGACCGAGAGGCATCGGCCCCTTGTGGACGTCGTGCTGCCATGTCTTGACGAAGCGGCCGCCCTTCCCTGGGTGCTGGAGCGGATACCGCCCGGGTGGGGCGCCGTGGTCGTCGACAACGGCTCGACCGACGGCTCCGCCGAACTCGCCGCGTCGCTGGGCGCGCACGTCGTGAGCGAACCGGTGCGCGGCTTCGGCGCAGCCTGTGCGGCCGGGCTGCGCGCCGCCACCGCGCCCGTGGTCTGTCTCTGCGACTGCGACGCCTCCCTCGACCCGGCGCTGCTGCCGTCGCTGGCCCACGCCGTCCTGGATGACGAGGCGGACCTGGTGCTCGGGCGGCGCAGGCCGACGACACGCCGCGCCTGGCCGGTGCACGCCCGGCTCGCCAACCGCGAGCTGGCCCGGCTGATCCGCCGCCGCACCGGTCTGCGCCTGCACGACCTCGGCCCGATGCGGGTGGCCCGCCGGGAGGCCCTGCTCGACCTGGACCTGACCGACCGCAGGTCGGGCTACTCGTTGCAGATGGTCATCCGCGCCGCCGACGCCGGATGGCGGGTGCGCGAGGTCGACGTTCCCTACCGCCCACGCGCCGGCCGCTCCAAGGTCACGGGCACCTGGCGTGGTACCTGGCACGCGGTGCGCGACATGCGCGCGGTCCTCGGCGAGCCGCCCCGCCGTCCGGCGGGAGCCCCCCGGTGAGCGGCCCGGCCGGACCGACCGCGCTGCTGGTGATAGCCAAGGAACCACGGCCTGGACACGTCAAGACTCGGCTCGCACCGCCGTTCACCCCCGCCCAGGCCGCCGCCCTCGCGAAGGCGGCGCTCGCCGACACCCTGGAGACCGTGCTGCGCTGCCCGGCCCGCCGTCGGATGCTCGTCCTGGACGGCGCGCCCGGACCCTGGCTGCCGCCCGGCATCGAGGTGATCCCGCAGGCGTCCGGCGGCCTGGACGAGCGGCTGGCCGCGGCCTTCGCCGCTGTGCCGGACGGCCCCGCCCTACTGGTCGGCATGGACACCCCACAGCTCACCCCGAAGCTCCTCGCCCCCGCACTGGAACCCGGCGCGTGGCTGGAGTGCGACGCGTGGTTCGGCCCGGCGGAGGACGGCGGGTTCTGGGCGCTCGGCCTCGCCGCGCCCGCCCCGGCGCTGCTGCGAGGCGTCCCGATGTCCACCGCGTACACCGGCGCCGCCCAGCGCGACCGCCTCACCGGGGCAGGCCTCCGGGTGCGCGACCTGCCGCTCCTGCGCGACGTGGACACAGCGCCCGACGCCGCCGCGGTGGCGGCCGCGGCGCCGGGATCGAGGTTCGCCACCCTCGTGAAGCGCTGCTCGCCCGGCCTTGTCCCGTGACACGCGCGCGAGCGTCGGTGACCTCGCTCCCGCGAGCAGACCGCCGATACCGGCAGCCCCCGCCCGGGACCGCGTGCGCCTTCAGCGCGGTCAGCGGGTCGGCGATCCGTCAGAAGGCCCGGCGCTCATGCCGGAAGGCCCGGCTGTCACGGCAGTCGAAGGCGCTCCGCCGTAGGTCGGCCCCGGCACTTCCCCGCAGCAGCTCGATCCCCGAGAGCGGTTCGTGCACGGCGCTCGTCGTAAAGCCGCACAGGATCAGCCCCGGTCCCGGACCCGGCCCCGCACCGGGCCGGGCGCCCCGCCGAGCACGGCCGACCCCGTCAGCGCGCCGCCTTGAGTCACGTCTTCTCCCTTTTGATGGTTGAATCCGGGCAGACACCAGTTTCCGGCTGGCCGAGCACCTGGACGGGCGTTGTCACGTTGGGGTGTTGATCGGTTGAGGGCGCGTCAGGGTGTGGGGGTCGGGCGGGGGCTGCCCGGTCGCCGCCGCGGTTGAGGCGGTGGCGGTGGGTGCGGCCGGAGGAGGCCGGGATCGGCGCGACCCCGGCCAGGTGCGCGCATGCGCTCGGGGTTGTCCCCGGCCGACGCCAGCAGTTGGCCGGCGGTCTCGGGACCGACTCCGAACAGCTCCAGCAGCTGCGGGGCGGCCTGCCTGACCAGTGGGCCGATCTCCGTGTCCAGCTCGGTGATCTCCTCCTCCAGCGCCTGGTGGCGTCGAGCGAGCCGCCGCAGCGGTGCCCTCGTGGCCGCCAGCGGGCGAGACAGGTCATCACCGGGCCGCAACCGGGCCGGCGTCCGTATCAGCGCGGCCCTGTCCAGGCCGGCGACCTGCTCGCGCAGCATCGCGGGGGCCGCCACCAACAGGCTGCGGATCTGGTTCATCGCCTGGGTACGGGCCTTGACCTCGCTGCGGCGGGCGATCCGCAGCACCCGCACCGCCTCGACCACGCCGTCCCGGCTCTTGGGGACGCCGGTGGCCCGGCCGGAAAGCACAGCCGTCGCGGCGGCGTAGGCGCCGATCGGGTCCGACTTGCCCTTCATCCGCCGCGTCTTGCGGTCCGGGCGGTCCACATCGACGACCGTGACGCCGGCGGCGGTCAGCACCCGGGCGAGCTCGGCTCCGTAGGCGCCGGTGCCCTCCACTCCCACCGCGACCAGCGCGCCGTGCGTACGCATCCAGTCCAGCAGGTCCCGGTAGCCGCGGATGGTGGCGGGGAACTCCCGGTCGGCCAGGTGCCGCCCGACCGCGTCGATCACGGCCGCGTGATGGGTCAGGCCGTGGGTGTCGACTCCGCCGGTGATCTGCGGGCCGTCGTGCGTCATGCTGGTCATGTCCGTCCTTGCGCGTGCGTACCGACGAGGGCGGCACGCGCCGGTCGGGCGGGTGGACAAGACAGTGACGGGGCTTCTGGACCAAGCTCCTGACTTGTTGAATCGACCCCAGACGCTAGGTCTGCAGCCGTAGCGTCCAGGGTGTCGGTAGGCACGGGCCGACAAATCCCAAACAGGACAGTCGAGACGTCAGTCAGTCGGAGGGTCAGACCCACCCACAGCGTCACCACGAACATCATCACTGTCAGTCGTCGATGTGCACGGTGACGTACAGGTCCCCCGCCTCGCCGCCGCCCCTTCCCTGCCCGCCGATCCCGCGGGGGCGGATCTTTTGCCTGTCCCGGACTCCGGCAGGCATGCGAACGCGGTACTCGCGGACATCCTTGACCTGTCCGGTGCCTTCGCATGGCACGCATCCGTCCGATCCCGCCCGCGGCGCAATACACCGCCCACGACGGGTAGCCCACCGGGTCCCAGACCCGGGCAGCGTGCGCGGCCAGGACCCGGGCCGCGAGAACGCCGACGGCGCGCCGGACGTCCTCCCGCGCCTTCCGCAGCCCGGCCGTCACCTCACGGGCCCGCGCCGCGCTCAGCGGCGGCAGCACCGGCCCGGCATCATCCCGGTCGCGCGGTTTGACGGGCGACCTGCCAGCCTGCCCGCTCGGCCCGGTGCGCTTCGGCCGCGTACGCATCGCTCAGCTGCAGGTAGGCATGGTGCGAGGAAACGGGGCCTGGAGGTTCGGGGGCGGGCTCCTCGAAGTAGGCCAGGGGGAGGCGGGGAAGCTCTTCGCGGAAGCGGGCGCGCAGATGGGAGTTGGGCAGGAGCTCCTCGACGGCGCCCGGCGGGAACCACTCTTCCTCGGCGGAAGTCGGCCCCCTGACCAACAGTCAGGCACCACACCCTCACCGTATCCGGATCACGGTGAGGGTGCCGTGACGCCCTCCCCCTCACGTTCGTCTCCGAAGCCGCCTCCGTGGGCGACACGTCAAAGAACGCACGCAATCTGATCAGCGTCTCGTGCACCAGCTCCGGGGATCTGCCCGTAGGCATCTCCGCCATGAACTCCTAGGAACGCAACTACGTCGGCGAAACGTGCATCGGGCCCGGTTTCGGCCGGATCAACACACGGGTGACCCTTTCGCCGAGCAAGGACACCTTCACCGCGTCTCTCACCGCCGACAAGTTCCCTGCGTGGGAGGTCCTGCGACCTCCACTTCGTTCAGGGCGCACCCCTCGGTGAGGCCAGGATCATAGGCTTCCGCGACCAGACCGAGATCGGGGACCTCAGCAGCGGACAGCAGTCCACCTGCACCAGCAAGGGACCCGAGACCCTGCAGTTCACCAACCCCACGTCCTGCTGACCCACAGCACAACAAGGCGTTCGCCCCGCTGCAACAGGGCGAGGCACCAGGGCAATCTCCCAGCCCGGACCTGCCCGTCCCTGCGGACGGGACCGGGGCGGGGCATTGGGCCCTACAGCGGGGCGAGGCGGGAGACGCGGTCCAGAGCACGCAGCAACTCGGGCCTGCGGCCGGGGATGTCGTAGGCGAGCAGACCGGCACCTGGAACCCTCCGCACCTGTCCTGTGTCCCGCAGGCCCGAGCCTGCCGGGACCGCTGGCCGCAGGAGCTGCAAGATCTCATCACGCACCGCCCCATCGGCTTCGCCGAGGACGGGTGATCATGCTCCTCGGCACCAACCGTCTGAAAGCCGCCGAGGAGGCTGTCCGCGCCGCACGGACCGGCGACCGGATCACCGTGGTCGTCACGACGGCGGACCCGGCCGAGACCGGCCGCCTCAGACAGCTGAGGGTTGGTGACCTCGCCCGGTGCCTGCGGCGCGTGTTCGAACCGGCGCCTGGCCACGCCTCCGCCTCGTCCTGGACGAGCGCGGTCTGCCAGCGTCGGCCGTCGGTGTACCGGATGCCGACGACGTCACCGAGTACGCGGTACGCGTGCAGCACGGCACAATCGTCACCCGAGCCCAAGGACCCCGCGCCGCCCATGGAGCGGCCACCTTCGATCTCACGACCGCAGATGTCTCCCACACCGCACCCGATGGGGCCGCGCCATGACCCAGCCTGTATCATCCCACGCGACCAGCACCGACCTGCTGGTGCTTCACACCCTCCGCTGCATCGGCTTCTCCGGCCTCTCCGGGGTGGCCAGGGCGTCGGGACTCCCCGAGTCCGACGTCGAATCGGAACTGATCGACCTCGCCGTGGCCGGACTCGTCACCCATACCGCCGGCGACTTCGGCGGATGGGGCCTTACTGAGGAGGGCCGAGCCGCAGACGCCGAGCAGATCGCCGACGAGTTGGAGGAAGCCGGAGCCCGGGCCCGACTGACCGCGGCGTTCGACCGGTTCCTGGTGCTCAACCCCGAACTGCTCGATCTCTGCACGGCATGGCAGACCCGCACCGTAGACGGCTCCATGACGATGAACGACCACAGCGACCCCTCCTACGACGCCCAGGTGCTCGACCGGTTCATGGAGTTCCACCAGCGTGCCGACCCCCTCTACGCCGAGCTGTCCGAGGCGCTGCTCCGTTTCCAGCGCTACCCCGTCCGGCTCGCCGACGCGCTCGCCCGGGCGAGGGCCGGCGCTCTGGAGTACGTGACGGACAGCACGTCCTCGTATCACACCGTGTGGTTCCAGCTGCACGAGGACCTGCTGGCCACCCTCGGCATCCCGCGCCATTGAATCCGCCACCCGCCGCCCCGCGCACGGCGCAGACCCCACAGCCGAACCAGCAGAGGCGACGCAGAGAGGACCATGCGATGACCTGGATTCACCCGATTTCGGCCGAGGTCGAGGAGACGGCGGAAGTCCTCGGCGGCAAGGCACTCGGTCTCGTCGTGCTCCGCCGTCTGGGACTGCCCGTGCCGCCGGGCTTCGTCATCAGCACGGAGGCGTGCCGCGCCTTCCTCCGTACCGGACGGCTGCCCAGCGGCCTCGCCGCCGAACTGGCGGCCGCCGTCGACGGCCTCGAAGCCACCACGCACCGCAGGCTCGGCGGTCCACAGCGGCCGCTTGCGGTGTCCGTCCGCTCCGGCGGCAGCGTGTCGATGCCCGGCATGATGAGCACCGTCCTCAACCTCGGGCTCACCACCGAGGCGACCACCACCCTGGCCGACGAGACGGGCGACCTGCGGTTCGCACTCGACTCACGGCTGAGGTTTCTGACCAGCTTCGCCTCCGAGGTCGCCGGCGTGGGCCCGGAGAGCCTGGCGGTCATCCACCGTGCGCTCGCCGGACAGGACGCCGACACGAGCCGCCTCGCCGAGGCGATCCAGAACGTCGAGCAGCTCATCGCAGAACGCAGCGGCGACAACGCGCCCGAGGACGCCACCCGCCAGTTGGAGCTCGCCGTCGAGGCAGTGTTCTCGTCGTGGAACACACCGCGCGCGAAGACCTACCGCGAACTGCACGGCATCCCGCACGACCTCGGCACCGCCGTGATCGTACAGGCGATGGTGTTCGGCAATCGTGACCAACGCAGCGGGACGGGCGTCGCGTTCAGCCGTGATCCCAACACCGGCGAGCATGTCCCGTTCGGTGAGGCCCTGTTCGGCCGCCAAGGCGAAGACGTCGTCTCGGGCTCGTCACTGGCCGAGCCCCTGAGCGAACTGGCCGACCGGGAACCCGAGGTGTGGACCCGTCTGCTGTCCGCCCTGACCCGGCTCGAGGAGAACTACCGCGACGCGTGCTACGTCGAGTTCACCTTCGAGGCGGGCGAACTGTGGATCCTGCAGGTGCGCCGCGGGCGGTTCGTCGGGCGTGCCGCAGTCCGGGTCGCGGTCGACCTGGCCGACGCGGGAACGATCGGGCGCGACGAGGCGCTGCTCCGCGTTTCACCGCAGCACCTCACCCACGTACGTACGCCCCGGATCACGGCGATCGAACCCCGCGACCTGTTCACCCGAGGGCTGGGCGCCTCCCCGGGAGTCGCTGTCGGCCAAGTGGCGACCACCGCCGACAGCGCGGCCCGGCTCGCCGCGGGAGGGCCGGTCGTCCTGCTGCGCCCCGAAACCTCCCCGCTCGACATGCACGGCCTGGCCGCCGCCGCCGGGGTGGTCACCGCTCGCGGCGGCCCGACAAGTCATGCGGCCGTGGTGGCACGTTCGATGGGGAAACCCGCCGTCGTGGGTGCCGCGAACCTCACCGTCGACGCCGCCGACGGCTGCGTCCGGGCAGGCGGACGCCCCCTGCCCGAAGGCACCCTCATCGCCGTTGACGGAACGGGCGGAGAGGTCGTCGTCGGCGAGCCCCGCATCGCCGCGTCCTCGACCGACCCACAGCTGCACCGGCTGCTGGGCTGGGCCGACGACGTCGCGGGCGACAGGACCACGGGCCGCAACGAAGCCGAACGCCTCACCTCGGCACAGGCCGCCCTCCGGCGGACCGGCGACGGACCGGCGAACTGACGGCGTTCATGCGGGGCGCGCGACTCGGCGCGAACGTCCTTCACCACCAGTAGACGAAGAGCGTTCTTGTTTCCTGCACCCTGGTCTTCTGAGTCTGGAGTTCTGTTCAAATATGAGGCGAGACGCTCGAGGATCTCGTCGGCGGTCTTGGTCCCGACGCAGGGTCTGGGATCGGTGTTCCAGACGGCGATCCGGTCGCGGAGCCGCGGCGGTGCACGTGAGCCTTGACCGACCCGGACGGCGCTGTCACGTTGTTGAGTGTGTGCGTGCCTGACGGTGTGTCGGGTGTGGTGGGGCCGGGTTCCGGTTCCGTGCTCAGGCCGCAGCAGGCAGGCCGGCGACGCCGGTGATCTGATCCCAGATAGCGAAGCGGTGATCATCTCGGTGCGGTAGTGGGCGACGGTCATCAGGTGGCGGCGGGGCCTGAAGTGGGGTGAGATACCGCTGAACGCGGCCAGGCACTGCTGGGCTCCGCCGACGCTGCGGAAGCCTTTCATTGCGCGTTCGTGCTGCCGGGTGGGCTGATGACTGTTCTCGGCCCGGTTGTTCAGGCCCTTGTGGGAACGGTGCTCGACGGAGGGCATGACCTCGCGGTGGGCCGCGCCGTAGGAGCGGAGCTTGTGGTGACGATCACCCGCGGCACCGAGCATGTATTCTTGAGCAGTTTGCGGAAGAAGCGCCGGGCTGAGGCCTTGTCCCTTCGGCCCTGGAGAAGGATGTCGAGCACGTTGCCGTCGGCGTCGACGGCCCGCCACAAGTACTTCAGCTCACCGTTGATCTTCACGAAGACCTCGTCCAGGTGCCATTTGGCCCCGGGACGGGGCCGCCTCCGGCACAGGGAGTTGGCATAGGCCTGCCCGAACTTCGCGCACCAGCGGCGGACCGTCTCGTGAGAGACGATCACACCGCGCTCGAGCATCAGCTCCTCGACCTCCCGGAAGCTGAGCGGGAAGCGGAAGTACAGCCACACGCAGTGGGAGATGATCTCTACCGGGTATCGGTGCCCCTTGTACGACGGCGGCGCGGACGAAACGAGCGAACCCCTCCCGGCACGATCAACCACAAGATCATCTCAGGCGGTCAGCCAACGTGACAATGCCCGTCCAGATACTTCGGTCGTCGCGGCGGGGCGGAGACCCGGTTTGGGAAATCGTTCGCAAGGCCCCGGTAACCGTCGTCCACCTCTGCCTTCACGCCGGGGTGGAAGCGGAACTGCTCGGCGATGCCCTCGGTGCGCACGCAGGTCTGGTCATGCATCCGGCCCGGACGTACCGCTCCGGACCACAGGGTCCGGCCCTGCCCATCGCTGATCGTGGTCGTCTTGACCGTGTTCTGCTTGCGCTTGCCCGACACAAACGCACGTCGGCCGGGACGGTGTGCTTTGGGGCGCCTCACCTGGGTCTCCATCCCGTCGATCCGCAGGGTCACCCCCTCGGCCTCGGTATAGGCGAACACGCCCTCCAATGTGCGCAGCCGCAGCCCGGGGCGCTGCTGCACCGCGAACCCGCGGGCCGCGAGTAGTGGCCTCACCTCTGCCACCGCCCGGCCGATCGTCGACTTGCCCACCTGGTAGATGACGCCCAGCGCCTCATAGGTGAGCCCGGTCCGCAGGTGCACCAGCGTGGCCAGCAGCCGGTCGGTGAACACCAGCTCGTACTTCGGCCCGGCCCCCGCCTCACGTCGGCGCGAACCCTGACGACGGCCATGGCGTTCGGACTCGCAGCGGGCCTCCCAGCGCGCAGCGAGCTCCGTGACCAGCTCGCCCAAGAGCCACTCCGGGACACCGCAGAGGGCGGGATGCGCCATCACAACCCGGATGACTCGCACCAACACCCCGATGTCCCCAGCCGTGACGAAGATCATCAATCGCGGAAGGGCCCGTAAATCCAGGTGTCCCCTCCCGACCGCCCCGGTAGCGTGCGCAAGCATGACATCGGAACTGGAACGCCCCCCGCTCCAAGCGGACGAACGCACCGCGCTCATCGGCTGGCTGGACCTGCAGCGGCAGATCCTGCGCTGGAAATGCGAGGGGCTGAGCGATGAGGACGCGCACCGCCCGGCCATCCCGACCTCACCGGCCATGACGATGGCCGGTCTCATTTCCCACATGCGCTGGACCGAGCACATGTGGCTGGAGGTGCTGTTCCTCGGCGGCGACAAGAAGCAGAACCCGTCGTTCGACGAGTCGAGCGAGGACGCCGACTGGCACACCGACGGCCGCCCCCTCGCCGAGCTCCTCGCGGAGTACGAGGCCCAGTGCGCCCGCAGCAACGAGATCGTCGCCGCGGCCTCCCTGGACGACGTCGGCCGACACCCCGACTTCCGCTCCGGCAGCGCCAACCTCCGCTGGATGCTGATCCACCTCGTCGAGGAGACGGGGCGGCACGCGGGACACGCGGACATCGTCCGAGAGCTACTCGACGGCACGAAGGGCTATTACTAGTGCCGTGACCGGCAAGGTTTGCCCCGTCGCACCGCCCGGCACGCACGCTCGCGGCGTTGGCCGAAAGCCCACGTAGCCCGCTACGAGGGCTTTCGACCGCCTTGCGATCGCACGCACCCGACGACGCTCCTTCCGGGCAAACCTTGCCGGTCACGGCACTAGCGCGACTCCACGTAGCGGGCCCTTGCCTCAGGAGCCAGGCCAACACGCCTCACGACCAATCGCGGGGTAGCCCGTAATCCTTCGCCCAGTGCTGGGTCGTCTTCGACGGCTTACAGTACGTCAGGACTGGCCTGCCGGCGATCTGGTCGAGGCACCGGCTGCTGTCCAGGTGCACGACGGTGCTGCTGGTACCCGTGCGCCAGCTCTGGCTGGACGTGGAACTCAAGTTCGATCTCATCGAGCCGAGCCTGGCCGAGGAGGGCCGCCCGTCCGGCGGGCGTCGGAGCGAACAGCTCCTGGCTCCAAAATTGCCGGCTATCGGCAGGGGTTGGCGGTGTCAGCGGACTCGCCCGGTGAGACGAGTCCTGTCTCGTAGGCGAGGACGACGGCCTGGGCCCGGTCGCGCAGGGTCAGTTTGGCGAAGATCCGGGCCACGTGGGTCTTCACTGTCGCCTCACTGAGCGTCAGTTCGCATGCCAGTTCGGAATTGGAAAGACCTCGGCCCATGAGCGTCAGTACCTCGCGCTCGCGCGGCGTCAGCGCGGCCAGGTCTCGGTGGACGGTTGGGGTTGCGAGACCCGAACCGGTTCTGGGGGCGCTGGGGGCGAAGCGCTCCACCAGGCGGCGGGTGATCGAGGGTGCGAGTAGGGCGTCACCGGTGTCGACCAGGCGTACGGCGGTGGCCAGATGCGCGGGGGTGACGTCCTTGAGCAGGAATCCGCTGGCTCCGGCGGCGAGGGCGGTGTAGACGTAGTGGTCGAGGTCGAAGGTGGTCAGCATGATCACCCGGCAGTCCGGGGCCTGCGCGAGTATGCGGCGGGCGGCTTCCAGGCCGTCCATGACGGGCATTCGGATGTCCATCAGTACGACGTCGGGCCGCAGCCTCAGCACGGTGGCCACGGCCTCGGCTCCGTCGCCGGCTTCGCCCACCACGTCGATGCCGCGGGCGGACAGGATCAGGCGGAAGCCGGTGCGGACCAGCTCCTGGTCGTCGGCGATCACGACGCGAGGGGCGGGTTCGGTGTGCGTCGTCATGGCCGGTCCAGCGGGATCCGGGCGCGGACTCGGTAGCCGCCGCCGAGGCGGCGGCGGGCGTCAAGGTCGCCGCCGTAGACGGCGACCCGCTCCCGCAGGCCGAGCAGCCCGCGTCCCGTTCCGTCTGCCTGGCCCGGGACCGGCTCTTTCCGCGCGGGCCGGCTGTCCGACAGGATGCTCGGTCCGCTGTTCAGCACCTCGACTCGCAGGTAGTGGTCCGCGTATCGCACCGTCACCTCGGCTTTCGCTCCGTCCCCGTGTTTGAGGGCATTGGTCAGGGCCTCCTGGATGATCCGGTAGGCGGTGACATCGATCCCGGTCGGCAGCGGGCGCGGCTCACCCGAGATGCGCATCTCCACGGGCAGGCCGGCAAAGGCGATCCGGTCGATCAGCGGGCTGAGCCGGCTCAAGCTCGGCTGCGGTGACAGGTCCATATCGTAGGGCTCGTCGTCGCCGTTCTGCGCGGGTGCGAGCAGGCCGAGCAGGTGCCGCAGCTCGGTCATCGTGTTCCGCCCGGCGGTCTCGACGGCGCTCATCGCCGCAGCCGCCTCGTCAGGCATCGTGGCCAGCACCTCGCGGGCGGCTCCGGCCTGGACCACCATGAGGCTCACGTTGTGGCTGACGATGTCGTGGAGCTCGGCGGCGATCCTGGCCCGCTCGGCGTCGACCGCGGTCCGCGTCGCGCTCTCGCGCTCCCGCTCCAGCAGCCAGCCGCGCTCCTCGATGGCCGCCTGGTGCAGCCGCCGCGCCCGGACCGCCGCCACGCACAGACACCCAGCGGCGCCAACTGCCGCCGCCAGGGCGATGACCAGCCAGATCGTCCAGGATCCCCACACCGGATCATCTTCGCAGCTGCACGACGCGCCCCGCATCAGCCCCCGGAGGCAGCTCCGTACATCCCCGGGATGACCTGCCCGGACGAATACATCCGGGGGGTGACGCCCCGTCCGCAGACTCCGTCCTAAGTTCGAGCCATGACAACCGAACATGGCAGTGCCCGGCACGTGGTGGTGCGGCTGGACGGCGTGCACAAGGAGTACGGCGACGCGAAGGCCCTGGACGGCCTGTCGCTCGAGATCAGGGCGGGGGACGCGGTCGCCGTCATGGGCCCCTCCGGCTGCGGCAAGTCCACCTTGCTCAACATGGTGGCCGGCCTGGACCGGCCGACCTCGGGCGCAGTCGAGGTGCAGGGTCATGACCTCGGGAAACTGAACGAGACCGGCTTGGCGCTGTTCCGGCGGCGGAACATCGGCATGATCTTCCAGTTCTTCAACCTCATCGACGATCTGCCCGCCCTGGACAATGTGGCGCTGGCCGCGCAGCTGACCGGCACCCCGGCCCGGCAGGCGCGCCGCCGTGCCTTGGAGCTCCTGGACGAACTCGGTGTCGCCGAACGCCGGAACAACTATCCTGCGACGCTCAGCGGCGGCGAGCGGCAACGGGTCGCCGTCGCACGGGCGTTGATGAACCGCCCGGCCCTGCTGCTTGCCGACGAGCCGACCGGCGCCCTCGACAGCCGGTCGGGCGAGCAGGTGATGGATCTGCTGATCGACCTCAACCAGATCGGCCAGACCCTGTTGATCGTCACCCACGACCCGCAGCTGGCTACCCGCTGCGCCAGCCGGCTGATCGAAGTCGCCGACGGCCGGGTCGCCCGCGAGAGCACGCTGGCGGCGACCGCGTGAGCGCCGTATGGAGAGCCTCCCGCGCGGCCGTGAAGCGCCGTCGGCTCCAGACCTTCGTCATCGGGCTCGTCGTGCTCTGCTCCACCACGACCGTCCTGCTCGCGCTGGCGCTGCTGAACGCCGCCTCGGGCCCCTTCGACAAGGCCTACGCCGCACAGCGCGGTGCTCATACGGTGGCGGCCTTCGACACCACGAAGGTCTCGCAGGAGCAGTTGGCACGGACCGCCCGGCAGCCTGGGGTGAAGGCCGCGGCCGGGCCGTTCGGGCAGGCCGTCGTCGACATCCCCAAGGACTGGCTCTGGATGGCGGGCGGCACCCTCACGGTGGTGGGCCGGGCCGATCCGGCGGGCCCCGTGGACCGGATCGAACTCCTTGAAGGCCACTGGGCCACCGCACCCGGCGAGATCGTCGTCAACTGGTCCGTCCAGGGCTCCCCCGGCCCCGAGCTGCTCGGCACCAAGCTGGAGACCCCCGGCGGAGCGACGCTGACCGTCGTCGGATTCGCCGCCAGCATGAGCAAGTCGGCGAGCGCCTGGGTCTCGCCCGAGCAGATGGCCGCACTGCACCCGACCTCCGCCCAGATGCTCTACCGCTTCACGGACTCCTCGACGCAAACCCAGCTGAGCGCCTCGCTGGCACGGGCCACCACGGGACTGCCCAAGGAATCGCTGACCGGCGCTCAGACCTACCTCACCCTCAAGCACGCCTTCTCCGCGCTGGCCGACTCCTACCTCCCGTTCATCACACTCTTCGGCATCCTCGGCCTGCTCGTCTCCACCCTGATCGTCGGCAACGTGGTCAGCGGGGCGGTCGTCTCCGGGTACCGGCACATCGGAGTGCTCAAGGCCCTGGGCTTCACCCCCAACCAGGTCGTGGCCGTCTACCTGACGATGCTCTCCGTACCGGCGGTGGTGGGCTGCGTGCTGGGCACGCTGGCCGGCAACGCGCTGGCCGGGCCGATCCTGAAGGTCGCGTTCACCGGCATCGACGTGGGCCGGGCCGCGGTCGGCGACATCAGCCCGTGGGTGTCCGTGGCCTGCCTCGTGGGCATGCCCGCCCTTGTCCTGCTGGCCGCGCTGGTCCCCGCCCTGCGCGCCCACCGGGTGCCCGCCGCGGAGGCGATCAGCGCGGGCGGCGCGCCGCGGACCGGGCGCGGGCTGCGCGTCCAGCGGCTGCTCGGCGCCACCCGGCTGCCGCGCCCGGTCAGTCTGGGCCTCAGCCAGCCGTTCGCCCGCCCCAGCCGCACCCTGCTGACCATGGCGGCCATCGTCCTCGGGGTCACTACGGTGACCCTGTCGACCGGACTGACCAGCACCATGGTGGCGTACGGCAATGTCGGGCGGGAGGACGGAGGCGCCAGGATCCACGTGACGACCGGGGGATCGGGCAACGACCGGACCCCGCCCCGGCTCAGTGACCCGCAGATCGAGAAACGGCTGCGGTCCCTGCCGGGTGCGGAGGGGGTACGGGCCCGCGCGCTGTCCCAGGCGAACATGACTGGGCAGACCCAGCCCGTCTTCGCCGACTTCTACCGCGGCGACGATTCCTTGTACGAGCACACCATCGTCAAGGGCCGGGCGCCGGCCGCGGCGGGCGAGATCGTGGCCGGGCCGGCGTTCCTGAGCCAGCGCGGGCTGAAGCTCGGTGACCGGGTCACGCTGGAGCTGAACGGCAGGAAGATCACCGCGACCGTCGTGGGTCAGCTCATTGAGGGTAACGCCCGGGCCCTGGAGGCCGCTTGGGAGAGTTTCGCCCAACTCGCACCGGGCGCCCACGCCACCGAGTACACGGTACGGCTCGCCTCCGGCGCCGACGCGCGCGCCTACGCCGAGGCGGTCGCGGCGCTCGACCCGGGCCTGCACGCGTCGGTGATGGACTCCGGCAACGCCGGCACCGCCACCGTCATCACCTTCTCGACGGTGTTCACGGTGCTGCTGACACTCGTCGCGTCGCTCGGTGTCTTCAACACCGTTCTCCTGAACACCCGTGAGCGGCGCCGGGACCTGGGCATGCTCAAGTCGATCGGGATGACACCCCGGCAGGTGGTGGTGATGACGGTGACCTCGGTCGCCGGGTTGGGCGCGGTCGGCGGGCTGCTCGGCATCCCGCTCGGGATCGTGGCGCACCGCCTCGTCGTGGACCATGTCGGGGTGGTCGACTTCCCCGCACATATGAAGGACATGTGGCACGCGCCGCAGCTGGCCGCGATGCTCCTGGCGGGTGTGGCGATCGCAGTCCTCGGCGCACTGGTCCCGGCCCGGTCGGCGGCCCGGATGACCATCGCCTCGGTGCTGCACACCGAGTAGATCACCTGTCGGCATGGTGCAGAGAAGGGCGAGGACGCTTCCGTCGGCGGCCGGGGCGACTAGGGTCTGTGTGATGTCG
>NZ_LIXJ01000037.1 GCF_001905795.1 Streptomyces sp. CB01580
CGGCACGTCATCACGGACTGCCTGGGCCTGCTGCTGATGGTGCTGGTGTGTGCCGCCGACGTCACCGACCGCCAGGCCGCCCGCGTCATGCTGCCCCGTCTGCGGGCACGGTTTCACAAGATCACGCTGGTGTGGGCCGACGGCGGCTACACCGGCCGCCTGGTCACTGGGCGAAGGAGACTATGGAACCCGGGGCGGTTCACGTGTCCTGTGCGCGTGGGAACCACTGGCCGCAGCAGGCGGCGTGGCCGAGTGAACATCGGCGGTCCGCTCCACCCAAGGACCGGACGAAACGACGCCCACATCACCCCGGGATGTTCCCGGACTCCGGCCGCCTTTCCTGCCCTTCTTCGTCCGCGCCGCCGATGGCGACGCGGAGGTCGTACATGTTCTGTTGGACCTCGATCACGGACACCTCGGCCCGGCCGAGGGCCCGGCGGACACCTTCCACATCCCGGCCTGGAAGCGGAGGTGGGCGAAGGTTGGCCGATCTCACTGAATTTTGACCGGGCCGGCCGCTGGGGTCGTATGTCAGCGCGCGGTGACTGAATACGCGGCGAGCCCGCGGTTGCCGCGCGGCTTGGCAATGGCCCGGAGAACGTCGGCCTGGCTCAGGACAAGCTGTCGCACCGGCTCGGGCAGCGCGGCCAAACGCTCCTCCGTTCCGACCAGGTCGAGGCAAGCAGCGATTTCCCAGTCGCCGTCCTGAAGCTCTCCGGTATCGACCGACCTGCTGCCGTCGGCCGTCCAGCCGGCCTCAGGCAGGAGCCGCAGCAGGCACTCACGGGAGAAAGGCGTGCGGACGTTGCCCTGGCCATGCGATCCCGCCGCCTCGATCTGCCCCTGGATCAGCACGGCGAGCAGGTGCGCCAGCCGGTCGCCAGAGGCAGGCGTCAAATCCCACTCGGTGAACCGTAGTCGCCGCGCCCACGGCCGCACCCGGGCCAGTGTGTCTCGCAGTTGTCCGAGCGATGTGAAGTACCAGGAGCAATGTGCGAGCACCACGTGGTCGAAGGTACTTCCGGGGAAGTCGACCGATGGGTCGAGGACGTCGGTGCCGAAGCGGAAGTCGATGCGCGGCCCGAGAGGGCCTTCCGCGAGCCGGGCTGCCGATCCTCCGAGCGTGACCGGCGCCCCATAGGAGGGTTCGGCCACGTCAACGGCCACCACGCGCCCTTTGGGCCCAACCGCCTCTGCAAGAACGGCGGTCATGTCGCCCTGGCCGCAGCCCAGTTCGAGGACGCTTGAGCCTGGTGCGATGTGCCAGCTCGCCACGAGCGCGGCGCGGTGGCGGGTCTGGGACAGCTGGATGTCCGGGCTGTGATCGGCGGCGGCCATGCCGGCCGCGAGCGAGGGGGCCTTGGCGCGGAGATCGGAGTGATTCACAAAGTCCTTGGTGATACTCGACGGGTCGGTGCGGGCCGATGGTATGAGACGTGCGGGCAGCGGCGCCTCCGACTTCCTGGACATCCGGTGATGCCGCAGCCTGAGCAGATGGGAAACACGCACTGATCGTGTGCGGATGGTGCGGTGAAGTCCCCGGTGGACCTGACGCTGCTGCCCGAGCACCGTCGTGGACACGGAGCGATGTACGGCGGCCTGAACCACGTCCCGGGCTCTGATCCGTGACCGACGGTGCTCCGAAGTGACACCGCCGGTCGCGGCGGCTTGACGACAGCATCAGGAAGCCGGAGTGCTCTCCGTCACGAGGACCAGCTCTGGTCCGCACTGTCCGGGAGCTTCCGGCCACGCTGCAACGGTCTCGTCACCCACAGATGGCCGTGTCGACCAGGTTCGTGACCTTCTCGATCTTCTGTATGGCCTCCTTGGTCATCGCCTCATTCGAGTCCTGCTTCGAGATGATCGCGCCGGGCAGGGCGTTGACGGCCACCGTGACCTCACGGCCGTCGCTGGTCACACCGCCGCGAGTCTCGTAGCCGTGGATGTCGCCGCCGTGGCCCCACATCGCGGCGCAGGACAGAGTGATCTTGTCGAGGCCGAGACCGAAAACGGTGTTGGGCTCCTCGTCCGGTGATTCGACGGTCTTCTGCATCTCCTTCAGCTGCGCCGCGGGCACCACCTTGCCGCCGACCAGGCCCGCGAAGAAGCGGTTGAGGTCGCGCGGGGTGGAGATCACCATGCCTGCGGCTCCGGAGACCGAGGGGTCCATCTCGGTGGCGTTCTTCAACTCGCCTCCGGGCGGCGCGATGTAACCCTCCATCCGCGGCTTCGGGACGTTCTTGTCCCCGGGCTCGGGCCAGTAGGTCTGCTTCAGGCCGAGCCGTTCGATGACGCGCTCGGTGACCGCCTCGCCCACCGGCTTGCGGGTGACCTTCTCGACGAGCATCCCCGCGACGATGTAGTTGGTGTTGCTGTACTGGCGCCTCTTCCCGACAGGGAACACCGCCTTGTGCTGCAGTGCGGGGCCGAGGAGTTCCTTCGCCGTGTAGGTCCGGCTCGGGACGGTGGCGGTGTTCGCTTCCACGAACTCGGTGTAGTCGGGAAGGCCGCTGGTGTGCCCGAGCAGGTTCCGTACGGTGATCTGCTTGCCGTCGTAGTCCGGTCCTTCGACGACGCCCGGCAGGTAGGTGTCGATCGGTTCGTCCAGCTTCACCGTGCCCTCGCCGACCAGTTGCAGGACGGTCGCGGCGACGAATGTCTTGGTGTTGCTGCCGATCCGCACGTGCCCGTTCTTCGGCGGAGCGGCGCCAGTCTCGCGGTTGCCGGCTCCGGCCGTGTAGTCGCGGGTCCTGCCGTCCTTGCCCTTGACGGAGACCAGCACGCCGGGGAATCCCGCCTGCACCAGCTCCCGCATCGCCTTCCGCAGGGCAATCTCGTTCTTCGCCGTGCCCATCTCCGCCTCGGCGTCGGACGCGTCGCCGTCTCTGCAGCCCGTCAGGCCGCCCACGGCGAGGACGCCGACCACGGTCGCCACAGTGATCCGTGACGGCCTCCGGCGGCGCTTGGACGGGACGTTCGGACGGGTGGCGGGCTGGAAGTGCTCGGACACCGTTGCTCCTCAAAACCACCTGGTAAGTGGTGTGGGGGACGTTTCTCAGTAACGCCTCAAGAATCTCGATCACGAGCATCCGGCTCCATAACGCACGCGGGAAGAAACATGGTGTAGCCAGTGCTACCGTCCCGGTACAGCGATTACGACGGGCCGGCCACCGACTGATCCGGCACAGATCGGTCGGGTGCGCCGCCCGGCGGGCGGCGCACCCGACCGATGGGGAGCGGTGGGCGGTGCTATTCGCGGATGCCCATTCCCTCGACCGGCGGGGTGCGGAGGAGCCACCCGATCGGGATGATCGTGGACACCAGCGCCAGCGCGGCCGTGCCGCCGATGATGACGACCAAGCCCAGCGCCGGAACGTATGGGACGGGCTGCCCGGCAACGGCGTTGACGATCGCGGACAGCGTGACCGCCGCGACCGCGACGCCGATCGTGAGCGCCACGCCCAGCAAAGCGGCCTGCTCGGAGTTCGCCATCCACCTCACCTGGCGGCGGGTCACCCCGACCAGACGCAGCAGCGACAGCTCCCGGCTCCGGGCCAGCGCGGCCATGATGAGCGTGTTGGCGGCCGCGAGCACCGCGTACCCGACCAGCACGGCGACCAGCAGCCGGTTGAGCCAGGAACTGATCGCCAGGTCCTTGGCCAGCTCACCGGTGAACTGATCGGTGCCGGTCACGGTGCTCGCCGGGTACGCGCCCGCGAGCTTCGCCAGGGCCGGCCCCACGTCGGCGCCCGGCGCGCTGTGGATCAGCACGTGGTCGTCCAGGCCGGTCGCGGTGTGTCCGGCGAGCGTTTCGTTGGCCAGTGTGACGTCGCCGAACCCGAAGCCCCGGCTGTAGACGGCGACGACCTTCAGGGCGACCGGAGTGCCGTCCCCGAGCCATAGCTTGGCCGTGCTGCCGACCTTCCAGCCCGAAGTGTCCGCCTGGGACGAGGAGATCGCCACCGTGTCGCGGCCCCGCAGGTCGTCCAGGTTCCCGGACGTCACCTTCAGGTTCATGGTCTTGCTCGCACCCTGGGGATCGATGCCTTGCGCGACCACCGCCATCGCCTCGTCCATGAAGGGCACGAGCACCGAGGTACGGCGGACCCCGGTCGCGGCGAGCACCCCGGGGATCTGCCGGGCCTGCGCGGCCGCCGCAGCGGGCAGGCCCGCGCCGCCGACCAGCGCGTACTGGGCGATCGTGCCCTCCTTGCTCTGGATCACAGTCTGGCGTTCCAGGTTGTCCTGCAGGAACCAGATGGTGCCGCCGAACCCCACGGAGAGCACCAGCGCCGTCAGGACGGCAACCATGCCGCGCGCGTTTGCCCGCAGGTTCGCGGCGGCCAGGTACCCGCTGTCGCCGAACACCGTCCGCAGAACCGGGGCGAGCGCCACGGCGGCGGCCCGGTTGATCCAGGGGGCGAGCAGCGCGATCGCCAGAACGAACGTGCACAGCATGCCCACCGCGGAGCCCATGGCGGTCTGGCCGCCGGTGCTGCCGGTGAGGGCGATCAGTGCGAACGCGACGCCGAGCAGCGCCACCCCGGATACGATCCGGACCTTGCCTCCCAGAGTCGGCTCCACGGACGCCTCTCCGAGCGCCTCGGTGGGACGGATGCGGGTGGTACGCCGGGCGGCGATCCAGCCGGAAAGCAGTGCGACGGCGGCCACCGCACCGGCCACCGCCGGCGCGGCCAGGATGCCGCCGTTCATGGTGAACGTCTCCGGGACGAAGCCGCGGGTCACCAGCTCGGCCCTGACCCAGAGGCCGGCGAGCAGGCCGAGCGGGACACCCACCACCGCTGCGAGCAGGCTGAGCATGCCCACCTCGCCGAGGACCAGCATCCGCACCTGGCCGGGGGTCGCCGCGACCGCCCGCAACAGGGCGAAGTCGCGGCGACGGTGCCGCACCGACAGGCCGACCGTCGCGGCGACCACGAAACTGGTAATGAGCGCGGCGTAGCCGCCGAACGCGCCGCCGGCCTCCACGGTGAAGCTCTTGGCGGCGGCCGCCTCAGGCTGTTCTGCCAGCCCCCGCTCGTCACCCGCGTACACCTTCGTCCCGGTGCCGTCCGCGATGCGCTTCACCGCAGCAGTGACGGCCGCCCGGTCGGCGCCCTTCGCGGGAAGAACGCCGATCGCGTCGACAAGGCCAGGACGGGGATGCAGCCGGGCCGCCTGTACGTCGGTGAAGAACACCACCGCCTGCGGCCCACGCGCGCCAGACGTCCCGACGATGCCGCTCACCCGGACCCGCTGGGCGGCACCGTCGGTGAGTATCGTCGTGGTGCTGCCGGGACGCAGCTTCCCCGCCGCTGCGAGCCGCTGGTCCACGGCGATCTCGCCCTCGACCCGCGGCGCGGTGCCGGCCACCACTTCGTAGGGAGTGAGCGCCGCGCTTCCCCAGCCGTGGCCCGTGACCGGCACCTTCGGCGCGACCGCCGCCGCGACGCTGATCGTCCGATCTCCCACCGCCCGCGCCACGCCAGGGACTGCGGCGACCTTGCCGACCAACGACTCCGGGACGCCGCCGCGCTCGGGCAGTGTCACCGTGCTGGTCTCGCGCTCACCGAACCGTTCCGGCCCCCGCACCGTGAGCTCGTGCTTGGCGACGACGGCGAATGCCGCGCCGTACCGCTGCGTCTCCCCGTTGTACCGCAGCCCCGACTCCACGAGCACCCCGCACACCGTAAGGATCACGACCCCGGCGGCGAGCGCGATGAACGTCGCGATGAAAGTGCCCTTGCGGTACCGCAGCATCTGTGCGGCGAGTCCGAGCACCGCTCAGCCCTCCCGGCTCGCGACGGGCTGCCGCCAGCGGCGGTCGAGCATCGCCAGCTGCTCGGCGATCCGCTGGACGCCTGGCTGCGGCATGTCCCGCATGATCCGGCCGTCGGCCAGTACCATGACGCGGTTGGCGTACGACGCGGCGACCGGATCGTGGGTCACCATGATCACTGTCTGCCCGGCCAGGTCGACCACCGATCGCAGCAGAGCCAGAACCTCAGCGGCTGTCTGCGTGTCGAGTGCCCCGGTCGGCTCGTCGCAGAAGATCACCTCGGGTCGGGTGACCAGTGCCCGCGCGATCGCCACCCGCTGCTGCTGGCCGCCGGACAGTTCCGCCGGGCGGTGCCCGAGCCGGTGGCCCAGCCCGACCCGTCCGATCACCTCCGCGAGCCACGCCGGGTCCGGGCGCCTGCCGGACAGCCGGGACGGCAGCAGGATGTTCTGTTCCACGGTGAGCGCGCCGACCAGGTTGAACGCCTGAAAGATGAAGCCGATCCGGTCGCGGCGCAGCTCGGTCAGCCGCTTCTCCGACATCGATGACAGGTCGGCGGCGCCGATCATGACACGGCCTGAGGTGGGCCGGTCCAGTCCGGCCGCGCAGTGCAGCAGGGTGCTCTTACCGGAACCGGACGGCCCCATCACCGCCGTCATCGTCCCGCGGAGGAACCGGACATCGACCTCGGCCAGCGCCGTGACCGGTTGATCACCTCCGTAGGTCTTGCTGACCCGCTCAAGGCGGACGGCGTCGGTGGGCAGGGGCACTGACATGGGCGGGCACCTTCCAGGAGCCTGAGTTCGACAGCCTTCGACGGTAGGAAGAGCGCCCGGTCCCATCAATGCAGCCAGTTGCCCATGCGAAGTAGTGCAGGCACCACCGAACGCCTCTTTCCGACGCCGACCGCGATCAGCGCTGCACACAGCGGGTGACGGTGGTCGCCTTCATCAAGGACGCGAACACTCGCGAGGAACGCGCGGTGGACACAGTGGCCGGCGGCATCGATGCCGTTGGCGAACTGGCAGAGGACATCGGGCCGCTCGACTACGAGCCAGTCGCCGCACAGCCACGCCGACCAGATCCCGCCCGGGGGTACGTGGCGGCCTGTCTCCGGCGCGTAGAACGCTGCGCCGATCGACGACTTCGGCAACCGGTCCACGGCCGCCAGATCGTCGTCCGAGGCGTCGTCGGCGCACATTTCCACAGCGGTCCGAGGTGCCGTCTTTGCGAATCCGACAGTCTCTTCGACCTTCTGATGGGGCGTCATGACCGTGCGGAGGCGGTGGGCGGCGGCGTGCTCCAGGAGCACGGTCTGCAACAGGGCGAGGCGCCGACCGCGCCACGCCTCCTCTTCGGCCGGCCACGGCCCGTAGGTCTTGGAGTCCTGGCCCATGGCCGCGAGCTCCACCTCCTGGCCGCCCGCGCCCTTCTGCGGCCGGGCGGGGTCGCGGGTAGTTCGTCTCGTCGCGTTCGGGAACGAGACCGGTGATGGAGTAGTACCGGAAACGGTTGCCGGAAGCAGGTCCGACGGGCCCGTCGGACCTGCTTCCGGGCGACGGCGTCGATGCCGTCGGAGACCAGATGCTGCGCCGAGCCCCCGGCGACGACACCCACGACGCCCAGCCCGAGAGCATGCCGCTCTGTCGGGACGCTACGGCGGTCGGCACCGTGGGCCTGGAGAGGGGACGCACCTGGGAGGAAGAGATACTCATAGCCTGTGTCCGCATGGCCGCCGGGCTGTGTTGAACGGGCGAGGGCAGGCTCGCCCGGAACCCGCGCCTGCCCGCGATCGTCACTGACGGGTGAGGGGCCTGCGCTCCGGGCCTCAGCCCTGGTGCACAACGAGAGCGAGTCGTCATGAAGGACGAAGCGGCCGGCGCACACCGTCCGGAGGCGGACGAGGGCGGCAGGCACGATGGCTCGGACAGCGGCGTCGCCCGCGCCACCGTGACCGTCATGCGACGCAACTGGCGTGCCCTGCTGGGGCGGACGGTGTGCGTCACCGGCCTGGCCGCACTGGGAGGCCTGGCGGTGACCGCCGCCGCCTTCGCCTTCGCCCGGCCGGCGTTCACCGAGATGTGGAACGGGGCGTTGGCGGCCCGTGAGGACGAGGACTCGTACGCCGCCGACGTATCCCACTTGCTGGTGATCCTCCTCGGCGGGCTCCCTGTCCTACTGCTCATCCTGTGCCTCGGATGCGCGGCGCTGCAGACGGTCCACTCGCGAGTGGTTGCCGCTGCGGTTGCGGGTCGGAGCAGAGCGAAAGGGAAGGAGCGACCGCCACGCGGGACGTGCCGTCGGCTCGGCCGGGTCTCCACGGTCTATGTACTGCGCGGCGTGGCCGTGTGGACGATACCAATGTGCGCGGTGCTGGTGACCGAGTACTTCACCTCCACCACGTTCACGGCCCCGGCCCCGCTCCGGTTCGACTCGGTTCGCTCCGATCTCGTGCGCGTCGTCGTTCCGAGTGTCGCCGTCGTCGTGGCCCTGCTGCTCCGGCTCGGCCTGGCCCTGGCTCCGGCCGCGGCAGCAGGGGACGGGCTCACCCCCGTGGCGGCGCTGCGCCGGTCGTGGTCACTGGTGTGGGGTCGGACGCGGTTGCTGCGGACCGTGGCCGTCGTCCCGCCGACAGGCGTGATCATCGTTGGGACGTACGGGGTTCTGCACCGTGCCGGAGGGCCGCTGCGCGACGGGGTCAGGTCCGCTGTTCTGACGTACGGCACCGACAATCCGTATGTCGCATGCGCCGCGGGTGTCCTCGCCCCGATCGCCGCCGCCGTGCTGCTGACCGCGGCACTGATACTTCCCACTGCCCACACGGCGTACGCCGTGCTCTACGAACGCTCATATCGAGGCGGTGCCGGGTGGCAGTCATCGTGTGGCGGCGGGGCCGGAAGCGGGGGTGAGATGCCGCTGAAAGCGGACAGGAACCTCTGCGCTCCGCCGACCGAAGCCGCCTGCACCTCCTCGACCTGGGCATCGTCCAACTTCGGCCGACGACCGGGCACAGTACGCCGCCGCAGCGCCTGGGCCCCGCCGGTCTCCCACGCGCGTCTCCACCGCCGCACCCACCCCTCGAGCGCGGCCCGTTCCTCGTCCGACAACGTCAACTCGGCCGTCGGCCGCCCCGTACGCGCCATGCAGCAGGCCTGCACATCTGAACAGAATTCCCGACTCAGGACAGGCCCTAGTCTTTCAGGACGCCCAGCCCGTTCAGCAGCCCGGTCACGATCACGAGAAGCACCAGTGCTGCTGCCGCAGCCATCGCCACCCGGCGGTGCCGGCCGTCGAACAGACGGCGCAGGTAACCGATCAGGCGGTGACGGCTGCCATCGGACGGAGTCACGTCGGTCCGTTCGGAGCCGTCGCCTTCCCCGAACACCGCGGGGACTGCCGCTGCGCCGCGGTCCTTGCCCGAGTGCGGGGCCGATGGCTGTGGGGCGAACTGGGCGGATGCCGCCTGCTGTACGAAATACATCCGCGGATCGAGCGCGTTCGGTCCGTATGCCTGCGGCGACTTCGGTGCGGTCGGCTCGTACGACGGCTGCGCCGTTGGTATGGATCCGGCCGGTCCCGTCGAATCCTCGGCCGCCGTGACCGGCCGCCACCAGCCCTCGCCCCGGGCCAGCGTCATGCCCTTCGCCGCCGCGATCCTGTGACATTCTTCGATGATTTCTGAGAGCACGGGCCGCTCCTCCGGGTCCTTGGCCAGACAGCGCGTGATCAGGGGACGAAGTGGCTCGGGACACGCGGTCAGGTCCGGCTGCCGGGCCACGATCCGGTACAGCAGCGCGTGCCCGTCGCCCTCGCCGAACGCATGACCACCGGTCGACGCGAAATATGCGATGAGGCCGAGCGCGAAGATGTCGAGTGCCGATGTCGCGGGTTTGCCCTCCGCCTGTTCCGGCGACATGTACGCGGGCGTGCCCAGGCGCACGTCGGTACCAGTCAGCGCCGTCGCCTCGGCGGACCGTGCGATGCCGAAGTCGATGACACGGGGGCCGTCCGCGGCGAGCAACACGTTGGTCGGTTTCAGGTCGCGGTGCACCACGTCGGCCGCGTGAATGGACTGGAGCGCCTCGGCCACACCCGCGGTCAGCAGCAGTACGGTCTGCAACGGCAGCGGCCCGTGTTCGAGCACTGCATCCGCCAGCGAAGGGCCGGGGACATACGCGCTGGCCATCCACGGTTGGTGCCCGTCGATGCTGCTGTCGAGCACTGCGGCGGTGTATGCCCCCTGCACCTGGTGTGCCGCCCGCACCTCGCGGGCGAAACGCCGCAGGAACTCGGGGTCCTGCGCGAACTCACGCCGAATCACCTTCAGGGCAACGGGCTGCCCGCCTCGGGTGTGGGACAGATAGACGCTGCCCATCCCTCCCTCGCCGAGTTTTCCACGCAGCATGTAACCCGAGATCTCGGCCGGATCCCCCGGCCCCAAAGGCTCGATCATGGTGGTGCTCCTGCCCGCCCTCTCTCTTTCTCGTACTCAAGTCCGTTGGCCGGGCTATTGGTCCCACAATTCGCGGAGAAAGCTTCCGGAAGAGTGGTCCCGGCCGCGAACGCCTCTCGGCCTCATTCAGCGGGTACAGCCTGCTGTACCCCGGTTCGGGGTGTGCGCGATAATGGCCCGGACTCCCACAACTGGTGTTCTGGCCAGGTCAGTTGATACACACCGGAGGGGATGCTCCGGTGAGTACGCGCACATCCCTCAGTACGGGCTCCGGACCGGAACACAACAATGACCCGGCGCTCCCAGCCGGCACGGCCGGTCAGCCACTGGGCGTTCTGCCCGGCGCCTTGATCACCGGCCCGCTGTGGGGCGTACGGCATCTGTCGTTGTTCCTGACGGAATGGGGCAGCCGGCCGGACGTGTCCCGGTGGCAGCCGGCGGAATTCGTCGCCAGCACCATCGCCTTCAGCTTGGCCCGGGTGTTCAACCGCACCGGCGAGAGCCTGCCGTTGGCCATGCTGCTGCACGTCAGCGTCAACAACTGCTTCTCCGTCGTCTGGTCGGAGAGGTTCCCATGACGACTTTCTTCCGACAACACCACGCATGCGTTCCTGATCAGCTCGGTCGTCGCGACCGTGGTCCTGCTGATCGCCACCCGCGGTCGGCTCGGCTACGAGCCCGCACCGGTCGCTGAGGCTGCGCGACCCACGCCGGTGGTCTGACCTGCGCAGTTCGCCGACATGTCCGCTCGCCGTGGTCCTGAGTGGACCACCGCGAGCGCCTCCGGCCCGCGTCGTCGCGGCGCGAACCGAGGTGTCACGACGGTTCGCCGCCCGCGACGAGGTACGCGGCGGTTCCGGGCGTTCACGCGACGCTGCCCCGCGATCGATACGGCCACGGCCGGGGTTCGGGTGGGCGACCGCAAGTCCAGTCCGGCAGCGCAGTGCATCAAGGTGCGCTTGCCGGAGTCCGATGGCCCCATCACGGCGAGGAACATGCCGTGCCACACAGTCGGCGGCACATCGTCCAGGACGCGTGTCCCTCCCGTGTACACCTTGCCGACCTGCGTCAGCACAACCGCCGGGCCTGACGACGCGTCGGGCGCCGCGCGGACGACTTCGCGGCGGCTGAAGGCGGCAGAGCTCATCGACGGCTCCGCAGATGGCGCACGAACAGCACGGTGACGCACACTGCGGTGACCCCGCCGAAGGCCAGGTGTGCCCCGCTGCCCACCGCACCGTACGAAACCACCATGTTGCCGATCACGCTGATCACCAGGGCCACCCGGAGCAGGACGTCGACAACGTCCGCAGGGCTGATGCCGGCCTGTGCCCCGTCCCGGCTGTCGGCCGGGGTGAGGCGGTAGGGGTCCGTGTGCGCCACGGGAGCTCCTTCCAGAAGTCTGCGGTGTCATCGACATTACGAACCGGTCTCTCCCCGGCCCATCCCTCGTACCGCCGTATCGGTGGTACAGCAGGCTGTACCACCGACACCCGCCATGTCGGCCCAGGCATAGGGTGATTGGCACATCCGGAAAGCGAGGCAAGGAGGAGTGGGGTGACCACCCAGCAGAACTTCAGGGCCGACGAGCGGGCCGGGTCCGGTGTGACGGGCTTCGTCAAGGAAGTCGTCGGTGCTGCCTCCGCCGCGCTGGGACAGCTTGCGAGCGGCTTCGGGACGGCCCTGCTCGCGCTGGCCGTCCTGGGCTGGCTCGCCCTGACGGCCGCGGCCTGTCTGGTGGGCATCGGCCTGCTCGCCGCGCCGGCCGGGCTGCGCGCGCTGCACACGCTGGCCGGCCATGAGCGCGACCGGCTCAGCCACCACGGTGCCGAGGTCGTCGCCCCGGACCCACCGCCCACCCAGCTGCGTCTCGCCCTCGTCGATGTCACCACCCGCCGCGAGGCCGGCTGGCTGGTGACGCACGCCACGTTCGGCCTGTTCCTCGGGCTGCTCGGTATTGTGCTGCCGATCGCCGCTGTCCGCGACACCGCCTTCCCGCTGCTGTGGCCGTTCGCGCCTGCGGATGCCACCAGCACCGCATTGGGGTTCGGAACAGCGGAATCCTGGCTGGATGCCGCCGCAGTGTGCCTGCTCGGCGTGGGCTGGATCGCCATCATCCTCGGCCTCGGCCCCAGTCTGGCCCGGCTCCAGGCATGGCCCGGTGTGCGCCTCCTGACGGCCGGGCCGGACACCGATCTCCCCCTGCGCATCATCGAGCTGACTGCAACCCGGGCCGCCGCGCTGGACGCCCACGCCGCCGAACTGCGCCGTATCGAACGTTCCCTCCACGACGGCACCCAGAACCGCATCGTCACCGTCACCGTGCTGCTCGGTGCTGCCCGCCGTATGGTGGCCCGCGACCCGGTCGGCGCCGACGAACTCCTCGAACGCGCCCAGTCCGCCGCCGAACAGGCGCTGGCCGAATTACGGACCGTCGCCCGCGGCATCCTGCCGCCCGTGCTCGCCGACCGCGGCCTGGCCGACGCGCTCTCCGGGCTGGCCGCACACTGCGCGGTGCCCTGCCGGACCGACGCCCGTCTGCCGGAGCGGTGCGCCTCCTCTGTCGAGGCGACCGCCTACTTCGTGACGGCCGAGGCCCTCACCAACATTGCCAAGCACAGCGGCGCCGCCCAGGCCACCGTCACCGTCCGAAGCCGGGGCGGCCGACTCCTGTTGCGCATCAAGGACGACGGCCGGGGCGGTGCCGACGAGAAGGGCGGTTCTGGCCTCACCGGCATCCGCCGCCGCGTCGCTGCCCATGACGGGACTCTTCAGCTGACCAGTCCGCTCGGCGGACCAACAACCCTTGAGGTGAATCTTCCATGCGGATCGTGATAGCGGAGGACGACCCATTGCTGCGCGAGGGCCTCGCTCTCTTGCTGCGCGCGGAGTCGCTCGACGTGGTGGCCAAGGCCGGAACGGCCGACGAGGCGCTGGACGCCATCGACACGCACCGGCCCGATGCCGCCATCCTCGACGTGCGAATGCCGCCCACCCACACCGACGAAGGCATCCGCGCCGCCATCGAGGCCCGGCGTCGGCGCCCCGGTCTCGCCGTCCTCGTTCTCTCCGCCTACGTCGAGCAGACTTTCGCCACCGAACTGCTCACCGGCGGCATCAGCGGCATCGGCTACCTTCTCAAGGAACGTGTCGGACGGGTCGAAGAGTTCCTCGACGCACTGCGACGGGTCGTGGACGGTGGTACCGCCGTCGACCCCGAAGTCGTCGCGCAGCTGTTCACGCGCTCACGCCGGGACGCCCGGCTGGAACGCCTCAGCCCACGTGAGGTGGACGTACTCGCCCTGATGGCTGAGGGGTTGGGCAACAGCGCCATCGCCGAACGGCTCGTCGTCACCGACGGTGCCATCCACAAACACATCCGCAGTATCTTCGCCAAGCTCGACCTTGCGCCCACCCAGCAGGTCGACCGGCGCGTCGCCGCCGTACTGCACTACCTGGAGGACGCTCGCCGCCGGGTCTGACACCAGCCCCTTGCACGGTTCTTGGTAGTCGTGGCGGTGCATGGCGCGGCTCGTGGATCTCGGTGAGGTGGAGAAGCTCCGCGGGAGCCTCGGAGATTTCGTGACCGAGGTCCTTACGTTCCTGGCGCGCAAGGACCGGCGCCGGCAAGGGGCGAGTTCAAGCGGTCAGCGCATCACCGCTGTTCAGGACGCCGACGTGGACCTCTGCCGGAGTGCGGTAGCCATGGACGTGGTGCATCGGAGTCCTGAGCGCCCGCCTCATCAAGTGCCCCTCCCGCCATCGCCTCAAGATCTCATCCTGCTGCCGCCGGCGAAAACGCGTAGTCACGCGCCTGTGCCCCCAAGACCGGCGGTGCGTCGATCACTTGAGGGTGCCACCCGTTTGTGCGAGGTCCCGTCTGCGTCACCGTCAGCGGGGGTCGTCGCGGAGTCCGGCGACGAGGAACGCGACGAGTCGGCGCGCGTCGTAGTGGGCATCGTCCTCGGCGCCGATGCAGAGGTTTCCGATGCCGCGCATGAGCTGGTAGGCGTCGATGCCGGGGCGGATCTCGCCGGTGGTGGCGGCGGCGTCGAGGAGTTCGGTGCACACGGGCAGGAGGCGGTCGAGGAAGTAGGTGTGCAGCGCTTCGAAGCCGACGTTGTCGGCCTGCATCGCGGCGGCGAGCCCGTGTTTGGTGACCAGGAAATCGACGAAGAGGTCGACCCACCGCGCGAGCGCGGCGTGAGGTGTCGGGCCGGCCGCGAGCAGGGCCGGACCGGCTTCGGCGCAGGCGTCGACCTGGTGGCGGTAGACGGCGATGACGAGTTCCGCCCGGGTGGGGAAGTGGCGGTAGATCGTGGCAACCCCGACGCCGGCCTCGGCCGCGATGTCGCGGACCGGCGCCTCCACGCCGCACGTGACGAAGACGGTGGCAGCCGCGTCCAGCAGAGCCTGCTGGTTGCGCCGTGCGTCCTTGCGCTTGGACCGGGCCGAACTGCCCGCCGTCTGGCCGCTGTGGTTCACCGCGGCGCTCCTTCCATCGACCGACCTTGAAATACGGAACTGTGTTCCGTATCGTAAGTGGAACAAGGTTCCGTTTCATTCATGATGACAGACCGGACGGCTGGCGGCTGCCCGCTGCCGTCATCCCGCTCCACCCCGGGACGAAGAGAGCGACCGGCCGTACCCGGAGCCGCTCCGGCCCCACACGAGAAGGCGCTCCTTCTCCATCCCGTCCGGCCTTCGGCGACACCGACGGCCGGGCCCACGAACCCCAGAGTGCGAAGGCACTGAACGGAAGGCACCTCCATGTCCGAATCGAGCATCCCGAACGAGCACAGGTCCGCGGGTGCGCCGGTGACGGTGATATCCGCGAGGCCGGTCGTCCTGTCCGCCCCGGGCCGGGGCGAGGACCTCCAGGTCCGTGTGTCCGCCCCGGCGACCGGCGGCGACCTGCCCGTGATTGTCTTCTCCCACGGCTATGGCTGGTCGATGGACGGCTACGCCCCGCTCGCGGACCATTGGGCCGCGCAGGGCTTCGTGGTCGTCCAGCCCACCCACCTCGACTCCCGCAGGCTCGGCATCCCCGCCGAGGACCCCCGCACGCCCCGGATGTGGCGCCACCGCATCGAGGACCTCACCCGCGTGCTCGACGGCCTCGACGCCCTCCAGGCCGCCGTGCCGGGCCTTGCCGGGCGCCTCGACCGCGACCGTATCGCCGTGGCCGGCCACTCCTGGGGTGCCCAGAGCGCGAGTGTCCTGCTCGGCGCACGCGTCCTCGACGCCGACGGCGCACCTGGCGAGGACATGTCCGACCCGAGGGCCAAGGCGGGCGTGCTGCTCGCTCTGACCGGTCTCGGCGACGACCTGACGCCGTTCGCCGCTGAGCACTTCCCCTTCATGAAGCCGTCCTTCGCCACCATGACTGCCCCCGCCCTCGTCGTCGCCGGCGACAAGGACCAGTCCCACCTGTCCACGCGCGGACCGGACTGGTTCACCGACCCCTACACCCTCAGCCCCGGCCCCAAGAGCCTGCTCACCCTGTTCGGCGCGGAGCACTCGCTGGGCGGCATCCCCGGCTACGAGGTCGCCGAGACCACCGACGAGAACCCCGCACGCGTCGCCCTGATCCAGCACCTCACAACGGCCTTCCTGCGCCGTACCCTCCTCGGCGAGGACGGCGACTGGAAGGCGGACGCCACCGCGCTGGAGGAAGCCCCCGACCCGCTGGGGGTGCTGCAGAGCAAGTAACGTCCTGGGGAACAATAGGGAGTGGTTCAGCGAGCGGGGTCGTGCGGCTTCGAGTCCGAGGCGGGGGAGGGAGGCGGCGCGGGGCGCCGGGAGCCCGCTCCCTCTTGCTCCCCAGGTCGCAAGAACCCCACCAGCACATACGGGCCGAACATCGGCCCCCCACGACCGGCCTGAACCACACCACCCATACCGCCATCACGTTCTTCGGGCACGGGCTCGCGAACCGCCCACGGAAGCAAACACAACGGTGTTGACCTCCAGGTCCTCAAGTGATCTCGTTCTGGCAAGCACCGCTTCTGAGAACATCTCACGGGCAACCGCCCTCGCCCTCAGCTGCTCGTCACTTCGTCGTGTCCCTTGGGGGCGTCTCGCCAGCCCGACAGGGCGTTACAGGCCAGGAGCCGAATATGGGAGCGCAGGACTCGCAGGATACGGCTACGAGACTGCGGGCGATCGGCAGCGAGCTGTCGGACCGCTTCTACGAACGGGCCGACGTGGTGCGGATCCTGATGGTGACGCTGCTGGCCGGGCAGCACTCGCTGATGCTCGGCCCGCCCGGAACAGCCAAGTCCGAGATGGCCCGTGAACTCACGGGCAGGATCGAGGGTGCCGCCTACTGGGAGATCCTCCTGTCGAAGTTCACCGCGCCCACGAGAATGTTCGGTCCCATCGACGTCGCCGCCCTGGCCCGGGGCGAGTACCGCCAGATCTACGACGGCCGTGCCACGACCGCGCACATTGCGTTCATCGACGAGATCTTCAAGTGCTCCACAGCGGCGCTGAACGAGACACTGGGCTACCTCAACGAGCGGATCTACCACCCCGAGAGCGGCGGCGAGCCGATCCGCTGCCCCTTGATCGGAGCCATCACAGCGAGCAACGAACTTCCCAGCGGGGAGGATACGGCCGCGATCTACGACCGGCTGCTGGTGCGGATCGAGGTCGGGTACCTGGAGGACCCCTCGAACTTCGCCGCGCTGGTCCGCTCCGCCGTCAGCCGCACGGTGGCGCCGGCACGGACCACCGTCGAACTGCGCGCGTTGCAGCACGCCGTGAGCGAAGCCGTCCCGGCCGTGGACGTTCCGGACGCGATCGTGGATGCCGTGTGCACGCTGCGCGCCGCTCTGCGCCGCAAGGAGCTCGTCGCCTCCGACCGCCGCTGGCGGCAGGTGGTAGGCCTGCTCCAAGCATCCGCGTACCTCGACGGCCGCCCGGCGGTCACCGAGACCGACCTGTCGGTGCTGACCCATGTGCTGTGGGACTCCCCGGCCCAGCGCCCGGCCGTCGAGCGCGAAGTGCTGCACCTGGTCAACCCCGACGCCAAGGAGGCGCTCGATCTGGCCGACACCATCGACGAGCTGGAGGCACAGCTCGACGCCATGGCCGGGCAGTCCCGCGAGGCGCTGAGCGACTGGGTCATCAAGAAGGCCCACAACAAGCTCGCCATGGCGGGGAAGCGGCTGGAGAGGCTGCGCGAAGAGGCGGCGGGCGCCGGCCGCTCCACCGCCGCCATCGATCGAATCACCGGCCGCCAGCGGGCCGTCCGTGCTCGCGTCCTCACCGAGGCCCTCGGCATGGACGCGAGCACGGTGCAGGCCCAGCTCTGAACACACAGGAGCAGGACCATGGGTGAGGCACCGAGCAGGCTCGACGAGCTGGGGAGCCGGGCCGGGACGTGCCTGGGCCTGTCCGCCGCTGGTCCCGGACGGCACACGGTCGTGGTCGCGGACCGGTTCGACCGGATCACATGGCGCGACACCTACGAGCAGTCAACCGGGCTGCGCGAGCTGGACGCAGAACTGAACGCGCGCTACGACTGCACCACCGACCTTCTGACCGATACGTTCCTGGCCGCCTACAAAGGCAACCCGCGGTTGCGCGGGCGCGCGGAGATGGACCCCTGCCGACTGGTCAACCACCAGATCGTCACCGCGCTGGTGGATTCACCTGAGTTCGCCGAGCTGCGCCGGGAGACGGTCGGAGACCCCTACGCCGCCGCCATGGCCGTGCTCGCCCAGAGCACCGCGCTGCGCCGGATCCTTGAGCGCTCCCAGGACGCCCAGGAACAGGCCGAGCAAGCAAAGAAGGCCCAGGAGAACACCGAAGGCGCGGCGACCGCCGTGGCCGAGGCACTCCAACAGCCCGCCGAGGAGGCCGCCGAGGGCTGCACCGTCCCGGCCCCGGCCGCAGACGCCGTACAACAGGCGATCAAGGCAGCCGAGGCCGCCGCAGCCGCTGCACGGCAGGCCGCCCAGGGCGCCGCGCAGGCCCTCGCCGCGGCGGCCCCCGGCATCCATGCCGCCGCGCGGAACGCGGTGACGAAGGCCGCGAGGGCGGTGCGGGAGGAGGCCGCGTTGATGCGGGCGTGGGGCGTCGGTCCCGGCGAGCTGGAGAGGATGCCGTTCGACCAGCGCGCCTTACTTGCCGAGCGGCTGCGCACCAGCCGTCTCGCACAGTGGGCCGAGCTGATCGGCCGCTTCCGGCAGATGGCCGACGGTGAACGAGCCCGCAAGGTGCAGAACGCCACCGGGGAGCTGGTCGGCATCACCCTTGGCAATGATCTCTCCCGCGTCATTCCCTCCGAGCTGGCCAGTCTCGGCTCGCCCGAGCTGCGTGCGGTGTTCGCCGCGCGCTACGCCACCGGGGAGCTCATGCTCTATGACAGCCAGGGCGAGCAGACCACCGGTCAGGGTGCCATCATCGCGTGCGTAGACACCTCGCACTCCATGTACATGGAAGGGCCCGGCGGAGTCACCCGGGAGGCATGGGCCAAGGCGTGCGCCTTGGCCCTGCTGGATCAGGCCCGCCACGCAGGGCGTGACTTCGTCGGTGTCCTGTTCTCCGCCGCCGACAAGCTCCACGTCTTCCGCTTCCCGGCCGACCAGCCCGCCGACATCGCCCGGACTCTCGACTTCGCAGAGACCTTCCTCGGCGGCGGTACCAGCTACCAGACGCCCCTGACGACGGCCGGTGACCTGCTGGAGGAGGAGTTCAATGACACCGCCCGAACACGCGGCGACATCGTGATGATCACCGACGACGAATGCGGAGTCACCGAGGCGTGGATGCGCGGCTGGAACGACACCAAACACCGGCTGGGTTTCCGCGTCTTCGGCGTCGCTATCGGCGCCCTGCCCGCCGCCGGAGCCGGCTCGGTCCTGGACGTCCTGTGCGACAACCTCCGCTCCATCGAGGACCTCACCGACACCCGCGCCGCCGCCGACCTCTTCCGCCTGATCTGACCCGACCTCCTCCTTCTCCTCCACAACCCCGACATGGAGGAGGGCCTGCTCCCGCGGTCGGACCAGTTGACCAGGCTCCTGCCAGCACCGTTCCTCGCCCCAACTGCACCCGCGCAGGACCTGACCCGAGCGGCGGCAGGTGGTCAGGCCGTAGTCGTCCCGGGCGTCATCGCGTATCAGGTTGAAGTCGATATCCAGGTGCGGGTCGTACGTTTCTGGTTCCAGAACGGGTTCGTTGGGTGAATTACCCGCCGAAGCGGCCTTGCCGGGTACCGTGCCAATCCGGCACCGAGTGGTCTCACGGTTCCGTCCCACCAACACCCCGGCGGCCAAAGCCGATCTCTACTTCACCCTGATGCCCCAGCTCGCCGGGACCGCTGGGCCGACGACCTGACCCCAATCGAGAAAGCGTTCCCGAACGCCGGCATCGAACGAGAAACCCAGCGACGACGCCCAAGACTCTACGTGGCGTCGGCCATCGCGTTCCTAGCGGCATCTGCCGGCGTGCTGCTGGCCATGCTGATGCAACGGTAGGCATGTGAACCTCTGCCCTGGTGGGTCCCTTCGCGACACGTCGATCTCGCGCAGCACTACCGGCAGCAGATGCGCCATGTCCCGGGGAGGAATCCCGTGCGGAACCAGAAGATCATCCAACGAGCAGGTATGTGACCAAACCGGCCCCGTACGAGCGCTTTCGCCGTGTACGCCGTCCACGGCGCCCAGGAGATCGCACGTCCTGGGCGAGCGGGCAAAATAACCTAACCCTGACTATCTGTCCTAAATCTGGCGATATCCTCCCCGATCGATGCTCAACTCGCCAAGTTGAGCACTCGGTCACACCCGGTGCGAGCCGAAGCACGATAGCTGTCACATAGGCAGGCTTGTTGTCACCGGGGAGGCCGCGGCGCGTTGTCGATCGCTGTGGCCAGTTGCTCCGCGTGAGATCCCCGGGCGTGGCCTACAGCGACCAAGGACTGGTCAGTTTCCTCGACAGGTCGGCGTCATCGACGCGCATACAGAATCTCTCGTTCAGTTCACCGTCGGCTCCCGGCTCCCGGCTTGCGGCGATCGGTGAGAGTCGTTGCGTACGTGTGCACGCACCCCTTGCAGGCCGAACAGGATGAGAAGCTCAACCACGCCACCGTCGGCGCTGCCCAGCCAGTGGGGCAGGGACGTGTCGAACTCGGCTGCCTCACCGGGCGGCAGTGTCAGGTCGCGCTCGCCGACCACGAGCCGCAGGCGTCCGTTGAGCACGTAGAGCCATTCGAAGCCTTCGTGGGTCTGCGGGGTCGGTTCGAGTGGTTCCGGCGGGGCGGGGATGATCATTTTGAACGCGTGCACTCCGCCCGGTCGCCGGGACAGGGGCACGAACGTCATCCCAAACCGCCTGATCGGCCTGAGGTGTATCCGGGGGTCGCCAGTGCGCGGGGCACCGACGAGATCGTCCAGCGGAACGTCATAGATACGGGCCAGCGGCAGCAGCAGTTCCAGGTTCGGCCGGCGCTGCCCGCTCTCCAGCCTGGACAGAGTGCTCTCCGACACGCCGGTCGTCGCCGCGAGGCCGGCGAGGGTGATGCCGCGGTCACGACGCAGCGCGCGAAGGCGCGGCCCCACCGCGTCGAGCACGTCGTCGTCCGTCTTGCGATCCATCAGACCATCTTGCCGTAACCGCAAGATTCCGTGCCAGGTCGTGAGGTGGCTGGCAAGACTGAGTTCATACCGACACAAGGAGCCTTGATGAGCACCACTGATGCGGTCGCGTTCTGGGACGGCGTCTACGCGGCCCGACCGGCAGCCAGCAGGCCGCAGCCGAATGCCCGCCTCACCGAGACGGTGGCGGGCCTTCCGCCCGGTGACGCGTTGGACCTCGGATGCGGCGACGGCGGCGACGCGCTGTGGCTCGCCCGCCTGGGATGGCACGTCACCGCCGTCGACGTCTCGGCCGTGGCGGTCGAGCGGCTCGCCGCCCTCGCCCGCGCACACGGCCTGGGCGACAGCGTCACCACCGTGCGGGCCGACTTGCACAAGTCTTTTGCGTTCGGCGGATTTGACCTGGTCTGCGCCCACTACCTGCACACCCCATGTGACCTGGACCGGGCAACCGTCCTGCGCTCGGCCGCGCACGCACTGCGCCCGGGTGGGCGGCTGCTGGTCGTCGACCACGGTTCGGCCGCGCCGTGGTCGTGGAACCGGGATCCCGACCTCTGCTACCCGAGCCCGCAGGAAGTCGCCGCGGGTATCGACCTGGCTCCGCAGACATGGACGGTCGAGCGGGCCGACGCATCCCGCTGGACCGCGACCGGACCAGACGGGCGTACCGCCGAGGTCACCGACCACGTCCTCCTCATCCGCCGCACCGTCTGACACGGCGGCCGACGCCCGCCCCGACAAAGGAAGGGAGACCACGGTGCCCAGTACCACGCGCCGCAACCGCCGCCGCGACACTCCGCCGCCCCGGACCGGAAGCAACGAGACCGAGGTTCTGCGCGGATTCCTCGACTACCTCCGGACCTCGATCGCCGCAAAGGTCGACGGCGCCCCCGAACCGCAGGTGCGAACAGCCGCGGTGCCGTCGGGCACGAACCTGCTCGGCCTGCTCAACCACCTGACCTTCGTCGAGCGTTCGATGTTCCTCGGGGACGACGTCACCGACTGGCAGGCGACGTTCCAAGCCGCACCGGTGGACAGCGTGGCCGATGTCGTCGCCCGCTACCGAGACACGGTCAAGCGCGCGAACGACGTTCTCGACGAGTGCACCGATCTCGGGGCCCCGGTCCCCCGACCGCGGCCGGACCGCCCCGCTCCCAGCATCCGCTGGGCACTCACCCACATGATCGAGGAGACCGGCCGACACGCGGGCCACGCGGACATCCTCCGCGAACTCATCGACGGCACGACCGGCCGCTGATACCGCGTCTTCTTGGCCGGGGACGCCGACCGCATCCACTCACAGGAGCCCTCTACCATGCAAAAATACGACGTTGGAGTGACTGCCCGCGCCTCGCCGGAAATCGTCTGGAAGCTGCTGGTCGATGCCGCAAGCTGGCCGCTGTGGTCCAAGGTGGACAGTCTGGATACGACACGGTCAGTCGACCTCGACCCCGGCGGCGATGACGGCGTCGGCGCCGTCCGGGCTTTCCGGACGGGACGCATCGTGACCGGGGAGCGAATCACTGAGAAGATCGAGCGACGCCTCTTGGCCTACGAAGACGCGTTCAACTCGTCGATGTACAACTATCACGCGCGCATCGAGCTGAAGCCGACAGCGAACTCGGGCACGGTCATCCACTGGTACGGCGAGTACGAGACGAGCTGGCTGTTGGGCTGGGTCATGCCGCGATACCTCCAGAAGTTCATGCAGGGCACGGCGGAAGGGCTGGCCCGCTACGCCGAGGAGTGCCAGCCGGCTCAGTGATGCCTACGCCGCAGCGCGCGATCAGCCAGGGCCCGCCCGAGCATCGCGGCGAATCACCCGGGAGTCTCCTACACGGCCTGGACCGGGTCAGACACCTCGGTGCGCACACCGGAACGACCCCGACTTGATCGACGGTGAACCCGATCACCTCAGCGGTCACTGTGCCCGCGTGCGGTCTAGTACTGCAACCGTCACCTCAAAGACCGTTGCAGTACTAGCCGCAGCCGGGTCAGCGGCTGTAGCGCGGCGGCAGGACGAGCCGCGGATTGGGATTGAGGAGGACCTCTGCGGGACCGAACTTCTGGGCGAGTTGGTGGATTTCCGGATCATCGAGGAGAAGCAGGTGACCGTTGTCGACGAAACGCTCGCCGTCGAGGGTGATGGTGGGCGCATCGAACTGGCAGTCACAGTGCGCGTGTCCGGGACCGTTGCGGTCGATCGTGCCCTGTGTGGTGAGGCCGTCGAGGCCGAAGTAGAACGCTCCGGCATGCTTCTCACGTTCGAACTGGGTGCCGCCCGCGGACCGTACCTTGGGGTTGAGGCCGATGAGAGCGTGGCGCATGTAGTAGCCGTTCGGTGCGTAGCGGCGCAGTTCGGCGGCCGCCGCGCTCCCTTCAATGGCGGTCACGCGGTTGCCGGCCAGTTCGAGAGTGATTCGCTCGGCGGGTACACCTGTGACCGTGGACTCCTCTATCACGACGACACCGTCGGTCTGGTCGGGGTAGAAGTTGGCGCCTCCGTAGGGAAAGGGCCGCCACATGCCGCTGGTGAGGGGGGTGCTCGGGTGACCGGGGGTGGTGAAGGCGCGGAAAGTCACGTCTGTCCCCAGGGTGGTGGTCACCCGTATTTCCTGGGCCGCAGTGATCCGGGCGTATGCCCTGGCCTCCAGCGCGAAGTACAGCTCAAGTGGGAACCGCGCCCCGGTGGCCAGCGCCGCAGCGGTCGCTGTCTGGTGCAGTGAGACGAACCGTGCCTTTTGCTTGGCGATCTCGTTGAAGAAAAGCTGGGTTGTGTGCACTTCGCCCCACCAGGTCAGCGAGATCACCACGTCGGCGGCGGCGTGTGCGGAGGCCGGCAGCGGTGAGGGCGTTGCGGCGTCCCACCCGCCGGCGCTGAACGGCGGCAGGGACAGTACATGCACCTCGGCGTTGCGGTAGGCGGCCGCCGCCGCGATGGCCTGGATGACCACCGGATCGGTGCCGTGCTCGGCCAGGATCAGCACTTGCTCGCCCGCCGCGACTGCGGCGTATTCCAGCAGGTTGTAGACGCCGGGCATGAGTTCGCTGATCGACAGCGGTGCTGCCGTCGGTGTGTCGAGGTAGCTGAAGGGGGCGGTCATGGTCATGACATTCACTCTCCGGTGCGTGTAGGTGTGTGAGTTCGCGAGGTGGCTTGCAGACGCAGGTCACGGCCTGCGCCAAAGCCGACGACGGCCTGGATGAGAGTCAGGGCAACCAGCAGCAGGAGTGGCAGCGTCCATCCGCCGGTGAGGTCGTGCAAGACGCCGAGGAGGAGCGGCCCTGCGGCGGCCACGAGGTATCCGACGGACTGGGCCATCGAGGCCAGGGCGGCCGCCTGTGATGCGTCCGCCGCACGCTGGCCCTGGAAGGTCAGGGCCAGGACCAGGCACGCTCCGCCTCCCAAGCCTGTGAGCACGCTGGATACGACGGCCCACTGGGGGGCTACCGCCAGCAGGGCGAAGCCCAGGGCGCCGATCGTCGATGCAGATGCTGCCAGGATCCGCTGGTCCTTCCACCTGCGGGCAAGGAGGGGGAGCGCACTGCTGGAGAGGAGGCCGATGATCTGGAAGAGGAACAACTGCCATCCGGCTGCGGCCTCCCCCACCCCGTGATCGTGCACGATGCTGGGCAGCCAGGCGATCGTGGTGTAGAAGCCGAGTGACTGCAGCCCCATGAAGCCGCTGACCTGCCATGCGAGGGAGGAACGCCAGGGGATGCGCTCTCGCGACGCACGTGCTGGTGCCGGAGAGTCCGTACGCCGGTGCTGCGGCGCCCACACCACGAAGGCCAGCACGGCCAGCACGGCCCAGCAGCCCAGGGCGGTGCGCCATCCGCCGGGCAGATGGTCGGCCAGCGGGACCGACACCCCGGACGACACGGCGGCCAGCAGGCCCATCGCGGTGACATAGAGGCCGGTCACCTGGCCGATCCGGTCCTCTGGCACGGTGCTCTTGACGACCGAGGGCAGCAGTACGTTGCCGTAGGCGATCGCGGCTGCGACCACCACAGTGCCCACCCACAGGAAGACCACCCCGGGCAGGGAGCGCACCAGCAGCCCGGCTGCCAGCACTGTCAGCGACGCGCCCAGAGCCTGCGGTGCCCCGTAGCGGTGCGCGGTGCGGCCGACCAACGGGGAGGTTGCGGCAAACGTCAGCAGCGGAAGAGTGCCGAGCAACCCGGCCCAGGTACCGGACAGGCCGGTCGTTTTCTCGATGCTGGGAAGCAACGGTCCCACGCCGGTCAGTGCGGCGCGCAGGTTCCCCGCGACCAGCAAAACACCTATCAGCAGCCACACCGTGGACCGCCTGCCCGGCGCAGTCTGCCTCGCCTGGTCCAGGGAGTGGTGGGAGTGGCTCACTCGCATGCCGACCGGTCCCGTTCGACCGCGCTGTCCTGCCCTGCGGCCAGCCGGGCGGTCATGTGCACCAACATGGATGCCGCATGGCGGGCAGCGACCACATCGCCTGCGCTGATCGCCTCGACGAGTGCGCTGTGCCAGTGATCGTGCTTGGCAGCAACGTCGTCATCCCATGGCAGCACCGTCAGGAGAGCTGACAGGGCGCTGCCCAGGTATTCGTACAGCTCCACGAGCAGCTCGTTGCCGCTGGCCTGGACGACTGCGAGGTGAAAGGCGACATCGGCGACGGCGACCTGTGCCATCGATCCCGAGCGGTTGCTTTCGCGGGCCGCGGCGAGGAGTTCTTGCAGCCGAGCGGTGTCCGATTCCGATCGTCGTTCGGCGGCCAGTCCGGCGGCGTGCTCCTCCAGAACCGCCCGCAGTTCCAGGACGTCCGCCGGCGCCGTGGCGGCCGCCCTGCGCAGTAGAACCGCCTCCAGCTCACTGGTGACCCGGACGTAGGTACCATCCCCGACTCGCGCCTCCAGCAGGCCGAGATGGACAAGTGCTCGCAATGCTTCGCGAATGGTATTTCGGCTCACCTGGAGTGTTTCGGCCAGTTCCTGTTCGCCCGGGATCCGTGTCCCCACCGGCCACCGCCCGGACGCCAGCTGTTCCCGCAGCTGGTCAGCGACTTGCGCAGCCAGAGTCGACGCCCGGCGCGGCTGTCGCAGCCCCTCCATCAAAGACCTCCAAATGTTGGACATTAGAACATCTAGAGAGAAACATGAGGCAGCGTCACCGCGCCAGCACTATGTGATGCAGGCCACATGGATGTTCCTAAGTGCGCAGATCGCGCCCTATCGCTGCTTCGGAAAAAAATCGGCGATGCTCCCGGGACTGGGCGGTGCCCTCAAATGATCCCGAGTAGTGGATCAGGGTCGGGTGATACGTCGCCATGAACTGTCCGATGTGGAGCGGGAGTTCGTCCGGCCACTGCTGCCGGTGTCACTGCGGGGCCGGAAGCGGCTGAATGACTGAACGGTGCTCAACGGGATCGTGTGGAAGTTCCGCACCGGGGTGGCCTGGCGGGACGTGCCCGAGCGGTACGACCCATGGGCCACGCTGCACACCCGCTTTCGCCGGTGGAATCTGGACGGCACGTTCGAGGGCATGCTCCGGGCCGTCCCGGACCGATCTGGGGCACCCGTATCGCTTCCATCACGGCGGTGAACCGGGTGCGGTCGTTGGTGCTCCCGCCCGTCACGGTGAAGTCGAGCGGGCGGCCTGCCCATGTCCTGGGCGACAAGGGCCACAGCTCCAAAGCCACCCGCACCTGGCTGCGACGGCGCGGCACCGGCCACACCGTCCCGGAGCGGGCCGACCAGATCCGCAATCGGCTCCGACGCGGCAGCCGAGGCGGACGCCCGCCAGCCTTCGACAAGCAACTCTACAAGCAGCGCAACGTGGTCGGACGCTGCTTCAACCGCTTGAAGCAACAGCGAGGCATCGCGCGACCCGCTACGACAAGACACCCGAGAGCTATCTCGCCGGCCTCCACCTGCGCGGGGCGGTGATCTGGATACGCAGCCTCCGCCCCACACCTTGATCACGACTCAGGACATGCTAGTGCCGTGACCGGCAAGGTTTGCCCGGAAGGAGTGGCGTCCGGTGCGTGCGATCGCAAGGCGGCCGAAAGCCTTCGTAGCGGGCTACGTGGGCTTTCGGCCAACGCCGCGAGCGTGCGTGCCGGGCGGTGCGACGGGGCAAACGTTGCCGGGAGCGGCACTAGGTGACACCAAGGTGGGTCGGTGGGCTGGCACCGAACGTGGACTTGAGTGCGGTACCTTTCACCGTTTGGGCATTCCAGTTGCCACCATCTGGGGTTTTCCGTTCTGGTTGTCACCAACTTCGCTGGACCGGGGCTGCGACGGTGATCTCCGTGATGCGGCTTCTGGGTGCGGGCTCCTTTTTGGGGCGCGGAGGAGATACGAGCGAAAGGGGGACAGTCCGTGACGCTGGGCCAAGACCTGTTGCACTCGCAGTGTGCTATGGGCAATGTGGCTGACCGTAGTTGGCCTGTGGAGGGAGATACGCCGGTAACTGACTCGCCGGAAGCAACTTTCGCGCCGAAACCCACGTCTGTCAGTGGGAACGGGACCGAACCCCACCGACCCATACATGAACGGAGCTTTCGGTGCTCATAGGACTGCTCACCGCCGTGGCAGCATCGATCTGTTACGGCACGGGCTCCGTCCTTCAGGCCGTCGGATCACAGAAGTCAGCCCGCCGGGAGGCCGCCGCGGGCAGCGTGACCCAGCACGGTGGCCCGAGCCTGTCGTCCACTGCGAAGGCGGCGATGACCTGGGAGTTCATCGTCGGGACCATCCTGGACTTCGTCGGCTTCGGGCTCGGCGCACTGGCGGCGCGCCTCCTGCCGCTGTTCCTGTCGCAGACCGTGATTAGCGCCAACTTGGTGATCACGGCGGTGCTGAGCATCAAGCTCCTCGGCATCCGGCTCAACCGCGCCGAGCGGACCTCGATTGCTGTGGTCTGCTCCGCGCTGGTGCTTCTGGCGACGGCGGCGGGCCCGGAAGGCAGCGGCGACACCTCGATCTCCACGCACTGGTGGCTGCTGGGGATCTCGCTGCTCCTGATCGTGGGCGGCACCGTGGTCGTACGCCTACTGGGGGCGCGCGCCGCGATCCTGGCCGGCTTGCTGTCCGGACTGGGCTTCGGCGCCCTCGGCGTCGGGGTCCGCGTGCTGAACGGCATCGACCCTTTCGACCCGGGAGCGCTGCTCTGCGACCCGGCGCTCTACGCGATCCTGGTGGCAGGCATCGGCGGCATGTACCTGCACACGGTCGCCCTGCAGATCGGCTCGGTCAACGGCGCCACCGCCGCGCTGGTCGTCGGCGAGACCGTCCTGCCGGGCATCATCGGCGTGCTGTGGCTCGGCGATGCCTCCCGGCCCGGCTTCGCCTGGGCGGCGATCACCGGGTTCGTGCTCGCCGTATCGGGCGCGGTGGCAGTGGCCTGGTTCGGGTCCCCGAAAGGGCACGACAGCGACCCTGCGGCGGCGCCCGTGACACCCGCCAAGGACACCCGGACGTCCGCAGGGGTCTGACCCTGCACCAGATGCGCCGAATTTCCAACGCTTGGCTGCCGCTACGAGGAGTACGCCAGAAGCCTGCCGTGGCCGGTCGAGCACCTGCCGGGCTGAGAGGGGGAGAAGAAACTCCACAGCGGCTACCGGTCCGGCAAGGCCGACAGCCCTGGGCACACGCCCGACCAGGTGGCGGAGGTCGCCCGTGACGAGGGTCGCTCTCGCTCACCCCACTACCAACGGGCCGTTCGGCTTGACCGGACAGATACCTTGATGCTGGCCCCAGAACTCAGATAGTCATGAACGGTGGGGCCGGAGCCGCGTCCCCGCCTCGGGACTGCGGTGGATGCCTGTGCCCGGTCTGCGTCATCACTCCGTTGGACGGGGTAGCCGTCGGCCGGTGGTCGTTGCCACCAGCAGTAGGTCCTACACCAACTCGTCGAACACATCGCGTCGGCGTAGCGCGTCCATGGGTGCGGAGATCGACACACCACCTACCGGTACGGCCGCGCGGTTCGTGATAGCGGCGCCGACTGACGCCCTGCCGGAACGCTGGGCGGGGACCGTTGCGAAAGTGTCCAGGGGCAGTTGGGCACCGCAGCGGCCTGCCGGCCGACCAGACGCTCACGCGCCACCCCTACCTCAGCCCGAAACCGAAGCGTCCGGCGTCCCCGAGACCCACGCCCGCTCGGCCCGGACACCGGCCGGGCGGGAGTGGGTTCTGGCGCTGCTGAACCGGCCGGAGTACGCCGACCTGCCATCCGTCCAGGTCCGGGCACGTGAGCTGGACGCGGGAATCTCCTGGTGTTCGCAGCGGACGATGTACCGGATCCTGTCCGCCGCTGGGCAGAACGGTGAACGCCGCCGACAGGTAACCCACCCGCCCAGAACGATCCTCGAACTGGTCGTGCACGGGCCCTCTCAGGTGTTCGCCTGGGACATCACCCGGCTGCCCGGTCCGGCCAAGAGCATCTGGTTCCACGCCTATGTGATCACCGACATCTTCAGCCGCTGCATCGTCGGTCACACGGTCGAACGCGCCGAAACCGCCGAACAGGCCGAGGAGTTGATCCGCGAGACCATCACGAGCACCGGCACTCCGGGATCGGCCTGAACGCTCCCGCCTCGGTCCACTTCGGTACCGCCTACGAAGTGGGGGACCAGCGGGCCGTCGCCCTCGCCGAGGCTTGCGAACGCCACTCGGAGCGCTGTGCCCGACGGCCGAAACCACCCGAGATGGCCCTGCAGGTCCGGATCAACGACCCCACCAAAATAGTGCAACTAAGACCAAATCGCCTGTAGCCGAATAAACATCTCATTTTACTTGACAAGTGCCGTCCAGGTCAGAAAGATCGTCAAGCACATGCCAAACCCCTTCGCGGAGCCGACGTCCCGTACCGGCCCCGTCTCCGATCGATGACCGGGTCGAGCCACAACTACCAGCAGGCAGGACAGCGGTTGCCCGGAACCTGGCCGCCCGTCCCCAAGGCCCGACTGAAGGAGCGGAGATGGCATCCCGGCTGAACAAGACCCTGCGTGACCGCCTGACCGGCGCGGCCTGCCTCGTCACCGGAGGTGCCCAAGGCATCGGTTGGGCCGTGGCACGCCTGCTGGCCGAGCATGGCGCGATGGTCCACGTCTGTGACATATCGAGGAGTGACATCGAGGCTGCGCGCTCCATGGCATCGTCCGGATCTTTCCGCTTCGAGCAGGTGGACGTAACCGACCGGCACGCCCTGGAGGCGTGGATATCCGCTTCGCACGGCCACCATGGGCGTGTTGACGTACTCGTGAACAATGCGGCGTACAGCCGCTGGGTAGACGACGCCGACATGAGTGATGACGACATCGAACGCACCATGCGGACCAGCTTTGACGCTATGGTGCACGCGACCCGCGCGGTGGTCCCTTTGATGCTTGCCGGCGGAGGCGGGCAGATCATCACGATGGGATCGCTGGCAGGGAGCGTCTACGTCCGCGGCCCCGCTGCAGCGTACGCCGCGGCCAAGGCAGCAGCGGAGGCGTACAGCCAGATACTGCGCCTGGAACTCGCCTCTACCCCCGTCGATGTGACGCTAGTGCGCCCCGGAGCGGTGGCTGGTACGAATTTTTTCCGTCATGTGTCCTCCCGGAGAATGTCGCGGCTCAGCGACATCTTCCCGGCAGCGACACCGGAGCAGGTCGCACGGAGTATCGCCAAGTCCCTGGTTCGACCACGTCCTGTGGTGAACGTCCCCGCCTACGTGCCGTACGTCGCGGCCTTTCACACGCTCGCGCCGGAAAAGCTGAGGTGGCTCGCCCAGCTCAGCGGTGAGTCGAGGCGTGACTATTCGATGGTGAGGGACCAGCGCACCGGGAGACGGGAACTCTGATGAAGATCGCGCTACTGGATATGGACGGCACACTCACGCCCACCGCGCTGGGGATGGCCATGCTCGGATCCCAACGTGCCACGAAGCTCATAAACCCTGCGGCGATGAAGGACCTCGGACGGCTTTACCAGGATGCCCGGAGCTCCGTCACGGGCATGTACGCGCTCTACGAAAAATACGCTCAGACGCTGGCCGGCCTGCCCGAGTCGGCGATACAGGAGCTGGCGGAGGAGGTGTGGCAGCGCGAGAAGGTATCCGTCTACCCCCATACGAAGCCACTGATCGACACACTCCATCTGGCCGGGTACCGCACGCTTCTCGTCTCCGGGAGTCCGGACGAGATCGTGCGTCTGGTCGCCCGGGACCTCGGCGTCCATGCCGGGAGCGGAACTCGACTCGTCCGCGCCGAGGGCCAGTACACCGGCCATATCGAACTGGCTCCTGCGCTGCCGGGAGGAAAAAGGGCTGTACTGGAGGAGGCGGTGCAGCCCAGGGCGGTGGACTGGAGTGTCGCGTACGCGCTGGGAAACTCTTGGCCGGACATCGAGGTGCTGAACCGCGCCGGATTGTCGCTGCTGTTCGAGCCGCACCCCCATATTCGTGAGGCCGCCCAGTGGTTCGGAATCCGCCAGGCGAATCGTCAAACCGTGCTGGAGCAGACTCGGGAGCTGCTGTCGACGTCACTGACGGCGTCAGCGTGCGACGTCGGAGGGCGAAAGTGACGAGAGGTCGGCGAAAGGCCCGGATTGCGATCACCGGCGCCGGGGTCTCCGGGATCTGCCTCGCGGTCGCTGGCGGGTGTGTGAGCTGGAGTGCTGCAGATCGGGTGAGAAGGAGGCGTCGTACCCTATGGCCTGGTGATGGGTTGACAGACCTGGAACTGTGTCAACTCTCTACGGCGACCCCCGCACCCTTGCCGCGGTGCTCAAGGAACGGCTCGACCGGCAGCAGCTGATCCTGATCACCAACGACGCGTACGGGAAGTGGCTCACCGGCACCGAGTGGCCCACCGATGCCCACCAGACCCGCGACGCCGCCTCCGCCGTCGGCTTCCTGAAGGAACTCGACGACGCCGGACTGGCTGCCCGGGTCGGCAAGGCCGTGGAACTCATCAAGGCCGGAAACGGCACCGAGGTCTACAAGGCCGAGACCGCCAGGATCGACAAGGAGTACTCGGCCCGCCCCCGGGCCGAGGAGAAGGCCTCCGGCTCCTCCGGCGGCTCCGGGACCCTGCTCGCGCTCGCCGCGGTGCTGGTTCTCGCCGTCGTCGGTGCCGCCCTCCTGGTACGCCGCCGCTCGCCCCGGCACACCGCCTTCACCTTCCCCGACGCCGTCTTCGCCGCCGAGGAGGCCGCAGACGAGGCCGGGCTGCGCAGCCGGGCCGCCGCCGAACTGCTCGCTCTCGGCGAGGCCGTGGAGCACGCCGACGGCGCCGCCACCCCGGGACTGAGCCGGGCCCTGGACGCCTACGACGCGGCCGACCGGGTGCTGGACGCCGCACGTGGCCTGCCCGACCTGGTCGGAGTGCTGGCCCTGGTCGCCGAGGGACGCTCCGCCCTGGACCCAGCCCCCGGAATCCCGCTGTGCTTCTTCGACCCCCGGCACGGCACCGCCGTCCGCCGGACCACCTGGCGCCCGCTCGGCCGCCGGGAGCGGGCCGACGTCGCGGTCTGCGAGGACTGCGGCCAGGCCCTGCGCACCCGCCGCGCGCCGCAGGTGCTGGCGGTCCGTGACCAGGGCCGCACCGTCCCCTACTTCGAGGTGCCCGCCGAACGCAGCCTGTGGGCCGCCACCGGCTACGGCTCCCTGCTGTCCGGCACCGACGACACCCTCGCTGCCCGGGTCGGCGCCGGCGAGTTCAGCCGCGCCCGGCAGCAGTCCGAGGTCTTTCGAGATCACCGACCGCCTGCTCGGTGATGACTGACCTGGCAAACCGGGACTACTCCCGGTCGCGTGCGGTCCTCACGGGTACTGGGACTACACGGACTTCGATCAGGTCCTCGCGGTCGAGCACGGCTTCAACCGGATGCGGGACCTGCTCCTGGACCCGGTGTGCGGCCCGTGGCCCGAAGAGTCCATCGTGCCGTTCGAGAACCGCCCCACGCTCGGTGCGACCCATGTCGAGCTCATCGATGCGTTCGATCCGCATTCCGATCACGATGGGTCCCCTCTTCAGTCTTCCGCGACGCGGATGATCGTCTTGCCCGGGGCGCGCGTGCCGGGGGCGAACGCGGCGGGCGCTTCGGCGAGCGGCCGCACAGCACCGACGACCGGCTTGAGCCGGCCGTCCCTCAGCCGCGTGGCGAGATCGGTGAGCCGGGCGCGGTCGGGCTCGACGACGAAGAAGACCGCCCGCCCGTCCTTGGGCTGGACCTTGGGCGGCATGGTGATGGTGACGAGCGTGCCGCCGGCCCGGACCAGAGCGGCCGAGCGGTCCAGGATGTCGCCGCCGATCACGTCGAACACGACGTCGGCCTCGCCGGCGTCCTCCAGCTTCTCGGCCTGCAGATCGATGAAGGTGTCGACGCCCAGGGCGAGTGCCCTGTCCCGGCTGGCGGACCGGCCGGTGCCGATGACGCGGGCGCCGACCTCGCGAGCAAGCTGGACCGCGATCGAGCCGACGCCGCCCGCGGCACCGTGGATCAGGACCGTCCGACCGGTGGTAAGGCGGCCGTGGTCGAACAGGCCCTGCCAGGCGGTCAGCCCGGAGATCGGCAGTGCGGCGGCCAGGGTGTGGTCGATGTCCGCCGGCAGCGGCGCGAGGTTGCGGGCCTCCACCGCGGCGTATTCGGCGAGCGAGCCGTTGCGGCTCCAGTCAGCCAGGCCGAACACCCGCTGGCCGACACTCAGGCCGGTGGTGCCGTACCCCAGCTCTACGACGACACCGGACAGCTCGTGCCCGGGCACGCTGGGCGTCCGGTCGCGGCCGGCGCGGTCGGCCCACGTGCCCGGCCAGTCCAGCTCGCCAGGGGTGAAGCCCGCGGCGTGCACCCGCACGATGACGTCGTTCTCGGCCGCGTGAGGGTAGGGCATGTCCGTCAGAGACATCCCGGCCAGACCGGCGTCACGGTCTCGCACAGTGATGGCTTGCATATACGTGGTCCTTACTGGGAGGGGCGACTCGAACGCGCACCCCGTTCACGAACAGGGCCCATGTCACGAACAGGGCTCATGGCGGCTCGTCATCGGGGAGCTGCAGCAAGGGGATGTATGCCGTTCCGCGCGATCGATTTCACCTGCTCGCGCTTTCCTTCGCCCGTCTTGCCTTCTCATCAAGCAGACGGGGCAGCCCCTCCAGGTGTGACAGCTCGGACGCGCAGCAGCTCGTCGGGATTGATGACCCTGCGGTACGCGATGTCCTGACCGGTCCCCGTTCGGCCGGGCGGATCGCTCACCCTGACCAGCGGCCCCGATCCGGCGCACCCCGGCTGTGCCCTGCTGACCGTCACGAACACCGGACCACCGCTGTCCGGCACCGTCGACCGGCTCACGGAGCCCTTCCTGCGCGGCAGCGGCCGCTTGGCCGAACAGGACCCCACCCGCCGCGGCCACGGTCTGGGTCTGACCATCGCCGCCGGCATCGTCCGCGCCCACCACGGCGACCTGGCCCTGACCGCCAACCCGGGCGGCGGCCTCACGGTCCAGGTGTCACTGCCGGGCGCGGCGTAACGGTCCCTGGCCCCGGAGCCCCGTGGCCGGCGGCCACACGGTGTCCACATCGGCCCCACCGGATTCGGTCACGTGGGCCGAGCAGGAGACCGGAGCCCCAGCGCGCCTGCCGTGGCGAGACACCGCCGGCGTCGAGCCCATGATGACGACGCACGAGGTGCGCCGGAGCGCGGTACTCGTCACCGGGGACGCCGCTCGGTCCGGGCGACTCCCCGGGATGGAGCACGACGGTTGTCACCATCTGCTCGGGTTACTTGTCACCTGTGGGAAGTGATCAGTCTTTTCGTCACCTGATGTTCGTTGAAGAGCAGCGTCGAGCGGCGCGTCGGGACTGATTCGATGGTGTGCGTTCGGATCGGGCGCGTTCAGTGCGGGTCCTTCGTGTGCGTGCGCTCGGGTGCCGGCCGGCGCTCGGCGAACTGATTGCTGTGACGTGCTGCGAGTTCCTCGACGCCGTGTGCGTCCCGCTCCTTGAGGAACTGGTGGAACAAGGACGGAAGAACCTTGAGGACCCCCTGGTCGTCGACGTGATGGTGCAGCAGGATCCGAGTCCAGGACCATGCGGGGTCGAAAACGTCGTAGCGCATCTCGACCCACCTGTTTCACACCCCGTACGGCGGGTGATCCGGGTACGCGGGTTCGGAATGAGATGCGCCGGTGAAGTAGCCACTCATGAAGACGGCGACGGAAGCGACCGTTCGCTCGCCGGTGTACATGGCGGGCCGGCGGCACAGGCTTTCCAGCAGATCCAGGAACCGGGAATCGTCCATCCGGCGATCGTATGTGAGTTGTGTGTGAGGGGCGGGAGACGGGTGGGGAGTCCACTCGCCGCCGGGAGACCGCGCCGACCCGGTGGCAGCAGCACCCCGTGCCGGTTGCTCGCGACGAGCGAGCCGATCCGCGGCGGACGCTCCGGAGAGCGGGCCCCGGCCTGGGCGTCGACGAACCCGTGCCGCAGGCGGTCGATCGCGGGATTCGCATCGGCGGCCAACGCCGCGCCCACGGCAGTCGGCGTGACGCGCCTGCTCGTGCGCTCGAACAGCGCCGACCCGGCCTTCCAGCCGTTTGATCATCCGTGAGACGCGCCCCTGGAGACCCCGAGCCGCTCGGCCGTGCGACCGAAATGGAGTTTCCCGGACAGCACCGAGAAGCACTCGAGTTCCCGCGGGGGCAGGTCCGGCAGGAGCGGGGAGGTCATCGCCGACTGCCGAGACGGGCGACGATCAGACGGGCCGCGGCGATCGCTTCCGTCTGCCGGGCCGCGTGATCCTCCGAGCGGCCGGCCGCGACCCAGCGCGAGGCATCGACCAGTGCGCCGTTGAGGAGTACGGCCAGGGTCGAGGCGCGCACCTGTGTGGATACCTCCCCGGCGCGTTGTGCGCGGTCGATCGCGTCGGTGATCGACCGGATGCAGGAAGCGGTGGACGACTCGACCGCGGCGGGCAGCACGGACGGGGCGTCGTGGAAGAGGATCTGCTGTACGTCCGGCGCCTGGGTGAGTTCGATATAGGCCACACAACGGGCCGTCAGCGCGCCCAACGGGTCCGGGGCTTCGGCCGCCGCGGCGTCCAGGCTCACACCCAGTTCGGCGTCCACCGCTTCCACCACAGCCGCCAGCAGACCGCTCTTGCCGCCGAAATGGTGATACAGCGCGCCCCTGGTCAACGAAGCCGAGGCCGTCAGATCGTCCATCGACGTCGCCGCGTAGCCGACCTCGCCGAAGTGGCGCCGGCCTGCATCGATCAGGGCTTGCCGGGTCGCATCCAGCATCTCCGTACGGGTCCTGCGCCCCACGGCTTCTCCGTTCCTCGGTGAGGCACAACGTAATTGACATACGCGGCGTATGTCAATTAGCGTCATTCGCATACGTGGCGTATGTGAATGGCTCGCGTTCGGTCCGGCAGGTAGGAGAATCGTGTTCACTCGCTATGCGACGCTGTTCCGGCATCCCGGTGCCACCCCGATGACCACCGCCGGGGTGCTCGCGCGCATGCCGTTGTCGATGGTCGGTATCGGCATCATCACGATGGTCTCCCGGACCCACGGCAGCTACGCCCTGGCAGGCGCGCTGGCCGCCTGCTACACCCTGGTCGCCGCCGTCGCCTCACCGCAGGTGGCCCGTCTCGTCGACCGGTACGGGCAGCGCCGCGTCGTCGTCCCCGTCGCGCTCTTCGGCACTGCCTGGATCTGGGCGATGGCCGTCGCCTCGGCGTCCGACGGGCCCGAGGTGCTCCTGTTCGTGTTCGCCCTGCTGGCCGGAGTGACGCCCAGCGCCCCGGCGTTGGTGCGATCCCGCTGGAGTCACATCCTTCGTGACGCGGGCGACGTACACACCGCGTACTCCTGGGAGACCGTGCTCGACGAGGTCTGTTTCATCCTTGGACCTCCCCTCTCCATAGGTCTCGGCGTCGCCCTGTTCCCCCAGGCGGGACTTGTTGCCGCGAGCGTCTTCTCGCTGGCGGGAATGCTGTGGCTGACCGCGCAGCGCCGTACCGAGCCGCCGATCGCAGGGGCGCTGCCCGGCGAACTGCCGGGTGGGTCGGGATTGTTCCGGGTTCTCTCGGATCCGACCGTGGCCGTCGTCGTGGTCGCCATGACGGCGATGGGAGTGATCATCGGTACTGTCGATGTCGTCTCCGTCGCCTTCGCCGAGGCCGGGGGCAACGCGGCGCTGGCGAGCATCGTGTTGTCCGCCTACGCGGCAGGATCGTGCCTCTCGGGCTTCGTGTTCGGCAGCAGGACGATCATGCTGCCGATCGGCGCGCTCCTGCGGGCCGGGCTCATAGCCACCGCGCTGACCACCGTACCCATGGTGTTCGTCGGATCGATCGGCGCGCTGTCCGTCACGGTCCTGGTCGCCGGAGTCTTCTTCGCCCCCACCATGATTCTCAGCTCCCGGCTCATCGAGAAGAACGTCCCACAGGCTTCGCTCACCGAGGCGCTCACCTGGTCGACCGCGGGATTGAGCCTCGGCACCGCGATCGGTCCCGCAGCCGCCGGGCCCGTGATCGACGGCCTCGGCGCGGGCAACGGGTTCTGGGTCGCGGTCGTCGCGGGCGCGGTACTGCTCCTCCCCGTCGTGGTCCTCCGACGCGCCCCTGCCGCCTGAAGTCGAGCCGGACGCGCTCCCGGTCGCCGTCGGACGCGAGCGAACGCGGGCTCCGCCGGTTCGGGACGAGGACTGCACGATCGTCTTCCCCGGACTTGTCCGAAGCCTCGGATACTGCGGGGTGGTGATGCCGGCCGGCGCCCAGGACTCCGCCGGACGCCGGGGCCGTCGGTCGACGCTCGAAGAGGAACGACGTGCCTCCGGCCGCTTGGTTCGCCTGGGCCGGCCGCAGGTGCCCTTCCCGGGCGTGGAAGTGGTGCGCGGCGGTGGTCTCGGCCGCCCATTCTCGTTCCTTACGCGCCGTACCGGCTGCTCCTTCTCCCGGACCGGGCCGCGGTCGATCCAGACGGTTCCCCGGTGGCCCGAGCCGATGCCGCCGCCCCCATTCACCGGCTGTTGGGCTACTTCAGCGAGCACCCGGACTTGACCAGCCCGGCACGGACGCCGCCGGGCTGGCACGGCGGCAGCCGAGGTCCCCGGCCGCACCGGCATTCCGAGGGCGAGAGGCCCACACAGCCGCGCGGCTGCCCCCGGACCCCCGGGCGCTCGCCGCGCGGGCCTGGTCCCCGGCCTCGCCCGGCGTGGCCCGGAGCCGGGTGCGGGTCAGGTGTCGGACGGGGTGTCAGGTCTGGTGCCGGACAGCGCGTCGGTGTAGATGCCCGTCATCGCGGTCACGGCCCGTCGGCGGTCCAGAGCCGGGTCCAAACGGTGCTGGATGTTGATGCCCAGGGTGCCGCCGAGCAGTGCCGCCGCGACGGCCTCCGGGTCGGCGGCGTGCGCCCTGGTCGCGCGCAGGTGGTCGGAGTACAGGCCGCGGATCTTGGCGTACTCCTCGGCGTACGTCGCGCGCAGGGACGACTCGCGGCTCACCGCCTCGATCAGGAGTGTCGAGAAGATGTGCGCCTCGGGCCGGGACATCAGGGCGAAGTTCGCCTCGATCAGTGCCTCGATTCCGGCGTCCGGTCCGGCGGCGGCCAGGCGTTCGCTCATGAAGTCCGTGCCCCATCGGAACGCTTCCTCGATCACCGCCTTCAGCAGCCCGTCCTTCGAGCCGAAGTGCCAGGCCACGGAGCCCCGGCTGATGCCGGAGCGCTCCGCCACGGCCTGGACGGACGCCGCGGCGGCCCCGCCCTCGGCGGCGAGTTCCCACGCGGCGGCCACCAGCCGGCGCCGGGTCTCGGCGGAGATCTCCTGCTTGCGGGTCGCACCCACGCGGTGTCCTTCCCAACGCTGTGGTGGCCTGACACGGCCGATTCTGTCACGCCGACCAAGCGGCGCCCGGGGCCGGTGAACCCTTGCCTATGCCGATCGTCCAGTTCTATGCTGAGCGTCCAATAACTAAGGAGAGCTTGCCATGGAACTGATCGACCTCACCAGGACGCTGGACCCCGCCGACCGCGAGCTGCTCCCCGAGCAACTGCGCCCCCTCGCCCCGGTGGTCGCGCCCGCCGTGGCCTACGCGCACCCGACGGGCGAGGGCCGAGAGCAGTTCGCCGCCGCCATGCACTGCAGCGTCGAGGACCTGCCCGACGGCGAGGGCTGGGGCGCGGAACTGCTCACCGACTTCAACTCCCACCTCGGTACCCACGTCGACGCCCCGCTGCACTACGGCTCGACCTGTGAGGGCAGGCCCGCCCGTACCATCACCGACATCGCCCTGGACGAACTGTGGTGCGAGGCGCTCGTGCTGGACCTGCGCGACCGGTGCGAACCGGACGCCCCGATCACCGTCGAGGCGCTGGAGTCCGCCCTCGCCGACAACGGCGCCCCGGTCCCGGCCGGCGGAGCGGTCCTGCTGCGCACCGGCCAGGAGCGGTACGGGCTGTCCGACCCCGAGTTCTTCCGCTACCCGGGCGTGAGCCGCGGGTCGACGTTGTTCCTGGCCGACCTCGGGGCCAAGGTCCTGGGCACCGACGCCGCGGGCTGGGACCTGAGCTTCGCCGTGATGGCGCGCAAGTTCCGCGACAGCGGCGACAACTCCGTGCTGTGGGACGGCCACCGGGCCGGCCGCGAGCGGGAGGTCTTCATCGTCCAGCAGCTGACGAACCTCGCCGCGCTGCCCCCGTCGGGGTTCCGGGTGGCGTTCTTCCCGATCAAGATCGCCCGCGCGAGCGCCGCCCCGGCCCGCGTCGTGGCCTTCGTCTGACCCCCGATCCCCGCAGGCCGACCCCTGCACCCTGTTGAGGAGAGGAACCGACCGTGAAACTCGCAACCGTGGAGCACGACCGCGTCGAGCGGACCGCGCTCGTACTCGACCAGGGCGAGCGCCTGCTGCTGCTCGACCGCGCCCACCGCCTGGTGACCGGCGAGCACGCCCCCGCGCTGACCACCATGCAGACGATCATCGACGGCGGCGAACCCGTGCGGCAGATCCTGGAGCGGCTCGCCGCACAGGCCCCGCCCGAAGCGGTCGTCGCCGCGTCCGAGGTGCGCTGGCTGTCCCCGCTGCCCAGGCCCATGCAGATCCGGGACTTCGGCAGCTTCATGGATCACTTCCGCAACGCCCGCTCCAGGATCCAGGGCATCCCGGCCGACCAGGTCGAACTGCCCGCCATCATGCTCGAACGCCCGCTGTACTACGTGACCAACCGGCTCTCCGTGACCGGCCACGACAGCGACATCCACTGGCCCGCGTACTCCTCGGTGCGGGACTACGAGCTGGAGTTCGCCTGCGTGCTGGGCCGCGGCGGCACGGACATCCCCGCGGCGGACGCTCCCTCGTACATCTTCGGCTACACGATCTTCAACGATTTCAGCGCCCGCGACACCCAGCTGGAGGAGATCGCCACCGGGCTGGGCCTGAGCAAGAGCAAGGACTTCACCGACTCGAACGTCCTGGGCCCGTGGATCGTCACCGCCGACGAGCTCGGCGACCCGTACCGGCTCACGATGACCGCCCGCATCAACGGCGAGGAGGCCAGCCGCGGCACATCCGCCGACATGCACCACAGCTTCGCCGACATGATCGCCTTCGCCTCCCGGTCGACCCGGCTGCACGCCGGAGAGGTCCTGTGTTCGGGCACCGTGCCCACCGGCTGCGGACTGGAGCACGGCCGCTTCCTGGAACCCGGCGACACCGTGGAACTCGAAGTCTCCGGCCTGGGCGTGCTGCGCAACCGGGTCGTGTCATGAACCGCGAAGCACTCATCCTCGGCGTCGGAGCCACCCCCTTCGGCCGCCACCTCGACCGCAGTGCCGGCGACCTCGCAGGCCAGGCCGCGCACGAGGCGCTGCGCGACGCCGGGCTCGCCCCGGCCGACGTCGGCGCCGTCTTCCACGCCACGGTCAGCCAGAAGGCGATCGACGGCCAGCACATGATCCCCGGTCAGGTCGCCCTGCGCCCGCACGGGTTCGCCGGGGTACCCGTGGTGAACGTGGAGAACGCCTGCGCGGGCGGCGCCACAGCCCTGTGGCTGGCGATCGCCCACGTGCGGGCGGGCCTGTCGGACGTCGCCCTGGCCGTCGGCGTGGACAAGCTCGTCTGCGCCGATCCCGCCCAAGGGCTGGCGGTGTTCGACGGGGCCATGGACGTCGCCCACCGCGAGGAGACCCTGGCCGCGCTCGCCGCCCTGACCGACCCCCTGCCGCCCGAATTGCTCGTGGACGGCGACCGGTCGGTGTTCATGGAGATCTACGCCTCCCTGGCGCGCGCCCACATGCAGCGCTTCGGCACCACCGAAGCCCACCTGGCCGCGGTCTCGGCGAAGAACCACGCCCACTCCGTCCACAACCCCCGGGCCCACTTCCGCCGAGCGTTCACGGCGGAGGAGGTCCTGGCGGCGCGGCGGGTGGCGTGGCCGCTGACGGTACCGATGTGCTCACCGGTCAGCGACGGGGCCGCCGCCGCCGTCGTGACGCGGGCCGACTTCATCCGTGACGAGTCGGCCGTGGCGGTGCTGAGCAGCGTCCTGTTGTCGGGCACCGACCGGGCGGCGGACGACACCGGGCGGCACATCGGCCGCCGGGCCGCGCTCGCCGCCTACGAGAAGGCCGGCATCGGTCCGCAGGAGGTCGACGTGGCGGAGGTCCACGACGCCACCGCCTTCGGCGAGATCCAGCAGGTGGAGAACCTGGGCTTCTGCCCGGTCGGCGACGGCGGCCCGTGGTCGGCCTCGGGCGCCGGCGCGCTCGGTGGCACCGTTCCGGTGAACCCGTCGGGAGGGCTCGAATCGCGCGGCCACCCGGTATCGGCCACCGGACTGGCGCAGGTCTTCGAACTGGTCACGCAACTGCGCGGCCGGGCGGGCGAGCGCCAGGTCCCCGACGCGCGCATCGCCATCGCCGAGAACGGCGGCGGTCTTTACGGAATCGAGGAGGCGGTGGCCGCCGTGACCGTCCTGGGGAGGACCGGATGAGACCCGGATACGCGGACCTGATCCTGTCGGCGCTGCGCAGGCGGCCCGAGCGCACCGCCTTCCGCTTCGCCGGCGACGACGGGGCAAAGCACACCTGGACCTACGGTGAGACCGCGGACCGGATCGAGCGCACCGCGGCCGCGTTCGGACGGCTGGGCCTCACCCCCGGCGACGGGATCGCCCTGCTGTGCGGCCCGGATCCGCAGGCGTTCACGGTCATGGCCGCCGCCTGTCTGGCCGGACTGCGCTTCACCGCCCTGCACCCGCTGGCCACCGCGGACACCGACCGGGCTGTTCTGCGCGACAGCGCGTCCGACTACCTGGTCGTGGACGACGCCCGCTTCGCCGCCCGCGCCCGCCCCGACGGTACCGAGGCGATCACCCTCGCCGAACTCGACCGCCTCGCCGCCGACACACCCGCCGGTCCGAACGACCCACGCGGCCCCGCGCTCTACCTCTTCTACACCGGCGGTACGACTGGCGAACCCAAGGGCGTGATGCTGCGCGACCGCTCACTGCTCGCCAACGCCTGGGCCTGCTCCACCTGGGCCTGGCCGCCGGACACCCACTTCCTGATCACCACCCCCATGTCGCACGCCGCCGGGCTCCTCGTCGCACCCGGCCTGCTGCATGGCGCCGGATTCGAACTCCACCCCTCCTTCGACCCGGACCGCGTCATCGACGCGATCGAACGCGACGGCGTGAGCGCCACGTTCGTCGTCCCCACGATGCTCTACGCCCTGCTCGACCACCCCCGGCTCCCCGCAGCCGACCTGTCGGGACTGAACTGGGTCCTCTACGGCGCCGCACCCGCCGACCCCGCCCGGCTCGCCCAGGCGCACCGGCTCCTCGGCCCCGTGCTCAGCCAGCACTACGGCCAGGCCGAGGCCCCCAACGCGCTGACCGTCCTGGACCCGGCCCAGCACCGCGACGACCCGCACGTCCTGGGCAGCTGCGGTCGGCCCATGCCCGGCGTGGAGATCGCCCTGCTCGACCCGCACGGCCGGCACGTACCGGCAGGCGAGCCCGGCGAGCTGTGCGTCCGGGGGCCGCTCGTGATGGACGGCTACTGGAACAAGCCCGAGCAGACCGCAACGGCGCTCGAGGGAGGCTGGCTGCACACCGGCGATGTCGCCCGCCAGGACGACACCGGCCTGATCACGATCATCGACCGGATCAAGGACACCGTCATCACCGGCGGGTTCAACGTCTACCCGCGCGAGGTCGAGGACGCCCTCGCCACACATCCGGCCGTCGCCGCCAGCGCCGTCTACGGCACACCCGACCCGCACTGGGGCGAAGCCGTCACCGCCACCGTGGTCCTGCGCCCCGGACAGCAGGCCACCCCAGCCGATCTGATGGACCATGTCCGCGCCCGCAAGGGCGCACTCTGGGCCCCGAAACTGCTTCGGCTCGCCGATTCGCTGCCCCTCACCGCCCTGGGAAAGATCGACAAGAAGAAACTCCGCGATCAGCCCTGAACGGGGCCAGGTGTATTGCCCTGTGAGGGCGGGTAAACCGACGCACCCCCTCGGGTGACGGCCCGACCGGCGACACCGGCACGAGGCCCTGGGAGGACCGTCCCGGGAAAGGACAGGCCCCCAGGACTCCGTGCCCATCACCCACCATCGGCTCGGTGAGCGCCCCGGCGCTGCACAAGCAGCCTCGGCCCTTGACGCCTGCACCGCAGCGCGGGACGGTCGATGCGCAACTACCCGCAACTGACTTTCTCTGGAGGCCGATCGTGGCCTTACTTTTCTTCGGTACGGACCCGAACTCCGGCGGAGAGAACTGCCCCGCGGTGTGGGTGGACACCACCACTGCCCAGGGGCCGGAACTGGTCCTGCAGGGCAAGTTCGCCGACGCGGCGACCCGTGCCGCCTGCAGCCAGGACAGTCCGCCCGCAGACGACGAAGGCGTCATCCGGATCCCGGTCCGGATGGTGGAGCAGATCAGGAAGGCGTGTGATGCCGCAGAAGCCGCCGGCACCCAGCTTTGAGGACCTGCTCGACTCCGCCCGGACCCGCGCCCTGCACCTGGAACTGCGGGACGGCTACGCCGTGGGGAGGAACGGGAGGTCTACGACACCTTCCTCAAGGACGGGAGTGTGCCCGCGGACGACTCCGCGTTCTGGGGCGGGTGGCTGCCGCCGGTGGAGCGGACCGTCGCCCGCGGGGTGAAGGTCCTGCGGGCCCGGGTCGTGTCCGAGCCCGTCACCGACTACATCCGCTTCGAGCACGCCATCACCGACGCCAACCTCCGCGCCGGCGAACAAGTCCGCTGGCTTCCCCGCCGCCGCGCCTCCACACTCGCACTGCCGGGCAACGACTTCTGGCTCATCGACGACCGACTCGTGCGGTGGAACATCTTCTCCGGCGACGGCCAGGCCCTCGACCCCGACCACACCGAAGACCCGCAGGCGGTCAAGCTGTGTGCCGAGGCGTTCCGCTCCGTGTGGGACCTGGCCACCGACCACGCCGACTACCGCATCTGACCGACGCACAACCCAAGGGCCGCCATCTCATGACGACCGCCTCCCCCTCGTCCAGCGCTCAGGGGGCCCGTGAGGCGCTCGCCGTGCGGTTGCAGCACCTGCGCAAGGACGCCGGCCTCACCGGGAAGGAGCTCTCCGCCCGGTGCGGCTGGCACCCCGCGAAGACCACCCGCATCCAAAAGGGCGCGGTCCTGCCCTCGGACGCGGCCATCCGCACCTGGTGCACGGCGTGCGGCGCCGACGACCAGGCCGACGACCTCATCGCCACCGCCCGCGCGGTCGACTCCATGTACCTGGAGTGGCGCCGTCTGCACCAGGGCGGCATGCGCCAGGCCCAACAGGACTGGTACGCCCTGCACGAGCGCACCCGCGTCTGCCGGGTCTACGTCTCCAGCCTGCCCCCGGGCTTCCTCCAGACGCCGGCGTTCGCGACGGCCCTCATGGAACAGATCACCGCTTTCCAGGGCACCCCCGACGACGTCGCCGAAGCCGTCGCCGCCCGCGTCGCCCGATCCCGCTTCCTCTACGAAGGCGGCCACCGCTTCGTCGTCCTCGTGGAGGAATCCGTCCTGCGCTACCGCACCGCCGGCTCCGACACCATGCGCGGGCAGCTGCGCCGCCTCCTGGCGGTGATGCCGCTCGCGTCGGTCTCGCTGGCTGCTCGGTCAACGTGCAAACCCTTCGGCCGGAAGACGCGGCGGTGCCGCTGTGGGCAAACCTGCGGCACCGCCCTGTCACCGTCGAGATGACCACGTCGCTCACCGTCGCGTTCGCGTCAGTGTGGCTTGAGTGCGTCGTGCGTGTTTCTGCGCCGGATGGTGTTCCCGCAGCCCAGTGGTACATACCAAGTCGCGCGTGGGAGTCCTCACCGCTCTCTTCCGGTCGAAATCTCCTCGCGTCGTGCGGGTCCGCGATCGGCTGGGTAGGGAGGAATCCGGTCGCTGACCCCACATGCCCCGACGAACCCGCACGGAGGAATCCGATGGCACTGCGCATGCCCGGCCGGTACCTGGTCCTGGGATCCCTCCTCCTGCTCACGGTTGCGGGGTGCAGTTCCGGCGGCACCGACGCCTCCGGCGATCGAGGAGGAGACGAACTGACGGTGTGGCTGGCGGTCGATGCCAAGGAGAGCTGGCCGAAGCTGGTCGCCTCCGCCAACAGCCGGTTCGAGAAGGAGCACCCGGGGGTAGAGGTCGACGTCCAGTACCAGCAGTGGACGACGAAGAACCAGAAGCTCGACGCGGTCCTCGCCGGCCGGAACGTGCCCGACGTGGTGGAGATGGGCAACAGCGAGACCACCAACTACATCGTCAACGACACCTTCGCCCCGCTGGACCCGAAGGACTTCGAGCATTCCGGGGAGTGGCTGCCGGCACTCGCCGACGCCTGCCGTCACGACGGCCGGACCTACTGTGTGCCGTACTACGCCGGCGCGCGGGTCGGCGTCTACCGCACCGACTACTTCCAGCAGGCGGGCATCACCCGGGCCCCGCGCACCTATCCCGAACTGATCGCCGGTCTCGACCGGTTGAAGGAGAAGTTCGGCCCGGAGGACCCCGGGTTCTCGGCGTTCTACATACCCGGGCGCTACTGGTCCGCCGCCATGGCCTTCGTCAAGGACGCCGGCGGCGAGATGGCGGTCGAGAAGGACGGCCGCTGGTACGGCGCCCTCTCCTCGCCGAAGTCGGTCGCCGGGCTCACCGTCTGGAAGAAGCTCCTGGACGACTACTACGTGGGGGACCGCGCCAAGGACAACGGCGACCAGCCGGCCGTCGTCGGGCAGGGCAAGGTCGGCGTCTTCTACGGAAACACCTGGGAGGCTCAGGCGGCCACCGACCCCAGGTCCGGCGGAGACCCCGGACTGAAGGGGAAGTTCGCCACCTTCGCCTTCCCCGGCCCGTCCGGGAAGCTGCTCCCGCCCTTCCTCGGCGGAAGCACCCTGGCCGTGCCCGCCAAGTCGGCGAACAAGGACCTTGCCACGGACTGGATCCGCGTCTTCACCGACGAGAAGTCCCAGCGGCAGCTGATCGCCGCCAACACCCTGCCCAACAACACTCCCCAGCTCACCGAGGTCGCCGCCGACGGCGTCAACGGCCCGGCGGCCCAGGCGGCCACCCGTGGCTGGGTCACGCCCCTCGCTCCCGGCTGGACCTCGGTGGAGAAGTCCAACATCCTGCCGGAGATGCTGGAGCGCATCGCCACCGGCAAGGCGTCCGTCCAGGACGCCACGCGGGAGGCGGACCGCCGGATCGACGCCGTGATCAATGAGCGCTGAGCCGGCCCGGCGCCGACTACGCCCCCTGCTGCCCTACCTGCTGATCGCGCCGACGCTGCTGGCACTTCTGGTGGTCCTCGGCTATCCGCTGGTCGACATGACGACCCTGGCCTTCCAGGACATGACCCGCAGGGAATTGTTCAGCGGTGCGACGCCGCCCTGGGCCGGGCTGCGGCAGTTCCGGACGATCCTCGGCGACGAGTTCTTCTGGACGGTGGTGGCCCGCACCGTGCTGTTCACCGTTGTCTGCGTGACCCTGACGATGGTGCTCGGTCTGTTCACGGCCTTGCTGATGCGGCGGGCGTCGCCGTGGGTGCGGGCGGTGCTGGCCGGCATGCTCGTCGCCGTGTGGGCGATGCCGGTGATGGTGGCGTCGGCGATCTTCCGCTGGCTCTTCGACGCGGACTACGGCGTGGTCAACTGGCTGCTGTCGCAACTGCCCGGCGTGGACCTCGCCCGGCACAACTGGTTCACCGACCCCTGGCAGGGCTTCGCCGTGATCACCGCGGTCGTCGTCTGGGGCGCGCTGCCGTTCGCCGCCGTCACCCTGCAGGCGGCGCTCGCCCAGATCCCCCCCGGAGATGGAGGAGGCGGCCCTTATCGACGGCGCGCGTCCCTCCCAGGTCCTGCGCCACATCACCTTGCCGGTCGTCAAGCCGGTGCTCCTGGTGGTCACCACCCTGATGGCCATCTGGGACTTCGGCGTCTTCAACCAGGTCTGGTTGATGCGCGGCGGGCAGCCCGAGCGTGAGTACTACTTGCTCGGCGTGTACTCGTTCATCGAGTCGTTCGCCGCCAACCGCTACAGCACCGGTGCGGCCATCGCCGTGGTCACCGTCGTCCTGCTGCTCGTCGGGGCCGTGGTCTACCTGCGGCAGATGCTGAAGCTGGGAGAGGCCGAATGAGAACGGGACAGCGACGAAGAACCCCGGCGGGACGGACCCGTCGCCGCTACGACGTCCTCGGTCTGGCCATGGCCGCCGTCGTCGGGTTCCCCGTCTACTGGATGGTCCTCACCGCGTTCCGGCCCGCGACCGAGATCCTCAGCCTGCCACCCGAGTTCTGGCCCCGGAATCCCACCCTCGCCAACTTCGCGCGGGCGATGGGCACGGAGACCTTCTGGCCCAACGTCCGTTCCAGTGTCGTCATCGGCGTCGGCACCGTCCTGGCCTCCCTGCTGGTCGGCACCCTCGCCGCATTCGCCCTGGCCCGTTTCCGCTTCGCCGGCCGCAAGGCGTTCGTCGTGGTCATCCTCACGGTCCAGATGATCCCGCTCGCGGCCCTCATCATCCCCGTCTACCTGCTGCTGAACGAAGCGGGCCTCACCGACAGCCTCGCCGGCGTCGTCCTCACCTACCTCGTCTTCACCTGCCGTTCACGGTGTGGATGCTGCGTGGCTTCGTCGCGGCGGTCCCGGTGGAGCTCGAGGAGGCGGCGATGGTCGACGGCTGCGGAAGGATCGGCGCGTTCGTCCGCATCGTCCTGCCGCTGCTCGCCCCCGGTCTGGTGGCCACCTCGGTCTTCGCGATGGTCCAGGCGTGGAACGAGTACGTCCTCGTCTATGTCCTGTTGTCCACTCCGGAGAAACAGACCCTCAGCATCTGGCTGGTCTCCTTCCAGACCAGCTTCGGCACCGACTACGGCGGGCTGATGGCCGGAGCCACGCTCACCGCCCTGCCCGTCGTGGTCTTCTTCCTCGTGCTCCAGCGCAAGATCGCCGCAGGGCTGGCCACCGGAGCGGTCAAGGGCTGAGCCCCGGACCGCCCCCGGACGACCCGTCCGCGACACCCTGTCCCCCGTGTCGCCCCGCCGGCGGGTGTTGTCGAGCCAGGTTCCGAGCTTGACCTCCACCACCCCTTCAGCACCGTCCTGACGACCCACCAGGCCCGTCTCCACGCCAGGCGGTAGCGGGTCAGCACGCGGTGTACGGTCGAGGGCACCGGCCCGAGCAGGTGGGCGATGCGGGCCGGTCCCCACCGGCGCAGGACGCGGAGCTTGATGATCCGGTGTTCGGTGCGGGTCGGGGTGCGGCGCGGGCTGGTGTGTGGGCGTGAGGAGCGGTCGGTCATGCCCGCCTCGCCGAACTGGCGGTTGCGGCCGGCCCACCGCTGGGCGGTGGTGGCGACAGCCCCCTCGGCATGCACTCGTGCCCGATCCTGGCCGTCCCTGCGGCACCACACGCCAGCAACCACGTTACGCAGACATCTCCACCCGAAAGCGGTCCGGCATTGCGCCGGACCAGGCGGTCGTCAGGCCCCTCATCAGCGGTCAAGTGATGCCCCGAAGACCGGCGGCAACACCCCCCAGGTCATCGACCTCGACCGCCCAGGTGGGCAGGCCGAGCAGGCCGCCGACGGCGGCGGCCTCATCGGGGTTGAGGCGTCCGACGTGGTCATCATGACCCGGCGCAACGACGGCGAGCTGCAGCAGGTGCTCGACATGGCCGCCGAACTCGGCGTGCCTCGGGACGGCGTCCTGCGGGCCCGCACCCGCTGGAAGGAACTGGCGCGGCCGTCGTACTCGGCACGCACCTCGTGGGAAACGTGGGGCGCTGCTTACGCGTGGTGCAGAGCCGCAAAACTCTCTGAAGGGAAAGTTGTCTTCTGGTCACCCAGCGTAAGAGCTCTGTAGGTCGCGGTTGCGGCCTCCTCAAGGTTCATGATGCGGCGGAACGCCATGCCGATGTCCTTGGCGTGCGCGGAGCAGCCGTGGTGGGACTGGATGACGCAGTTGTGCGTCTTCGCCTGCTCAGCTGTGGTGTCCGCGAGTTCGTCCGAACCGTTGGGGTTGTAGGGGACGGTGCCGATGGAGCGCACGTAGTACGCGTGGTCGAGGGACACGAGCCGGATCTTGTGACCGAGGGCATCGAGGAGGACGGTGTGTTGGGGATGGAGGTGTATCACGGCATTGACGTCCGGACACTCCTGGTAGGTGCGCTGGTGCAGCTTCCATTCGCTGGAAGGGCGTTCGGCCCCGCCTGTGACGTCCCCGGCCAGGGTCATGGTCGTGAAGTCGTCCTTGCCGAGCCGGTCCAGCCAGGTGCCGGCGCCGGTGACGACGAAGGTGTCGCTGCCGGGCAGGCGCGCGGAGAGGTTGCCGCCGCTGGCCAGCACGAAGCCGCGTTCCACGGCCAGACGGCCTACCTCTGCGAGTTGGGTGAACAGGCCCTCGACTGTGGTGGGGTGTTTCATCGTGTTTCCTCTGAGTATTTCAGGCCGTCACGGGTCTGGCGACGGGGCGGGTGAGGAGGGAGCGAGCGCTGTCGATGTCAGTTACCACGATGTTGACGAGCCCCGTCTCCAACGCGGTGAACAAGGGAATGTGTTTCTCGATGCCGCCTGCGATCCCCACTCGGGTGGGGATCGCCCGCATGTGTTCCAAGGTCAGTCCGATGACACGCTTGTCGATCGGTCCGTCGACAGCTTCACCGTTCGCGTCGAAGAAGCGGGCGGAGGCGTCTCCGACAGCGCCGAGCTCGCGGAGAGTCGCGAACTCGGTCTCGGTGACCGAGCGGCGAAGAGCCTGGGCGACGCGGGCCGTGCCGCCGATGCCCACGACGAGAGCGTCGGCTGCGGCTGCGGCATCGAGAGTGCCCTGGACCTCGTCGAGCCCGCGGATGGCGGCGGCTGCCTCGGGGGCCGTCGCCAGTAGCGGGGCGGGCAGGTGGTATGCCGTGCCGCCGACGACGCGGGCGAGAGTGGTAGCCACCTCGTGCGGATTGGCTTCACTGGAGCGCCCGCCGCGGCTTCCCGCCAAGGGCACGACCTCGACGGCGCTGTCGGACTGATAACGCAGATGGGCGACGCTGGCCGCGACAGCCGTACTCATGCCGACCGCGACTCGCTGGACGTGCGGGAGGACCGAGGCGAGGGCCTCCGCCCCGGTCACGCCCAGCGACGAAGGTGACCGCTCCTCACCGGGCCCGAGGCTGGGGCACACCCATGCGCTCTGCAGGCCGAACCGGCGTACGAGGGCTGCCTCGATGTCGGCGAAGGGACGCTCGTCACTGTGAACGGTGATCTCAACGATGCCGACGCGTCGGGCCTCGGCAAGGACTCTGGTCACCTTCACCCGGGACAAGCTGAGAAGCTCACCGATCTCGGCTTGGGTGAGACCGTGGTCGTAGTAGAGCCGGGCCGCCTTGCCGAGCAGCGGATTGTGAGCATTTGTTCGCACGGCTGCACCTCCGTTCACCATGATGCCCGGCCGCACTGCGGAGCGCAAGGCTGTCCGATGGATCTTCGACGGAGCACGGGCCATTGCTGCCGCAAGCCAGGAGGCTCTGCGCGAAGCCGGGAGAGTTGCCCGGCCCAGCCGCCCCGACGATGCGTGAGACCGGTACTGCAGAGCCGCGCTCCGCGGATGCCGACGCCGGTGGTGCGCCGATGAATACGGGCGATGACGGAGCGGGCCGGCGCAAGCCGGTCGACTCCAAGGCGCGCGCCGTCACGGCCCCCGAGCGGCGTTCCCGGTCGCGGTCCACGACCCCTTCACCGGTACGGGTTGCCGCCTGTAAGCGTTCGCACCCGGCTGCGGCGAAGGAGTGCAACTCGCAATTTGGACATACTTGCCGAATGCCGACAGGTGGTCGCCATACTCGCATCACAAAAGTGAAAGAAGCACCTTGACAGCGCAGGCGGCGGAGTCATGATGTTTGAGCACCGGTTCACCGAGTGCACAAATGTTCAGGCTCAAGGAGGAGTCTATGACGACGCAGGACGGCGTCGCGCAGCCGCAGAGCCGGTGGACGCATGCCCTTACGAACCAAGGAATCTCCCGGGTCCTGCTCTGGGGTTTCATCGCCCTCATGCTGTTCATGGTCGGCGACGGGATCGAACTCAGCTTCCTGTCGACCTACCTGGAGGAACGCGGGTTCAGTGGTGGTCAGGTCGCAGGGCTGTTCAGCGCTTACGGCATCGTCGTGGCGGTCGCCGCCTGGCTGGCCGGCGCACTGGCCGAGGCCTGGGGCCCGCGAAGGGTGATGCTCATCGGCGCGTGCCTGTGGATCGTGCTGGAACTCGCGTTCCTGACCCTCGGCGTCATGCAGGAGAACTACCCGGTGATGATCGCGACCTACGCGATTCGTGCCATCGGTTACCCGTTCTTCGCCTACGGATTTCTTGTCTGGGTCACCATGGAGACGCCTGATGCGGTCATGGGCAAAGCCGTCGGCTGGTACTGGTTCTTCAACGCCATGGGCCTGGGGGTCATCAGCGGGTACTTCGTGGCCGTCGCTGTCGAACCGCTGGGGGAACTGGCCACCCTGTGGTCGTCGCTGATATTCGTCGCGGTCGCTGCCCTCATGATCGCAGTGCTGGTGAAGTCCCGGGCCGGCGCGCGCAGAGTCACCCGTGCGGAGACCATCGAGGGGCTCAAGCGCGGCATCACCATCATGAAGGAACGCCCGAAGGTCGGTGTCGGCGGCGCTGTCCGCCTCATCAACACGATCTCGTACTACTCGTTCGCCGTGTTCCTCAACGTGTACATGGTCAAGACGGTCGGCTTCAGCCAGTCGCAGTGGTCCTCGATCTGGGGCACCATGCTTGCGGCGAACGTGGCCGCGAACCTCATCTCCGGTTACGCCTCCGACCGGTTCGGCCGCATCAATGTCATCGCCTGGGGCGGCGGAGCTGCCACAGCGATCACCGTTCTCGGGTTCTACTACCTGCCGCAGGCGGTCGGTGCGAACTACGTCGTCGTCATGGCCCTGGGCATCGTCTACGGTCTCGCGCTGGGCATGTACGTCCCGCTGTCAGCCGTCGTCCCGCTCCTGGCTCCGCAGCACAAGGCGGCCGCAGTCGCGGTCCTGAATCTCGGTGCCGGCCTCAGCAACTTCGGGGGCCCGGCCGTGGCGGCGCTGGTCGGGCCGCTGGGTGTCGGGCCGGTTGTCTGGATTCTCGCGGCGCTCTACATCGTCGGCATCTTCCTCACCTTCCTCTTGCGTGAGGTGGGCGTCGAAGCCCCGGGGTACGGTCCACAGGTCGATCCAGCTCCCCCGGTGGCCACTCGGGTCATCTCTGAATAACCCACCGCAGACTGATCCGCTGGAGAACCCGAACGGGGAGAGTAGGTATCGATGAGAAGCCGAGTCCAGGCCGTGCTGGGCATCGACGCCGGCACGACGTCGGTGAAGTCCGTCGTCATCAGCACGACGGGTGACGTGCTCGGGGCCGCCAGATCGACGGTCCGTATCCGGCGGCCGCAACCGCACTACGCAGAACAGGACATGGACGAGGTCTGGTCCGCTGTCGGGCAGACAATCAGCGAGGCACTGGCCGAAGCCGGTGATGTCGAGCTGCTCGGGCTCAGCGTGACAGGCCAGGGCGACGGTGCGTGGCTCGTGGACGCCGACGGACGTCCCGCCGGGCCAGCCGTACTGTGGCTGGACGGCAGAGCTGCCGAGCGGGTGGCTCGATGGGAGGCCGACGGGCGCGGGGAACTGGTCCGCTGCACGACGGGTTCGGCCCTGTTCCCGGGGGCCCTGCCCGTTCTCCTGGAAGAACTGCAGGACAGTGATCCCGGACTCCTCACCCGCGCGGCGACGCAGCTCAACTGCAAGGACTGGATCCGTTTCCAACTTACGGGAGTTGTGGGAACGGAGGCTTCCGAGGCCTCGCGCACCTACCTGGACGTTGCCACGGGGCGCTACTCCGAGGAGCTCATCGAAGGCCTGGGCCACGGCGGTTTCCGTCGGTTGTTGCCGCCCCTGTTCCCACCCGATGCGGTATGCGGCCGAGTGACGGAGAAAGCAGCGCGAGAGACCGGCCTGCCCGTCGGTCTGCCCGTTGCGACCGGCCTGGTCGACACACCGGCCGGCGGCGTCGGCCTGGGAGTCGTCGGGCCGGGCGAGGCGTACGCGATCCTCGGCACCACCGCGTTCGTCGGTGCCGTACAGGAGCGCGTCAGCGCGCCCGTCGACGTACCGGTCATCACCCTCAACCTGGGCCAGGGAACTCAGGTCATCGAGTGCCTCGCCCCGATGAACGGCACCCCCAACCTCGACTGGGCGCGAGAGGCCACAGGCCTGGCCGGGCTGGAATGGTCACAGATCGAAGAACTCGTCAACGCCGTTCCGGCCGGGGCCCGGGGGGTGCTCTACCTGCCCTATGGGGGCGTAAGCGGTGAGCGAGCGCCTTTCGTGGACACCGCGGCCTCGGCGGCATGGCTGAACATCACCGTACGCACCAGCCCGGGAGAACTGCTGCGTGCCGTCTACGAAGGCATTGCTCTGTCCCTGGGCGAATGCATGGACGTACTGGGCATCAAGGCTGACGCGACGGTCCGGCTCTGCGGCGGTGGGGCGCAATCGCCGGTCGTCTGTCAGATCGTCGCCGACGTGACCGGTCGCCGCATCGTCCGCTCCACCTTCGCCGAACTCGGCGCCCGCGGTGTGGGCGCGCTGGCCCTCGTTGCTGTCGGCGCGGCACCCGACCTTCCCGCCGCGCTGGCCCAGTTCGGCGACGACGCTCAGATCTTCGAGGCAGATCCCCGTCTGCGAGCCCTGCACGACGCCCAGGCCCAGGTGTTCCGCGACGTCCGCGACGCCGTGCGACGCCACTGGCCGGACCTGCGGGCGGTGCAGGCGGCCGCACACGCCGCCGACGCGAGCCCCGCGTCCGAACCCACGGCCGCCCTCTCCGCGGACGCACCCCCCGTAACCACCACCTGATCCCTGACTACGAAATCAAGGAAAATTCATGTCGAACCAGACCACCCACAGGGCCCGCCCACTCCTGCTGGTCACCGCGCCCTTCGACCAAGCTCGAGCCGAGCTGCTCGAGGACGTCTTCGACGTCGAACTCGTCGAGCCCTCTCTGGCCGGCACATCGCTGGCGACCAGGGGACTCGACGAGCAGCTTGCCCGCGCGACCGCACTCGTGTGCGAGGTCGACGTCGTCGACGAAGCCACCTTGGACAAGGCACCTGAGCTGCGGGTCGTCGTGTCCTGCCGTGCAAACCCGGTCAACGTCGACGTGGAAGCGTGTACTGCACGCGAGATCGCCGTCCTGACTACCCCGGCCCGCAATGCCGACGTCACCGCGGATCTCGCCTTCACACTGCTTCTCATGACCGTTCGGCACACCGGCCGGGCCGAACGCTGGCTGCGCAGCGGTGCATGGAAGTCCGAGGACGTGTTCGAGCCCTACTCGACCTTTCGCGGGCTCGGGCTGTCCGGACGCACCCTCGGCATCCTCGGTGGTGGCGCCATCGGGCGCCGGATGATGCAGCGGGCCCGGGCCTTCGGCATGGATGTCGTCGTCTACGACCCGTTCCTCCCGTCCGACGCGTTCGGCGACCAGGCGCGCATCGTCGAACTCGACGAGGTGCTGTCCACGGCCGACATCGTCACCGTCCACGTCCCGCTGGCCGAGTCCACCATCGGGCTGATCGGTGACCGGGAGCTGCGGCTCATGCGTCCGGATGCCTACTTGGTGAATGCAGGGCGCGCCGCGGTGGTGGAGGAGGACGCGCTCGTCAACGCGCTCGCCGAGGGGCGGATCGCCGGAGCCGGGCTCGACGTGTTCTGGACCGAGCCGGTCCCCGCCGACCATCCGCTGCTCAGCCTCGACAATGTCACCGTCACCCCTCACATCGGCGGCGCCTCCGACGACGTCGTGACCGAGCACTCCAAGATCGCCGAACGCGGCCTGCGCGCGTGGGTGGCGGGTGAGCGGCCCCCCGCGGTCGCCAACCCCGCCGTGCTCGAGCCGACCACTGCGCGCTGAGGCGCCCGCACCCGCTCACTTACCGCAACGCAATGCCTCAGGAGGGCCAGACATGAGCGTCATCGAAGACGCCGGCACGACACCCGACCTCAGCCCAGCCGTTTCGGCTCTGCTCCAGGCCCCACCGCGGCTCCTCATCAACGGCGAGATGGTACCGGCTGACAAGGGCGGCACCATCCCCGTACTGAACCCCGCCACGGGCCGGCAGATCGCGACCGCAGCCGCGGCAGGAGTCACCGACGTGGACCGTGCCGTGCGGGCCGCGGCTGCGGCAATGGAACCCGGTTCGCCGTGGCGACGGATGTCCGCCCTCGACCGCGGCCGGATCATCGAGCGCTTCGCCGCTCTGCTCGAGGCCCACGCCGAAGAACTCGCCGACCTCGAGGCACTCGACGGCGGTAAGGTGCGCAGCTCCGCCCGCCAGAACGACGTGGAACTATCCATCAAGCACTTCGCGTACTTCGCGGGCTGGCCCAGCAAGATCGAGGGAAACACCATTCCGGTGTCCGTGCCCGACACCATGGTGCGGACCGAGCGGGAACCCGTTGGTGTCGTCGCGCAGATCATTCCATGGAACTTCCCTCTTCTCATGGCGGCTTGGAAGATCGCGCCCGCCTTGGCCGCCGGGTGCGCGATCGTCCTCAAGCCCGCCGAGAACACCCCGCTCGTCGCGATCCGCCTGGGCCAACTGGGCCTCGAGGCCGGACTGCCCAACGGTGTTCTCAACATCCTCCCCGGCTACGGACCGGAAGCAGGCGAGGCACTCGTCGAACACCCACTCGTGGACAAGGTCGCCTTCACGGGTTCCACCCGTGTCGGGATCCACCTGGCGCAGAAGGCGGCCGCACAGGTCAAGCGCGTGACGCTGGAACTCGGCGGGAAGAGTCCGAACATCATCTTCGCCGATTCTCCTGTCGAGGAGGCAGTGGCCGGCGCGGCGTCGGCGATCTTCTCGAACTCCGGCCAGTCGTGCAGTGCCGGTTCACGCCTCTACGTCGAACGCTCCCGCTTCGACGACGTCGTGGACGCCCTGTCCGAACGGGCTGACAGCATGCGCGTCGGACCGGGGCTCGATCCGAGCACCGACCTCGGTCCGCTCATCAGTCGAACCCAGCTCGACCGAGTCCGCGGCTACATCGACGGCGCGCTCACCGGCGGCGCGACTGCCGCCGCAGGTGCAGTAGCCCCGGCCGGCGTCGACGCGGACGGATACTTCCTGCGTCCCACCGTTCTGACCGATGTCGACGACACGATGACAGCGGTACGCGAGGAGATCTTCGGTCCCGTCGTCGTGGCCCAGCCCTTCGACTCCCTCGAGGAGATCGCGGCGCGCGGCAACGACTCACCCTACGGTCTCGCGGCCGGCATCTGGACACGTGACATCGCCCGCGCGAACCGCCTGGCGAAACTCCTCAGGGCGGGCACCGTCTACATCAACATGTACGGTGCCACTGATGCCGCAGCACCGTTCGGTGGATTCAAGACCTCAGGCTACGGCCGTGAGATGGGCCACGCGAACCTCGAATCATACCTCGAGACGAAAACGGTATGGACAAGCCTGTCGATGTGAGCGGCAACGTGCGGTCGACCCGGGTGCCGGCCATGGTCCTCATGGACGACCGGCTGCGCCCTGGAGCCGTCGCACTGAACGTCACACTCGGGGCGCTCGTCCAGGTGCTGGCACTGAGCACGTGGTACGCGACGTCAGCGGTGGCGCCGCAGCTGGCGCGGCACTGGAACCTCGACTCAGGCGAAGTCTCGTGGCTGACGAGCTGCGTCCTGCTCGGGTTCGCGGCCGGAGCGCTGGGACTGGGGCTGCTGCGCGTCGCCGACCGGGTACGCCCGGGCGTACTCCTGCCGCTGGGCTCGCTGATCGCTGCCGCGTGCACAGCGCTGCCTGCGGTTCTACCCATCGGATTCGCGCCGACCCTTGCTCTGCGCGTCCTCACGGGAATCGCTCTTGCGGCGGTGTATCCGCCGGGGATGAAGGCCGTCGCCTCATGGACCCTGGCCCGCCGCGGGTCGGCAGTCGCGCTGGTCGTGGCTTCCTTGACGTTGGGCAGCGCTCTTCCGCACGCACTCCGCACGCTGCCGTTGCCGGGCTGGCGAAGTGTCCTCCTCATCTCGGCGGTTGCCGCGACACTGGCAGCCGGGCTGGCGACGACGACTCGGACCGGCCCGCACACGAGCGAGACCGACACACTACGGATCGGTGCCGCCTGGCAGCTCTTCCGCAACAGGCGACAGCGGCTCGTCACCTTGGCCTATCTGGGCCATATGTGGGAGGTCTACGGCCTGTGGACATGGTCGGTCGCGTTGCTCGCCGCGTTGCCCGGTTCGGGGGGCCCTGTCCTCGGTGTCCCGGGATGGGGCCCGTTCCTGCTGATCGGCGTAGCCGGGGCCATCGGCTGCTTCGGCGCAGGTTCCGCAGCCGATCGGTGGGGCAGAGTCCGTGTCACGACCGTAGTCGTCACCATCTCGGCCTGTTGCTGCCTCCTCGCACCAGCGTTGCCACTTCTTCCCGACATAGTGGCTGCGGTGATGTTGATCGTTTGGGGGGCATCGGTGATCGGGGATTCACCGATGTACTCAGCGTTGCTTGCTGACTCCTCCGACCCGACCGCCGTGGGGACGGCCCTGACCGTGCAGATGGCGCTCGGATACTCTCTCGCGGCGGTACCGGTCCTCCTGCTGCCGCGCCTGGCCGCGCACGTCGGATGGCCCTGGGCCTTGCTCTCACTGGCGCCCGGACCACTGGCCAGTGCCTTGAGTCTCCGGAGACTGCAGAGGCTTGACCGGACCAGTTGAGGCCCGGTGTGGTGTCTTGCCGTCCCCGCCGTCGGCCAGGACCGCGCCGTTCCACGGCGGAGGCGCTGATGCCCAGGTGGACGGCGACCTCCGGATATCCCCAGAGCTGCTGGTCGTCGGCCATCGTGTCCTCCTCGTTCGTCGGTGATGAGCGTACGCAAGATCCGGATGGGCGGGCGTACGGCGAGACCGCCCCTGCCGGTCGGCGCGGGGCAGCCTTCTGCGGTTGCGGTCAGACCTCGGCGACGCGGTTGGAGAGGGGCGGACCAGGCGCGGCCAGTCGTCGGGGGCGGCGGGCCAGGAGGCGAGGAGGACCTCGGTGGTGGCCAGGCCGAGGTGGGCGGTGACATCCCAGCCCGCTCGGGAGGCGGGCTCCCAGCGCAGGCGGATACGGCCGAGCGGGAGTCTGGGGGCCCCGACGCCGCAGAGTGGCCCGTGCCTGGATGCGATCTTGCCGGACTGGTCACAGTCGCACGGTTATCGCTTCTCCTAAAGATTTCGTGCGGGTCGCCAGCCGGATGATGAGGTGACACGGTGACCAACCACGATGAGGCAGCGACTGTCCGACCGTTGACCCTGGCTTGGGCGAGCCGGCACCTGGAAGCCTGTGAACGAATCATCAGAACCGAGGTGCTGCACGGTGGCCTTTCTGCCGAGATGCGGAAGCTGACCATCGGCACTCGAACCGGAGACACGCGTGACCTGGTGCTGCGGACCTTCGTGAACGTTGAACACACCGAGGACTGGTTGGAACGGGAGGCTGGCGCCCTGACCCTGCTTCCAGGGACCGGCGTGCCAGCTCCTGGACTGGTCGCGGTTGATCCGACTGCCGCGCATTGCGAGTATCCGTCACTCCTCATGACACATATGGCGGGCCGGACGGTCCTCGACGACGAGGGATTGGACACGCGTCTCCCCCTGCTGGCCCGCCAGCTCGTAGCGATTCATGCCTTGCAGCCCGCCAAGCGGCCGCGGGGGCATGTGACGTTGACGACCGCCGACACTGTCGTGGTTCCGAATGGCGCCGACGCGTCGGCTTGGGCGGCCGCTATCGACGTTATCCGCAAGCCCCCGCCGCCCCGTGAAGGGCGGTTTCTGCACCGGGACTTCCAGCCGGGCAACGTGCTGTTCGACATGTCGCCTTCAAAGTCAGCAGACGTCCGGATCACGGGGGTCGTCGACTGGGCGGCGACCTCTTGGGGTCCGGCAGATCTCGATGTGGCGCACTGCTCCGTCAATCTTGCGCTGCTGCACGGCCCGGCGTGGGGTCTTCGGTATCCCGAGGCGTATGAGGAGGCCGGTGGGGTGCTGGCCACGGACGCGAGTGAGCGACTGTACTGGCTCGTCCGGGACGGGCTGGCATCCTCAGAAGAGGTGCAGGTGGTGGCGGAGACATGGCGAGGGGCAGGGAGGACAGAGCTGACGACGCGAGCTGTGGAGAAGCGGCTGGATGCCTACATCACCGCGCTGATGGACGCGCTGGGCTGAGCCAAGGAGGGCGGAATGCGAGGCGTCAGGGGCCCCTTCCTCATATTGGCAAAGCAAAGCAATTCGCAGGGCAACTGCCTAGCCCTGCGGAGCAGCCCGTCGCGCCGCCACGTATTCGGACCAGCTTCCGCCGGCGAGAGTGGCCCAGCGTTCGGCTGAACCGCCCCGGGTCAGGGTGCAAAGGCAGTACTCCGGCACCGCCGGGGCTTGTAATTAAATAACT
>NZ_LIXJ01000038.1 GCF_001905795.1 Streptomyces sp. CB01580
AGAAGCTGTTGTCTTTTCGATCTTGAGCGGGGGCGGTCGAACGAGGGTTCTCGGTCGGGTGATCCTGCCGTAGCGAGGGCATGAGGAAGGGGCCTCCTGAACAGCTCGTGGGTGTCGAATCCATAGAGCAACAGGAGGCCCCGGTGCCGCAGTCTTCCGTGCCGATGGCCGGGCAGTCCAACTCGGCCGCTCCAACGTGTGATTGCCTCGCGCACGTGTACGGCAACGCGGCCGATCGGCCCGAACGGAAGCGCCGGTACCCGACGGACATGACGGACGCGGAGTGGATTGAGGTCCGGCCGCTGCTGCCGGTGCCGGGCTGGATGCGTGGGCGGGGCGGGCGCCCGGAGGGGTACTGCCACCGGGCAATACTGGATGCGATCCACTATCTCGTGGACAACGGCGTCAAGTGGCGGGCGATGCCGGCCGACTTCCCGCCGTGGGACCGGGTCTACGCATTCTTCCGCCGCTGGCGCGACCACGCCCTGGTCAAAGAGTTCCACGACCGGCTGCGCGGCCGGGTGCGCGAGAAGCTGGGGCGGGACGCTGAGCCGACGGCCGGGGTGATCGACTCGCAGTCCGTCAAGGCGGACGCCGTCGTCGGCGCCGACAGCCGTGGTTTCGACGGCGGCAAGCTGATCAACGGCCGCAAGCGGCACGTCGTGGTCGACACGCTCGGCCTGCTGCTGGGCGTGATGGTCACCGCCGCGGATGTCGGCGACCGCACCGCCGCCCGGGTGTTGCTCGAGCGAGTAGCCACCGCCCACCACCGCGTCGCCCTCGTCTGGGCCGACGGCGGCTACACCGGCAGCCTCGTCGAATACTGCCTGGCCACGCTCGCCCTGGTCCTGGCGATCGTCAAGCGCAGCGACGACATACGCGGCTTCGTGGTGCTGCCCAAACGGTGGATTGTCGAGCGCCTCTTCGCCCACCTGATGCGCACCCGCCGCCTGGTGCGCGACTTCGAGCGCCGCACCACCAGCGCCGAGGCGATGGTCTACTGGTCGATGACCCTGCTCATGACCCGCCGCCTGGCCCGCTCACGCCCTGCACGAGCATGAACCGACCCGGAGCCGGCTCCGCCAGCCAGCCACGCGCGACCAGGCGCTTCGCCTTCGACCGCAGCGCCTCCACCCGCGCCGGCACCACGTCCATGCCGAACACGGCGGCCATCTCCTGGCAGGTCATCGGACCCTGCCCGAGCCGGGACCGGTCAGCGAGTGTCCTGAGGATGCGCTGGTAATCGACCGACAGCGCCGACCAGGCCAGCCCTTCACGCCACACCGGCACTTGCGACTTCGCCTTCGCCGCTTCCAGCGTTGACGATGCCTCCTCGGCCTGCCCGTCGGCGGCCGGTGCTGTCCGGTCGCCCTGGTCGCGGCCATGATCGGTCTCGTCTGCCGGGGCGAGCACCTCGCCCACCCGCGAGCGAGCGATGGTCCATTCCTTCCAGTCCCGCTCGGCCACGGCCAGTTCAGCCTGGATGCGGTCGGCCTCCTCCCGCAGCTCGTCCACGCGGCGGCGAGCGACAAGCTCGCGCTGTTCCAGCAACCCCACGACCGACGGCATCCATGACCTCCACAGCAGCGGCGACATGACAGACCACCACTCCCACAGGATCGTCGACCCTATGCCCGACCAGGGAAAACGCCGTCCTCAAGCCCGGAAAGACAACAGCTTCTAAGACACCAGGACGCGACCAGGGCGGCCTACGACGGGGTCGTGGACCTGTATGCCTCGATGTTCAGTAGTCAGTTGGAGACGCGTCCGTTCGCGCGGAACATGATCGGCACCTTCGCCGAGCTCGTGCGTGGCACGGGTAACCTGCGGGTGGCTGATGTTGGGTGCGGACCTGGTCATCTGACGGCCATGCTGCACGATTTGGGGCTGGACGCCTTCGGGCTCGACCTCTCCCCGGCCATGGTCGACCACGCTCGGCGGGCCCATCCGGTGCTGCGGTTCGACGAAGCGCGGATGGAAGCCCTGCCGGTCGAGGACGCCGCGCTCGGCGGAGTGCTGGCCCACTACTCGATGATCCATACCCCACCCGGGGAATTGCCCGCGCTGCTCGCTGAGCAGGTGCGTGTCCTGGCACCAGGGGGCCTGCTCCTGGTGTCCCTCTTCGGGACCGAGGGACCGGAGCCGGTCCGCTTCGACCACAAGGTGACGCCCGCCTATAGCTGGCCGGCGGACCGGTTCGCCGAGCTGCTGGCCGGGGCCGGCCTCGTCACGTTCGCCCGGCTGCTCCACGACCCAGCGACCGAGCGGGGCTTCCTCGACACCCACTTGCTGGCCCGCCGCCCGTAGGGAGCGGGGCGCGGCCTGCGTCGGGGTCGTGTAGATCATCCGCATGGATGAGGCTCGCCTAACTTGAAGGTCCTCTTGCCGTACTGATTCGTGTCGCGATCTGGCTGAAGCGGGGCATGCCGAGATCAATCACTTGGCGTTGACGGACTTGCTCTGCATCGAGCTGGGTGAGCTTCTCCTCTGTGCTGGCGAGGCTGATTTGGAGTCCTTCGATCTCACCAAGCCCCCCTCCTGTTCTGCTTCGGCGATTCGGGCGATCAAGTTGTCGCGGATGTCGGCAAGCCGTGCCCGTTGGGCCGGGTCAGGTCGGAGGAGCGAGCATCTGACACAAGCGTCCGCTGCTCCCTTCTGCGTCCGGACCCCGCCCAGCGCGAGCGCCTCGTCGAGATCCGCGACAACCTCGTCGCCCGCATCACGGAGGCAGAACAACAAGGTTGGCTCGGCGAGATCGAGGGGCTTCAGGTGAGCCTCACCGGGGCGGAGGCCAAGATCCGGCAGATCGACGACTCCTCGCCCGTACCTGGGCCCGTGCACCTGGGACTCCCCACCACGCGAAAGTCGTAACTGAGTGTCGGGAACGGTGCTCAGGACGCAAGGGTTGATAACGACGTGGACGTGCCTTGGCGCGGGGACCCGCCTTTCGTCGGCTCCCCGCGTCGCAGTGGGGACGGACTCGGCCCATGAGGTAGCCCGATGCTGCGACTACGCCTCTGGGACAGCAATGGTTGGAGGGACGAATACGCAGAACTCGTTGCCTTCTGGGTCGGCAACGACGACCCAGTGAAAGCCGTGTTCGCTCTGTTCCCGAGTGATCCTCTGGGCGCCGAGTTGTTGGAGGCGCTCGACCTCGGCGTCCAAGTCCTCGGTGCCGAAGTCGAGGTCAAGGTGCATGCGATTCTTGACCTGCTTTGGCTCCGGAACCTGCTGTAGGAGAAGGGTGGGTGCGGGAGCGGGACCGACCAAGCTCAGATAGGGCGGTCCGTCGAAGCCACGCCGGTATTCCAGCGGGGCGAGCGCAGCGAGCCAGAATCCCGCCTGCGCTTCGGTGTCAACACAGTCCAGTGTCACGACGATCTGCATGACGGAACGGTAGGAGACCGGGACCGCCTTGACGATCCGATTTTGACAGCACCAGCTCACGCTCCGTGAGCCGCATCGCGTCTGGGTGCTTTCGCGACGATCAGTCCTTCTTCGACCAGTTCATGCGTGGCCTGGGCAAGAAACCGTACCAGCACCTCTCTGACAACGCATTCGGCAGGAATCACCGGTAGTTCAGAGAAGTGACCAGACCGAACGAGATCGCACCCGACCAGATCGTCGACGGCACGTGCGCGCCTCCCGTACTCTCCCCCTCCTTCGATCGTCGTGCCGCCGGGGGACCGGCGCATCCTCGCCGCCCGGCGGAACCTGCCGGGCCCGGACCGCTGCTACGCCTCGCTGTCGGGCTCGTGGCGTGCTTGAGCGCCATGCGGGCGGCAACCAGGTCCGGGCCGCCGAGCGACTGCCAGTACGGGTGGGTGGAGACCTCGGTGCTCAGCCGGAGCAGCTCTTCCTGGAAGCGGGCGACCTCGGCGTCCTGCTCGGGCGTGTACCCGGGGCTGTCCGGCTTCCCGGACCGGTAGGTGCTGTGCAGGTGCTTGTCGCCTTCCCAGCCGGGCAGAGGCTCGGCCGACCACGGCAAGGCCTTGGCGTACTCCTCGTACGCGCTGGGGTCTGGTGGAGGGCGAGTTGCGCCGCGCGGAGATCTTCGGGGAAGTCGTACGTAGACACGGAGTAATGCTACGTCCGTTCGAATTCATCCGCCCGTGTACCGGCCGGCGGGCGGGACGACGACGCCGTTCTCACCCTGGATCGGCTCGATGACGACGAGCGCGGTCTCCTCGGTGACCGCGGCGGCCAGGGCCTGGGCGTCGCCGTAGGGGACGTGCGTGACCTCGCCGGGCAGCGGCAGGAACGGCTCCTGTTTGCCGGGCTGACCAGTGAGCGCGAGGGCGCCCATGGTGCGGCCGTGGAAGCCGCCCTGGGTGGCGACCATGTGGGTCCGCCCCGTCAGCCGGCTTCGGCAGGGCCGCCGAACTGCTCGGGCCCGGCCAGCACGGCACGACCTTCGGCGGAAACCCGATCGCCTGTGCCGCCGGGGGCGCCGTCCTCCACACCAACGAGGCCGAGAGCCTACTGGAGAATGTCAAGCGGCAGAGCGGGAAGGTGCGGGACGGAATCGAGTCGCTGGGCCACCCGTTGATCGGCCACGTCCGGGGCTCGGGCCTCCTGCTGGGTATCGTGCTCACCGAGCCGCTCGCGCAGCAGGCGCAGCAAGCGGCTGAGGACGCCCGCTTCCTGGTGAACGTGCCCGCCCCGAACGTCGTACGGCTGATGCCGCCGCTGAACCTCGGTGCCGACGACGTGGACGCGTTCGTGCGGGCATTGCCGGGCATCCTCGACACAGCGAACGGGGACGGACGATCCGGAGAATGAGACGACGATGAGTCAGGCGCAGGAACACGAGCACATGGGGCCCGCCGTGCCGCAGACCCGCACCGCGCGCCACCGCCGGATCGTGGACATCCTCAATCGGCATCCGGTGCGCTCCCAGAGCCAGTTGGCCGAGCTTCTCGCCGACGACGGACTGAGCGTCACTCAGGCGACGCTCTCCCGGGACCTGGACGAGCTGAACGCGGTGCAGATCCGCAACACCGACGGCGACCTCATCTACGCGGTTCCGAGCGAGGGCGGCTTCCGCACCCCGCGCGCACCGCTGGGCGAGTCGGCCAAGGAGGAGCGGATGCGGCGCCTCTCCCAGGAGCTGCTGATCTCCGCGGAGGCCTCCGCCAGGTCCTGCGCACCCCGCCGGGTGCGGCGCAGTTCCTGGCCTCGGCCATCGACCTCTGCACGACATCCTCGGCACCATCGCGGGCGATGACACGCTCCTGCTGATCAGCCGTGATCCGAGCGGCGGCCAGGCGCTGGCGGACCACCTGCTGCGGCTGGCGCAGAACGGGCACTGACCGGGATGCGGGGCCTGGCCCGGCGGCGGAGAATGGGTATGTGATCTTCCGGGACGGGCGGGCAAACACCTGGCAGCCGTCGGCGGTACACAGACGTCCGCCGGGTTACCGGTTCCCGGTGGGGCGCCTCTCGGACGAGGCTCTGCTGTCCGGACTGGCCGTCGGCGACTCGGAGCTGGCCGTCGTCTTCGTACGGAGGTTCCAGCACCGGGTCTTCGGTGTCGCCATGGCCGTCACCCGGGACCAGCAACTCGCCGAGGACGTCGCCCAGCAGACGTTCGAGCGCGCGTGGCGGCACGCGCAGATCTACGACTCGCGTCGCGGCTCGGTCAGCACCTGGCTGACGACCATCGCGCACAACCTCGCCATCGACACCGTCCGGGCACGCCGAACGGTGCCGATGGCACCCGAGGACCTGGACACCTTCATCGGCGTCGTCACCGAGACCCCCGAGAGCTGGGCGCTGGCCGACGAGGCCTCCGCCCAGCTCCGGGCCGCCGTGGCCCGGCTGCCCCGGGAGCAGGCCCGGGCCCTGATGATGACAGGCGTCTACGGGATGACGGCCCAGCAGGTCGCCGACTCGGAGCGGATTCCGCTGGGCACCGCGAAGACAAGGATCAGGGCGGCGATGGCGAAACTGCGCACCACCCTGGCGGCTCCGGAATGAGGGGACTATGTCCAGGGGTCCGGCCTGCGCGAAGCTGCGGGAAGTCGGCGCCGAGCTGGCACTGGGAGTGCTGCCCGGCCGGGAGCGGGCCGAGGCGGTCGCCCATCTGGACCGGTGCGCCGAATGCAGGGAGTTCGTCGAGCAGCTCTGCCTCGTGGGCGACCGGCTGATCGGCCTGCTGCCGGACACCGAGCCGCCACTCGGGTTCACGAGCCGGGTGGTGCGCAGTCTGGCCCAGCAGGCGGCGGCACCGGAGGAAAGGGCGAGAGCCGCGCGCGGCCCGGGCCTCGCCCTCCCCGGCCCACGCGGCCCCGCGCGCAGGGCCCGGGGGTGGCTCGCGGTGGCCGCGGCGGTCCTCGCGGGGTTCGCCGGCTGGGCGATCGGCACTCGCCGTCCAGGAGCTCACCGCCTCACCCCTGCGCGCCGTCGAGTCCGAGCCCGTGAAGGCCGGGGACATCACCTCGGTCGCCCGAGGTGCCGTGACCGGTGGGATCGACGACCACGAAGATCCTGCCGGGGCTGCCGGGACGGGCGTAGATCTCGCCGGTGGAACCGGCAGGGCCACCTGCCTTCTCAAGCACTCGGAGGGGACGACCGTCCGCGTCTGCGATCTCTCCGTCCGAAACGGCATGCCGTGACCCCGGTCGACTCGAACACGCTCTCCGGCGCTCGTCGGCGTCTGCCGACGGCACCGTCCTTGCCACGGCTCACCGCAGCCCGCCAGGTGCCGGCCCGGGGAGGCATGGGCCCCCCGCCCCGACCGGGCAGCGTCACTCGGGCAGCGCCCCCTTGAGGGCGGCGGCCAGTCCGGAGACCGTGGGCCGGGACGACGGATCGGCCCGCAGACAGCTGTCGACGGCGGCGGCGAGAGCGAGCGGCAGGCGCCGCCGGGACGCGATCGGCGGGGCGGCCTCCTCGAGCTGCCAATACCGGTCATCGGTGTCGTGGCCGTCTGCCGCGGCCGTCCTTGCCCGGCAGGCGACCGGCTTCTCCCCGCAGGCCGCTTCGAACAGCGTGATGCCGATGCCCCACACGTCGGCGGTGGCCGTGAGCGGCCCGCCCCGGGCCTGCTCCGGGGCGAGATAGCAGCACGTGCCCAGCCCTGCGGGCGCGGGCCCCGGCGGCCGGGCCACACTCAGGTCCAGTACCTTGACGTGGCCGCGGTCCACCACCACGTTGGCGGGCTTGAGATCCAGATGGAGCAGGCCCCGACCGTGGAGGTAGTGGACCGCCGAACACATCTGCACCCCGAGCAGCGCCACATCGGCGGCGGCCGGCCGCCGCCGCAACCGGTGCACGAGGTGGGACAGGGTCTCACCGGTCAGCGTCTCCAGGACGACGAGCGGCTCGGGCGACTTGAACGCCTCGTAGCCACGGACCAGGTGTGGATGGGCGAAGTCCCGCAGCCACCGCCCCTCGCGCAGCAGCCGCTCGTCCAGCCGCTTCTCTCCGCGGTGGTCCGCCCGCACCACCTTGATCACGCACCGGCAGTCGCGTTCTTCGCTCCAGGCGTCGTAGACGTCGAGCCAACCGGTGCGCGTCAGGTGCTCGAGGATCACGTAGCCCTGCATCGGTTCCGTGCCCGGAGCCCAGAGGGCGGGGGCGCTCATGACAGCACCGCGCCCGCGCCGAGCCGGTGCAGCCGGGCGTACGCGCCGTCGCGGCCCAGCAGGTCGTCGTGGGCGCCGTGCTCGACGACCCGTCCGTGGTCGAGCACCACGATGCGGGTGGCGTCCCGGACGGTCAGGAGGTTGTGCGAGATGACGACGGTGGTCCGCCCGGCCATGAGCCGGCGCAGCGGGTCCATGATCCGTCGGCCCGACCCGACGTCGAGCCCGGTGGTCGGTTCGTCCAGCAGCAGCACGGGCGCGTCCCGGATCATCGCCCGGGCGATCGCCAGGCGCTGGCACTGTCCGCCGGACAGCGTCCGGCCGCGCTGACCGACCAGCGTGTCATAGCCCTCCGGGAGCCGCTCGATGAACTCGTGCGCGTCCGCCGCGCGTGCCGCCGCGACGACATCGGCGTCCGTCGCGTCCGGCCGGCCATAGGCGATGTTCTCCCGCACGGTGCCGTGGAAGACAAGGGTCTCCTGGAGCACCACCGCGACGTTCTCCCGTACTTCGGACAGACTCAGGTCCCGCAGGTCGGCGCCGTCGAGCAGAACCGCGCCCCGGTCGGGGTCGTAGAAGCGCAACTGGAGCTTGGCGACCGTCGACTTGCCGGCCCCGCTCGCCCCGACCAACGCCAGCGTCTCGCCCGAGGCCACGTGGAAGGACACGTCCGACAGCGCCCACGAGGAGGCATCGGGATAGCGGAACCAGATGCCGTCGAACTCCACGTCGCCCCGCGCGCGGCCGATCCGCCGGGCGCCCGGAACCTCGACGACCTGTGGCTGCTGGTCCAGCAACTCGATGATCCGCTCCGCCGAGGCGGAGGCCGCGTAGAAGGTGTTGCCGAGCCGGGCCAGGCCGCGGACCGGGCTGTAGAGCTTGCCGATCAGCGCGAGGAAGACCAGCAGTCCACCGAGGGTGAGCTGTCCCTGGGCCAGCTTCCAGGTGCCGAGGCCCATCACCGCGAGGCCGCCGGTCACCTCGATGACCTCGACGACGGGCGAGTAGACGGCCCGGATCCGCGTCGAGGCCATCGCTGCCCGGAACTTGCCGACGTTCTCCCGCTCGAACCGGTGCTCCTCCCACCCCTGCCGGTTGTACGCCTGCACCAGCGCGACGTTGCCAAGGGCTTCCTCGGCCACCGCGCTGATCGAGCCACTGCGGCGCCTGCGCTCCCGTGACGCGGCCTTGATCAGCCGCGAGAAGTGCCGGGCGGCGGCCCAGAAAAGCGGCACGATGGCGAGGGCGAGCAGAGTCAGGTCCCACCGCAGGTAGACCAGCATGCCGAGGTAGACCCCCAGACAGACCACGTAGTAGAGGGCGTTCGCCACCCCGGAGAGCAGGAACGTCTCGACCGCGTCGACGTCGCCCGTGATGCGGGACAGCAGGTCCCCGAGCCGCCGGCGTTCGAAGAAGCCGAGCGACAGCCCCTGGACGTGCCGGAACACATCGGCGCGAAGAGAGAGCAGGAAGCGTTCGCCGACCCAGGTGGACGTCACGTCGTCGGCGAACCGCAGCACCCCGGACAAGACGATGAGCCCGAGGTAGACCGGTGCGATCCAGAGCAACGGCCCCAGAGCACGGGGGACGAGCACAGTGTCCACGACGGTTTTGAAGAGCCAGATCTCCGAGGCCTGCACGGACGGGCCGACCAGGCTGAAGAGGAGAACGGGGACCAGCCATCGCCGACCGCCGCGCGTGTAGGGCCAGAACCGCCGGAACACCTCACGCGGCGCCATCGCGGGCGCGGCCGCCACGACTGCGTCGGACGCCTCCACCGACAGCAGACGCCGCAGGACATGCATCATGGGATGCGCACCTCAGGGTCCGAGGAGCGGACCGGGGCATCCAGTCGCCGGCCCGCTCAGCACTCGTTCGGTCAGTGGCAGCTGTGTCCGCTGCGGTGATCCGAACCGCTGCGGTGATCCGAACGGCTGCGGTGATCCGAACGGCTGCGGTGCCTTGACGATCGGAGGCCGTCAGACCTTGCGGGCATGAGTTTGCTGAAGATGGCCATCGTTCCTCCTGAACCTCGTTGGGGAACTCTTTCCTCACTAGATACGTCTCAGGGGCGGATTCGGATGGCTTGCTTCGAAAAAAATGCCGTTCTCAGCCCCATCGTGCCGCCAGCCCCCCGGTGCAGCGCACCTCGTCGCCCGCTGGCCAGCGGCGCGCCGGTGTTCGACCCGAAGCTGCCCGGCAGCTGGCTGGTCGACCTGTCCCACGTCGACCTGTCGAGGGTGAAGGTCGGCAAGGAGTGGGTGGAGCTGGACGGCAACCTGCTGCCCAGCCCGTTCACGCCGAAGGGCGACCGCCCCGAGGGGCCGGCCTGGTACGCGACGCCCACCGTGGCGTACGCGGTGGAGCTCGGCTACGACGTCACGCCGATCGAGGCGTGGGTGCGGCGCGAGAACGGCCGCTACCTGGACGCCTGGTACAACCGGCTGCGCGACGCCTACCTCGCCACGATGGCCGACCTCGGCGTCCACGCCGACACGGAGCCGGCCGACTTCCTCGCGGCGATGGACGGCTACAAGGGCCGCGACCCGGAGCTGGCCATCGTGGTGACCGCCATCAAGGCCACGGTGAAGGGCGGCATCGGCAAGCTGCGCGAGCGGCCCCGGGGCGAGGGGTGGCGGCCGGGCGAGCCGTGGCGCGCGCTGTCCCGTCCGACGTGGCGGCCGGACATCCGGGCGGCGGTCATCTCCCGCACCCGGATCAACCTGCACCGCAAGATTGTCAAGCACGCGGCGTTCACCGGGCAGTACCCGGTCGCGGTCCTGTCCGACTGCGTCGTCTACGCCGCCAACGGACCCTCGCCGTTGGACTTCCTGCCCTACCGGGAGGGCAAGCCGCTGCCCGGCGGCTTCAAGCTCGGGGTCAACCCCGGCCTGGTCAAGCACGAGGGCACCCAGGACGTCCTGTGGGGCGAGGAGGTCCGGGAGCGGTTCGACGCGCCGGAGCTGAACCTCGCCCGGTACATTGTAGGTACTCAGAATCCGCGTCATGTTCTCGCGAGCGATGACCTGTGAATAGCACTTATGACGCGGTGTTGAGATCCAAAGCTCAGAATGGCCACCTGTTCGAGTGATCGAAGATGCGTGTGATCGTTCGTGCTCCAGTGCCCGTGTAACTGTCTTGCGATCAAGGTCGGTTACGCGGGCGCTGGGGGTGGATGGTGGCTGTAGAGGTGTGTGTTCGGCTTGCCGAGGATGAGGCGTCCGAGGGACTCGCCTGGGAGTCGGTACCGTTGGAGATGCTGTACGCGGCCGAGCCCTGGCGGATCTTCCGCTGGTACATGGGGCAGAGGCACTACTCGGGTTCGTACTGGTCGAGTACGCAGGCGGATCACGTGATCTACGAGTCGCGGCTGGAGCTCGCGCGGCTGTGGTACGCCGACTTCGACCGGGACGTGACGGCGATCGTGGCCCAGCCCTTCTTGCTGCGGGCCGAAGTGGACGGCGCACTGCGCCGACACATCCCGGACTACCTGATGGCCACCTCGGCAGGCCCGTTGGTCGTCGACGTCAAACCACGGCACCGGGTGGAGAAGCCGGAGCACGCGTTCACCTTCGCCTGGACCCGCGAGGCGGTCGAGTCCCGCGGCTGGCGCTACGAGGTGTGGAGCGAACCGCCGGAAGCCGAGGTGGCCAACGTCCGGTTCCTCGCGGGCTACCGCCGCGATTGGCTGTTCGAGCCGGAGCTGACCGAGGAGATGGGCGATGAGGCGGTGGACGAGGAGCCACCGCCGGAGCGGCTGTTCGACCCGGTCATCGTCAACGAAGTACGCGACCGGGTCGTGGACGGGGACACGCTGGAGGAAGCGTTCGCCTGCCTGCCGGGTCGTCCGGCTCCGCTGGTGCGGGCCGCGGTCCTGCATCTGCTCTGGAAGCAGCAGTGGCTGACTGATCTCAGCGTTCCGCTCAGTGCCCGCAGCGTGCTGAGGACGGCGTCGTGAGTCGGGCCGCGGTGCGCGTGGGAGTGGGGAGTCGCTTCTCCTACGACGGCGAGATCGTCGAGGTGGTGGAATTCGCCGGCACGCAGGCGGGTGGCGAGGTGATCCTCAAGGACGGCCGGGGACGGCTTCTGCGGCTGGCCGTCAAGGAACTGCTGCTCTCCGACCGCGTTCGCGTGATCCCGGACGGGCCCGGGCCGGCCTCCGACGACCCGCAGGAGACGGCGGCGGTGGTGCTGGACCGGCTGGGCGCCGGCGAGCGGAAACAGGTGCTGGAGCGGGCCGCGCATGTCAGGGAGGTGCTCACCGGGTTCCGCAGCGGCAGCGAGGAACTACCGGCGGTGGGAGAACCCCGTCCTGCTTACACGGCGGGCGAGCCGATGGAGAGCCGGTACGCGGCGAAGGCGGCCGAGCTCGAGGTGGCCACGCGCACGGTCAAGCGGTGGGTCGCGGCCTTCCGCCGCGACGGTGAGGCGGGACTGGTGCCGGCTCGCAGCGGGCCGCGCTCGGGGCACCGGAACGCTGAGCAGTGGTCGGAGGCGGCGCTGGAGGTGATGGTCGAGCACACGGACCAGTCCAAGCCGTCACGCAAGATGGTCATCGAGCGGACCCGGGCCCGGCTGCTGGCCAGGGGGTTTACGGAGGAGGACCTGCCCAGCCGGGCGACGACCTACCGCCTCCTGGAGGACCTGGAGCGGCGTCATCCGACGTTCCGGCTGAGCACGAAGCGGAACCGGGACATCGCCGCCCGGCCGGGAGGCGTCTACGGGAAGCTGCGGCCGACCCGGCCGGGCGAGTACCTGCTGATGGACACCAACCGCCTGGACGTCTTCGCGCTCGACCCGGTCACGCTGCAGTGGCTGCAGGCGAAGCTGACCGTCGCGATGGACTGGTACACCCGGTGCGTCTTGGGGATCAGGGTCACGCCGGTGTCGACGAAGGCCGTCGACGCCAGCGTCGCCCTTTACCAGGCGTTCCGCCCCCGGCCCTCGGGGGAGGACTGGCCGGCGCACGCGGTCTGGCCCGAGCACGGCATCCCGCGGTCGGTGCTGATCGACGTCGCCGCGCTTGAGGGGCCGATACGCGGAGCGGCGTCGCCCGCGCTGGTTCCGGAGACGGTTCTGGTCGATCACGGCAAGGTGTTCGTCTCCGAGCATCTGACCAGCGTCTGCCGCCGGCTGGGGATCTCGGTGCAGCCGGCCCGGTTGCGGACAGGCCGGGACAAGGGCCCGTTGGAGAGGTTTTTCCTGACTCTGCGCGAGGACCTGCTGCAGGCCCTGCCCGCCTACAAGGGGCCCGACCTGCACTCGCGCGGGGAGCGGCCGGAGGGGGAGGCGTTCTTCTTCCTCCACGAGCTTGAGGCGATCATCCGTGAGTGGGTGGCCTGCGTCTATCACCACCGGCCGCACACCAGTCTGGTCGATCCCGGGGTGCCGGGACTGCGGATGTCGCCAGCGGCGATGTTCGAGCACGGGCTGAATCGGGCCGGCTACATCGAGGTCCCGCGCGATCCGGACCTGGCGTTTGAGTTCCTGCGGGTGGAACGGCGCACGATCCAGCACTACGGCATCGACTTGGATGCCCGCCGCTACAACGGCGCCGCCCTGGACCCCTATCGCGGTCTGCTCAGCGGCGAGCGGGACGGCAAGTGGCCCATCGCGGTGAACCCGGACGACATCAACGCGGTCTACTTCCGCGATCCCGCGAGCCGGGGGTGGCATGCGCTGGCCTGGGAACACGCACCGAGTCGGGACATGCCGGTGAGCGAGGAGGCGTTGCAGTTCGCCCGCCGCCTGGCCGCGGCCCGGGACCGGTTCCCGGACGACAAGGCCGCGGTCCGTGACCTGTTCGAACGCTGGAACCTCGGGCTGGGCACCACGCTGGTCGAGCGCCGCATGGCACTGCGGCTTGCCCGGGAACAGAAGGCCCTGGATCTACCCGAGCCCGAGGAGAGCGTCGCGACACTGCCGAGCGTCAGACGCCTTATGGACTTGCCGGACGCGCCGCCGCCGCAGCTCGCGTCCCCGGCCGCGGCGGAGACTGGCGACGACGACGCGGCTGACGAGGCCGGATTCGTGGAACTCGAGGACGAGGGCGACTTCTACGTCGATGCCCTGGAGGACGCGTGAACAGCGAGGGCAGCTGGACGCCGGGAGATTCGAACCGGCTGGACGCGCTGACGCTCTCGCGCAAGGAGGGCTGGGCGGCGTTCGCGGAAGCCGAACCGCGCATCCAGCCCGAACTGCTGCCCCGCGGCGAGTACGCGGCGCTGGGAGAGCGCGCGAAGGCGGAATACGACCGAGCCCGGCGGGTCTGGCATGCGAACCTCGGCCCGTTGCACGCCGCAGCTGGCGGAGCTGCACGAGGACTTGTGGGACATCCTCGACAGCAACCAGCAGGACGGCGACCAGGCCAAGGGCGCCGTCGCGGTGGACGCTTTTCCGGGGCTGGGCAAGACGGCCGCGGTGCTGGCCTTCGCCCGGGACTTCCACCGCCGGGAGATCGACGAGGGCGGCGCGTTCACCGCCGGCGGCCACGAACGGCTCCCAGTCTGCCGGGTTGGCCTGACCGGGAACACCGGGATGAAGGACTTCAACCGGGCGATGCTGGAGTTCTTCGGCCACCCAGGCCGCACCACCGGCACCACCGCGCAGTTCGCCCAGCGAGCCTTGGACTGCGTGCTCTCCTGCGATGTGAAGCTGCTGATCGTCGACGATCTGCACTTCCTTCGCTGGAGGGCCGCCGGCGGCGTCGAGGTGAGCAACCACTTCAAGTACGTCGCGAACGAGTTCCCCGTCACCTTGCTGTTCGTCGGCGTCGGCCTGGCCAAGCGCGGCCTGTTCTCCGAGGGCGAGTCCTACGACAACGCCGTCCTGGCCCAGACGGGCCGGCGCACGACCCGCCTGGACATGGGGTCCTTCGAACTGGCCACCGACCAGGGCCGCGACCAGTGGCGCCGGCTGCTGCTGGGCCTGGAGAAGCGCCTGGTCCTGCACGGCACCTACCGGGGCATGCTCGCCGACGACCTGTCCGACTACCTGTTCATCCGCTCCAGCGGCCACATCGGCTCGCTGATGACCCTCATCAACCGCGGCTGCCAGCGGGCCGTCCGCACCGGCACCGAGCGTCTCGACGAGGAACTTCTGAACCGCGTCAAGATCGACCAGGCGGCCCACCTGGCCCAGGACGACGTACGCAATCTCCTGAAGGGACAGCGGTCACGGCGGACCCGCCGGACGGCGGCTCGCCGGTGACGCACGTGAGGACCCTGCCGATCCGCCTCGCCCCGCAGCCCGGCGAGGCACTTGACTCCTGGTGGGAGGCGACCGCCCACCGGCTGGGAACCAACACCATCGATGTCCTGACCTCCATAGGCCTGCTACCGCGCGATGCCTGCCAGCCGACGCAGTCGGGTGTGTTGAGCCGGCTGGTCACCCTCCTCGACGCCGACCAGGCGGCAACCATCGCCTGGTCGGCCGGCCTCACCCCGGTACAGGCACATGCCATGACCCTGGCCCGCTACGACGGGCAGGCCCACGTGATCGACACGCATCGGCGCCGGGTCGAGGCGAGGCATGTCTGGGGCCGGGCCCGAGGTTCACGCTACTGCCCGGCCTGTCTCGCCGAGAGCGGCGGCAGATGGCGGCTGAGCTGGAGACTCGGCTGGTCCTTCGCCTGCCTCGATCACCACCTGCTGCTGGTCGACGCCTGCCCGCGCTGCCGCCGCACGCCGCGGCACATCGCGGTAACTACCCGCCTTCCCCTCGCTCCGGGACACTGCCACAGCCCTTCGGAGAACGACGCCCCGCCGGCACGCTGCGGCCAGCCGCTCGCGGAAGTCCCCGCGCTCACACTCGCCGCGCAGGGACCCGTGCTCGCGGCGCAGACCCTCATCGAGGAGGTGATCTCCTGCGGCCAGGCTGCTTTCGGCATCTACCAGGACTATCCCCAGCCCAGTCTCGCGCTGTTCGGGGACCTTCGGGCGCTGGCCTGCATTCTCCTTCGCCGCGTCCCCGACCGGCTTGCCGGCTTCGTCCCGCCGGAGATCCTGGCACTGCACCAACAGCCACCGCCCGCGGTGCGACGATCCTTCGACCCCGTCGAGGAGACCCGTCCGGGACGTCTTGCCCCGCAGCGGGCCGCGACCGCCGCCCTGGCCGTCAGCGCGACCCTGCACGTCCTCGGACACGGCGACGTCCACCAGGCCGGAGCCGCTCTTCGCCACCTCATCAGCGACGCCGACGGCAGCATTCCCCTCAAACCCGATCTTCACTGGCGTCACACCAGTCCGCTGTTCGAAGCGGTCTGCATCGCAACCCTCGCACCCCGCCTCAAGGGCGTTGACCAGTTGCGTTACCGCACTCTGGACCGACTGCCGAGCAGGCCCGGACGCTCGGCGAAAATCCGGGTCGCGGAGCGGGCCGGCAAGACCCCGACACAGCTCTGGCCGGCCTGGTCCGCGCGCCTCAGTCCCGCGGACGGGGCCCTCTCGCGCACGATCCGCCCGGCCTTGTCCTGCTATCTCCTGCTGATCGGAGGCACCAGGAGCTTCTCCTCGGCGTCCCGCCTCCTTCGCGCACCGGTCACAGAAAAGGTGGGCTCCCACCTCACGTTCCGGCTGATGCAACGCGGCCACTTCAACGCCTCAGTCGCGGCCTGACCGCGCTGGCGGACTACCTTGACCAGGAAGGATCACCGATCGACTATGCGCGCCGGCGCGCGGTCGACTACGGCGACCTGCTGCCGCTGGACGCCTGGACGCAGCTCTGCCGGAACATCGGATTCGAGGCCGGCGGAGTACGGCGCCACCAGTTCACCCGAGCGCTGCTGTTCGAGCGGCTCAGCGGACTCGCCGCAACCCTCGCCCCGGCTGCCTACACGCCCAGCACCCAGGAGCAGCGGACCATGCTGCGGACCTTCGAAACCGACCTCACTCCGGCGCTGATAGGCCAACTCGAAGAGCACGCGGCTGAGTTCCTCACCCGCCAGGGCGTCCACAGGGAACCTCTCACCTGGCAGCCGCCGACGGACATCATCCGCGATCTCGAGTTGCCCGGCTGCGACCTGCAGGACGTCGACCTCGGCACGTTGCACCACCTCATCAGAGGCGAATCCCTGACGACAGCGCAGGCCGCCCGCCGCCTCGGCGTCAGCCATGACACCGTCCGGTTCGTCCTGCAGGAGCAGCCAGCCCCTCCCAGCGAGGCGAAGAGCGCGAAGTGGGAGAGAGGAGCGACTATCCGCCGGGCTCGCGCCGCGCTCCCCAGGGAGAAGTTCGCACGCTTCTACCTCGACGAATACCGCTCGCTCAAGTGGATCGCGGAGCACGTCGACGTGAACGCCGAGGCGATCAAGGTCCTGGTCCGTGAATACGGCATGAAGCGCGACGGCAAAGCCACCCGCTGGCGCCAGATCGATCTCGACTGGCTCCGCGACCAACGCGCCGCCAGCCGCACCTGCCGCGAACTCGCAGAGGAGACCGGCCTTTCGGTCGGAATGATCAGCTACCTGGGGCGGCGCCATGACCTGTCCGGCCACCGCTCGACCCAAATCAACGATGCCCCGGTATAACGGGGGCGCATGGTCTATCCTGAACTGGTCACCTCGGCCTATCCGACCACCCGAGGCGGCCTCGCAGGGAGGCGCGATGATTCAGATCACTCTCGGCAAGAAGAAGGACGTCGACCCGAACAAGGACCCCTTCCAGCGCTCGCAGATCGGCTGGAGCGACGGGTTGTCCGCGCGGCAGCTCTACGACATCGCCCGAGGTGTCTGGGTGATGCCCGGATCACGCGTCGAACGTGAACGGTTCGCGGTCGCCAACGGCGGGGGGATCATCCGCCTGGCCATGGAGATCGAGCGGATCGTCGACATCCCTGGCGGGCGACGGGCTTTCGAAGGCCGCCTCCTTGGCCCCGGGCATCCCGTCCACGATCACTACGTCGGCAAGCCGGCCCCGAACGGCGCCCAGCAGAACCCCATCACCTACTTCGACTCCCCGCTGGGCAACCGCGAATGCAACTGCGGATGCGGCAAGCCCATCAGCCGAGGCGACTTCCTCCCCGGTCACGATCAGCGCGCCATCCACGAGAGAATCGCCCGCATCGGAACCGTGAAGGACTTCATCGCCTGGTTCGACCAGACCTGGAAGCCCGCCGATGACCCGCAAAGCGATGCCGCGTGAGGAAATGCCACCGAGCTGAGACCGAAACCGTGGGACAACCAATGAGACAACAGTGCAAGCAGCAGGTCACCGCGGTCCGGAACGACAATGGTGGCGCGAACCTACATACATCAAGGACGGCACCGTCACCGACGTCGACAACGGAGAGTAGGAGAAGGCGACGCTGAGCATGTTCGGGGACGGCCTGGACGCCGCGGTGCAGAAGGCGTTCACCCGCCCGGTCCCGAAATCGGCCGGCGCGCAGATGCGGTACCTGGTCAAGCAGCTCAAGGGCACCAAGGCCGTCGCCCAGATGCTGCGAATCTCCCAGCGCACCGTCGAGCGGTACGTGAAGGACCAGATCAAGAAGCCCCGCAAGGACCTCGCCGCGCGCATGGAGCGCGAGGTGAAGGCCCGGTGGCAGCCGCAGATCCGGGCCAAGGCCCGCGAGAAAGCGGCGAGCACCGGCGGCATCGTCATCGACACCCGCGCCCGCCTCGGCTACACCGCGCCGATCGGGTCGACGGACCAGGACCGCATCCGGCACCTGACCGTCGCCCTGCCGCCCCGCTACGCCGCCCGCCTCTTCGACGCCCAGGAGGCCGGCGCCAGCGACCGCGAGCTCAAGGAGATCGCGGCCGAAGCGCTCAAGGAGGTGTACTTCCAGGACGGCGGCCGCCGCGCCGGCAGCCTGGAAGAGGTGCGGTTCACGGACGTCGAACACCTGGAGTTCGACCTGTAGCAGAGCCCCGAACAGACCGCGAGCCCCGGACCGGTGCGGTCCGGGGTGCAGGAGAAGACCGGCTGCGCGAGCTCACCGCCGAAGCCTGGACGCCACACAACTGGCCACACTCACCGACCACGTCATCGCACTGCACCACCAGCACGGCCTGCACCTGGACGAGGAAGTCCCCTACGCCGTGAAGCTGTACGCAACCAGCGACCAGGTCGACCAGGCGGCCGCCCTCGCCGGATTCCGCCCCCAAAGGGGCACACGCCCCGGACAGTCCGCGAGACCCGGTTCCTGAGTACCGAGCTGCGCTCTCCGGTGGAGCCGAGGCCGGCCCAGCAGCGGCGTGGCCGTTTATGGGCACTCAGCGGGCCGCGTCGAACTGGCGCACCACCTGGGGCAAGGCCTTGAGGACCGTCGTGGAGTGGTCGAAATCGCCGATGTCAGTGAGCTGTTGGTCGGAGCTGTTGGCGGTCAGCTGGCGTTGGCAATGCAGGGAGTTCGCAAAGGCGACGTCCTTGTCGCCCCTGGCGTGAAAGAGGTGTACCGCGACTTCGGGCCGCCAGTCGCAGGTGGTGTCCAGGGGCTTCAGTTTCTGTCGCAGCTCTCCCGTGGGGTTGCGCACCTTCTGGAGGAACTCTTCGGTGAACAGTTCCTTCGAGGTCGTCGGCAGCGCGGCCGCGATCTCCGACGCCTCGTGGTTGCCGTCGAACAGTGACTCCACCGTCTTGTCGTACGGGGCGCGGAACGCCTGGCCCGGCGTGGCGTACAGGCCGTACATCCGGTGCCACGCGGTCGCGAAATAGGCGAGGTAGAGCGATGACCGGGCGACTTCGTCGTCCGCCGCGGCAGCCTCGAAACGACTCAGATTGAACGGGCCGGCAATCGGGGCGAGAGCGCCCGGGCGGAAGTACGGATCGATGTTCTGTTGCAGGGCTCGCCCGACCATCATCGTGGCGGGTCCGCCCTGAGAGAACCCGCTGATGAGGACGCGCTGGTCCAGGTCGTGGCCGTCCCGGCGGGCGAACGCACGAGCTGCCCGTAATGCATCCACCGAGGCGCTGACGGTTCCTCCGGGTTCCCGCACAGGTGGAATCCGGGGCCCTTGCCCAGGCCGAGGTAGTCCGGGCGGACACCGCGCGGCCGGTCGAGGCGAACAGCAACGCCGTGGCACGGTCGGTGGACTCGTCGTTCACCGAGGCCACTTCGCCTCGGTACACCTCGGTGCCGTGCAGCCAGGACACGACCTGAAGGTCGCGTTCGTCGTTCTTCGGCATCGCGACCAGTTCGATGGCCGTAGTGGGTCTGCCTGTGATGTCGACGGTGCGATACACGATCCGATGGGCCCGTACGCCGTAGCGGATCTGTGCCGTATCGATACCCGTCTTCGCCAGGCGGTCAGCGACCTCCTTGGCGTTCAGGTCCACCACAGGGGTCGACGAGACCACCGCACCGCGTGCTGAGGGCTGCTGCTGATCGGCCAGGGCTGCAGACGGGGCGGAGCTCTGAGAAAGTGTTGGGTAATCGGGTGATTACTGGCTCTTGAGGTCGTCGGCGAGGCGGCGGGCCGCTTCGGTCTCGATGGGGCCGCGTGGTTCGATCTCCTCGCCGGCGAGGCGCGCGGCCATGAGCCGGATCACCGCGACTTTGATCATTGCTTCGGCGTGCGCGGTCTTGCGCTCGTAGTCCCGTGCCAACCGTCTGCACCGTCCCAGCCAGGAGAATGTCCGCTCGACCACCCATCTGCGGGGCAGCACCTGGAACCCTTTCACATCCGCGTTGCGCGGCACCGCGACGATCTCCAGGTTCTCGCGCTCGGCCGCCCAGCCGACCAGTCCCGCGTCGGCCACGTTCACGTAGCCGCCGTCCACCCAGATCAGCCCGACCTGCGGAAACAGGCTCCGGATCCCGGCGAGAACCAGCTTCGCGCCCGCCCGGTCCTGCACCGAGGCCGAGTGCACGACCGCCCGCAGCACGAGCCCGCAGGTGTCTACGAGCAGATGCCGCTTGCGCCCCCGTACGCGCTTGCCCGCGTCGTAGCCGATGGCCTGACCGCCCTGATGACTACGGGCGGACTGCGAGTCCAGTACGGCCGCCGAAGGCTGCGGGTCCCGGCCGTCCGCCACTCGGACCCGCTCGCGCAGTGCGTCGTGGACCCGGTCCCAGGTGCCGTCCGCCGTCCAGGCGCGAAACCACCGGTAGGCCGCGTCCCACGGCGCGAGGTCGTGCGGCACCAGCCGCCACGCGCAGCCGCTGACCAGCACGTACAGCACGGTATCCACGATCAGCCGACGCGGGAACTTCAGCTGACGGCCGCCCCGGCGCGGGTCCCGCACCGGCAGCAGCGGCTCGATCACCGCCCACTGAGCATCCGTCAACGACGAGTCATAGGAGGGCTTGCACACGCAGACACACATGGCGGTGATCTTTGCGGACAGCTCCGGCTGACGATGATTTGGTGGAGCCATCGCGGATATCACTCGGTACGTCACTCGGACTCAGGAAACGTCCTGTTCTCTCCTATCCGCGGTGGTCCGGCGGCCGTCGTGATCTCAACTCGGCGGAACCGCCCCGTGACCGAGGAGATTCTGTGCCGTGAACCCCAGCAGCCTGCGCGCGGCCGAGGTGTCGACCGGCGCCGCGCGACCCGGCAGCGGGCGCCGCAGCACGGTGGTGGGGTGATAGCGGCGCAGCAGTTCCTCCGTCGGGTACGGCACGATGATCTCGGGGGCGCAGAGGTGTACCGCGTGCGCCGCACGGCCGGGTACGTCCAAGGCCAGCAGCGCGGCCCTCGCTGCGTCATGGACCTCGAGGTACGTCCACAGGTCTCTTGCCCCCGCGGCCGGGTCGGCCGTGAGCCGGGCGGCATGGGCGTGCAGCCGTTCCTCGAATCCGCCCACGTACGGATAGCGCAGGCACACCACGCTCATTCCGTACCGCCGCGCCATCATCTGCGCTGTCAGCTCGTCGACCTGTTTGGACAGGCCGTAAGGGTCGGCAACCTGGGAGGCCATCGCCTCATCGACCGGCGCGTACGGCGGATGCGGATCCGCGACATCCGTCCAGGGCAGGCCCGTGACACCCCAGGAGCTTGCCACCGCCGCATGCCGGATCCCGGCCCGGCCGGCCTCCTCCAGGACGGTGAAGGTGGAGAGGCTGTTGCCCGCGAAGACCTCACATGCGGTGTTGCGCTCGGGAGTCGGGATCGCCGCCAGGTGGATGACCGCATCGGCGCCCTCCAGAGCAGCCCGCACGGCCTTCGCGTCGGCCGCGTCACCGGTCGCGACCAGGCGCGCCGCGAGATCCCCGGGATCATCGAGGACCAAGGCGTTCGCCTCGATCCCGCGCTCGGCGAGCAGCGCGAGGACCGCTCGCCCGATCCGCCCGGCGGCCCCGGTGACCATCGCTCTTTTGACCATCCGGTCACTCTCCTGCGTCGGTGCTTCTACTCGTAGGCGCGCACGGCGACGACGTGCGCCGACGCCGCCCCGTTGGTGGCTTCGACGACGACCCGGATCGCCGATGTGGTGACCGGCTCCGCCAGCGTGTGCGTCTCGCGTCGCCGCCGATTCTGCGCCGCACGGGCGATGACGCGCCAGGAGCCGTCAGTATCCAGTGCCTCGACGCGGTAGTCGCGAAGGAGGGTGGGGAGGGTGTCGAAGGGCGTGCGGTGGTGGTGCAAGTTGATCAGGTCCTCGTTGACGTCGTCGTCGGCGATGACCTCGATCCGGCCCAGAGCGACCGGTTCGGGCCAGGCCAGCTCGAGCCAGGGGGAAGGGACGTCCGCCAGTGGTGCGGAGACCCACATGTGCGGTCCCGCGTACGGGCGGGCATAGCCGTCGGTGGCCTTGGCGGGGGAGTAGGCCGCGGTCTCTCCCGTACGGAGGCAGAAGGTGCGGCGCAGCAGACCTGTGTCCGTCCACTCGCGCAGCGGCTGCGGCGATTCGTCCGACGGGCGCAGCGGTACGCGCGTGAAGCACAGGACGCCGGGGGTCGGGCGGTCGGAGCGGTGCAGAGCGAGGGCGTCGTTGGCGCGGACTACCAGGAAGGCGTTGCGCGGGGTTTCGGGAGACCAGTCCAGGCCCGTCTTGAGCCACTGCCGGGCACCGGCGGCGACGGGCAGGGTGGTGGAGGTGACGAGGCGGCGCGGGACGTAGTTCTGGCCGAGTTCGGGGTCGTACAGATCGATCACGATCTCGGTGTCGCGGTCGGCGTCGACGAGCAGTTCCACGCCGGAGAGGTCCGGGTCCGCGGGGAGGACGAGTCCGGCGTCCGCCGCGAGCGGCCATAGCTCGTCGGAGTCCTCGACTGCCAAGCCGCTCAAGGTGGATGAGGCGGTGGCCCTCGCCCGCAGGGCCAGGTCCTCCGGGTCCGTCGAGGCGAGGCCGATGAGCGAGGCGTCCTGACGCAGCAGCGCCCGGTGCAGCTCGGGTACGGGGAGTTCGCGCGGGGTGACATCTCCGGTGGCGCAGAGTGCCGCCGCCGTGCCGGCCGCCTGTCCGATCGTGGCGCAGGTCGCCATGACGCGGGTCGAGCCGAAGGCGACGTGGCTGGCGGAGATGTTGCGTCCGGCGAAGAGCAGGTTCGTCGTGTTCACCGAGTACAGGCTGCGGTAGGGGATGTGGTAGATCCCGTCCGCGTAGCGCTGCTTGGCGCCGCCCTCGTCGGCGTACATGCCCTTAGGCGGATGCAGGTCGATGGACCAGCCGCCGAACGCGACCCGGTCGTCGAACTCGGTCTGGCCGAGGATGTCGCCCTGGTGCAGGACGTAGTCGCCGAGGAAGCGCCGGTACTCGCGCTTGCCGGGCACCGAACCCACCCACTCCAGCGTCATGTTCGCCGCGTCGAACTCGCCGGAGTTCTTGATGTGGTCCCAGACGCCGTGGATCACCGCCCACAGCTCGTCACGGATGCGTTCGTTGTCGTGGACGGTGTCGAGCTCGCCGCCGAACTCGATCCACCAGTACGCGCAGCCGTTGTCACCGGACTTGATGACGCGGCGCTGCGGGATGGAGGTCCGGGTGATGTCCTTGGCGAAGTCCGGCGGCACGAACTTGACCGGATGGCCGGCGTCCTTCGTGTAGAAGAGGAGAGTCGATCCCAGGGTGATGTCGTCGGCCGCCTCCGGAGCCCATGACTCGCCGTACTCGGCGTGGGATTCCCGGCCGATGCGGTGGTGGGCGCCCGCCAGGTGGCCGATCAGGCCGTCCCCCGTGCAGTCGAGGAAGAGGGGGCTCTCGAAGCGTATCCGCCGCTCCGAGCCCATCATCCAACCGGTGACCGAGGTGATTCGCCGGGCCTCGTCCGGACCTTCGGCGTCGACCTCGCGCACGTCGGTGTTGAGATAGAGCGTGATGCCGGGCTCGGCGCGCACGGCGTCCAGGACCACGGCGTCCCAGTAGTAGGGGTTCCCGTCCGGGTTGCGGAACTGGTTCTCCACGAGCAGCTCGCCCATGATACCGCCCTCACGGGCATGGTGATTCTTGCCGTGGCCGGTCGCGCCGCACACCCAGACCCGGACCTCGCTGCTCGCGTTGCCGCCGAGCACCGGCCGGTTGTTGACGAGTGCCACGGTACGGCCCAGCCGGGCGGCGGCGATCGCCGCGCAGACCCCGGCCAGGCCGCCGCCGACGACGGTGATGTCGTGCCGTGCGGTTTCGTTCCTCATGTCGAACGTCACTTACTTCCAGTCGGGATTGGTGGCGAGGCCGTAGTAGATGCGCGGGGCACCGTCGAGGGTGAGGGTGACCTTGCCGTCGGAGGCTTTCAGGGAGCGTTCCTGGCCGATGCAGTTCAGCTCCCGCACCGTGCCGTCGACCGTCCCCGCGTGGGCCACGACCGGGGTCCTGGTCGCCCAGGTGTCGACCCAGGGCTCGGGCGACGCGAACCAGGGGTCCTCGCCGTGCTCGGAGTTGAGGACGTATCCGTCCTTGCGGCTCCAGATGACCGAGACCGGTCCGCCGGGAGTGGTGAAGAGGAGTCCCTTGATGTCCTGGTCGGCGAAGGCGAGATGCCGGACGAACTCGGCCTCGTCCAAGACCCGGGCGGCGGTCGCGTAGGCGAGGAGCGAGGGCTTGGCGCTGGTGTCGCGGTTCATCAGGCCGTAGTGGTACTCGGGGTTGGCGGGGTCGGCCTCCTGCGGGTGGTAGAGCACCGAGTCGTGCAGCTGGTACCAGTTGACGGCGCGTACGTTCTCGGACTTGGCGAGCGCGAGCGTGAGCAGTGTGTTCTCGGCGGCGTGCCGGTAAGTGTCGCTCCACCACGCGTTGGGCCGGGTCGGTGCGTACGCCTCGGTCAGCCACAGCTCCTTGTCGCCGCCGTACTCCTGAAGGACCTGGTTCGCCTTGCGCAGCGCGCCGAGGAAGTTCCAGTACGAGCCGGACGGTCCCTGCGTCCACTCCTCGGGCGGCGGCGCGAAATCGGGCGTGAAGTTGCCGCGACCGGGGTGGAAGGCGAAGGCGTCGATGAGGTCCCAGCCGCCCGCGGCACGGAAGTTCTCGGTCCATACGTAGTCCATGCCGCCGAGGCCGGCGTTCATGACCTTCATCCGCGAGCCCGCCGCGTCGAGGCGCGTGGTGACCTGGCGCAGACCGTCCCGGACGTAGGCGTCGGCGCCGCGGCCCGACATCCAGGGCTGGTTGACCTCGTTGCTCACCTCGAAGTACGCGGCCTCGGCGGCCAGGGCCTTGGCGACATTCGTGTCGGCCCAGGCCGCGATCTGCTCCGGGCTGCCGCCCACGGGGATGCCGCTCAGCTCCACGTTGTGCCCGATGCCGTTCGCGTCCAGGGTCGCGGTGTCGATGCCCGGGGCGCCCGCGTAGGCGATGCGGATCCACTTGATGCCGAGCGTCCTGACCAGCCCCAGTACGGCGTCCTTGTCGGGTTCGAGCAGCCAGGGGTAGTTGGCGAGGCCGAACATCGACTCCTTGCCCGCCTTGTACGCGAACTCCGGGAGCACGCTCAGATTCGTGCGGGCCAGCGCCCGGTCGTTGCCGCTGACCACCTCCACCCCGGTGAACACGATGTTCTGCGAGGGCGCGGTCAGAGCGAAGGAGGCGTTCCAGGCCGCGCCCGCCGCGAGACTCCTGCGGAGCGTCCCCCCGGCGATCCTTCTGCCGCCGAAGTCCCGCGCCCACCAGGTGAGTGTCACCTTCCTGGCCGCGGCGGAGCCGTTGACGACCTGCGCCTTCAGCGTCATCGTCTGCCCGGCCGCCTTGTAGAGGTTGAACGGCTGGTCGGTCCACACCTCCACGCCGAGCGGGCGCTCGGCGGCGAGCGTTCCCGCCCCGCGCGGCCGTAGATCGCCCAGAACCAGATCGGCCTCGGTGACCGCGGTGCCCGCGCCGGTCGAGGTGCCGGGGGAATGGACCCATGTGGCGTTCGTGTTCGCGGGGTTGGTGGACGGGAGGCAGAAGAAGCCCTTCGACCCGGCCCACGTCTCCACGTACGCGCCGCCCGCGTTCACCTCGTACGGAATGCCGCCCCGGGGGTCCTTCTCCCAGACGGTCAGGGCTTCGTACGACTCCGCCGCGCTCGCTCCGTACACCGTGCGGGAGAACATGAAGCCGGCCGGTGTGAGCGTGCCGGAGCCGCCGACCTCCCACTTCATGTGTGCCTTGCGGGAGGTGACGTCGAAGGTGCCGCGCACCGTGACTCCGGACGCGCTGCTCCCCATCGTGTACGTGACCTGAATCGCGGGCCGCCCGTCCGGGAGCGTGATCCGGGCGGGGGTGCCGCCGAAGGTGCGCTGCTGGCCGAGCGAGGTGTCCTTGATCATGAAGTGGCTGAGCAGGATGCGGTCGGTGCCCGCACCGTCCCGCACGAGGACGCTGCCGTCGCCACGGCCGACCAGGGTGATGCCGTCGGCCTCGATGGTGACCGGGTCCGCGGCGTACGCGGGAACGGCGGGCAACAGTGCGGCGCCGGTGGCGACGGCCGTGCCCTGGATGAATCTGCGCCGGGCGACTGACATGGAGGTGCCCTTCTCTTGGTCTGGGTGTTCCGGATGCTCCGGAGATTTCGGAGCGGAAGGTGCGGTGGGGGGGAGCCGGGGCTCGGCCGCCGGCTCCGGCGGAAGTCAGCCCTTGACCCCGGTGAAGCCGAGCCCGGCGACGATGTACTTCTGGCAGACGACGAAGACGAGCACCGGCGGGGCGACGGCGAGCACCATCGTGGCGATCAGCTGGTCCTGCGGGGCCTGCGTGGCGAGCTGGGACAGCGCGACGCTGATCGGCTGCCGCTCGGGGTCGGTGATGGCCACCAGCGGCCAGATGAAGTCCTTCCAGGAGTGCATCACCGCGAGCAGGCTGATCACGGCGAGCACCGGCTTGCTCATGGGCAGCACGATCTTGGTGAGCAGTTGCCGGGTACTTGCCCCGTCGACCCGCGCCGCGTCGAACAGCTCCTTCGGGAGGGCGTCGAAGAACTGCTTGGCGAGCAGCACCGTGAAGGCGTTCGTGCCGGCCGGCAGCCAGATCGCCCAGTAGGTGTCGCCCAGGTTGAGGTGGAGGAACGGTACATCGATCATGGTCATGAAGAGGCTGACCATGTTCACCGTGTACGGCACGAACATCGTGGCGAGGATCGCCCCGTAGACGACCTTGCCGAACTTCGGCCTGAGCACCGAGAGCGCGAAGCCCGCCGTGGCCGAGACGAAGAGCTGCACGAACCACGATCCGCCGACCACCAGGAGGGTGTTCATCAGATAGCGGCCGACACTCAGATCGGTGTACGCCGTCGAGAAGTTGCCCAGAGCCGGCCGGTCCGGCCAGAGGGCCAGGGGCTGGGTCGTGAGCTCGGTGGGCGGGGAGACCGCGCCCTTGACCATCCAGTACAGCGGTCCGATGCCGATGAGCAGCAGCAGGATCAGGGTGAACACCTGGACGGAGCGCACTGCCGCGCGCACGCCGGGGCGTTGGCGGTCGTTGGTGGAGACGAAGGTGGTGAGCGTGGTCATGACGTGCTCCAGCTGCGGGTGGCCCGCAGATAGACCGCGGAGAGCAGGGCGAGGGCGAGCACCATCAGGAAGGAGAGCGCGGCGGCCTGGCCGTACTCGCCGTCCTGGAAGGCGTACCGGAAGATCAGCAGCAGGACCGTGAGGGTGGAGTTCTCGGGCCCGCCGCCGGTGAAGACATACGGTTCGGTGAAGACCTGCACCGTGTTGATCAGCTGGACCAGCAGCAACAGCCCGATGACGGAACGGAGCTGAGGCAGCATCACATGCCAGATGCGCCGCCAGATCCCGGCACCGTCCATCTCGGCGGCCTCATAGAGTTCGCCGGGGATGCCGACCATCGCCGCGAGGTAGATCAGAACGGCACCGCCCATGCCCGCCCAGGTGGCCTCCAGGACCAGCGAGAGCATGGCGCTGTCGGAGGACTCCAGCCACGAGTACGGGCCGAGCCCGATCTTGCCGAGGGCGTTGTTGAAGAGCCCGCTCCCGGGATCGTAGAACCACTTCCAGAGCAGGATCGCCACGACCGGCGGGATGACCACCGGCAGATACACCAGGAAGCGGTAGACGCCCGCGCCCCGCCGCACCGTCGACATGATCGCGGCCAGGACCAGCGGCGCCGGGAACCCGATCAGCAGGCCGAGGGCCACGAAGAACAGGGTGTTCCCGACGGCGGTCCCCAGCAGTGGATCGTCGAACAGGGCACGGAAGTTGTCCAGGCCGATCCAGACCGCGGGCTCGACGAGGTTGGTCTTCTGGAAGCTGAGCAGCAGGCTGCGCGCGATCGGCCACCAGGCGAAGAGCCCGAAGATCAGCAGTGCGGGGACGAGGAACAGCCAGGCGGTGAACTGTTTGCGGGCGCCGGTGCCACGCTGCCGAGGCAGGGCGCGCGGCACGGGCTCCTTGGACACGGCGGCCGGGCGCCGCGACGGAGTGAGCAGAGCCACGGGCCGGCTACTTCTGGTCCGCGGCGAGCTTGGCATTGACGTCCTTCTCGGCCGCGGCCAACAGGGCGTCGATGTCGGCGTCGCGCTTGGTGAGCACTGCCTGGACCACCGGGTCGAGCACGGTGTACAGCTTCTGTGCCTGGTACGGCGGCTCCGGCTTCAGCTTCAGTGTGGAGAGGCCGTCGATGTACGGCTTGAAGTGCTGAAGCTTCACATTGACGTACGGCTTGATCGCGGCATCGATCTCGGTCTGCCGCTTCCTGTCGAAGACCGGCAGCGTCGGCACGCCCACCGCGGACTTCGGGTCGGCGGACAGCGTCTTGGCCTGCTCGGCGGCGATGTCGGTGCTGTACTGCGGCTTGGCATAGGCGAACGTCAGCCACTCCACGGCCGCTGCCGCGTGCTTCTTGTCGGCGGACTTCGGAACCATGTAGATGTCGCCGCCGGTGAGTGTCGCGTCGCCGCCGGACTGCGGCATCGGGGCCACTCCGAAGGCGTCGGTGTTCTCCATGCCGAACTGCATCTTCGCCAGCCGGTACGTCCCCGGGCTGCCCATGAACATGCCGACCTGCCCGGCCGAGAACTGCTTGATCACGTCGTTCTGATTGTTGAGCAGGGTCTTGCCGAGCGAGTCGTCCTTCCAGCGCATGTCCTTGAGCAGCCGCAACGCCTGCTTCGTCGGCTCCCCGGTGAGCGTGGCGGTGTACTTGCCACCCTGCTCCTTCTGCAGCTCACCACCGAAGGCGTACGACAGCATCGTCAGCTGCCAGCCGCCCTGGTTGTCCTTGGATTCATGGACGAACCCCGCCTTGCCGGTCTTGTCGCTGATCTTCTTGGCGGCGGTACGGACCCCCGCCCAGGTGGTCGGCGGGCGGTCGGGGTCCAGGCCGGCCTTCTCGAAGAGCTCGCGGTTGTAGACCAGCCCCTGGGCGTACGGGTTCTGCGGTACGCCGTACACGTCGCCGGCGCTGTCGGTCAGCGGCTGGAGCACCTGGGGGTTGAACTCCTTGAAGTGCTCCCACTCCTTGAGCTGCCCGGTGATCGGCTGCACCTGCTTCTGCTGGATGAGCCGCTGCGGCTCGGTCAGCGGCACCTTGATGATGTCCTCGACATTGCCGCCGGACAGCTTCGCGGAGAACGTCAGCGGGTCGAAGACCGTGGTCGAACCCTTGACCTTGATGCCCGGGTTGGCCTTCTCGAAGTCGGCCACCTGCTTCTTGAACAGGGCGACCCCCGGCTTGTCGGTGGCCGGCGGCATGCCCTGCACCCGCAGTACGAGATCGCCGTCCCCGCCGGCGCTGCTCGGAGTGAGGGAGGAACAGCCCGCGAGGGTCGCGGTCAGCGCCATGCAGCCAAGTATGGCCGCACAGCGGGAGTTTCTGGGCATAACGGCTCCAAGAAGGGCAGGAGTGGGTTCGGTGCGGCGTTGTGCAGTGCTTTGGTCGTTGCGGTGGTGTGCGCCGCGGGTGGGTCAGTGGGCGGGTGCGGGGCCCGTCGAGGCGCGGGGGATCAGGCGGGAGCCGATCTCCACGATGGGGGAGGCGGCATCGGGACCCCGTCCGGTGCGGCCTGTTGTGTTCGCGATCGTCTCGATCAGGAGATCCCCCGCACGTGTGGCGATCTCTTCGGGGTCGATCCGGATCGTGGTGAGGCTGGGGGTGGAGACGGAGGCGAGCAGTGTGTCGTCGATGCCGATGACGCTGACGTCGCGCGGGACGCTCACACCGAGGTTGGCCATCTGGTGCAGCACGCCCAGGGCGACAACGTCGTTGTGGGCGATCACGGCCGTCGCCTCGTGGGCGGCGACGAGGGTGGCGGCGTGCACGCCCGTCTCGAACCGTGGTTCGTACGGCCCGAGCTCGGACAGGGAGAGGTCGAGCGCTTCGAAGGACTCCTGGATGGACTTGCCGCGGCTCAGCTCGGCGCGGGACGCGTTGATGAAGACGCAGCGCCGGTGGCCGTACGCCTTCAGCTGTTCGGCGGCCTGCGCGATGCCGGCGGCCAGTGAGATCCGGACCTCGGGGATGCCCGGTACGTGACGGTTCACCACCACCAGCGGCATCCGGCCCGCGAGTTCGTGGAGCCGGTCCTCGGTGAGGGTGGAAGCCCACAGGATGAGGCCGTCGACCCGCTTCGACACGGCCGCGATGGCCGCCATTTCGTCGGCTTCGCGCTCGTCGCTGTCGGCGACCAGAACCGTGTAGCCCAGGTGCCGGGCGCGGGCCTGCATCGCCTTGATGATCGGCGGGAAGAACGGGTTGGCGATGTCCGGGACGATCAGGCCGAGCGTACCGGTGCCGCTGCCGCGCAGTGAACGGGCCGCCGGGTTGGGGGAGTAGCCGAGCTCGGCCGCGGCGTCGAGGATGCGCTGCCGGGTCGTCGGCTGCACCTGGTCGGGTGCGGTGAACGCACGGGACACCGTCGACACCGAGACGCCCGCGGCGCTCGCCACCTCCCGGATCGTTACTGCCACGGGTGGGCCTCCTCGTCGTCCTGAGCCGGGGGATCCCGGTCCTCTCGCATCTGGATCCTGCGAATGCGGTTGATGTTTGCGAACGTTCCCGGTGCGTGTCAAGACATGTGTCAGGAGTATTTCGCCGAGGAAAACCTTCTGCATGCATGGGTCTTGCCTTGCGGCCGAACTGCTGCCAATGATGTGTTCTCAAGAACGGCACTGAAATTGCGGGAACGTTTTCATAGAGGAGTGGCATGAAGATCACCGGCCTGGAAGTGCTGACTCTCCCCGACCACGGAGACAGCATGATGCTGGTCGTGGTCGACACCGACGAGGGCATCCACGGTCTGGGCGAGGTCGGCATCAGGTCGCGTCAGCGAGCGGTCGCGGGTGGTCTCGACCACCTCGCGGAGCTGATCGTCGGCGAGGACCCACGGCGCATCGAGCACCTCTGGCAGGTGATGTTCCGGCGCGGGTTCTTCCCCGCCGACCGCATACTCGGAGCCGCCATCGCGGCGGTGGACGTGGCCCTCTGGGACATCCGCGGCAAGGCGCTCGGCGTACCGGTGCACGAACTCCTCGGCGGCCGGGTGCGTGATCACGTGCCCGCCTATGTGCATGTCGGTGACGGCTACGACGACCGCGCTCGGTTCCTGGACCGCTGCCGCGGCCTGGTCGCCGAGGGCTGGCGCCATCTGCGGTTCGCCTCGCCGCACGACGCCGACGGCACGCTCGACGCCCGCCGCTGCCTGCGTGACTCGGTCGGCCTCTTCCACGAGGTCCGGGACGCGGTCGGCGACGAGGTGGAGCTGATCCTCGACGTCCATACCCGCCTGGATCCGCCGGAGGCGCTGACCCTGTGCCGAGAGATCGAGGCGGCCCGCCCGTACTTCGTCGAGGACCCACTGCGCTGTGAGAACCCGGACAGCTATCGCATGCTGCGGGCCCGCACGGGTGTGCCGCTGGCCGCAGGTGAGCAGTACGGATCCAAATGGGAGTTCAGGACACTCATCGAGGACGACCTCATCGATTACGCGCGAGTGGACGTCGGGGTGGCCGCGGGTCTGACCGAGGCGAAGAAGATCGCGGCGATGGCGGAGGCCCACCACATCAAGCTCGCCACCCACAACCCGCTCGGCCCGGTCACCGCCGCCTCCTCGCTCCAACTCAACCTGGCCTGCCCCAATATGGCGATCCAGGAGCACCAGACCGACCCCGACCCGGCCATCGCCGCCCTCTTCACCGCGAGGCCGACGATCGTGCCGGGACGGGTGGAGCTGAGCGAACTGCCGGGCATCGGCGTCGACATCGACCGGGAGGCGGCACGCCGCTACCAGGCCACGGCGGCCGAGCGCCCGCACTTGCGCACGACGGACGGGGCGTTCACCAACTGGTAGCCGGGCCGGAGCCGGTCGGCCGCGCGGGCCCGAAGCCCGTGTCCGTACTGCGAGCACCATCTCCGAGCACGACCTCAGACTTCAGAAGCGAGGGTAATTCCGTGGTGTCATTCACACGAGCCGCGAGACCGGTCGAACTGGTCCTTGTCGGCACAGCGTTCATGGGTGTGCTGATCGGCGCTTCGGCGACGCCGGCCGGCAGTCAGGAACGCGAGAAGCTACAGGTGACGGCCGTGTCATCGCGGCCCGGCATGGTGTCGGGAGACGACGCCCTGATACGTGTCGAGGTGCCCGCCTCCGTAGCGGCCGACGGAGTCCGGGTCGAGGTGGCGGGCCGGGACGTGACGTCGAGCTTCCGGCCCTCCGGCGACCATGCGTTGATGGGTGTGGTGAAGGAGCTGTCCAAGGGCGACAACACACTGACGGCCCGGGCTCCGGGCGCCGACGCCGGACAGCTGACCCTGAAGAACCACCCCATCACGGGGCCGATGTTCTCCGGGCCGCACGAGCAGCCGTTCGTCTGCGACACCGCCGAGTTCAAGACGGTGACCGGCGACACCCTCGGGCAGCCGCTCGACAAGGACTGCTCGGTCAGCACCCGCGTCGACTACATGTACCGCACCACGGCCGGCAAGTTCGTTCCGCTGCCCGACGAGAGCGCCCGCCCCGCAGACCTGGCCACGGCCACGACGAGCACGGGCAAGAAGGTGCCGTACATCGTCCGCGTCGAGACCGGCACCATCAACCGCGGCATCTACGAGACGGCCGTGCTGCACGATCCGCAGTCCGCCGCCCCCGACCCGCTGCAACGTGAGCCGGGCTGGAACGGGCGCCTCGTGTACGGCTTCGGCGGGGGCTGCAACGGTGGCTGGTACGTCCAGGGCCGAAACACCGTCGGTATCATGAACGACGCGTATCTGAGCAAGGGCTACGGCGTCGCCTCGTCCACGCTCAACGTGTTCGGCAACAACTGCAACGATGTGCTGGCGGCCGAGACCATGAGCATGGTCAAGGAACGCTTCATGGAGACGTACGGCGAACCGGCCTTCACCATCGGAAACGGCTGCTCCGGCGGCTCGTACCAGACTCATCAGATCGCCGACAACTACCCGGGTCTGCTGGACGGCATCCTCTCCGGCTGCAGCTTTCCCGATGTCGGCTTCGGAACGATACAGACGCTCAGCGACGCCCAGCTCCTGAACCACTACTTCAAGGATGTCGCGCCGGACGCGTTCACCGAGGAGCAGCAGCGAGCGGTCTCCGGGTTCGGCAAGTGGGAGAGCATCGGCAGCCTGGCCCGCGCCGCCGGCCGCATCGACCCCACGGTGTACTGCCCGTCCCAGCTGCCCGCGGCACAGCGCTACAACCCCGGCACCAACCCGGACGGTGCCCGCTGTGATGTCTACAGCCACACCGTGAACGTCTACGGCGAGGTACCGGAGACCGGGAAGGCGCGCAGGCCGCTCGACAACACCGGTATCCAGTACGGACTTGAGGCCCTGAACAAGGGGACCATCGACATGGCCCAGTTCATCGACCTGAACCGGCGCATCGGCGGCCTCGACGACGACGCCAAGCCCGCCGCGGCGCGCACCGTCGCCGATCTCAAGGCGGTACGGCTCGCCTACCGCACGGGCCGCATGCTGAACGGCGGTGGTGGCCTTGCCGACGTCCCGATCATCGACTACCGCGACTACACCGACGACGCGGCCACCGGCGACATGCACATGCGTTTCCACTCCTTCTCCACCCGGGCGCGCCTGGACAAGGCCAACGGCACCCACGCCAACCAGATCATGCTCACCCGCTCCAGCGGGCACGGATTCACGCTTGCCGGGATGCTGTCTGACATGGACCAGTGGCTCACCGGCATCAAGGCGGACTCCGGCGACGAGACGCCCATCGAGAAGATCGTCCGCAACAAGCCGCAAGGTCTTACCGACGCCTGCTGGACCCGTGGCATCGGTGCGAAGAAGATCGAGGAGCCCCAGGTCGAGGGCATCGACAACACCGAGTGCAACACCTTCTACCCGGTGTGGACCTCGCCGCGGATGGTGGCCGGGGCCGATGTGGCCAACGACATCGTCAAGTGCCGCAAGCGTCCCGTGGACCGCTCGGACTACCGAGTGCCGGTCACCGAAGGCGAGTTGAAGGATCTTACGGCGATCTTCCGGGACGGTGTCTGCGACTGGTCCAAGCCCGGGGTGGGCCAGCAGGACCTCGCCGGTACATGGCTCTCCTTCGACCGGAAGTGACAGGATCGCGGCAGGTGAGCCAAAACGGGGGCAGGTGCGCCCTCCCGCTTTGGTGCCAGTGGTGGTGATCTCCCGCGTTCGTCCAGGTCAGCACCTGTTTCCGGTCCGCTGAAGCAGCGTCACCCTTCCTCTCCTCCCCTCTCCTTGTCGTCAGTGAGGGAGGAGAGCACCGGGGTGTGGGGGCGGCCTGGCGGCTTTCCCGGCCCCGGCGGGCCGTCTCCAGCGCCTGGCCGGGGACCGGACGCGGCGGACGAGGGGAGCGCGGGTCTGATGGCCGGAAAGCACTTCCTCCATTCGGTCCGGGAACTGGCTGGCGCGCTGGTTGGCGAGCCACAGGCCAACGGCGAAGCCCGTGTTGGGCGCGCACAGGCTGCCGTGCCCGGCGGCGTAGACACGGGCATGACGCAGGCCGCGAGCGAAGCCCTTCGTGGCCTGCTGGGTGGCGTCCGGGGCCGCCGGCGGCTTCGGTTTCACGGGTGCTCGTTCCCGGGCCGGCTTTCCGCCAGGAGCCGGGAGATCGGCGCGGGCCGGTGAGCCGGGGAGACCCGCCACATGCTCGGTGTCTTCGGCTTGTGCCCGGCGCGGGTGCGTACCCAGGCGCGCACCCATGCGTTCAGCGGTCCTGTTGTGGCGGCGCTGAGGCGACCGACGATCCACGGCCGCTCGAGGCGCCGGGCCAGTTCGTTGACGAGGCCGGGGACATCGGCGAGCGACTGCGGCGGATGCCGGTCCGTGTCATCGAGCACCTGCTGCTGAACGCCGGGCCGGTCAGGACCGAGGCCACCGTGACGGCTTCGGGACATGCCACCGCATCCCGCGCCGCGGCACGCCAGACGATGTCGTCGTCGGGTGCCATCAGCTGCAGCCGCTCGCTCCACACGGATTCTCCCGGCCAGGGCCCCTCTCACCACGAACCCAGGATCGCCTGCGCATGCCGAACGCTTCGGCAGGCGTTGCCACGTTGGTGCGGTGTTGATCGATTGATGGGCGTGGGAGGCGGGCCGGTGCGTGGTCCGGCCCGCCCCCGCGGGTCTTCGGCCGCTCAGGCGATCGTCGCCCTGCGGCGGGAGCGCAGCCGTCAGCCGGCGTCCGGCTTGACCAGGTCGGGGAGCTTGGCCTCGAACAGCTCGTCGAGCTTGAGCGACGGCAGGATGTGCCCCTGGTTCGCGGCGTCGTTGGCCACGCTCGCCGCCCAACTGGACGAAGCGAGACGCTGGTTCGGCGTGCCGTGGTGGCCCGAGCTGGTGAAGCTGCAGTCGCCGACCTGGTAGAACGACTTCGCGGACTTGAGGAGCCGGGTGGCGTTCAGCGACTCGCCGCGGGCGTGGGTCAGGTAGTACGTGCCGAACGCGTCGGCCATGAGCTCGGTGCGGCGGGTGGCCTCCGGACCGGTCAGGTCGCTCTCGAAAAGGTCCTTCTGGAACTGCACATGGTGAGCGAACTCGTGGCTCATGATGCCCTTCGGCGCGACATCGCCCAGGCCCACTGCGGCCATGCCCTGCAGGATGCCGTCACCCATGACGATCCGGTCGGAGATGCCCATGGGCTCCGGGTCGCCCTTCTCGCTGTAGGCGAAGGCGTTGAAGGTGAAGATAGGGTTCGCGCCTCCTTGGAGCACCGGGTCCGAGTCGATCAGCTCGATGAACAGTTCGGCCAGGCCGAGCGCCCATTCGCGCGGGGCCTCGTCGATCGGGTTGCCGTACATCACGGAGAGCGTGTGGGCGAGCCGCTCGGGGCTGGAGAGGACATCCTTTCCGTGCATGGGTATCACCTGGATACCCGCGGAGTCGATGTCCCAGAAACGCTTGAGGTTCTTCGCCTCGGCGGTGAGCTTCTGGGTGTACTCGCCGTTGACGCCGAAGGTGTTCGACTTCGACTCCGTACCGGAGATCAGCGCGTCGAAGGACGCCCAGTCGAAGCCACCGTAGAACCGGAGGTTTCCGACAATACCTGGGTGCGCGCCATCGAGGAGAGAGCTGGCGTACGTGGTGAGTTCGGTCCGTTGGCACGGGGAGTCGCCGGGGTTGATCACGCTGTCGCGGATCTCGCTCCACGGCGACTCGTTCAGGCCGTACCTCGCACGGGTCGCATCGAGGCGGGACTCCCAGTCAGCGGGCAGTTCGGCCTGGATCTTGTCGACGATGGCCTTGGTCTGCGGGTCCATTCCGGAGGTGTCGACGGACGACGGCAGCGACCGGCCGGTGGGGGTCGCTGTCCCGGTCGTGTCGGCGGCGTGCGCAGGAAGCGACACGCCGAAGGCACAGGTCGCGGCGATGGCCAGGCTCGCCGCCATGGACAGGGTCTTCTTCACAGGGACTCCTCACGAAGGTGCCCAGTAGGGGGAACCGCGGGCGTCGCCAGTGTGTGATCAAAACTGCCAATTAGTGAACGGGCATTGACTGTCCGAAACTGGCCATGGCTGGAACCAGACAACTCACCATGGGCGCTGCGCGCCACACCGAGCGCTCCGCAGTTACGGAAACGGTGGGCCCCGAATGGTGCGCCGTCCTTCCTGATCACCTGTCCGCGACGTTGCTGGCCATAGCGGGCGTGAGCATGTGCGGGTCACGACCCGCGAGAGCCCGGCCCGCTTCGACAGCCGCCGCAGCTCGTGATGCCGTCCGGGCTCATCGGCGCGCCCAGCGGCTCGACAAACAGGTTCAACAGAAGCCACCAGTACGCAAAGCGCCCGCTCCGGGGATACGCCCAGGGCGGGCGCCGTATTCGTTCCTGCGGTCACAGGACGGCATGATGGCCGTTGCTACGGGCGCGGCCCGGGCACTCTCTGTGAGGCGGTCCAGCCTTGTGTAGAGGGCCTGGACGAGGCGGGCGCGGTTCTGGGCCCAGCGGGCGGTGCCTTCGAGCGGTGTGGACAGGCACCGGGCGGCTTCGCGGAGGGATGACTTCGGCGAGGGCGCCGCGGCCGTCGGTCTTGGGCAGGGCGGTGTGCCGTCCTCGCGGTATCGCATCGGGTGAGGCCCCGCCGTACACGTGCCAAGGCCGGTCGGGTCAGGGTCGGCGTGGTGGGAGGTTCAGGAGCATGGCGTGGAAGAGCAGTGCGTCGGGGAGTCTGGGGCGTAGGTCGCCGAGGGTTTGCCAGCCCCATGTTGCGTAGAGTGCGTGGACTTTGGGGTGGGTCTGGTCGACCAGGAGGGTGGCGCGTCGCTCGGGTCGTGGTGCGAGGTGGGCGTCGTGGAGTCGGCGGGCGGTGCCGGTCCTGCGCCAGGGGGTGCGGACCATGAGTTCGCTGAGTGCGTAGGTGCGGGTGCCGGTCTCGGTGACCATGTCGGTGGGGACGTCGGTGAGGAGGCCGCGCCACCAAGCGGTGCCGGGGGGAAGTGGTGCTCCGTAGGCGTAGCCGACGGGCTGGTCGTTGTCGTATCCGATGGTGCAGGTCCAGCCGGGTCGGGTCATTCAGTTGTCGAGGCCTTCGGCGAAGCGGTCGACGGCGCAGAACGGGTCGGTTCGTGCCGGCTCGGCGTAGACGTCGGTGTAGATGTCCAGGAGGAGGGTGCGCAGGCCGGGGGTGTGGTGGGTGGTGTGGTGGCGGAGTTGTATGTCGGTCACGGCTGGGTGGTTCTCCTATGCGGCGGTGAGGGTGTGGCGGAGTGCGGCGAGCCGGTCGGTGATGTTCTGGCTGCTGATGTGGTTGGTGTCGATCGTGGCTGCGGTTGTGGCGGCTGTGGTGGTGTTGCCCTGGGCGAGTTGGAGTTCGGCGAGCTGGACGGTGTAGTAGGCGCGGCTGCGTCGAAGTTGGGGTTCGAGGAGTGTGAGTGAGCTGTACTGAGATTTGTGGAGTCCCTGATGCCAGGGTTACGGTCCTGGCGAAGGAGATCCACCAGCAACATGGCAGCACCCCGTAAATATCCGGACGAACTGCGCGAGCGCGCGATTCGCGAGGTCCGCACCACCGGCCGCCCGATCGCGCACGTCGCGAAGGACCTGGGCATCCACAAGGAGGCCCTGCGAGGCTGGGTCCGCCAGGCCGAGGCCGACCGCGGCGAGCGGGACGACCGGCTCACCACCGCCGAGCTGGACGAGCTCAAGCAACTCCGCAAAGAAGTAGCGGAGTTGCGGCGGGCGAACGAGATCCTGAAAGCCGCCTCGGTGTTTTTTGCCCAGGAGATCGACCGTCCCCGGACGAGGCCGAGCAGGTGATCGACCACCTGCGCGAGAGGGGCCTTGGGGTCGATCCCGTCTGCCGGGTGCTGGAGCTGTCACCGTCGACGTACTTCGCCCACAAGAAGCGGCCGAAGTCGGCCCGCCGGCTCCGGGACGAGCAGCTCATGCCGCTGATCGAGGAGGTCCACGCGGAGTCGGGCGGCACCTATGGCGCCCGCCGGATCACCCGCGCGCTTCGGCGCAAGGGCCACGGGGTGGCCCGCTGCACCGTCGAGAGGCTGATGGCCGAGCTGGGCCTGGAGGGCGTCATCCGTGGCCGGCGGCGTCGGACCACGATTCCGGAACCGTCGGCGCCGCGTCCGCCGGACCTGGTCGACCGCGACTTCACCGCCTCCCGGCCCGATCAGCTGTGGGTCGCGGACATGACGGATGTCCGCACCTGGTCGGGATGGGCGTATGTGGCGTTCGTCCCGGACGTGTACTCGCGGATGATCGTCGGCTGGCAGGTCGCGAACCACATGCGGACCGAACTCCCTCTGGACGCCCTGGAGATGGCGCTCTGGCGGCGCCGGATCAAGAAGGACTCCGGACTGATACACCACAGCGATCGCGGGTCGCAATACGTATCAATTCGGTATACCGACCGGCTCGCCGACATCGGCGCCTCCGCCTCCGTCGGCTCCGTCGCGGACTCGTATGACAACGCGATGGCCGAGGCGCTGAACGAGACCTTCAAGGCCGAGCTGATCGAGATGCAGGGTCCCTGGAAGGGCGTCGACCAGGTCGAGCGGGCGATCTTCCAGTGGATCACCTGGTACAACGAAGAACGCCTTCACTCCGCGCTCGACTACGTGCCGCCGGCCGAGTACGAGGAAGCCTTCTGGCGCAGCCAGGAACAAACCCCGCAGTCCGCCTGAACCAATCAAGATCGGACTCTACGAAACTCGGGGCAGCTCAGGCGCGGCCTTGCCCAGGGCGGCGGCCATTTCCGCAAGGGAGGTCATGGCGACCTCGGGCAGTCCGCAGGCCGTGAACGTCGAGAACGCGGCCAGGTCCGGTGCGATATTCAGAGCGAACCCGTGGCTTGTCACGCCGCCGCGGATCCTCATACCGATCGACGCGATCTTCTTGTGCTCCGGCGTCCAGACCCCGACCAGGCTCTGGGCCCTGGGCGGGGTGTCCCGTCGGACGGCCTGCAAGCCCAGCGAGTCGAGGGCACTGACCAAGCCCTCCTCCAGCCAGCGACGTCCTCGATGCGCCGATCTACGACGGGCCCCGCGCCCAGACCACGCTGGAGCGCTGGCACCAGGTCCACGGTCTGCCCGATCAGGGTGTGGTCGGGTAGCCGGAGATCAGCAATGGTCTCCGGCTACCCCGGCTGCACGTGGTCAGGGGCGCGCACCCAGACTCGGTACTCGGCAGGCTCCATCGCGTCCCCGGGGCCGTTGCGGTACGCCGGTAGGCCGACCTCGTACAGCCAGCCGTCGCGCACCTGGCGCTTTGCCCACAGGTGCGCGACGACCTCCTGGTCCCCGGGCAGCAGCACCCGGATGGGGACCGGCACCAGCTCGGGGGGCAGAGGACGTCGTCATACCTCCCACCGTACGGACACGCACCCGCGGCACCGACGACCACCTGCGCGGACGTTCTCCCCTTGTCCACAGCCGATCCGTGGTTCCTGGAGGGATGAGCGATCACGAGCAGCAGCAGGCTCCGCTCCGCGGCAAGGTTCTGGAGGCCCTCGCGCGGGCGGAGCACCGGCCGGGAACTGCGCCCGGTAGGCCGCCGGAGTTCCGGACAACCCCTTTCCGTGCCCCGACTCGCCGCGGGGGAAGAGCAGGACCCCTCCGCCCAGGCACTCTTCCTCCGCGGCGACCCCACCACTCCGACCCCCAAGCGGCCATTGGCTCCGACCAGGGAACAGGCAGGCGTGACCTGAGCCGCTGGCCCTTCGGACGTCCACCTTGCTGGCCGGTGCGGAGTCCGGTGCTCGGTGTCGTAGCCGATGCCTGGAGCATCAGCCGGACCCGGTAGCCCTCCGGTCAGCGGCTCGCCGCAGAACCCGCGCCGCTCAGGTCGTGGTGGATGACACGGGCCGCTCCTTCGATGGTTCCTATGCCGTAGTCCATGGTGCGGCTGCCGGTGGAGAGGACAGCCATGCCGTAGTCGTGACCGCCGCCGGTGAAGGCTCCCACGCTGTGAACCCGCCATCCGCCGGCGGTGCGTGGCAGCCAGCCATTCTTGATGTGCACCGTTGCCGTGGCGGGTGATCCGGCGGGCACCCCCCACTTCTGGCCGGGCGTGACGTGATTCATCAGGTCGAGGGCGTAGCCGCGCGACGCGGGGCCGAGCACCGCGTTCTCCGTCGTCAGTAGCTGCATCAGCCGGAGCTGGTCACCGGCGGTGATCTGGGTGAGGCCCCAGCTCTTCCCGGAGCCGGGAACGGTATGCCGCATCTGTGCCAGAGCGAGGAACCTTCTGAAGCCGGCGGCGCCGATCTGGTGCCAGAGGGCCGAGGTGGAGTCGTTGTCCGACTTGGTGATCATGGCGGTGGTCAGTTCCACCTCCCGCGGAGTCAGTTTCCGGTGTGCCTCCTCGGCCTGCCGCAGCAGTGATCCGAGCACTGAAACCTTCACCACACTGGCGGAGTCGAAATGCGTGTCGGCCTTGAGCTCGCAGGTGGTTCCGGTGATCCGGTCGTACAGAGCCAGGGACGATGTGCCCTCTCGCCCGCCGAGAGCACTGGTGATGTCACGGGAAAGCTCGGAGGCCAGGCCCGGCCTCTTCGAGGTGCAGAAGACCTCCGCACCCCCCACCGTGGCACTGGCACTGGCGGTGTCGGCCGAGGCCGGGGTTGCCATGGTCAATACGGTGAGCAAGGAGCTTGCGGTCAGGGCAATGGCCAGAGAGCGCCGCGAGCAGGCCAATATTCGTGATCCATACATGAAGGCTGTGTCCTGTCCCGCTGCGTGTCGAAGGTCACCTTGCCGCGCGTTGTGGGGCCAGCTGAGGGTCGGCTCCCGCTGTGATTGCTGACAATCGCTCAGCCCAACCGGGCTTCAGCAGATTGCCGCCCTGGTATCTGTCCGGGCTGCGGAGAATCGATGAGTGGGAGTCGGGGCTCAGTCGTACCGGATCGAATCCTAAGAATTCACATACCAACGGCGACGATACGTGGCTCGTGGTCGGGCATTCTGGATATATAGGGTGAAATAGGCGGCAGGTGGGCTTTGGTTTCGTGTGATATTCGCCAAAGTGCCCCGGAGGTGGCGCCCTCACGACCAGCGAGGTGGCAGGTCGGCTCACGCCCTGCAAGGGACAGGCGCCCGGGTAGCGCTACGGGGACGCTGCGGAGACCGGAATCCTTCCGCCGCCTTCCGGGCCCAAGGACTGGCTGCGGCCGGCGAGGAGAGCCGATGAGACCCGAGAGTGCGGTGGCAGCCATCGCCGCCCGACGCCACCAGACAGAGCCGAAGTTGGCAGCTGTTGAGAAGGACATCGGACAGCTCGGACGCGAACGCGGCCGCCTCACCGTCCGCGGCGGCAATGTCCAGGACCACGAGCCCCGGCCCGGCGAGGTGCTGCACATCGCTCTGCATGCCCTCACGGACGGCCCCGACCCGCCTGCGGTTCGCCAGCCGGATGGTGATCAGCCGTACGAGGGAGCCCGGTCACCGACCCGGCCAGTACCGCTCGCGCGACCCGCTCCCGGCCCGTAGACATGAAGGGCAGCCGTGCCCGCCGACAGGACCGGGCCGACTGCACCATCGCCGGGGAACCGTACCAATGGCCCAGCGAGCGGCCAGCGACCACCCCGCAAGGCCGCACCCCTGTGCGGGCCTGCACGCCTCGAGGTGGGGGCGGGTACATATGTACCCGTATGGCACGTGAACGGATCCGGTGGCCGGCCGTCGTGGACCGGGCCCGGCAGATCGTGGAGAGCTACGAGGGCGGCGTCACGCTGCGCCAGGTCATGTACCGGCTGGTCTCCGAGGGAGTGCTGCCGCACACCCCGTCGATGTACCGGCGCCTGTCTTCCCATCTCGCCCAGGCCCGCCGCGAGGGCCGTTTCCCGGATCTGATCGACCCCTTGCGCGAGGTCCATGTTCCGTCGGCCTGGCCGGATGCGGGCGCGTTTCTGCGTGAGGTCGCCACCTGGTTCGCCCTCGACCGCACCGAGGGCCAGCGCCCGGTGTACGTCGCAACGGAGAAGGACACCCTCCGGCAGCTCCTCACCGGCTGGCTGGCCGAGTACGGCATCACGGTCCTGGTTGTCCGCGGCTTCGCCTCAGTCCTACGCCGACGTCGTACGCCGCCGCACCGCCCGGCACGGCCGCGCCACGCTGCTGTGGTGCGGCGATTTCGACGCGAGCGGGGCGGACATCGAACGGGACTGGGTGCGGCGCACCGAGGACTGCTGGGGCGAGGTCCGCCGGGTGCTCCTGACCCGCGAGCAGACCATCGATTACAGACTGCCGTCGGCCGAGGGCAAGCATGGCGACCCGAGATGGCTGGCCTTCGCCGACCGCTACGGGCTCGACCCCGCACATCCCGTGCAGTGGGAGCTTGAGGCCCTGGACCCGGCCGAACTCCAGCGCCTGCTCCTCGCCGCCGTCGCCCCGTACATCGACCGCACCGTACTCGCCTGGCAGATCACCCGCGTGGAAGAACAACGCCGCGCCCTGGCCGCCTTCCTGGGCGGCTGGGGCGCGGCGGGCAGGGGCTGAACCGTTGGCTGGACGGTTGCTTCCAGTGGGGATAGGACGGCGACACCCCCTGACCCCGGCCCCGGCGGGCGTCTCAGCACATGGTGAGCTGTTCGCGCTCGGGCAGGCCGAGGTGGACGATCCGGCTCTGGGGAAGGACGCCGGCGAGCTCGCGCGCCTCCTGGGCGCTGCGGGCCAGGACCAGCTCTTCCGCGAGCTTGGGGCAGGCAGCGGCCAGGCCGGGGCAGGGCCGCACGATCCCGTACAGCGACTGCCGCTTGTCGGTCACGTGGACCGGGACGCCGCGGGCTTACTGCGACCACATCATCGGCTTCTCCGGGATCTCCACCCGCAGGTTCGACGTCCGCCAGGCGTGCTCGGCGACGGCGGCGAACAGCTCGGTCTGCTGCTGCGACGACAGCCTGCCCCACCACGCGCGCGCGGTCTCCAGGTCCTGGCGCTCCCTCTCCTCACGCTCGGCCTGCTCACGGGCGAGACGTGCCTCACGCTCCACCCGCTCCCGCTCCCGGCGCGCGTCCTCCTCCGCCCACCGTCGCCGCGTCTGTTCCATGAAGACGCGATGCTCCTCCTCCCGCTGCAGCCGCCGACGTTCGTTCTCTTCGGCCTTCCGCACCCGTTCCTGCTCCTCCAGTTCCTTCCGGCGCCGTTCCGCGGCCTCCTCCTGCTCCTGCTGGCGGGCCTCCTGCTCCGCCCGCGCAGCTTCCTGCCACTGCCGCATCTCCTCATGCCTGTCCTGATCAGCGACCGACCGCTTCGAGGTCCACCACAGATCCCGTCTGAACTGACGCTGCTCACCATCCACTGGCGTTCAGTTACGGGCTGCGAAGTAGCTCAGCTTCACGTCGCAACCATGAACATCACCAACCCGGATGACGGCCGATCGCTGTACCGGAGGGCCGACTGGTACGGAGAACCAGGACCTCGTCATGCGCAGTGGACGCATCAGCCGGCTTGCCAGACGCCGCCAGCGGTACACCAACGAGACCTACCAGCAGGCCCTCGACCTGCTCCGTCCCGGACAGCCGCCCGTCCCTGGAGCGGACTGTGAAGAGCAACGCAACCTTGAGGCCGATCTCTTCTACCAGGTCATCGAGTCAAACGGACGACGGAGGTGCCGAATGATCATGTGCCCGTCGGCGACGGTACGCCGGGAGCGTCCGCCCCGGAGTGCTGGGGGACGCCGCCGATGCGGACCGCGCGGGTGCCGTCGGGAGAGACGGGTCGGCTGCAGGCGTCGCAGACGGTGCGCGGATGGAGGACCGCGCCGCAGTCGTGCCTGAACACCGTTGGGGGCTCTTCCTCGGTCACATAGCGGTCGCCCCACTCCTTGAGGGCGAGCAGGACCGGGTGCAGCGCGAGTCCGGCCTCGGTCAGCGTGTACTCGTAGCGCGGCGGGTGGGCCTGGTAGAGCTCCTTGGCCAGGACGCCGTTCTCCACGAGCTTCTTCAGCCGGGCGGTGAGGATGTCCCGGCTGGCACCGGTGTTCGCTGCAATCCGGTCGAAGCGGCGCACCCCGAAGAACACCTCCCGCAGCGCGAGCAGACTCCAGCGCTCACCGATGACGGCGAGCGAGTTCGCGATGGAACAGGGGCGCGGGCCGGCGACGGTCATGGGTGTGGACCTCCGGGGAGTGGGCAGCGTGCCGACGCGGCACGGTGAATGCGGGCGTCGCTCCGGGGGCGGATCCTGCCGGCCGCGGGAGGTTCCCAGCTCATCCGCCGCCCCGCGGTACGTGATCCATCGTCTGCCTCCCGGGCCGGTTGCCCTCTCATCATAGACCAGTCGGTTGGAAAAATGGACCCATCGGGCGGACCTGCGGGGTTGATAGGCCGGTTCGAGTGCGGACGTCTCCACCAGAGTGCGTTTGTTTTCCCAACTCGCATCCCTATAGTGAGTCCTGTTTTCCAACTATCTGGCTCGGGCATTCCCTTGGGCTCGATCGAACGAGGAGACCGGAATGAGGACTTCACCACCCGGCAGCACGTGTGTCACCGATGAGGCGGTGGCGCGGATCGACCCCCTGTGGAGGTCCTGGGCGGGCGCCCACGGGGGCCATGTCGCGGCGGCGGCGCTCACCGCCATGCGGGAACGGGCCGTCGGGCAGGGCCGCCCGCTCCGCGCCCTGACCGCACACTTCCTCGCTCCTGTCGACACCCGTCCGCTCAGCCTGTCCCTGACCGGGCCCCGGGCGGGACGTCGGACCTCGACCTGCCTCTTCACGGGCCATCAGGGCGGAGCCGCCGTACTCGCGGGCTCGGCGCTGTTCGGCTCCGGCCACCCGGGGCCCAGCTATGACGGGCGGACCTTCCCCCAGGTGCCGGGGCCGGCCGACTGCGTGCCCCTCGACCTGCCCGCCGGGCTCGTGGCCTTCGCCCGGCAGGTGGAGATCCGGCCCGCCACCGAGGCGCTGCCCCTCGCCGGAGGCGAGCTGGCCGAGCTGTTGGCCTGGGTACGATTCACCGACGGGCGTCCGCTGGACGAGGCCGCGGTTGTCACCCTCACCGATATCCTCCCGCCCGCTCTGTTCGCGCGCTGGCGCACCCCGCGCCCGGTGCCGACCGCCGAGCTGACCATCCACTTCGCCGACACGCTGGACGCCGGGGCGCTCGCGGACTGGGCCCTCGTACGGATCCGTACCGAACAGGCCGGCAGCGGCTGGGCGGTCGACGACAGCGAGGTGTGGTCGGGCGACGGCCGGATGCTGGCCCTCGCCCGGCAGGCCCGCGTCGTCCAGGACGCCCCTGCGGAGGACGCATCCTCCCCCTCGGCCACGGCGGCCCCCCAGGAGACCTTGTGAACACCGGCGGAGCCATCGCACTCGTCGCCGGAGCCAACCGCGGACTGGGCCGCGCCTTCGCCCGCGGCCTGCTGGCGCACGGCGCGCGCACCGTGTACGCGGCAGCACATGACACGAAGGCCGTGACCGGCGCCGGGCTGACACCCCTCGTCCTCGACATCACCGACCCGGCCTCCGTGGCCGCAGCCGCCGAGCGCTGCCCGGACACCACCCTGGTGGTCAACAACGCGGGCATCCAGCGCGACGGTTCGCTGCTCACCGCGGACTCCCTCGACGGGGCACGCGACGAACTGGAGACCAACCTGTTCGGCAAGCTCGCCATGTGCCGCGCCTTTGCCCCCGTTCTCGGAAAGAACGACGGCGGGGCACTGATCAACGCACTCTCCGTGCTCTCCTGGCACACGCTGCCGCAGATCGGCTCGTCCAAGGCGACCGCCTGGTCGATGACCAACGCGGTACGCGAGGACCGGCGCGCGCAGGACACCCTCACGATCGCCGTGCACGCGGCGTTCATCGACACCGATATAGCCGCCCACGTCGACCAGACCAAGATCAGCCCTGCCGATGTGGTCGACCAGGTCCTCGACGCCGTCGAGGCCGTCCGCGAGGAAGCCCCCGCGGAAGACGTCACCCGCCAGGCCAGGGCCATGCTGTCCCGAGGAGCGAACCATGACCACTGATCTGCGCGACGCAACGGCCGAGGAGCACGACGACGCCCGCGGCAGTCGCCCCGGGCCGGTCCTCGTCGCCGCGTGCCTGGGACTGTTCACGGTGTTCCTCCAGACCACCCAGACCATCGGCACGCTCGGCGCCGTCCAGGCCGATCTGCGCCTCGCCCCGGCCGACATGGTGTGGGTGCCGAGCATGTACACCCTGGTCGTGGCGTCCTGCGTACTCGGCGCGGGCGCCCTGGCCGACCGGTGGGGGCGCAAGCGCGTCTTCCTGACCGGGACCGCGGCGATGGCCGCAGGCGCTCTGGTGCTGCTCCTCGCCGACAACCTGGCCACCCTCCTCACCGGCCAGGCGATCGCCGGCCTGGGCGGCGCCCTGATCACCCCCAGCTCCCTCGCACTGATCACCCACGCCGTCCGCGACCCGCGCCGCCGCGCCGGGGCAATCGCCGCATGGGCGGCCGCCTCCGGACTCGGCCTGGCCATCGGCCCCCTCGTCGCGGGCCTCGCACTGCGCTGGTGGACCTGGCACGCGGCCTTCTGGCTCAACCTCGTCATGGCGGGCCTCGCGGCGGCGGTCGCGCTCGGCCAGGTCGCCGAGTCCCGCAACCCGGCCCAGCGCCTGGACTGGGCGGGACAGTTCACCGCGATCGCAGGTCTCGCACTCCTGGTCTACTGGCTGATCGACGGCGGTCACCACGGCTACGGCTCCGCACGGGCCCTGGCCGCCGTTGTGGCAGCGGTCGTTCTGCTGGCCGCCTTCGCCCTGGTCGAACTGCGCCGCACCGCCCCCATGGTCGACCTGCGGCTGATGCGCGATCCCTCCTACAGCGTCTCCCTCCTGCTGGCCGGGACCGTCCTGTTCGGCTTCGTCGGTCTCAGCCTTCTCCAAGTGCTGTGGCTGCAGCGCGTACGGGGACTGACCGCCCTGCAGGTGGGCGTCCAACTCCTTGCGGAGTTCGGTGCGTTCATCGCCGCCTCGGTCCTGGCCGGCATACTGGTGCGCCGGCTCGGGCCGCGCGTCCTGATCACGGCGGGCCTGCTGTTCGCGGCCGTCGGCGCCGTCCTCTTCGCGCAGGTCGGACCGGGCACCGCGTTCGCCGGGTACGTCGCTGCCTTCGTCCTGTTCGGCTTCGGCTGCGGTCTCGCCAACGCCCCGTCCACCGGCCTCGCCGTCGGCCACGTCCCGCACGGCCGCGAGGGCGAGGCGGGCGGCACCGTCAACGCCGCCCGCCAGATCGGCGCCGTCCTCGGCACCAGTATCCTCGGCACACTGGTCACCACCCGCTTCGAGGACCGCGTCGCCCACGTCCGCGACCCGCGCATCGCCTTCACCGACGCGGTCACCCACACCACCTGGGTCGCGGTCGCGGTCCTCGGCGCCAGCACCGTACTGGCACTCGGACTGTCGGCCTGGTCCCGCCGCAGGGCAACCGCTGGGTGACCGGGGCGAACGAGGCAGGGCGGGAAGCCGAACGCCACCCGGGCCGACGAACCTGAACCGCCTGCCCGCCTGCCCGCCCGTTTGCCCGCCCGGCGCGGTTCGCGCCGGGCGCGGGCGGGGCGGGTGCGGGCGGGGCGGGTTCAGACCGGTTCGGGGGTGTCCTGCGGCGCCTCACCGAACCGGACCAGGGCCAGCGCGCCCGCCACCGCCACCACGAAGCCGACGACCGCCAGCCAGCCCAGGCCCTCGCGGGTGCGGTCGCCGAGCCAGACGACGCCGACGAGTGCCGGGCCGATCGTCTCGCCGAGCACCAGGCCGGCCGTCGCCGTCGTCACCGAACCGCGTTGCAGTGCCGAGGTGAGCAACAGGAATGCCGAACCACCGCCCAGCAGCAGCGCGTACACGGCGGGGTTGGTGAGCAGCACCGGCGGGGACAGGTCGTCGATCAACCGGACGGTCACCTCCACCACCCCGAAACCGCACCCCGAGCCGAGCCCGAGCACGAGCGCCCGCAACTGCTCCGGGAGACGCCCGGACACCGAACCGATCAGCAGGACGCCCAGGGCGATCCCCGTCGGCCTGTCCGACGAGGAGCGGAGCCACGACGAGGTGCAGCTCGTCGGCCAAGCCCTGCTGCAGAAGCTGCGTGTGGACCTGCCCGCCACCCTCGACCATCAGCCGGCGTACCCCGTGCACCGTGTACAGATGCTCGAGCAGCATCTCCCAGCTCTTCACCGGCGGCATCGCGTACACGTCCGCCAGATCACCGAGGAGGCCGCGGGCCGGCACTGTCACGTTGGCGGGCGGCGTGGGAGGATCCTCGAAGTTGATCACGCTGGAGGGGATCGTCCGTGGTGAGCGCGTTGCCGTCGTATAAGGGGCACCGGTACCCGGTCGAGGTCATCTCCGACTGCGTGTGGCTGTACTTCCGCTTTCCGCTCAGCTTCCGTGAGGTGGAGGAGCTGATGCCCCGGCGCGGTGTCACCGTCTCGTACGAGACGGTCCGCCGGTGGTGTGTGAAGTTCGGGCAGGCCTACGCCGACGGACTACGCCGCCGACGGCCCCGGCCCGGGGACAAATGGCATCTGGACGAGGTGTTCATCAAGATCAACGGCGAACGGAAGTACCTGTGGAGGGCCGTCGACCAGGACGGCAACGTGCTCGACATCCTCGTCCAGGGGAAGCGGGACAAGGCTGCGGCCAGGCGCTTCTTCCGCAGGCTGATGAAGAAGACCGGTGCGGTACCGCGGGTGGTCGTCACGGACAAGCTTCGCTCCTACGGTGCCGCTCACCGCGAAATCATGTCCTCCGTCGAGCACCGCTCCCACAAGGGCCTGAACAACCGGGCCGCCGAGAACAGTCATCAGCCGACGAGGCAGCGTGAACGCGCGACGCAGGACATGCGGCGTCAGCTTCTCGCCCCACCACGGCAGATGCGCCTTCGCCGCATCCTTGAGCCCGCCGCGCAGGGCATCGTCGCCCACCCGGCGCGAGGAGCCGTCGGCGTTCTTGCGCTCGGAGAGAAACAGCGGGGCGCCCGGGCGGGTGTGGTCGTCGTCGAACTGTCCCCACACGTCCTCGATGAACCACCGCAGCGTGCGGTCTGCGCCATTGAGCAGCGGGACCATCCGCTCACGCGGCCCGGAGCCGCGGGCGCCCTTGCCATGACGGACGTGGAGCTTGCCGAAGCGTCCCAGATCCCACTTGATGTCCGCCAGGTCGAGCTTGCACGCCTCACTGACCCGCAGGCCGACCTGGGACATCAGCTTGGAGGCGGTGTAGTTCCTGGCGGTAGGGGCGAACTTGCGGCAGGTGGCCAGCTCGCCGCCCCAGCCCGTGAACAGCGTCCCGACCTCCGGCTCGGTCGGCGGGACCCGAAGCTGGGCGTCCTTCGCCCCACGCGGCCGGTTCATCTCGCCGATCGGTCACTCGATGACCCGGCCGGTCATCCGGTGGAGTTCGACCTTGTGCCGCAGCTCCAGGAACAGGAAGTACGTCGTCAGCGCCTGCGACCGGGCCAGCCGAGTACCACTGGGTGAGTTCCGCAACACCTTGCCGAAGTACGCGTCGGCGTCCGCCGGCTCCATGTCCCACAGCGGCCGGCCGAACCAGGTCCTGATCTGCTCCAGGTGCCCGACGTCCCCGCGGATCGTGCCATCCGCCAGCCCCGCCGAGGCCCGCGCGAGAACAAACCCGGACAGTACGTCGGTCTCGAACCGCTCCAGCTCCTCCGCCGACGCGGGCGCTCAGTGCTCGCGCAGATCCCGTACGACCGCCAGCGCCAACCCGATCTTCCTCGCCTTCAGCCCGACCGCACATCGGTCGGACGAGATGAGAACGCTTCAAGAATCCCGAAGTTACGTCACAGAGCCGCACAGCACCCGAAGGAGGAAGAACACCCTGGCCACGGGGACAGGAACTCAGCGGGGCTCAGAGGAACCTGCGGGATGTCGCACAGCTTGGAGGCGCTCGGAGTGGATGGGGTCATGAGATGCAGGTTGGATTTTCCTACTGACGAGCCTATAGTGGGTCCAGTTTTCCTACTCGCCAGTAGTTGGACTGGTGGGTCAGAAGGCCAGGGAGGCCAATGTGAGGGATGCAGTGATCGTCGAGGCCGTGCGTACCCCGATCGGGAAGGGCAAGCCAGGCGGCGCGCTGTCGTCCGTGCACCCCGTCGAGTTGCTCGCCCACACCCTGCGCACGCTGGTCGAACGCAGCGGGGTCGACCCGGCGCTGGTGGACGACGTGGTCGGCGGCACCGTCGACCAGGTCGGCGAGCAGGCGATGAACACCACCCGCTATGCCTGGCTCTCCGCCGGTTTCCCAGAAACCGTCCCCGCCACGACCGTGGACCGGCAGTGCGGTTCCTCTCAGCAGGCCGTGCACTTCGCCGCGCAGGGCGTCATCGCCGGCGCCTACGACTCGTCATCGCCTGCGGCGTCGAGTCGATGAGCAGGGTCCCGATGTGGTCGAACGTGCCGCCGGGCGCCGACCCGTTCGGTCCGGGCATCGCCGCCCGCTACCCGGAGGGCCTGGTGCCGCAGGGCGTCAGCGCCGAACTGATCGCCGCGCGCTGGAAGCTGGACCGCGAGTCCATGGACGCCTTCTCCGCCGACTCGCACGCCAAAGCCGCGCGCGCCTGGGAAGCCGGCCTCTTCGACGCCGAGACCGCCCGGCTCACCACGCCTGAGGGACGGCTCGTCACCCGGGATGAGAGCGTGCGCCCGACCACCACACCCGAGGTCCTGGCCGGCCTGCGGCCCGCGTTCGAGGACGAGGCCTTCGCCGCCCGCTTCCCGCAGATCGACTGGTCCGTCACGGCCGGCAACAGCAGCCCGACCAACGACGGAGCCGCGGCCGTGCTCATCACCAGCAGCGAGACCGCCGCGCGGCTCGGCCTGCGACCCCTCGCCCGACTGCACAGCTTCGCCGTCACCGGCTCCGACCCCCTGCTGATGCTGACCGGCGTCATCCCGGCCACAGAGAAGGCACTGCGACGGGCGGGGCTTGGCCTGAACGACATCGACCTCTTCGAGGTCAACGAGGCCTTCGCCAGCGTCCCGCTCGCTTGGCTCGCGGAAACCGGCGCGGACCCGGCCCGCCTCAACATCCACGGCGGCGCAATCGCCCTCGGCCACCCGCTCGGCGCGAGCGGAGCTCGCCTGATGACCACGCTCGTGCACGCCATGCGGGGGCGAGGCGCGCGCTACGCCCTGCAGACGATGTGCGAGTCCGGCGGGCTCGCCAACGCGACGGTACTGGAGCGGATCTGAGCTGGGTGCAGCTCTTTCGTAGTGACCTGCTCGGTCAAGCGGTGAGGGCGTATCCGTCCTGGTGGCGGGCCTGCCGAGTGCGGAGATGTTCTTGTTCGACGTGGTGCAGCCAGTATTCCTCGAAGTCTCCGTTGATGATCACGGCGCGGAGCAGGAGGAGGGCTTCGGCACCCTCGACGCTCCACCTGGATCCGGTGATGTTGAAGTGGTCCGCGATCAAGTGGCGGCACGCGCTCTCCACCACCCCGGTTGCGATTGGCCAGCCCTGCTCCAGGGCCTGCGCGTAGCCCAGGTAGGGCTCCTTGTTCGCGAGGTAGCGCACCCACTCCTCGACGCCCCCGCACCGCTCGGTCGTCAGCCCCAGGTCATCGGCCTGCCGCGCGATGCGGGCGGTCGCCTCGGCACAACGGCCGTGCAGGAGGGCCAGCGCATGCTCGGCGCGGCCCCAGTCCTCGGCGGCCGGATTGTCCTTGGCGTGGAAGCACCAGGACGCCTTCCAGAGATACTCGATCACGTGGATCAGATCCACGATCAGATGGATCGTCACCTTCCGGCGAGCGGCCTCGGCCTCGACCGGTTCGATCTGGTGGCGGTCGCCGTCCGCCAGCACCACCCGGCACCGCCGGTGGGCGGGGTCGCGGGCATCGGCCTGGCCGAACGCGGCGGCGATCACGCGGCGGCGTCACGGTCGACCGAAGCGGTCAGCCATTTGGCCCGGGCACGCGGTCCCTTGCGTAGCGCACGGCCGCCGGTCCGGCCACCGGGCACGGCGATCACGTCGTGCGGGCGCCGGGGTGCCGGGGCGGCCTCGTAGACGCAGGCCAGCGCGGCCATTCGCTTGCGGCGGCTCTCCTCCCCGGATGCGAGGCGAGTGCGGAAGACGCCTCGTCCGCGCTTCTTGCCCGCCGCCGCTTTCGCGGTGTCCGGCCGCAGCGCGTCCGGTCTCATCACGATGCCATTGGCATCGGCGGAGAGCACCAGCAGCACCTCGGGCCTGACCAGGTGCTCGGCGAGTTTGGTCAGGCTCCGGGCGGAGAACGTGGCGACAGCCCAGTCGGCGGGGGACGTCCGGGCGATCAGACAGATGCGCTCGCGCACCTCACTGACCGTCTTCGGGCGCCCCCGCTCCATTTTGGGTCCAGCGCGCCGAACCCCCGCTCGTAGAAGGCGTGGATGACATCGCGCACGTAGTCCTGGCCGACCCGCAGCAGTGAGGTGATGCTCTTCAACGGCTGGCCCTGGGCGGACATCAGCACCACGATCGCCCGCCGCAGCATCACGGGGCCCTTCGAGGTCCGGCCGAGCCGCCGCAGTTCGCCGGCCTTCCTCCATGCTCACCGGCCGAACGAACACTCCCGGACGATGCCCCACGACCATCAGATCCAGGAGACAGCCCGACGGAACTACCAACAACCGATCAATTCCCCGGGTCGACCCGTCGAGCCGAGCCACTGGACTGAGGTCAGTCCAGGCCGATCCCACGAAATGAGCCCCTGGCCCCGACGTCCGCTGAATCGCTGACGAAGCCGCCCGTGGGCCGGCAGGGGCGATAGCGGAGCCACTCCGTGAGTGCCCCGAGGACACTGACTACGGCAGGCGGGTGTGCTCGACTCGGCTGGCGGCGATGCGCTGGGCGGCGAGCCCACGGGCCCGCTCGGTGTCGTGCTTGGTGAGCCGGGTGAGGATCGTCGCGAGCGGCCTGATCTCTCCGTACCCACCCCAGTGGCCCTCGGGGATCTCGGTGGGGAACTCTGCAGGAAGTCTCCCCCGAACAGCTCCGGATACTGGAACAGGAGAGCGTTCCGACGTCGGGTGGCGGGGGTGAGCTGGGGATGTGGTTCCGGTCGGGTCCGGGAGTCATGTGGCAGGGCGCCGGTTGACGGCGGCGTGGCCCGGCCCCGCCGCTGTGATCGCCGACCTGGTGTCAGCTCCTGGGCGGGTGGGTCGGCTGGGGCCACAGGCTTGGGGTCTTTGTGGCAAGCCAGCGGGCGAGTGCGGCGTTGACGGCGGTGGGCTGTTCGAGCTGGGCCCAGTGGCCCGCCTCGATGGATTCCTCGGTGAGGTCGGTGCAGTAGCGCCGCATGGGCTCCGCGAGCCGGGACAGGGACGTGTCGGCGACCTGGTCGTAGAACGCTTCGAGGTACAGGACCGGCATGTCCAGCCGTCCGCCGTTCAGCGAGGTGTCGCTGTAGGTGCGGTTGGCTTCGTCGTTGAGGTAGTAGGCGATCGAGGCCGCGAATCCCGTTCGGGTCAGCGAGGACGTCAGGTCCGCGAGCAGTTCCTCGTCCAGGACTCGGGTGTCGGGCGGGAGGTCCGGGACCGCGTCCGCGCCTGCGAACCACCCCCCGTTGCGGGTGATCTCCGAAGTCGGTCCCGGCTTGCCGTGAGCGGCCGGGACGCCCCCACGAAAGAAGGCCCTCACGGTGTTGGCCGGCCGTGCGTCGAGGACCTGCGCGGCTCGCTCCGCCTCGGACGCGTAGTAGTGCATGTAGTCGAACTGGGCGTACGGGTGGGTGTCCGGCGGATAGATCGAGCGGTTGACGTGTTCGAGAAGAGCCGGCACCCCTCGTTCGAGCGTGCGGTAGGGGATGCAGATGCTGGCCACGGCCGCGCAGCGCTCGGGATGGTGACCGGCGAGGCCCCAGACGGTTGCGCTGCCCCAATCGTGTCCGATCCAGACGGCCTGTTCGCGGTCGAGCCGGTCGAGCAGGGCGACCATGTCGTCCACGAGGTGCTCCTGGGCGTACGCGTCTCGCTGCTGGTGCACGGTCGAGCTTCCGTAGCCGCGCATGTCGGGTGCGATTACGCGGAACCCGAGCGCGGCGAAGGCGGTCAGTTGGTGCTTCCAGGTGCGGCCGTTGGCCGGCCAGCCGTGGACGAAGACGAGCATGGGACCGTCCTCCGGGCCGGCTGCGTGGTAGGTGATCGAGTCACCGTTGCCGGCGGCTGTGCCCGAGGTCAGGGGGACGCTGGCACGTGTGAAGGTGGTCAGGGTGCTGGGGTGGTTCACTTGAGTATCTCCAGGATGGTGGCGTTGGCGAGGCTGTCGGCCTCGCACATCGCCTGCAGGGCACAGCGGGCGCCGCGCTGGTGCAGGGCATGGACGAAGGTGGTCATCAGTCCGGTGCCACTGGCGCCGAGGGAGCGGCCGACGGCGATGGCGCCGCCGTTGACGTCGACCTTCGCCGGATCGGCAAACCGGTCTCCTGCGGCCGGGTGAGGACCACGCTCGCGAAGGCCTCGTCGAGGGGAGTGTTCGGCCAGGTGTGCTCAGGGGCTCTGGCCAGGAAAGTACGACGGCCGCGGCGCTGAGCAGCAACGCCATGCCGGTGACGAGCAGGGCTGTGCAGGCCGAAGGTGAAGCCGTTCGCGGCGGCGATGCTCTCGGCCTCGCCCGGCCGCTGTGCGGCTTGGACACTGAGCATCAGCCCGTCCATGCCCACCACCTCCATTAGCGAGTTGGAAAGCCGGACTCACTATAGGCGGGTGGGTTGGAAAAGCCAACCCGGGATCCTTGCGGTGAGCGACATGACCACAGCCGCAACCCCCCGCCCGTGCTCGATCGCCGACGCGCTCGCGGTGGTCGGGGAGAAGTACTCGCTTCTGGTCCTGCGCGAGGTCTTCTTCGGTGTGCACCGCTTCGACGGCATCGCCCGCAACATCAGGGCGCCACGTGACATCCTCACCACCTGGCTGCGCCGCCTGGTGGACGCCGGAGTCCTGGAGAAGGTCCAGTACAACGACCGCCCGCCCCGGTACGAGTACCGCCCGACCCCGGCCGGAGAGGAACTCCGCCCCGTGGTGCTGATGCTGCTGCGCTGGGGCGACCGCCGCCTCAACGACGTGCCGCCGACCGTCTTCGAGCACTCCTGCGGCGCGACGCTCGACCCGGCCGTCGTCTGCCGCGCCTGCGGCACGGAGGTGGAGAGCCGCTCCCTCACCCCGCGCTTCACAACCCCCGGCTGGACCGTGCCGGGCCGGATTGATCCAAGAGCCGGGCCTGGTCGGACAGGCGTCGAACCGGTGTGCACGACTTCGCGGCGCCACTGCTCATACCGCTGCTGATGCGGCGTCCAGTAGCGCGCCACAGACCATGCGGCAGTCGACCGCGACGGTGACGATGTGGATGCCGTGCGGGCGATACTCCTCGAAGAGCAGTTCCGTGAGCACCCTCGCACCGGCCTTGCCCAGCGAGAGGCTGGTGTACCGGGCTTCGGGCCGCGGCATGCCACTGGTGATCAACACCGCACCGCGGCCGTCACACGCCATCGCCGACGCGAAATGGACGGCCGCGATCAGCACCCCGAACACGCTGGCCGGCCCACTTGCTGGCCGGTCGTCAGGCCTCACACCCGGACGTCGTCCCCGCCGGTGACGGCCACGGGGCAGCCGTCCAGCAACGTCGTCGCCACCGCCGACACCCGGCGGGTGTGGCCGGTCATGGGTTGCCGGCCGACCTGCCGGCCGGTCACCGGATCCCGTACCGCCACCGCCCCGCTGTAATGGCCCGTGACAGCCAGGGTGCGACCGTCCACGACCAACGTCGCTATCGCCGTCGTCTGACCCAGGCAACCGTTCGGGGTCGGCCGGCACCGCGGGTCGAGCCGGGAGCCGCTGGACCACTCGACGCTCCACCGCCCGGCGGGCTCGCCCTCCACCACTACCGCGGCGATCCGCGCGGACAACTCCCGCTCCCCGTACCGGGCTGCGTCCAGCGCCAGCAACTGCCGCCGCACGCCCGCACCGGCCGCACGATGCAGCTCCGCCGACACCCGGTACACCGCGGCCCCCACCCGTGCCGCCGGACTCGACGCCACATCGAGCAGCGCGATGACCCGTTCTGGGTCCGCGGTCACCAGGAACTCCGGGTCCGCCAACCACTCGTCGACTGTGGTGGTTTCCGTGGCGGTCGGCGTGGTGGCCGACGTCGAAGACAGCACGGGGTCCGTCCTGTGTGATGAGAGAGGGTGGCCGCGCGGGGGCCGCACGGGAGGGAACGTGCCGTTACACGCGGGGCCGGATTTCCTCGACGAGGGTGGCGAGGTATTCCTGGGCCGTGCGCGGTCGGGTGAGCGGTGCGGCCTGCCCGGCCCAGAGGTTGAGGTAGTCGGGGAGCCCCCGTTCAACGGCCGCGCGGCGGATGGGCTCGGTGAGTGCGCCCTGGACCGGATACGGCGGAAGGTCGCCCTCGTGCCGGGCCATGTCCCGCACGAACCGGTTGGCGATGGTCCGGGCCTGGCGGCCGGAGACGGCGCTGGTCAGCACGGTGACGCGGGCTTGCGGGCTGTGCAGGGCCCGCTTGTGGTCGGGGCTCGCGCCGGACTCGTCGGTGGCGAGGAATCCGGTGCCGATCTGGACGGCGTCGGCGCCGAGTGCCAGTGCGGCAGTGATCCCGCGGCCGTCGGCGATCCCGCCGGCGGCGACGACCGGTACCGAAACGGCGTCGACGACCTGCGGGACGAGGGAGAACGTCCCGACCAGGGACTCCTCCATCGGCCGCAGGAATGCCCCTCGGTGGCCCCCGGCATCCGCCCCGGAGGCCACGACGGCATCGACCCCCGCCTCGTCGAGCGCGACCGCCTCGTCGACGGTCGTCGCCGTCCCGAGGGTGACGATGCCGCGCCGCCGAGCCTCGGCCAGGACGTTCCCGGGCGGGATGCCCATGACGAAGCTGAAGACCGGCGGCCGGGCCTCCAGCAGCGCGTCCACCTGCTGCTCGAAGTCCTGGCCGAACGACGCGGGGAACTGCGGGTCGGGCAGGCCGAGCCGGTCGAGGTACGGACGGATCCGCCCGAGGTGGGTGGCGAACTCGGACTCGGTCATGGTCAGTTCGCGTTCGCCGGGCTGCGGTATCCAGAGGTTCACCGCGAACGGGCGCGCGGTGCGGGCCTTGATCTCCGCCACGGTGGCCGCGATGCCCGAAGGGGCGAGGACGTGGGCGCCGTAGGAGCCCAGGCCGCCGCCGTTGGACACGGCGGCGGCCAGGCGGACGGTGGAGTAGCCGCCACCGAACGGCCCTTGCACGATCGGGTGGTCGATGCCGAGGAGCTCGGTGATGTGGGTACGGGTCGACACTCGGCCGACGGACATGTCCACTCCTTCGTTCGGGCCCCTCGCGACGGCAGGCACGCCACCTGGGGGCCGGGGAGCCAACCGACCGGAGCATCGGGTTGGAAAACTGAACTTACCAGAGAGCTGGAGGGTTGGAAAAGCAAACCATCTGCCCTACGGTGACTGCATGACGAGCGGCCATCCCGGCCGCCGGGCCGGACCGTCCCACCCCGCATGCACCCGCTCGTACACCTAGTAGTACTTCGTTAGGTTGTGGCTCTGTGGTTGCGGCGTTGTCGTTGTGTGTTGGGTAAGTCGCGGTGGCAGGTGGGGCATGTGCCGGTCCATGCGCGTAGGAGGGCCTGGAGGGCGCCGAGGACCGCGTAGAGGGTCAGGCCGGCGCAGGGGCTTTTGGGTCGAGTCGCAGGAGGGTGCAGAAGGCCTGGGCGAGGGAGGTGAGGGTGACGTGGCGGTGCCAGCCGAGGTAGTTGCGGCCTTCGAAGTGGTCCAGACCGAGGCCGTCCTTGAGCTCGCGGTAGTCGTGCTCAACTCGCCATCGGATCTTGGCGGTTCGTACCAGTTCTTGCAGGGGGGTGTCGGCGGGCAGGGTGCTCAGCCAGTAGTTGGTGGGCGTCTTCTGGCCTGTCGGCCATTCGTTGAGCAGTGTCAGTGCGGGCAGTGTCCCGTCCCACGCGGTGGATCCTCCCGCCGCGGCCATCGCGTGGGTGCGGGCTGCGACACCGGCCGGACGCACGTTCCGCGCTTGGAATCTCAAGCGCATCGGCCCCTTGGAGCCTTTGCGCCAGGTCACCTGCTGGTAGGCCTTGCGGCCGGGTTCGGCGGCCAGGTCTTTCAGCGAGAGCGCCTTGGTGCGGTAGCGGGTGGCGGGCTTGCGTCCGTTTCCGCTCCAGGCCGGCGCGGTGGGGACGGCGTCGTACGGGTGGGCGGATTCATCCGCCCTCACCGCGACGACGAAATCCAGGCCACGGTCGGTCAGACCCTGCCGGAAGGCGTTGTTCTGGCCGTACCCGGCGTCGGCGACGATGATCTGCGGGGCAAGGCCCAAGGAGATCGCCTCGTCGATCAGGTCAAGGGCCAGTCGCCACTTCTCCCGGTGCCGCACTTCCTCGGGCATCCTCGCCCTGGCCCGACGCCCAGCATCGTCCTGCCATTCCTGCGGCACGAAAAGCCGCCACGAGATCGGCACGGAAGCGGTGTCGGAGGCGGCATGCAGGCTCACCGCGACCTGGCAGTTGGACTGCTTGCCCAGAGCTCCGCACCACTGTCGGCCCACGGCCACCGACATCTTCCCGTCCTTGGGGAACGACACGTCGTTGATCACCCACACCTCGGGACCCACCGCCGGGACCGTCTTGACAGCCACCGCCCGCAACACCGCGGCGTGGTCCCACGGCGACTGGTTCACGAACTGCTGCAGGGCCTGCATATCGCCGTCCGGCAGCCGCTCGGCCATCGGCTGGATCGACTTCCTCCGGCCGTCCAGCATCAACCCGCGCAGATAACAGTCGCCCTTCGCCCGCTGATCCCGGCGCGGCACCGGCGCAAACACCTCAGCCACGAACGCGGCCAGCTCGTACCGAAGTTGCTCGATCTCGCCCAAGTCCACAGGAGCAGCATGACGAAATCAATTCCCAAGATCAAATCAACCTAACCTCGCCGTTTCGGTTGGGGT
>NZ_LIXJ01000039.1 GCF_001905795.1 Streptomyces sp. CB01580
AGGACCCGGGCCCGGCCTCCGGCCGGACGACGGCGGTGCGGGGAGCAGGACCTAGTGCCGTGACCGGCAAGGTTTGCCCGGAAGGAGCGGCGTCCGGTGCGTGCGATCGCAAGGCGGCCGAAAGCCTTCGTAGCGGGCTACGTGGGCTTTCGGCCAACGCCGCGAGCGTGCGTGCCGGGCGGTGCGACGGGGCAAACCTTGCCGGGAGCGGCACTAGCTACGCAGCTGACATGCAAAGAAACAGTCGCTACCACGGGGCTGTAGGAGGCGTTGATCTGCGGTCCTTCCCAGCGGCTCAGCTCAGCGACCGTGGCTGCCCTTCGCTTGCTGGTCACTACGTAAACGGCTACCGAGCGCCCAAAGCTCGCAGGCCGACCAGAGAGACAGCGACTCAGCCTGCACGGCACCCCGCAGCCGTACGGGAGGAAGAAGCCCTCAGAACTTGCTTTCAATCCGTCCTTTCCGTCCACGTGGGGATGCCCATCAGATGAAGAGGGTGGGACTGTCAGACGTGAGCGCTAGCGTGCGCGGATATGGCTGACATCTTTGAACTCATGCTCACGCTGGACCTGCGCGACGAATTGTCAGAGGAGGAGCTCGCGCGACGTTCCGGCGTGTTGTGTCCCCCAGGGGGACAGCTCTCCCCCTGTTCGCGACGCCGGACCGCTCGCGGAACGCCGTCGCGAATGTCAGCCTGGCTGACGTTTCGCGCCAAAACTGTCGGCCTGGCGGGTCCGTCTCGGCCTCCAGGCGCTCGATGTGCTTGCGGGGCACTTTCAGGTGTCCTTCCCGGGCGTGGAACGGGCGGGCGGCAGCGAGGTTCGCGGCCCACTTCGCGTCCTGCCCCCGCGGCACCGGCCGTCGCACCTCCTCAGCCGGTGCGAGCCCGAGGTGTTCTCCAGCAGCCACTGCTGCGCGGCCACGAGCTGCCGTGCCGCTGCGCGGTCACCCACCGGCGAGGTCCTCGCCCTGAACGGCCGCCGCCCCGCGATCACCGGGGGAGCGCCGCCAGCCTGGACGTGGTTGTGGACGAGGCGGTAGCAGCGCTGCCAGGCGGTGTCCCAGGCCGGGCAGCACCTCGGATCGATCGCGTCGAGCTCGTCCTGCCGTGCCTGGGGCATCGCCCCGGCCGCCGACGGGACGGCGCTACCCGCCGCGCGGACTTCCTCGTTCTCCCGCGCCCGCCGCGCCGCGGCCCGGGTGTTCTTCACCCACTGTCCCGTCTCAAGTGATCTGGCTCCGGGGCGAGCTTGTGACCTGCGGCGACCAGTTCAGCTGAGACGTGGCGATACCGGGAGGCTCAGGTGGTCTGGTCTCGGTCGGATGGACGCTGGGTGTTGTCCCAGCTGATCTGGTTCGGCTCCACTCGCCGCTGATGCGGTCCGAGGCGACCTGGATCAGCGTGTTGCCGCGCGGCTCGGCACGGCCGCGCGCCTCCTTGTCGTAGGTGAAGTGCACCGTCCGGCGCTGGAAGTCGGCCACGGTGGTGTTGTCCAGCTTCATGGGCCGCTACTCGTCCGCTGCCCGGACGGCGGCGTCACGTGCAGCCGGTGCGCTGTCGCTGGTCGGGGCGGCCGGGGGCCCGACCCGGTGGTCGGCAGCCGCCCGGTTCTGGCTGGGGCGCTACAGCTTGCTTGCTTCCCGAACGGTGTGGAGGTGGATCAGGACGTCGTAGGCCCGGCCGATGGCGATCTCGGGCGTGTTGTCGTTCGGGTACTGCGTGCCGAAGCTGTATGTCGAGCGCGGGATGCCCAGCCAGCTGCGGGCGGCGACAGGGGCCTTGCGCAGGTCGGCGTAGTAGTCGCGGTACCGGACCTGGTCGAGCGTGTACTCGTTCGTGCCGGGACCGGCCGGGCCGACGGTGAACTTCTTCCACTCGCCGCCGAGCGCTTGGTCCTTGGAGAGGAAGGAGCCCCGCTCGAAAGTGGTGCCGACGGCCACGTAGTCCGCGCCCAGGATGTCGTGGAGGAACGAGCCCTGGGTCTTCGGGTAGGTCGTGGGATCGGAGGCCGCGTAGCCTGCGTGGTCGTTGTGGGCCGACAGCAGGATCCTGCCGCCGGTGCGCCGCTGCCACCATGCCGTGGTCTCGGCCATCACCTGGTCGCGGTAGCGCTGCATGGCGGTCAACGATCCCTGGTCGCCGGGGTTGACGCTCAGGAAGGTGTAGGTCTGGGCGATGTTGCGTGCGTTCTGCAGAACGAACTCGACGTCCTCGCCGCCCCCGGACCTCTGACGTTGCACAAGGTCCAGCACTTGCTGTGCCTTGGCCGCATTCTGCTGCCGCTCCGCGAGCGGCCGCTCCAGGTAGGCGATGGCGTCGTCGAGCGGGCGCAGACCGGTGAGGAGCTCGTTCAGGCGCGGCATCGACTCCGGATGGGTCCGCCGGACGTAGTCGGTGACGCTGTCGAAGACCCGCTCGTCGAGCCTGGGCGCGCTGATGTCGTCGCCCAGGAAGTGGACCGGGCGGTCGGGGTGTTGGCGGTTGTGGTCGCGCATCCACTGGACGAGGGCCGCGAACTCCTTACGGTCCCAGGGAGATCCGGCCATCACCTCGTGCACGACCTGCCGCGCGTCGCGGTCACCGTCGCCGCGCTGGAGGTAGTCATCGAGGTGATCGGCGAGCTTGAACGACGTGTACTGGCTGTCGGCATCGGAGTGGTGGATCAGCTGCCCAGGGGTGTGCGGGCGTCCCTCGCGGTCGCGCTGCCACAGGGCCATCTCAGTGCATCCAGGACGAGTTGGGTCTCCTTGGAGGTGGAGGCCGACCAGCCGGCGATGTGCGCCGGGAGAAGGTGTCCACAATGAAGGCGACGTAGCCGACCCCGTGGGGGTTGCTGAAGCACGGCGCCGAACACGAATGAAACGAAGATTCCGTGTCTGGCACTCTTGACCATGCATGAAAGATTTGTAACTCTCAATGTCCCTGCGGCCCGCCCGCGCCCCCGCAGCACCCCGCGGCACGGAGACGCGGCCCGATCGAAGAGGTAGACATGAGTTCTTCATCCACGGTGTTCGTGGCGACCAACGACCTGTCCGGATTCACCCGCGGGCGTGCCGCGCCGGGCAACGCGGCCGACGGCGTGCTGCGCCGCGGTGTGGGATGGGTCCCGGCCGATCTCGCGGTGACGGCATTCGGGGAGATCGCGCCGAACCCGTTCGGCGCGACGGGCGACCTGAAGCTGCTGCCGGCCGAGTCCAGCGGCGTGGACATCCCCGCCCGTGGCGATGTGCCGGGGGTACGTCTGTATCTCGCCGACCAGGTGCTGCCGGACGGCACCCCGTGGGACAACTGCCCGCGCACGTTCGCCCGCAGGGCCCTCGACGACTTCCGGCGTGCCACCGGGCTGGAGGTGGTGGCCACCTTCGAGCACGAGTTCATGATCCCCGGACTCGACAGCGGCGCCCCGTTCTCCTTCACCCGGTTCCGGTCCGCCGAGCCGTTCGGCGGCGAACTGGTGGCGCTGCTGGACCGGATGGGACTCGAACCGGAGACGTGGCTGCCGGAGTTCGGCACCGATCAGTTCGAGATCACCCTGCGCCCGGCCGACGGCCTGACCGCCGCGGACCGCGCGGTCGTCCTGCGGGAAGTGGTCCGCGACCTGGCGTCCCGGCACGGACACCGAGCCACGTTCGCGCCGCTGCTGGATCCCGACGGCAGCGGCAACGGCGTGCACGTCCACCTCTCCCTGCGCGACGCGGCGACCGGGCGCCCGGCCCTCTTCGACGCGTCCCGTCCCGGCGGGCTCTCCGAGCTGGGCGGGCGGTTCAGCGCGGGGATCCTCCGGCACGCCCGGGCGCTGCTCTCGTTCACGGCGGGCAGCCCCAGTTCGTATCTGCGGCTGGCGCCCGAGCGCTGGAGCTCCGCCGGGGTCTTCCTGGCCGAGCGCAACCGGGAGGCTCTGCTGCGGATCTGCCCGACGAGCAGTTTGGGCGGTGGCGTCGCGGCCGACCAGTTCAACCTGGAGTACCGTGCCGCGGACGCGACCGCCAACCCGTGGCTGGTTCTCGGAGTACTGGTACGGGCCGGACTGCAGGGAGTGGAGGCGGACTACGCGCAGCCGCGGGTATGGCCCGAGGAGGCCGGGGAAGCGGACCTCGCGGATGTGCCCTCCCTGCCCCGCGGCCTCGCGGAGGCCCTCCTCGAACTCGACAAGGACGACGTGGTGTCCGGCTGGTTCTCCGACGAGCTGCTGGAGACCCACCGCTCGGTGAAGCGGTCGGAACTGGCCGCGGTCTCCGGTCTGGACGAGCGGGACGTGTGCGGGCGGGTCGCCGATGTCTACTGAGCTGCGCCGCCACATCGCCGACCTGCCGCTGGTCGACCACCACGTCCACGCCTCGCTCGCCTCGCCGGTGTCCCGCGGGCAGTTCGAGACGCTGATCACCGAGTCCGACCGCCCCCTCCCGGCCGAGGTCACCCAGTTCGACTCCCAGATCGGGTTCGCGATACGCCGCCACTGCGCACCGCTGCTCGGTCTGCCCCCGCACGCGTCGGCGGACACGTACTGGGCCGCGCGGTCCGAGCGCACCCCGGAGCAGTTGTCGGACCTCTTCCTCGCCGCGGCCGGCGTCTCCGACTGGTTGTTGGACACCGGTTTCAAGAGCGATGAGCTGCTGTCGCCCGGCACGCTCGCCGAGCGCCTGCCCTCCCGGTTCTCCGAGATCGTGCGCTTGGAGACCGTTCTCGAGGACGTCGCTCCGAGGAGCAGCGCCGCGAGCCTCGCCGACGACTTCCGGACGGCGCTCGCCGAGGCCACTGCATCGGCGGTCGGTCTGAAGTCGATCATCGCCTACCGCTACGGCTTCGACTTCGCTCCCGCCCGCCCCTCAGTCCAGGAGGTGGAACGGGCGGCCGGTGCCTGGCTGCGCGATCTGGCGGCGGGTGCCCCCGTCCGCGTGAGCGACCCGGTGCTGCTGCGCATGGCCCTGTGGACGGGCGTGGACACCGGTCTGCCCCTGCAACTGCATGCCGGGTACGGCGACCCCGACCTGGATCTGCGACGGTGCGACCCGCTGCTGCTGATGCCCTGGCTCAAGGAGATCGAGGGCGCCGGAACGGATGTCGTGCTGCTGCACTGCTACCCGTTCCACCGCAACGCGGGGTTCCTCGCCCAGGTGTTTCCCCACGTCTACTTCGACGTCGGTCTCGCGGTGAACTACACCGGTGCCGCGTCCACCTCCGTCGTCGCCGAGAGTCTCGAACTGGCCCCCTTCACCAAGGTGCTGTACTCCTCCGACGCCTGGGGGCCGCCCGAACTCCATCACCTGGGCGCCGTGCTCTGGCGGCGCGGCATGTCCCGGGCGCTCGGCGACTGGGTGGAGGAGGGCGAGTGGGCCGAGGCCGACGCCGCCCGCGTCGCCACGATGATCGGACGTACCAACGCACAGCGTCTCTACGGACTGCCCTATGCCTGACCCGACCACGTACGAAGCCCTGTGGTCCGCCCTGGGCCGGCACCTCCCCGCGGCGCTCGACCTCAGACGCCGACTGCACCGCGAGCCCGACCTGTCCGGTGACGAGGCATCGACCCGGGACATGGTGCTGGCCGCGCTGCCGGGTGCCGGTGCGGCGGTGAAGGCGGCCGAGACCGGTGCCGTGCTGCGCATCGGTGGGCCGGGACCGGCGATCGGTGTGCGCGGGGAGATGGACGCGCTGCCCGTCACCGAGGACACCGATGTCGCATGGGCATCGGCCCGGCCGGGTGTCATGCACGCGTGCGGTCATGACGCCCACCTCGCCGCGCTCGTAGCCGTGGCGGGAGCGCTGGCCGAGACCGGGCCTCCGGTCCCCCTGCTCGCCGTGCTGCAGCCGCGCGAGGAGACCTACCCGTCCGGGGCACGGGACATCGCCACCAGCGGCGTCCTGGACTCCGAGCAGTGCGCCGCGATGGTGGGCGTCCACGTCCAGCCCCTGCTCACCCCGGGCGAGGTGGCATGCACGCCGGGCGGCGTCAACGGTTCGTCCGACGAGTTCGAGATCGTCGTGCGGGGCAGATCCGGACACGCCGCCTATCCCCATCTGACGAACGACGCCCTGCTGGCGATGTCCGAGATCGTTGTCGCGCTCCAGAGCGTGGTGAGCCGGTCCGTCGACCCGATGGCTCCCGCCGTTGTGGGAGTGTCGTCGTTCTCGGCGGGCAACGCCGCGAACGTGATCGCCGGCACGGCGCGGGCGACCGGCACCGTCCGGGCGCTGGCCTCCTCGACCCGGGAACTGATTCACCGGCGGATCACGGAGGTCGCCGAATCCGTCGCACGCGCGCACGCCTGCACCGCGTCGGTGACCATCACCCACGGGGAACCCGTGCTCGACAACGACCCGGCTCTGGTGCGGAGTATTGCGCACGAACTGGACCGCCGGGGGCTTTCGGTCTCCCAGAACCTGCGCTCCCTGGGCTCGGACGACTTCTCGTACTTCTGCGAGCGCGTGCCCTCGGCCATGCTGTTCGTCGGCACGAAGACGTCCGAGCCGTTGCACTCCTCGCGCTTTTTGCCCGATGACGCGGACGTCCATGCCCTCGCCACGGCCTTGATGGCGGGATACCTCGGAACGGCTGCCGCCCTGGAGGACCACGCCGGTGCCCCCGGTGCCCCGGGAGCACCGGCCGGATAGCGGCCCACCAGTGCCACGGCCCCGGGGGCCGGCCGCCGCTGCTGCGCGGACCGGCCCCCGGGCCGTTCGCAGGGTCCGGAAACAGGGAGTGCACGGACCGGGACAGTGAATCCGGCCGTGCCGTTCAGGCGTGGTCGGTCGCCGTCTCGAACCGTTCCATGCGCTCCCTGCCCGCCGCGCCCACGGCGTCCGTCACCGCTGCCACCAGACTCTCGCTCAGGGCCATCGCGGCCACGAGGGAGTCGAACGGCGAGGCGGACTCCACACGTGCCGGGAGGACGACCTTGGCCAGCTTGGCGATGGGAGAGAGCCAGTTGTCCGTCATCAGGCACACGGTGGCGCCCCGGGCCGCCATCCCCTCGCTGAAACGGAGGCTGGACTCGCTGTAGCGGCGGTAGTCGAGGACGAGGAGGACCGTGTTGGCGTCGGCGTCGGCGAGTGCCCTGCGACGCTCCATCTCCTCCTGGCCGATCACGTCGACGTCCTCGCGCAGTTGCCACAGGTGGATGACCAGGTACTCGGCCAGCAGCCGGCTGAACCGGCCCCCGGCCACGCGCACGCTCCGGGCCGGGTCGCCGAGAAGCTTGACGAGGGTGGCGAACTCCGACTCCGGCAGCTCCGCGTACGTGGCCTCCAGCAACTGCGCGAAGGCCCGGTGCGTCTCCGGAAGCACCCCCTTCGCGGAGGCCGGCGCCTTCTCGGCGTACTGCTTCAACGGGGAGCCCAGTTCCCCGTTCAGCTCGTGGACCAGAGAACGCTGGAAAGCCGGGAATCCGGCGAAGCCGAGCCGGGTGACGAACCGGACCACCGTCGCCGAGCTCACACCGGCACCGGCGGCCAGGTCCGCGACGGTGGTGAGGCCGGCCGTGGGGTACTGGGCCAGCACCGCGCGGGCGACCTTGCGTTCGCCGTTGCTGAGTCCGTCCATGGCGGAGAGCAGCAGCTTCCGCACCGACGCGTAACCGCCCGGTATCGTCTCCATTTTTCAAGGCTACCAAGGCAGGGTGCGCTGAAACATTCGTTACATTCAGACCGTGCCGAGGCTGGGACGGCGCACGGGCCGCCCCACGGCGACCACTCATGTAATGGAGGCGGGCCCGCAGGGCGCGTTCTCATGCCCCGGGCCCGCGAGAAGACACCCCCCCACGCAGGAGGCCGGGCCGACGCGTCGTCAGCTCCGCGCCTCATCAAGAACACCGGCCAGGGCGTCCACGAGCACATCGATCTCGTCCTCGGTCGCCACCAGCGGAGGGGCGAACCGCACTGTCGAGCCGTGGGTGTCCTTGGCCAGTACGCCGCGCCGCATGAGGTCCTCGCACGCCTCGCGTCCGGTCATCAGCCCGGGGTCGATGTCGGCACCGGCCCACAGCCCCCTGACCCGCACGGCCAGCAGCCCGGCGCCGATCAGCTCCCGAAGGCGGGCGTCCAGCCGCTTGCCCAGGACGCGGGCGCGCTCCTGGTACTCGCCCGTCGACAGCATCGCGACCACTTCGTGGCCGATCGCGGCCGCCAGGGGATTCCCGCCGAATGTCGAGCCATGGGTGCCGGGGGTGATGACGCCGAGCACGTCGTCGTCGGCGGCCACGGCGGAGACCGGGTAGAGACCGCCGCCCAGGGCCTTGCCGAGGACATAGATGTCCGGGACGACGTCCTCGTGGTCGCAGGCGAAGGTGCGGCCGGTACGGGCCAGGCCGGACTGGATCTCGTCGGCCACCATCAGAACGTTGCGGCGCGTGCACAGCTCGCGCAGGTCCTTCAGGAATCCGGGTGGCGGGAGGACCACGCCGCCCTCGCCCTGCACGGGTTCGAAGAGGACCGCGACCACCGTGTCGTCGATCGCGTCGGCGACCGCCCGGACGTCGCCGTAGGGCACCCGCACGAACCCGGGCGTGAACGGCCCGTAGTGGTCGGTGGCGACCGGGTCGTCGGAGAAGCTGACGACCGTGGTCGTCCGCCCGTGGAAGTTGCCGCTCATCGTGATGACGGTGGCCCGGTCGGCCTCCACCCCCTTCACGACGTAGCCCCACTTGCGGCTCACCTTGATGGCCGTCTCGACCGCCTCGGCGCCGCTGTTCATCGGCAGGACCCGGTCCTTCCCGGTGAGCTGGGCGAGCGCCTCGGCGAACGGGCCGAGCTGGTCGTTGTAGAAGGCCCGGCTGGTCAGGGCGAGCCGGTCGAGCTGCTCATGGGCGCGCCGGAGCAGACGCGGCGGGCGGTGGCCGAAGTTCAGGGCGGAGTAGCCCGCGAGACAGTCGAGATAGCGGCGCCCGTCCACGTCGGTCACCCAGGCGCCGTCCCCGGAGGAGAGCACGACGGGCAGGGGGTGGTAGTTGCGCGCGGCGAAGTGCTCCGTCTGCTCGATATGCTCCCGCGCCATCCGTGAAGGGGCCGGCGCGCCCGTCCCCCTCGCGCTGTCCATGCTCCCGCGCCCCTCGTCGTTCTGGTTCATCCCGGCCTTCGCCTTCCCGGCCGCCTGATCACAAGCGGTCGAAATTGTGGATTCATGCAGTATGGTTGACACCTAACATGAAATATTCATTTCATTCAAGGGGTGAGGTGGCGCGGGAGGGATGTAGGGGGCAGGTGGCTGTGGCAATCGTCGGCGCCGAACCGGAACCGCCCGCTCCCGGCTCACGGTCCGCGTGCGGGCCGCCGTGCCGGCGTGCCGGAGAGCGGTACCGGGAACTCCGGTATCCAGTGGTCGGCGGGCACGCCGGCCGCGCAGGGGGCGGTCCGCCCCGACTGTGGCGCGGCCATGAATGGCGCGTCAACTCGCCCGACAGCAAGGCGTGTTGGGAAACGACGTGTGACCAGCGAGGCGCCCTCGGTCTTCACGTGCGGTCGGACGCGCACGGCCGCCCCCGGGCGATGCCGCCCGCAGGCCCGCGAACGACGCCGCGCCCAAGTCCCTCGATGGGCTGCGGATGTAACGTCTATTGCGAAATTGGCTATTGACACGTGAAACCTATCGCCTGTTTCATTCTGGCCAAGCGGCGAGGCCCGGCACCGAGACGGTCGCGGGCGCCGTACCTCCCGAGCGCGCCAATGGAGGCGTCATGAGCTCCCCCGAAGAAACTTCCCGGTTGAACCGCCTGATGTCCGTCATCGACGGACTGCATGACGAGATGACGGCGAGCCTGCAGGAGCTCGTTCGGATCCCGTCCGTGAGCCCGAAGTACCCCGGAGTCGAGTACAAGGACCATGTCGGCCGCGAAGGTGAGGCCACCGCGCTGCTCACCGACCTCTACCGTCGCGCCGGGGCATCCGTGGATGTCTTTGCCGTGGAGGAGGGACGCGACAACGCCGTCGGTCGGATCGCGGGCAAGGGCGAGGGCAACTCACTGATCTTCAACGGTCATGTGGACGTCGTCCCGGGCGGACATCCGGCCGAGTGGACCAAGGCGCCGCCGTTCTCCGGCGAAGTGATCGGTTCCCGGATGTACGGCCGCGGGACCACCGACCAGAAGTCCGGGCTCGTCGCACAGGCCTATGCCGCGATCGCCCTGCGCGAGGCCGGGATCGAACTCGGTGGAGAGCTGCAACTGCAGTGTGTGGTCGGCGAGGAGACCGGTGACCACGCCTGCGGGACGGGCGCGGTGGTCGAGCGCGGGTACGTCGCGGACGCCGCGGTCGTCTCGGAGCCGAGCGCGCCGCCCACACCGCTGTCGATCGTGGTCGCCAGCCCCGGACTGTTGTGGTTCTCGGTCACGGTCGAGGGCAAGAAGGTGCACGGCTCCATGCGGGGCGCCACCATCCACCCCACCCAGCCCGGCGACTCGATCGGTGTGAACGCCATCGACAAGGTCTTCCTCGTCTACCAGGCGCTGCGTGCGCTCGAGGACGAATGGGCCCACACCCAGCGCCACGACCTCTGGTACAACGGCCACTTCTCCTTGCTGCCCGGTGCCATGCGCGGCGGCCCCGGCGAACTGACCGTCCCGTTCGCCCTGTCCGACTCGGCCACCATCGAGTACGGGGTCATGTATCACCCCGAGCGCTCCGCCGAGGACGTGATGGCCGAGATCCAGGCCGTCATCGACCGTGCGGCGGACGCCGATCCGTGGCTCCGCAACCACCGCCCGCGCTGTGAGTGGAAGCTCAACTGGGACCCGTTCGTCACCTCGCCCGACGACACCATCAGTCAGGCCGTCGCCGGCGCGTACCGGACCGCGGCCCAGGGCACCGACTTCTCCGACCAGCCCTCCTACACCGGGCTCTACGGTGTGTGCGACGCGACCGTGTTCACTCGGACCGGTGTGCCGTCCGTCGTCTTCGGCCCCGGCGACCTGCGCGTCGCCCACGGCAACGACGAGTACGTCGACCTCGACGAGGTCTGGCTCGCGGCCCGCACCTACGCCGTCCTCGCCACCCGCTGGTGCGGCACCGCTTCCCCCGTGTCCTGACCCGGACAGGTCTCCTCCTCGCCCGGCGGCCGCGTCCCCGCCCGTGCGAGGCACCCCGATCATGCGCCCCGGAACACGTTCCGGGGCGCCGAGGCGAACCCCCGCCCGCGAGGCGTCGCTCGCCGCCCTCCGCCGTCCCCCGCCCCGGACCAGAGGCCCACTCATGACCACTGACGTTCCTCGCACACAAAGCTCCGAAGACAGCTTGCCGGAGGCCTACCGCCAGCCGAAGGGAGTGGAGCGGTACGGCGTCGAACCCGTACCGGACGAGCAGCGGACCGTGCGCTGGTACGACCTGTTCCAGATCATCTTCAACGTGATGCTCAACCCCGGCCTGATCCTCATCGGCGGACTCGCGGTGGTCTCGGGGCTCTCGTTCTGGGCCGCGGTCACCGCCCAGGTACTGGGCGTCCTCATCGCCTTCTCCGCCTACACCGTCATGGCCACCGTCGGCGTCGACTACGGCCTGCCCGGGATCGTGTCGACACGGGCGTTCCTCGGCATCGCGGCCTCCCGCTGGCTGGTCTCCCTACTGCGCGCCGTCAGCTCGGCCTTCTGGTTCGCCTTCCAGACCCTGGCCGGCGCCATGGGCATCCTGGCCGTACTCGAAGCGTGGCTGGGGGTGAAGCCGTCGCTCATCGGCGTCAGCCTCGTCTTCGCGGTACTCCAGGCATCCGTCGCCCTCTTCGGATACGGATCCCTCACGTGGCTGTCGAAGGTGGCCTTCCCGATCAAGCTCGTGATTCTCGGGTACCTCTTCTGGCTGCTCGCCAACCACCAGGCGCCGGGATTCGCGCCGAGCGAGGTGTTCTCCTACTCCGGTTCGGCCGGCTGGAAATGGGCTGTGTTCGCGGTATGGGTGAACGCCGTCGCGGCGGCATGGTTCAGCCAGGTGACGGACGCGGCCGACTACTGCCGCTACTCCAAGTCCCGTAAGGACATGTGGATCGGCACCATGGCCGCCGCGCTGCTCGGAACGACCGGATCCGCCTTCTTCGGCGCCTACGCCGCTGCCGCGAGCCTCGGCAGAACGGCGAACGCCTTCGAGGTGATCCCCGGCCTCGGCGTCGGCTCGGTCACGCTGATTCTCGTTCTGGTCGTGCTGGTCCTGGACAACTGGACGGTCAACGTGCTGAACGTCTACACGGGCGGCCTGGCGCTGGCGAACCTCGCCACCCGGCTGGGGCGCTTCTGGTCGACCCTGGTGGTCGCCGCCGCAGGAACGGCACTGGCCGCCTTCCCCGCGCTCATCGACGGGTTCAACGACTCCATGTCGGCGATGGGCAACGTCTTCGCCCCCCTCATCGGCGTGCTCCTGGCCGACTACCTCGTCATCAAGCGGGGCCGCATCGACGTGCCGGCCCTCTTCGACCCCCACGGGCCCTACCGCTACACCGGCGGCGTGAACGTCCTCGCCCTCGCCTGGTCGGCACTCGGCTCCATCGCCTTCTTCGCCCTGCCCGAAACGGTGCTGCCGATCCCCTTGGTGGCGCTCGCCAGCGGAGTCGGTTACGCCCTCACGGCCAGGGTGCTCTCGGCACGGCGGGACGGGACCACGCCCCGCGTGGACGCGCCCGGCGAGCTCGGGCTGCCGACGGGCAGCGCCTGACCGCGTATATCGAGCCGGAGGGCCTCGTGCCGCGCCGCTCGGTGGTGGACGGGAACCCGGTGGCGAAGTCCCGGATCGTGGCGAACCGCCACACCCTTGCCGCCGGCGCCGCCGAGGGGACGAGGCGCGGATCGACGACGGCCGGGCCGCCCCCCGTTACCTAATGGGGAGCGAAGCCAGCGGATCGCTACCCGTTACCCGGTCCAACGAGACCTCGAAAAAGAGCGCGGCCGCTGGCTTCTCCTCGGTGGTGATCAGCCGACGCCCGGTAAGTCATGGGTCTGCCCCTGGAGCCCTGAGTGTGTGGGTACGAGCCGGTTCCGGGCGTCAGTCGACCGCCGCCGAGCACACGACCGTGAGGGTGTCTGGCGCCCTCACGGTCGTTTCCGAGCGGATGATCGAATTTCCGTGGTCCAAGCCCTCCGCAGGGTGCACCTCTCATTTCTCCGGGACGCCTCCGAGCTCCTGCACAGACCGAGGCCCCTGCGGTCAGCTGGGGTCACGAACGACTATAGGGCTGTCCCGTAATCCCCGGTGGATCAGCACGCGGCGTCAGATGCGGTGCATCGCAAGGCGGAGGTGTGTCCACATACTGGACGGATGCGGACGTTCCGACAATGCGGCGAGGTGCCGTAGCTGTCGTCGCGCGCCCGCCACGGACTACGGGACAGCCCTTACCTATCCCTTGCATGGCCGCCCGGCTCATCGACGACGTCTTCGGCACTCTCGACGGGCAGACCGTCGTCGTTCCGGGCACCGGCACCCTCGACATCGTGGCCTCGTCCCTGGCCCGCTCACTCACAGCCGTCCACGAACAACGTCGGGCCCTGGAAGCCCGGATCGGCGAACTGCTGGAGGCTCACCCTCTTTCCCAGGTCCTGACGTTGTTGTTCGGCGTCGGCGTCAGGGCCGCCACACGAGGCTCACACCCCCGTGGGAGTCCGCTCCTGCGCGGCCTCCGGCGACGGGGCGGCGTAGCGCTCGGTCCGGACGAGGGTCACGCACACAGCGGTGGACACCACCAGCAGGGCGATGCTGGCTGCGGTCATGAACGGGGTGAACGGGACCAGCAGCACGGTGCTGACCAGTTCGGCAGCGATCAGAACGAAGAGAACGGCCCTGATGGTGAGCGGCGAGAGCCGGGTGCAGATCCACGCCCCGAGGGGAGCGCCCACGGCCACCACCGGAGCCGCCGCCGTCCAGTACTCCACGACCGGTCCGGTGAAGTCGCGGAGCACGAGGAGATGGGTGAGAAAGGCGGCGATGGACACCACCGTCATCATGATCACGGTCGTCGGGGTGGCGACTGTCTCGGAGACCCGGAAGAGCAGCACCAACAGGAGGAACATCACGCAGTTCTCACCCACCCCTGCCACACCGCTGAGCAACCCACCCGAGAAGCCCGCTGCCAGGACCAAGCCCTTCTCACGAGGGTTCCAGGCCAGAATCTTCGCATTGCGCCGGTAGCCGCGCTGCTTCAGCTGTACCGCCAGGGCGAGGGCCAGCGCCACCAGCAGCATGGTGAACAGCGCCCGTACGACCGGGAGCGGCACATTCGGGGCGATCAACGTAGCGCTCAGCACGACTCCCACCACCCCGGAGGCCGAGCCGTAGAGGATGATCTTCCTTTCGACCGGAGTCCGGCACAGCAGAATCGACAGTGAAGCGGCAGACATGCCGATCGACTGGATGGCAAAGGTGAAGATCCTGGCCTGATCCGGCGGAACGACCAGGACTTTGGTCATCACCGGAAAGGCGATCGCGCCCCCGCCCTCACTGGTCCCGCCGCCCACCAGGGAGCCGAAGACCATCGTCACCGCCACTCGCCAGTTCTCGGCGAGGACGTCGAAGTACTCCGCACCCCACACCAGCGCCCAGACCAGCCAGACCACCCCGGCCAGAGCCGCGTTGACCCCCAGCACCCGACGCACCCTCAAGCGGCCAGTCACAACGATCTCCCCCTCGCTCGACCCTCGCTCCTCAGACGTCGCCGCATCGTAGAGCAAGAAGAACCCCCGCCACCCGTGGAGTCCCACGAGTCAGCACCCTCGAAGAACCCCAGAGGTCTGTCGATCGAACGGTGCAACGAGGGTGGTTGGGGTTACTGACGGGCTGCTGAGAGGCGCCGTCGAAGTGATGTCGAAGATGATGTCGAAGGCGCTGTCACGGGTCTTGGTTCTGTCGGCGATCTTGTGATCCGGACAGCTGGGACTCACCGTGTGAGCAGAACGCGTTTGCGAAGGAGATCGAGGCCGGCCCGGCCGAACATCTGGCGTTTCAGCATCTTGGGGTTGGCGATGAGGCCTTCCACCCGGTTGTGCGTCCACTGGCCTTCGACCGGGTACCGCTCGGCGTCCGACACCGGGTACCGACTGAAGCGTCCGGGCAGCGGGGCGCGGCAAGCGCGGGCGGGAGCCGGGCGAGCGGGTCAGCGGCGATCGGCCGGGACACGCCGCTCCCGTTCCGCGGGCTGAGCGTCGAGCCCGCTCCGTGCGCGGCCGGTGTGGGAGGGTACCCCGCCTGCTTCGGCACCAGCGGGGCCATCACCTCGTACACGCCGAGGAACGGCAGGACCGAACGCATCGCCACCGGGTTCCCGTCGGTGATCAACGACTTCAGTGTGTTCGGACAGCACGACATCGACGCGAGCCACGGGCGCATCTTTGTGGTCTTCGGCCTCGGTGCGGAGATGTCCACCCGGAAGGGGCTGAGCCCGGCGGCGCGAGGTCTTGCGCAGACCGGCACCATCGACCGCAACGGCAGGCTCCGCCCGGTCGGAGACCTCCTCGCGTTCGAGGAGCGGTACAACCCGCACCGCGCGGACGTCAATGCCAACGCGTACGGGATCACACGCGTGCCGGGCGGGACACTGGTGGCGGAGGCCGGCGGCAACGACATCCTGTGGGTGTCGTCCGACAGCGGTTCGGTCCGCATACTCGCCCTGATGCCCGACCAGGTCATCGACGGCAGCCCGTCCGAGTCCGTGCCGTCGGCCATCGTGCGGGGGCCCGATGGCGCCTTCTGCATCAGTGAGTACGGCGGCGAGCCGAATCGGATGGGGAAGGCCCGGATCCGGCGCTCGTGCCCGGTGGAAACCGACCGTCGTGACGAGCGGGTTCACCGGATCATCGATCTCACCTTCGACCGTCAGGGGCGGATGCTGGTGCTCGAACTGGCCGAGCAGGGCTTCTACTCGCCCGACCGGACCGGGCGGCTGGTGCGCATCGAACACAACGGGAAGCGCACGGTCCTGGCCCGCGAGGGCCTGGAGCACCCCGGTGGGGTCACCGTCGCGCCGAACGATGACATCTACCCGACCAACCGGACGACGTCGCTCGGCGAGGCGAACGGGCAACTCCTCCGGCTGCGTCCGGGCCGATCGTGAACCAGGGGCCGTCGGGGACATGTGGGGGCTCCGACGGCCCCCGGACGCGGCCGGTGTCAGGTGCCGCAGTGGCCGCAGCCGTCGTCCGCGCTTCGGCCGTCGCGGTCCTGGTAGTCGTCGTGGTGACGGACCCAGTTCATGATCCCGGCCTCCTCCTGGCGCCCGAGGGGAGTCAGGTCCAGATAATTGAAGGCGCCGACGAGGAGATCGGTGCCACGCGAGTACGTCGAATAGGTGTGAAAAACGCGGGTGCCCTCGCGGAGGAAGACACTCAGGCCGTGCTGCTCGCCGCTCAGGGCCCAGGAGCCGATTCCGGCCTCCCGTAGTTCGTCCTTCGTGCGGAAGTTGAAGAAGACGGGTGCCACGGACTCATCCATGGTGACGTGGAAGTCATAGTTGAATGACGTGCCGTGGGAGGAGAACCATGGAAAGGTCCACCCCATGCGTTCACGGAATTTCGTGATGTTCGCGAGCGGCGCGCGTGACACCACGGCGAAAGACGTCCGGGCCGCATGCAAATGCGCCAAGTGACCGACGTTGTCGGCAAGGAGCGAGCATCCGGTGCAGCCGGCATCCCAGTCGGGTGCCAGCATGAAGTGATAGACGATGAGTTGACAGCGGCCGTCGAACAGATCGACGAGGGTTGCCGTGCCGTTCGGGCCGTCGAAGGCGTACGTCTTGGTGATCTCGACCATCGGCAGGGCCCGGCGTTGTGCGCTGAGCGCGTCCCGTTCCCGGTCGAGCTGTTTCTCCCGCGCCAGCAACTCCTTCCGGGCCGCTAACCACTCTTCCCTCGACACAATCGCCGGACTGTGCATTCCGGACCTCACCTTCGTCGTACCTTCCCAGCAGTCGGAACCCTACCGGAATAGGGGAGGCCGCAGCGGAGGGCGCGCGACGCATTCGCGCCCGGACCCGGCGCCGACGTGTACGGAACCAGAATGAGGGAGCACATTTCGATTGGACAGAGGCCCAGAAGCGCCCGGTACATTCTGCATGGCTTTGCAGTACGAACTCGGATCACTCGACGAGGGGATACTGCGAGGTGACGGCTGGATTACGTGCGCTTCGGTGCCGAATATTGACCCCGCGCTCTCCGACACCAGTCTGGAAGTGCGCGGATTCCCAGGGAGTTCCGGGGATTCGCCCATGAGGGCGCTGCCATGGCCTGCTCCGTTCTGGACGCGTTGCCCGGCAGCAAGGGGCAACGCCTGAGCGGGCTGCTGGCCGGACGCGGCGGCGCGCACCCGTACATGGCCTACGTGGGGATCGGCTGGGCCATGGCGCGGCTCCCCGGGTGTTGCGTCCGGACACGGCGAGCGCGGGCCCGCTCCTGAGGTGGCTCGTTGGGACATGAGGTGGCCCGCTGCACTGTCGAGCGTCTGATGCGCGAGCTCGGCATCCAGGGCGCGGTGCGCGGCAAACGCGTCATCACCACGGTCCCCGGCGACCAGGTCGAGCGCGCTCCCGACCTGGTCGACCGCGACTTCGTCGCCGCCGCCCCGAACCGGTGCTGGGCGGCGGACTTCACCCACGTGAAGACCTGGTCCACGACCGTCTACGTCGCGTTCGTCGTGGACACCTTCTCCCGCCGGATCGTCGGCTGGTCCGCGGCCACCGCGAAGGAGACCGTCTTCGTCCTGGACGCCCTCGAGATGGCCATCTGGCAACGCGATCGCGACCAACAGTCCGTTCGCAGACGTAATCCGCCGAGATCTTGTGGTCGAGGACGCCGTCGAACTCGCTCCCGGCCTCACCGTGCCGGATCAGACCACCGCATCAAACCTGCGCAGCCGTCAACGACAGCCGGCTATGCCTGTCTGTGTCGCGCCCGAGAACACCTTCATCCCGGACGAACTGGGAGCAGAGCGAGCCTTCTACCGCCCCGCCAGCCGCGACAGTCTGACCGCCGCAGTTCAGCATCACATCAGCCTCGCGCGCGGGAGGGCTTCTTCCGGCGTGCTCCTTTCGGGGGCCGGTTCGCGGACGCCCGCGGCCTGCCGAACGGCTCGGGGGCATACCCGTGGTGTGCGCGGCGCCGGCCGTCACGTCCCTCGCCGAACAGGCTCTGCTGCTCAGGGGCTTGATCGCAGAGGGCCCGATCGTCCTGTCCTCGCGGCCGGTCGGAGGTCCGGCCGCGACACCGGAGAGTTCGCGAGGCCCGGCGGGCAGTTGCCACCGACGGCCCGGTTCATTAGCTTCCTGGCATCACGAGGCCCCGTCGTTCCGCGGCCACGCCGCCCTCGTCGGCCATCTGTCCCCCTTCTCCCGGAGGAAGAGCCATGCCCCATATCGCACTGGACAACGACCTCCCCGGAATCAGCGGCCTGATGGCCCACCGTCCCGACACCGGGGGACCGCTGGGCGACCTCGCGAACGCTCTGCTGAGGGCGCCGTCCTCGCCGGCCCCGGGAGAGCGTGAGCTGATCGCGGCGCACGTCTCGCGGCTCAACGGCACCGAGTTCTGCGCCTCCTCGCACGGGGCGTTCGCCGCCGCGCAGCCGGCGGGAGACCAGGAGCCCGTCGGGGCCGTCCTGGCCGACCCCGGCACCGCACCGGTCAGCGGCCGGCTGCGTGCGCTGCTGAGCGTGGCGGCCGAGATCCAGAGCGCCGCCCGAAGGGACGACGCATGAGCACCCGGCGCAGTTGGAGCACGGCAGACGTTCCGGACCGGACCGGCACCACCGCAGTGGTCACCGGCGCGAGTTCCGGCATCGGACTGCACACGGCGGAGGAACTCGCCCGACGGGGCGCCCACGTGGTGCTGGCCGTACGCGATCCGGACCGTGGGGCCGCCGCGGCAGACCGCGTCCGGGCCCGCGTGCCCGCAGCCGCCCTGACGGTCCAGGAGCTGGATCTCGCCGATCTCACCTCCGTGCGGGCCGGGGCGAGGGAGCTGCGCGCGCGGTTCGCCCGGATCGACCTGCTGGTCAACAACGCGGGCGTGATGTGGACCGACCGGGCCCGCACCCCGGACGGACACGAACTCCAGTTCGCCACCAACCATCTCGGTCACTTCGCCCTCACCGGCCTGCTCCTGGACACCTTGCGGGCCGCGCGCGGCGCACGCGTGGTGACGATCAGCAGCTACCTCCACAGGCTGGGGCGCATCGACTTCCGCGACCTCGACGGCGAACGCCGCTACAACCGCTACCGGGCCTACAACCAGTCCAAGCTGGCCAACCTCCTGTTCGCGCTCGAACTCCACCACAGACTGACGGAGTCGGGCTCGGACGTGGCCTCTCTCGCCGCCCACCCCGGGCTGGCCGCGACCGGCCTGGGCCGTGACTTCCCGGCCCCCGTGCGCAGGTTCGGCTCCGTGTTCGCGCCGCTGTTCCTCCAGCCCGCCGCCATGGGGATGCTGCCCGCTCTGCGTGCCGCCACCGACCTCGGGGCGCGGGGCGGCGAGTTCTACGGGCCGCTCGGCGTGACCGAGACACGGGGCGCACCCGGGCTCGTCCGTCCCGGCAGGGCGGCCCGCGACCCGGAGGTCCGGCGCCGCCTGTGGGAGGAGTCCGAGCGGCTCACCGGCGTCCGCCCCTTCTTCTGATCCCGCGACCCGCCCGTGCCCGGGGCCGGTCTCACGCCGGCCCGGCGGGGCGGGGCACGGAGATCCGGCCGCCGATCCGCACCGCGGTGGTCAGGGCGGCGTAGGACGTGAGCTCGATGAGCTCGCGGTCGGTGGGGAACCGGCTCCTGAAGGCCGCGACGTCCTCCGGGAGGGTCTGATACGGCGCGAAGGCGGTCAGCAGGGCGAGCCGGGCGGCGGGCACGTCCTCGGCCGGAAGCGCCGACACGGCCTCGTCGAGCCAGCTTCGGCCGAGCCCCGGGGCGGATCCGTCCCACCGGTCGAGGCACGAGCGCAGCCTCTCCCGTACCGGTCCCGGCACCCACCGCGCCCCCTGGTCCACGGCGGCGACGGCCCGCCCGAAGGCCTCGGCCACGGGAGGGCTGCCCTGTGCCCACTCCAGTCCCGGGGGCAGGGGGGCCGGGGGCAGGAGGTCCAGCGAGCCGCCCGGCGCCAGCGGGCCCGGGGCGACGGGACGCATGGTCAGGGCGGTGGTGCGCATGATGGGGCCGCGCAGGGGCGTCGGCGTCCGGGCGGGCATGGGGGAGTCGGCCAGGAAGAGGCTCACCATGCGGTTGATGTAGTGGAACGTCACCACGACGCCGCAGAGTTCCGGCGCCTGCGCGTACGTGAACGGGAGCGGGGCGCTCCCGGCCGGGTCTCCGGGGGCGTGCCGCCCGGCCGCCGGGGCCCACTCGGCGATCCGGGAGACCGTCCTGTCCGGCGGCAGCGTCCCGAGGACCGCCTGGTGCACACCGACGCAGTACGGGCAGTCGTTGGCGCGGGAGACCTCGGTGGCGACCGTCTCCTTCACCGCGCGGCTCACCCGGCCGTCGACCAGCAGGACCTCACGCAGCATCAGCCACGTCGCAGCCAGCGATGCGGCGGCCGGCGAGTGGAGCGCCACGGGCGGTGCGAGCACCCCGAAGTCCCGCTCCGTCCCTCGGTACACCTGCGCCACCAGGCCCCGGGCGCGGCGCGGGGCGATCACATCCACGTACCGCACCTGCCGCAGGGAACCCCGCAGCACGGCCCGCACGACCGGCCTCATCGCCGCTCCTCCCTCTCCTCCCACGCGGTCTCCCTGCCCCGGGGACCGCTCTTCCCCGGTACGTGCTTCTCGGCGCGTGAAGGACATACCGGCTCGTGGGCCGGGCCCCGGCCCCCCGGCGCGATGTCGTCGGGGCCGAACCCCATCTGCTCCATCAGCAGGCGCACCAGCGCGGTGGCCGCCTCCTGAGCGGTGGACGCGTTGTACGCGGCGGGCGAGGCCGCCGCCGAGTCGAGGACCGGGCCGGCCGGCGGCTCTGTGCCGGGCGCCGCTCGGGCCGGTGTCCGGGACGAGTGGTCGCTGTCGCTCATGGGCTGCCTCCTCACAGGCCGGGCGTCCATCAGTCCGCCGCGCTGACCGTCATCGGCAGTCCGCCGCGCATCCGCAGCGACAGCATGGGCTCGGCGACCGCCCGGTGCCCGGGAACGGTGCGTAGGTCGAGGTCGCGCGTGACCAGCGCGGTCACGAAGACCGCTTCCATCATGCCGAGGTTGCTGCCGACGCAGAAGCGCGGTCCCGCGCCGAAGGGTATGTAGGCGTAGCGGGGGCGGCTGGCCAACGCCTGCGGGGCGAAGCGCTCGGGGTCGAAGCGCTCGGGGTCCTCCCACAGGCGCGGGTTGCGGTGCATGATGTACGGGCAGATCAGGACGTCGGCCTTGGCCGACACGGTGTATCCGCCGACCTCGTCCCGTTGCTGGGCTATCCGGGGCAGGACCCACACCGGCGGGTAGAGCCGCATGGCCTCCTGGACGACCATGGTCGTCCAGGTCAGCCGGTGCAGGTCGTTGACGTCCGGGAGGCGTTCGCCCAGGACGCTCCTGGCCTCCTCGCGGACGGCCGCGCGGACCTCGGGATGACGCTCCAGCAGGTGCAGCGTCCAGCCGAGGGTACTGGCCGTCGTGTCATGCCCCGCGAGCAGCAGGGTGACCAGCTCCTCCCGGAGCTGTCGACGGATCTGCCGGGGCGGTCCGTTCCGCCGCCCGGCGGCCTCGATGATCCGGGACAGCGCGTCGTCGCCGGGCTCGCCATCGGCCATCCGCGCGCTGCGGTCGGCCACCAGCAGGTCCGCCACCCGGTACAGCTCCCGGCGGGCCCGGCGGAAGCGGGCCTGCGGAGGCAGCGGAAGCCAGCCGGGCACCATGCCCTGGGAGACCATCTCCAGCATCGCCTGGTCCTGCACCTCTTCGAAGGCGGGCGCGAGGGTGTCCTGGGAGGAGAGGTCGGAGTCGAGCAGGGTGCGGCCGAGCACACCGAGGGTGAGTCCGGTGACCTCCTGGAGGATGTCGACCGGGCCGCCTCCCTCGTGGGCCCGCAGGAGGGCGACCAGCTTGGCGCCCTCCTCCGCGACCGCGTCCGCCCGCCGGTTGACGCGCCCCGGCTTGAACGCGGGTTGCACCGCCTGGCGCTGGGCCCGCCACACCTCGCCGTCGCTGGTCAGCAGGCCGTCGCCCAAAACCCGGCGGGACTGCACGAGGCCGATGCCCTTGTGGTAGTTGGCGCTGTTGTCGGCGAGGACGTGTTTGGCGTAGTCGGGCCGGTTGAAGATGTAGAGGTTCTTGGGCCCCATGGAGACCCGCACGGCGTCTCCCAGGGCGGCCGCGTCCTTCATCATCCCCAGGCGGTCCACCGCGAACTTCCTCAGCAGCCCCGGCAGGGCGCTGACCGGCGGGCCCGGCGGGTCGATCCTCATGCCACCTGGCCTTCGCCGTGTTCGGGGGCGAACCGGCGGAAGCGGCCGCCGGAGAACAGCAGGGCCTCACGGAACGGCCAGCGCACCGCCGAGAGCACCTCGCCGACGAAGATCGTGTGGTCCCCGCCCTCGTACAACTTCCTCTTCTCGCACTCCAGATGTGCCACGGCGCCGGCGATCAGCGGTGCGCCGGACTTTCGGCCGGGCTGCCAGCCGACGGCGTCGAACTGGCCGGCTCCGACGGGACGCGAGTGGTCGGCGAAATGGCGTGCCACGGCCTCCTGCCCGACATCGAGCACCGACACCGAGAACGTCTGCGAACGGTCCAGAGTGCCGTGCATCACCGCGTCCTTGCCGACGCAGACCAGCACCAGAGGCGGGGTGAGGGAGACGGAGGTGAACGCGTTGGCCGTCATGCCCCGCGGGGCGTCCCCGCCGACGGTCACCACGGTGACCCCGGTGGGGAAGGCGCCGAACGCGCCCCGCAGTTGTTTGTGGTCCTCCAGGTCGACGAGCTCCATGGACGGAACGGTGGTCGGACTCATGTCTGCCTCCCTGCCAGCGGCCGGACCCGGCCGCGCAAAGCGCCGGCGCTCGTGCCAGCGGATCGGGGATCGGTGCGGTTACCGGGGGCGGCGGCCGGGAGCCGGTGCGTGCGGCGCCTCCTCCGGCCGGTCATGACCGGGTCCTGGCGGCGGCCCGGGGCGCGGTGCCGTCCGGGCTCTCGGCGAGGAAGGCGAGGACCGCCGGTTCCAGGGCGTCGCGCAACGCCGTGACGAAGGTGGCGATACGCAGCCCGCCCGCGGTGAGGACCACCCAGTCGGCCCGGTCCTGCGGCGCCAGGGTGAGGGGCACCCCGGCCATCAGCCCGGCCTTCCTGAGGCATTCGACGGCGCCCCACACACGCGTCGCCGCGGTGTCGGGGGTCTCGCCCGTCTGCTTGGCCACCTGAGCGGCCAGCTCGGCGTGCTCGCCGAGCAGCCCCGCCCATGCGGCGGCGCCTCGGACGCGGACCGCCTCGATGTCGCAGGCCACGGTCCGCGCAGCGGCGACCCCGAGGGTCACGCCCAGGCCGTGGGCGGCCGAGATCCGCCGGTCGTCGGCGAGTTCGGGACGTCCATCGGGCCGGTAGCGCACCTCGGCGCTCTCGCCCAGTGCCCGCTGAACGGTTCGTGCGGTGGCCGCGCGGCGCTCGTCGGTGCACTCCTTCGCGCCGGGCAGGTCCGGTTCGACGGCGATGTCGAGGTGAGTGCCGAGCACCTCCTCCACCGTCCGCTCCAGGTAGGAGCCGAGCAGCGGGGCGACCCACGGCCCGGAGCCATCCGTCTTGCGGACGGCGTGCAGGGTGAGCCCCTCCCACCGTTCGACGACCGCGCCGTCGGCAGTGCGTACCGCGATGTCGTACACATAGGTGTCGCCGTCCCGGTGGCGCTCGGTGGCGCAGTAGCGCACCTCCTGCGGCAGGTCGCCGCCGGCGGCCATCGGGTACAGCCGTTCGATACCGGACGGCAGCAGGGTCGCGTCGGGGACGCACACCTGGTTCCCGTGCATCAGCGCGTCCCGCATCCCCGGGTCGGCCAGCAGCAGGGTGTCCGGCAGGAAGCCGGCGAACCAGCCGGACGGCGCGGCGACCGCCACGTCGGCGTCGACGTGCCGGGCGGCGGCCCGGTGGAAGCGGCGCAGCCGCTGGAAGCGCTCGCCCTGGAAGAGGACACCGCCGTACAGGTCGGCCGCCGGGTCCAGCGGGGCGGCCGGGACGCCCCCGCCCACCTGAGCCGGGGGCCCGTCCGGGATCGCGGCGCCGGAGTAGACCAGCCGGGCCCGGAAGTGCTCGGCGACGAAGCCGGTGTCCTCCGCGTGGATGGCCACGTCCACCGTGTCGGTGTCGGTGACGGTGGCCGCGATCCGGATGCGGGTGGTCCCCGCGGGCGGCACCACGATGGGCCGCAAGAACCGCGCCCCTTCGATGACCGGTACGTCGCCGCGTCCGGTGAGCGCGGACGCCACCTGGACCATGGCCTCCATGCCGATCACGGCGGGCATCAGCAGGGTGTCGTCCAGGAGGTGATCGGCGAGGTAGAGATCGGTACCGGCGTTCAGTTCGGCCTCGGTGACGAGTTCGACGCCGTGGTAGCGCACCAGTGGGTTCCCGGTGAACCGCAGCAACGGCATCGGCGGGAGGTCGCGGCGTACCGTTCCGATGCCCTCGGTACGTCCGCTGATCACCGTTACCACGGGGGCGTCCGGGTCCGAGATCAGCCGCAGCAGGATCTCGACGCCCTGGTCGGGTGAGACCGGGACGATGCCCTCGCGGGACAGGGACTCGACGACGGAGAGCTTCTCGCCCATGCCGATTCCGGACCACACGGACCATTCCATGCACAGGGCACGGCAGTCCGGGTGGTCGCGGGCGACCTTCTCGGTGAGGTCGGCCAGCCATTCGTTGGCGGTGGCGTAGTGCGCCTCGCCGCGCAGTCCGGCCCGGCCGATGATGCTGCCGAAGGTGACGAGGAGTTTCAGGTTCTCCTCGCCGACGGCGTCCAGGACGGTGCGCAGCCCGTCGACCTTGGGGGCGAACGTGGTGTGGAAGTCGTCCATGCCGAGGCCAGTGAGGGAGGCGGGCTCGTTGCGGCCCGCCCCATGGAGCACGGCGGTGACGGGGCCGAGCGCGTCGGTGAGTTCGGCGACGGCCGCGGCGACGCCCGCCGGGTCGGTGACATCGGCGGCGGCGTAGCGCACGGTGGCCCCGCTGTCCGCCATCCGCCGCAGGTTCGCGGCGAGGTCCTCGTCCAGGGCAGGGTCCGACCGGCCGAGAACAGCCAGCTTGACGCCGGTCTGCCGGGTCACGGCCAGGGCGCACTCGGCGGTGATGCCCTTGCCGCCGCCGGTGACGAGCAGGACGTCGGAGTCCTTCAGGACCTGCTCGGTACGCTCGGCGCGGACCGGCAGGGCACGCAGTACCGGGACACGGCGGGTGCCGTCCGCGGCGAGATGGACCTCGCTGAAGCGGGTGGTCGCGGCGACCTCGGCGGCCACCCGGTCCGCGGCGCCGTCGGCCACCGGGGTGTGGACGACGGTGGTCCGCAGGTGGGGCGCCTCCAGGTGGAGGGTCTTGGCCAGTCCGGCCGCGCCCCGGCCGTGCTGCACCAGGACGAAGCGGCGCTCGCGGTCGCCGGCGAGGGCGGCCCTGGCGCCGTTCAGCGCGTGCTCGATCTGCTCCCGGGAGCAGGCGGGTGGCAGGCAGACCAGCACCCCGGAGCCCACCGCGGCGTTCTCCAGGGCGCTTCGCACATCCTGGGCGAAGGGGTGGTCCTGGGCGGTGAACAGCTCCCAGGTTCCGTTGCCCTCGCCCAGGACGGGCGGGGACAGCGGAACCTCGTCGAGCTCGACGGCGAAGGGACGGGCCCATGCGGCGGCGCCCGCCACGACGGGGGCGGGGGCGGGGACGGCGCCGCCCGTCTCGGCGAGCGTGGTGAGCGCCTCGGCCAGTTCGGCCAACGTGGCGGTGGCGAAGTTGGTCGGTACATGGGCGGCGGTGAGGCCGAGCTGGACGGCGGCCTGGTTGACGATCTGGCCGACCGTGATCGAGCTCATGTGCAGGTCGTCCAGGAGGCTGCTGTTGTCGTCGACCAGCTCGGGCGGCAGCTCCGCCCGTTCGGCGACCAGGGCGCGCAGCACGTCGAGCGCCGGCACCCCGGCCGAGCCGCCGGCCTCTGCGGTGACGCCGTCGCCGGCGTCCTCGGCCTGGGGGCCGCGTGTGGCGGGCAGGGCGACGTCGGGCGCCTGCTCGCAGGGGTTGGCCAGGAAGCTGAACTCGGCGCCGACCTCCAGCGGCCGGGTCAGCCGGTCGTTGAAGAGCCGTTCGTGGATGAGCGGGGCGCCCAGCACATAGGCGGCGCCGACGACCTGGAGCAGTCCGCGCAGGGACTCGTCGTCGGTGTTGAGGGCGACAGCCGGTACGTCGGCGGTGGCCGCCGCCATGCCGGCGAGCACCCGGCCGGGGCCGACCTCGACGAACAGGTCGACGTCGCGGGCGGCCGACCGCACCGCCTGGGTGAACAGCACCGGGTCGGTGATCTGCTGTTGCAGCAGCTTGGACAGGTCGGTGTCGCTCTCCAGTGCTCCGCCGGTGACGGTGGAGACGACCCGGCGGTTCACCTCGTCCAGGCGCACCCCGGCGAGCCAGTCGCCGAAGGCGTCGGCGGCCGGAGCGACCAGGGGCGAGTGGAAGGCGTGCGAGACCGCGAGGCCGGTGCAGGCGACACCGGCCCGGCCGGCCCGTTCGGTGACAGCGGCGATGGCGTCGACGGTTCCGGCGACGACGGTCTGTTGGGGGCCGTTGTAGCCGGAGATGACGACGGGCAGCTCTTCGATGAGTTCCCCGGCCTGCTCGGGGGTGGCGGCCAGCGAGGCCATGGTGCCCGAGGCGCTGTGCGCGGCCATGGCCGCTCCCCGGACCCGGGCCGCCGCCAGCAGGGTGGTGGAGTCCAGGGCGCCCGCCCAGTGCAGGGCGGAGAGTTCGCCGAGGCTGTGGCCGACGGCGACGTCGGCCTCGATGCCGAGCGCGTCCAGGACGCGCAGTCCGGCGGTGGAGCCGGTGACGATGCGGGGCTGGGCCACGTCCGTGGCGACCATGTCGCCGGTGGTGGGCAGCTCGGCCCGCCGGTACACGTCGGCGGCCTCGGTGAAGCGGCGGGCGAGCGCGCCACCGCCGGTCGAGGTGCCCGAGCCCTGGCCCGGGAAGAGGAAGCCGATGCGGGCGGTGTCCCTCGCCCGGCCGAGGAAGGCACGGCCGTCGGGGGAGAGCGCGATGTCTCCGTCCGTGTCCGGCGTCTCGGCCAGCCGTCGCAGCCGCAGTTCGGCATCCTCCGGTGAGGTGACGACGGCGGCCGCCCGATAGGGGAGTTCGCGCAGTTCGCGCTGGAGGACGGCGGCCAGGTCGGCGAGCTGGGCGTAGGAGACCTTGGCGGCGAAGTCGGCTACTTGGGTGAGGCGTTCCTTGAGCGCCTGCGGTGACGCGGCGTCCAGGAGCAGCAGTTCGGCGTCCTGGAGCGAGTTGGCCAGGGTGGTGGCGCGGCGGCTGGTGGTCCGGCGTCCCACGGGGGCGGCCTTGTCGAGGACGACATGGGTGTTGATCCCGCCGAATCCCATGGCGGTGATCCCGGCGCGCAGCGGTGTGCCGCTGGGCCAGGCCTCCGCCTTGCGCAGTACCCGCAGGTTGGCCGACTCGTCGGTGAGCAGCTCGTGCGGGTCGACGCAGCCGATGGCGGGCGGCAGCATCTCGGCGTCCAGGGCCATCGTGGCCTTGATCAGTCCGGCGATTCCGGCGGCGGCCTTGGTGTGGCCGATCATGCCCTTGATGGAGCTGATGACGGCGGTGGGGGCGTGGGGGTCGGCCTGGGCGCGGGCGCCCATGATCGCCCTGAGCTCGGTCGCGTCGCCGACGGCGGTGCCGGTGCCGTGGCCCTCGAAGAGCGGGACGGTGTCGATGCCGAAGCCGGCCCGTTCGTAGGCGCGGGCCATGGCGAGCTGGTAGCCGCTGACCTCGGGGCGGGTGATGCCGCCCTGTCCGTCGGAGGAGATGCCCCAGCCGGCGATCGAGGCGTAGATACGGTGTCCCGCGGCGAGGGCGTCCTCCTCGCGCATCAGGACGACCATGCCGCAGCCCTCGCCGGGCCAGAAGCCGTTGGAGCCCCGGTCGTAGAGCCGCATCTCTTTTCTGGCGAGCGCTCCGGTCTTGGCGAAGCCGATGATCTCGAAGGGGTCGAGGGACAGGTCGACGCCTCCGGCGACGGCGATGTCGAGGTCCCCGTTCAGCAGGGAGGCGGAGGCGGTGGTGACCGACAGGAGCGAGGACGAGCACGCGCCGTCGACGGTGTATCCGCCGCCGTTGAGGTCGAAGTGGTTGCAGATCCGGCCGGCGATGGTGTTGGACAGGCCGCCCGCGAGGGTGTCCTCGTCGATGGCGGGGAACGGCTTCTTGTAGGCGTCCTCCACTCCTTCGAGGAACTCGCCGAGGCGCTCGTCGCTCCACTCCTGCCCCTTGAGGGCGTCGGCCAGCACCCGGCGTACGTAGGGCCAGCGCAGCCGCATCACGTTGGCGCGGGCGAACTCACCGGTGAGGGTGTTGCCGACGACGACGCCGGTGCGCTCCTTGGGGAGCCCCTCCCCGGCCGGGAAGCCCGCGTCGGCCAGCGCCCGGGTGGCGGTGTCGAGCGCGAGCCAGTGCGTGAGGTCGGTGGAGCGGTAGGTGCTGCCCGCGATGCGGTGGGCGATGCGGTCGAACTCCCACCCCTCCAGCACGGCGGCGTTACGGGCGTAGAACTTGTCGGGGACGGTGGGGTCCGGGTCGTAGTAGTCGTCCAGGCGCATCCGCACGTCGGGCAGCCGGCGGAAGGCCCGCCGCCCGGCGACCGCGTTCTCCCAGAGTTCGCGCGGGGTGGTGGCGTCGGGGTAGCTGCAGGACACGCCGACGATCGCGATTCGGCTCATACGGGCACCGCCGCCTTCTTCTTCTGCTGCGCCGCCGCTCGCATGGACGCGCACTTGCCGTGGAAGCAGGTGCCGTCCCGGCACGGGTCACCGGTGCGGACCGCCGCGACCGCGGCCGCGTCCACGGGAGCGGGGGCGGGAGCGGTCGCGGGAGCCGGTACGGCGGCGAGCTGCTCCGCGGGCTCCGCCGGGGTCTGCTGTGCCGGGGCCCGTTGCGCCGGTTGGGCCACGGCCGGACGCTGCTTGGCGAGGAAGTGGAGACCCCACAGGAAACCGCCGCGGATGAGGCACACCAGGGCGGTGGCGAAGAAGATGCCGTACGCGATGCCGAGCCCGGTCAGCAGTCCGTACATCGCCGCGACGCCCGCGCCGAAGGCGATCTGGGAGGACCGCTTGGAGGGCGAGGTACCGGGGTCGGTGACCATGTAGTTCGTGAAGAGGATGAACGCTGTCCCGGTCATCATGCCCAGTGCCGAGGGGATGGCGGTTCCCAGGAGGAGGCCGCGGACGACGGCCTGGAGCGCGAAGCCGATCAGCCAGGCGCCGATCAGCCACATACGGCCCGTCAGTTTGGCGTTCAGCATGGTGCCGAGGACCAGGACGACCGCGGGCAGGGCCCAGTCGCCGGGGCCGTGCAGGTACTCCGTGAAGTGGTAGGGCGGGGCGATGCTGGCCCAGGGGAAGAGCAGCAGGATCACCGCGATGCCGAAGTTCGACGGGTTCATGTAGTGCCGCATGCGGCCCTTGAGCGGGGCGCGGAGCACCCACTTGGTGCCGACGGCGACGATGACGCCGAAGACCATGACCCACACGCGGTCGTTGACGTACGTGAGCATGTTGACGGCGAGGCCGGTGATGTGCGCGGGGAAGAGGAATTCCACCATGCCCTTGAACCCGCGGCCCGCGAAGCGGGGTGCGCGCTTCTCACCGCGGGCGCTGACGGCCTCCAGCGCGATCTCCACCACGTAGGCGGTGAAGACTGCGATGAACGGCCACAGCCAGGGCTGTTCGAAGCCGAGGACGGTGTATCCGAGGATGTTGAGGACGGAGATCGAGATCGCGAACCGGCGAAGTGCGGTGACGACCTTCACGTCGTGCCGGGGCGCGGCGGCCCCGGGCGTTGCGGTTGCGGCAGACACGGTCACTTCTCCTTGGCATCGGCGCCGAGCTGGAGCGAGTGCCAGCCGGGGGTCAACTCGAGGTCCTGGTCGCGCACCTGGCCGGTGCGGTCACGCCAGGTCAGATGGGTCTGCATCGGTCCCTCGGCCTTCCGGCCGAGTCCGATGTGCACGTCCTGGCTGCGCTTACCGGAGTGGCCGCTGCCGCCGTCGACGCGGCCCAGGCGGGTGCTGCCGTCGGGCAGGGTCACGGTGACCTGCGCGCCGATCACGGGCGAACCGGCCGCGTCGGTGAGTTTGAGCCCCAGGAAGCCGCCGGGGTCCGGGCTCACGTTGTGGTAGAAGACGGGGTCTTCCCACTGGCGGGCGACGACCATGTCGAGGCGTCCGTCACCGTCGGCGTCGCCGGTGGCGATGCCCCGGCTGGGCACGGGCACGGCCATGCCGAGCTGTTCGGACAGGTCGCTGTATGCCTTGCCGTCCTTGTTCTTCGCGAAGAAGCGCATGTGCTGGTTGCCGGCGAGGTCGTCGCCCTCCTGCATGTTGGGCCAGAAGTAGGGGTGTTTGACCAGCTCGTCGTTGGCGGTGGCGAGTTCCTGGAGCTGTGCCCAGCGGTTGCGCTTGCCCTTGACGAAGCCGACGGCCTGGGCGATCTCCTGGACGCCGTCGTTGTCGAAGTCGCCCATCTTCACGTCCCAGCCCCATCCGGACCAGGCGAGGTGGAGCGGGGCGCTCTCGTCCTTGTACGGGGCGACGCCGTCCCGGAATTGGGATCGCAGCTCGGCCTTGTCCTTGGCCGTCGCCATGAAGGCGAAGTTCGACTCCTGGATACCGAACGACGTGGTGATGTTGGAGACGAACGCGTCGTACATGCCGTCGTTGTCCAGGTCGGCGAAGTCGATGCCCATGCCCTTGAAGGAGGTGCGGCCGATCTCCTTGGACTTGGGGATGGTCGCCGTGTGCTCGGCCTTGACCTCGCGGAACTTGAACTTTCCGGGCTTCGACTCGTTGTGGAGGAGCGCGGAGGTCCCGAAGTCGTGTCCGAGGTACAGCTCGGGAAGCTGGTCGCCGTCCAGGTCCATGGCGGAGGCCGCGAGCGTCCAGCCCCGGTCGATGCCCTCGGGCAGGACGCCCTCCACTTGTTCGTAGCCGGTCGGGGTCCAGCGGAAGAAGTGGCCGCCGCCGCCGTTCTGGGCGTGCGACAGCGAGTCGTTCATCGTCACCCCACCGTCCACGGTGTCGTCCAGGACGGGGCTGTCGGGGAAGTAGTTGCCGATGTAGATGTCGTTGTGTCCGTCGCCGTCGAAGTCGGCGACGGCCGCGGCGTTGGAGTTCCACAGCGGCCCGGTGTAGACGCTGCCGCCGTTGCCCGGGACCAGCTCGACGGGTTCGAAGCGCTCCGCGGTCATCGGCAGCGGGTCCTGCCCGGTCCCCTTCTTCGCCTGGAAGATGACCGGGGTGCGACCCCAGTAGTAGACGAGAAGGTCGGTCAGGCCGTCCTCGTTGAAGTCGCCGGGGACACAGCCGATCGGAGCCATGCTGTCGCTCTTGGGCAGCGGCGCCGGGTCGAGCACGAACGGGGCGTACGAGGGACTCGGCCGTCCGGGCACCGGCGCGGGTGTGATCACGACCTGGTCGATCTGCGGGTCGGTGATGCACAGGTCGTTGGGCAGCCCGTCACCGTTGATGTCGCTCATGGCGACGCCCGAGCCCACCGAGGAGATCCACGCCTCGATGTGCTTGTACGCCTTGTTCACCTTGCGTACGCTCTGCCTTTTGTATCCCCCCGGCATGGCTATCGCCAGCGGCTCGAATGAGAAATTCTTCGCCAGTTCAGCTTTTTCGGAGGCGCTGGATTCGCTCGGATTCACCGCGTAGAAAGTGCCGACCATGAGGATCAGTGCGATGAGCCCGGGGGTCTGCTTCCGCAGCCAGGTAATTGGATGTGTCATGCGACGGCGCCTTTCTATGTGTGCGGAACGGAACTGATGGCGGCGGCGATGTGCCGCCGCCAGGTCTCGAAGGCCGGGATCTCCCCGCCTTCGCAGCCAGCGGGCCTCGAATCGATGCACACCCGCGCCGCTTCCTCGGGGGTACGGCCGCCGCACAGGACCCGGGCGGCGAGGTGGGTGTGGGCGGTCGTCGTCCCCGCCCGTTCCCGGGCCTCGCAGGCGAACGCGGAGCCCTGAACGAGACTCGGCCGGTGCGTACCCGCGTGCTCGGCGAAGCGCAGCAGCTCGTCCTCGTCGGCGCAGCCCGCATAGGTGCAGGCGAGCCCGGCGCCGGCGTACATGTCGCCGTGACGGTGGGCGGGATAGGCGTCGATCAGCTCGGCGACGACGTCGGGGTCGGCGCCGCCGACGAACCACAGGGCGCGGCCGATGCCCTGGTCGATGACGCGGGCGCTGTAGGCGTCCGGCCCTCCCTTCCAGCTGAAGGGGTGTTCCAGGGCCGGGTTGCGGACGTAGGCGTCGGTCTTGAAGTACGCCTGGTGGAAGCCGTACCCGTCCAGGATCAGCCAGCGCAGCACCGGGTCGGTACCGCTCACGTCGGGCCACATGAACCTCGGCAGTCTGGCCATCGCCCAGCCGACGCCGACGTAGATCATGTAGTTGTGGTGCCGGCCCCTGCCCTCCAGGATTCCGGTCAGCCGCTTGTCGCCGCCCGTCAGCGAGTCGAGCATGACGGCGCCCATTCCGGCGCCCTCGTACGCGAACCCGCGGAAGGCCCGGGGAACCGTCTCCAGCCACTCGGCCGCCTGGTCCGCGGAGCGTGCCTCGACCGCGTAGGCGTATCCCTGGAGGAAGCTCGTCCCGACAGTTTCCAGCTGTTGTTTCGCCTCCGCGTTCTTGACATGGAACTTGCGTGTTTCCATTTTCGTTTCCCGGAAATTGGGCGTGAGGACTCGGCGCCTCAGCGCACGCAAGATGGACACCCGAAAAACCGCCCCTCGATCCTTTGCCTGAATTTACCGTTCGTTAGACGAAGATATTCGATACGGGTACCCGTGCGGCTACTCCAGGAATGCTCAACGGGTATGCGCGACAAGTTGTGCACGCACCGCGCGGCGCCAGAGTTCATAGGTCGGGACATCGCCTGCCGCACCCGGCGCGGGCGCGGCGTCGTCGGCGAGCGCGGCCGCGGCCTCGACGGTGATCCCGGCCAGCGCGTGCAGCGCGGTCCGGGTGTGCTCGGGCACGGTGGCGGAGAAGTGGCGGGCCTTCGCCGCGAAGACGGAGCCCTGCGCCACATGGCCGCTCAGCTCCCCGGCCTCGGCGCGCAGCGCGGTTAGTTCGTCGGCCGTGGAGCAGCCCGCGAAGGTGGCGGCGAGTCCCACGCCCGCCCACAGATCCGGCTCACGTTCGGAGGCGAACCTGCGCACGGCGGCGCTGACCTGCCCGACGTGCGCACCGTGGATGAACCACAGGGCGCGGCCGATGCCCTGGTCCACCGCCCGCCGGAAGTAGTCCGGGCGCCCCTCCCACGCGTAGGGGGTGTCCAGACGCTGGTCGTCGACCCAGCGGGCGGGGTCGAAGTAGGCACGGTCGAAGCCGTATCCGTCGACGGCGAGCCAGCTCATCGGCGGGTAGAACTCCTCGCCGTCGAGGTCGTCGGGCATGACCTTCTTCCACAGCGGCCGGGGCAGCTTGGCCATGGCGAAGCCGATGCCGATGTAGTTGAGGAAGATGTGCCGCCGCCCGGCGCCCTGGAGCAGTTCCCGGGTGCGCCCGCCGCGGCCGGGCAGCGAGTCCCGGATGACCGAGGCCATGGTCGCGCCCTCGTACGCGAAGCCCTGCACCTCCCGGTCGACCAGCGACAGTCGCCGCTCGGTCTCCCACAGGTCCTTGGACTCGATGCCCCATTCGAAGCCGGTCACCACGGTCTGCGGGATGGTCTCCAGTTGCCTGGTGGCAGCGGTCTCGGCCACCGGGAAGCCGCGTCCGGCGAAGCTCACGTCACGCAGGGACGGAGCCATCAGAAGTCTGCGCAGAGAACCCGTTGCCGTTGCCACGCGGTGCCTCCTCGGCCGGCCACCAGGCGGTGGCGAGGGTCTTATCGTCGGACGGCGGCGAAGAGCCGGGCATCTTCGGGAATGCGCATATGTCGTGCGCCCGGTCGTGACCGGGCGGCGGGGCCGGATGCCGTCAGGCCGCCCAGGGCGCGATCGGGTACCAGGGGATGATCTCGCGGCGCGCGAGCATCCTGACGTCCCAGTAGAGGAAGGTGAAGACGCCCGCGACGATCAGGGTCACCGCCGTCACGGCGGCCATCCGGCCCGGCCTGGCCGTCAGCCAGACGGACAGCCGCCCACCGGCGAAGTAGGCCATGAGGAAGAAGAGCACCGCGACGATCACCACGTTGCCCATCGACTGCAGCACGAACGCCGCCGCCCCGTAGAGGGGGTTGCCGCTCTCGGCCGCGTCACGGAAGAGCTGACGGAAGAGCGGATACGGCCGCCCGATGAGGAAGCCGCCGACCAGCACGCCCATGAAGACCTGCTGGACGTGGGGGAAGCGGCGGGCCGCCTTGGCGAACGGGTCACGGGTGTATCCCAGCGAGCTGAGCCCCAGGTAGAACATGGCCAGCCCGATCGCCCCGAACGTGACCATCGACTGGACCGAACGCCCCGACAGCACACCCGGAGCGGGCTGGGCATCGGAGAACTGCGGCATCGACGTACCCACCAGACCGACCACCGCGCCGTACACCGCCGAGACCACGGCCATTCCCAGGAAGAGCCAGCCGAGCGGCCTCAGCGCCTGGACGGCCCGGCCGGCGCGGCTGTTCACGGTGCTCAGCATCGGGGCGACCGTGCCGAACACCGCGATGTTGCATGCGGTGAACGTCCCGGCGAGACCGGACGTGAAGGCGAAGGCCGTCCCGGCCGCCACCGAGGCGAGCGGGGACGTCTCCGGATCACGACCGAGAATCGACCTGGCGATAGTGCCGCCGACCGTCTTGTCGACGAACTCGGCCGACCAGATCACGGTCAGCAGAAATCCGGCGACGATACTGACGACCAGCAGGAGGCCGCGCCGCCGCACCTCTCTCGCGCCGGTGCCGACGCCGCTCCCACGAACCGGTAATTCATCGATGTCTGCCACAACGGATCTCCTTGTCGGCTGTCGGATGCGGCGACAGCGTAAAAGGGGATGGAGAGCGTTTCGTTCTTCCCGGTTGCCGGATATCCGGGACGGCGGACGGAAGGGGACGGAGCGGGGGACGGGTACGCGGTGGCGGACCGAATCGAGAAACGGAGGAGTCGGTCACGGGCGACGCCCTCAGGAGCATGGATGCGTCTGCCGATCGGACGACTCGCGAGGATGTGCCCGTGCCCCATGTCACGATCAGCAACGACGAGCCCGGCATCCGCGGTCCGATGGCCCAGCGTCCGGACACCGCCGCGCCGCTCGACCAACTCGCCGACGTACTGCCGCGGGAGCCGGCCTCCTTGAGCCGCGGGGAGCGCGAGCTGATCGCGGCGTACGTCTCCCACCTGAACAGCACGCCCTCCCGCGCCGGAACGCACGGCGCGGCCCCTGTACCAGGACCGCGCACCGGGCATGTCCGTCGGCGCCTCAGCCTCCGCTCGTGGGGACCGAGGCCGACACCCGCGCGGCGTACGGTTCCAGGGCCAGCCGCAGGGCGTCGGGCACCCTGGTGGGGCGGGTGTCGCCGTTGGGGCCGCGCATGCAGGCCACCCGTTGCCGGCCGCGGGCCACCAGGTTCTCGGTGTCCTCGTGCAGCCGCAGATAGTCGAAGGTGAAGACGAGCTGGGTCTCGGTCAGCTCCTCCAGGCGCATTCGGATCGCGAGCTGGTCGAAGGCGGTGATCTCGGCGAAGAACTCGCAGCCCACCGAGACGGTGAACAGTTTCAGGTCGTCGCGGATGTCGTCGAGCACTTCGGGGGCCATGTCCAGCAGGAACATCTCCCGGCACCGGCCTTGCCAGCGGACGTAGTTGACGTAGTAGACGTTGCCGACCAGGTTGGTCTCCTCGAATCCGACGAGATGGCGCAGTTCGTAATAGGGCCGCACGTCGGCCATCGGCTTTCCCTTTCCTTCGTCATCAGGGCAGGCGTCACCGGTCGCGCCTGTCTCTCTTCGCGCGGGACGGCGACGCCCCCTGCGCGTTCCGCGGATCCACCGGGCCCGGCCCGATTCATGGAGGACCCACAGACACGATTGGGGATCGCCCAACGGGCGGCATCTCCCGGCTTGCTCAGGGATCTCGGGTCCGGACACCGGGCCACGTAGAAGTGCGGTCGATGGAATCCAGAGCAATCCGGGAGTGGTACGCCACCGAGGTGGCGGGCGAGCATCGAGACAGCCCCGAGCCGGGCGGCCGCGCAACCGCGATCGGCCGCTCGTACCGTACGACGGCGGCCGCACCGGGCGACGGCGGGCCGCTGACGGCCAAGCCCGGTCCGGTGACGTCGTTCCACGCGGCCCACTGGCACCCGTCGTCGCGCACCTGACAGATGAACGGAGCCGGACTCGTACCCGCCCGGTTCCCTCGGCATCGTGCCCACATCACGGAGGCAAGGAATCCGATGAACTCCACTGACACCACGACCACGACCACGGCCGACGAGCGGGAGCAGGACGTCGCAGGCCTGCCGGAGCGCATCATGGCGGCGTGGGCGGCTCATGACGCCGCCGCCTTCGCGGACATCTTCACCGAGAACGCCAGCATGGTGATGCCCGGCGTCCACTGCCAGGGCAGGGAGGCCATCCGTTCGTTCATGGCGGCCGCCTTCGACGGCCCGTTCAAGGGCACCCAGGTCACCGGCGCGCCGGTCGCCGTGAACTTCCTCGGCGACGAAGCGGCCGTCCTGGTCACCGAGGGCGGTGTCCGCGCACCCGGCGAGGACACGCTCCGGCCCGAGCGCAGGGTACGCGCGTCCTGGGTCGCGGTACGGGGCGAGGACGGCGTGTGGTCCCTGGCGGCGTACCAGAACAGTCCGTTCGACGCGTCCTGACGAACGTCCGCCGCAGACGACGAGAAGGCGGGGGCCGCCCGGACACACCATCCGGGCGGCCCCGTCGGTGCGTCCGGGGCGCCGGGCCGACGGGCGGGCCGTGCCCGGACACCGGGCTCTGGGCACGCCGAAAGGTCCGGCCGAGAAGGGCATGCTGCGCCCGGCGGCGAACGCCTGGAGGGCGGGAACCGGCGGTCGCCGTCAGAAGACAGTGGGAGGGGCCATGGCCAGGACCCGGGGACCGATCCGGCGCATGCCGCCGGCGCCGAACCGACCGAGGTCCCGGTCGCCCGACGCGGCTCCGGCCCCGAAGGCATTACGGCGGCGCTCGCACCCGGAGGTCATCCGACGGGCTGCACCGGGTTGTTCTCGAAGGCGGCCGACCGTACCTGCTGGAGCGCCATCAGCACCGGCGGATCGAGAACCCGCACGCCTCGCAGCGGGAATTCGACGACGGCATGCGCCGCTCGCGAACGGATTTCCAGGGGACCGAGAGATCCCACATGGACCGGCAGCCCGTCCGTCAGCGCCTCATGCGCGGTGGCGGGTACGGAGTGGCCCAGCAAATACCACACGCCGGGCGGCACGTTCTTCATCTCGAACGGTCCGGGCGTAAGGAGAACCGTGCAGCTAATGGGCCGGCCCTCCGGCACTCTCGTCGGGAAGATGCCCAGGAAAATAAGGCCTAATTCGGCGACGGTCGGCGCAGTGACGAAACCCCGCACCGACTCTCCGGCGCCCATGTTTCTTGCGACGTTTATCTGCGTCGCGTATCCACCGAACTGCCGGTACAGCGAAGGCGGAAGTCCGACGCTGTTCGTGAAGCGTGAGCTGAACGTTCCGACGCTGCTGTATCCGACGCTGCAGCTGATGTCCGTGACCGTCATGCCGGTGGTTAACAGCAGCCGCTTGGCCTCCTGTATCCGCAGCGCGGAGAGGAAACGTTTCGGTGAAATCCCGGTGAGCCGATGGAATTCGCGAGAGAAGTGAAATTTGCTGTACATGGCGAATCTAGCCATGTCATCGATGCTCAGGGGCTCCGAGAGCTTGTTCCGCATGATGCGGATCGACTGCTCCACGGCCCTCTCGATCCCTGACACTGTGCACTGTGCACTGTGCATTCTGTCCTCCGAAGCCGAGACGGATGCCGATCGGTCACGCCTGTGAGCCGATCGTTTCACGCCAGGTGAAGTCGGTCGGCTCCGCGACATTATTAGCGACCGGTAAGGGGCCGGGCAACCACGAAATCGATGTTTGCCACGAATGACCCATGGGCATATGCGGAATCCTTTAGGCGCGGAGTTACAGCAATGGCGGAGATGCTTTGATCATCCCCGCGGCGGAGGATCAGTGCACGGAGAGAGGCTTCCGGCATGCCGAGTCGCCGCCGAGTTCACATCGGGCCCGCACACCGAAATGGAGAAGGAATGCCTTCCATTCAACCGATGTTAAATCAGGACAAAGTCAGCACGTTGGAGGCCTTCGCCGACACCATAGTTCCCGGTGCGAAACGCAACGACGAGGACCGGGCTGTGGCCGGCGTCGTACCCGGTCCCGGCGCGGTGGCGGCCGGCGCCCTCGAACTGCTCCGGACCGCTGCCACCGGGCTCTCGGACTCCCTGGACGACTTCGCCGACGCCCTCAACGCACACGCCCGGCTGCACGCTGCCGGGGAACCGGCCGAGCCGGACCCCGCGGTGCCGCCCTTCGTCGCACTGTCCTACGCCGAGCGCACCCGCCTGGTGACCGTCCTGACCGCCCCCGGCCACCCCGAACGCGACCTGTGGGTCAGTCTCGCCCTGTTCAGCAACATGGCCTTCGATACCGGTGCCCACCTGCACACCGCCGACGCGATCGCCGCCGGGCACCCGGGGCTGGCCGCCCTGGGCTTCGCACCCCCGTCCCACGACGGGCAGTGGCGCTTCGCCGAATTCTCCTACGGTCGCCCTCTCGCCCGGCTCCACCCCGACACCACACCCTCCGGGAGCCTGGCGTGAACGCTACCGAGCAGACCGACGTGCTGATCGTGGGCAGCGGATTCGGCGGAGCCATCTCCGCCTACCACCTGGCCGCGGGCGGGGCGAAGGTGACCGTGCTGGAGAGGGGCCCGTGGCTGGAATCCAACGACTTCGAGCACGACTTCCTCCTCGGTTCCTCCTATACCCGGATCTTCGATTTCACCGTCGGCGACGGTATGAGCCTGCTCGGCGGCAACTGCGTCGGCGGAGGCAGCGTCGTCTACTTCGCAGCGATGCCCCGCGCGCCCCGCTTCGTCTTCGACCGCACCGGAAGCATCGGCCGCCGGATGTGGCCGGCCGCGATCAGCCGCGACACCCTCGACCCCTGGTACGACGTGGTCAGCGAGGCGCTGCCGGTATCCACCCAGAGCTGGCAGGACGTCAGCTACGCCGGCGGTCTGTTCGCCGCGGCCTGCGACCACGCCGGGCGGACCGCCAACCCCGTCCCCACCGCCGTGGACAACTCCAAGTGCACCAACTGCAACTGGATGATGGCCGGCTGCCGGTTCGACGCGAAACGCTCACTCCTGCTGAACTACCTGCCCGCGGCACGAGCCCACGGCGCCGAGGTGCGGCCGCTCCACGAGGTGCAGAAGCTCACCCGCACCGACAGCGGCGGCTACCGGGTGCACTACAACACCATCGACGACACGGACTACCGGCTGACCAACGGCAGCGGCGTCATCGACGCCAAGATCGTCATCCTGGCCGCGGGGGCCGGCGCCACCCCGGTCATCCTGCAGCGCTCCGCCGGCGACCTCGGCGGGATGCCGCACGCCGTCGGACGCTACTTCTCCGGCAACGGCGAGCGGCTCAACAACGCCGTGATCAACGAAGAGCGCGCCCGGGACCTCCTGGGCCTGGACCGTGGCGACGGCACCGCCTATCTCGCCAACCAGATCGGCAAGGGCCCGGTCGTGGCGAGCTGGGACAACCTCGACGGCAACCTGCCCGAGCACTCCCGGTTCTCGCTCGAACAGCTCTACTTCCCGCCAGGCTTCGGCACCATCCTCGCCCAGGTCCCCGACGCCAAGGGCCCTAGCTGGTTCGGTGCGGAGAAGACCGAGATGGTCCGGCGCTGGCGCTCCTGGCTGACCATCTTCACGATGGTCGAGGACGACAACGAGGGCGTCTTCGGCCCGCCGCCGCCGACCGGGAACGCCGTCCGGATCTCCCAGCAGATGCTCGGCCGAGGCCCCATCTCCTACCGGCCCACCGCCAACACCCTGCGCGGCTGGGACGAGTCCGACGCGGTCGTCAAGGACATCCTGGAACGCGACGGACTGGCCCGCGTGATGCCCTGGACCAACGACGTGGTGGGCGCCTACACCGTCCACCCGCTCGCCTCCTGCCGCATCGGCGACGACCCGCACACGTCCGCCCTGGACGACCGGCACGAACTGCGCGGCCACCCCGGCATCTTCGTGACGGACGGCTCCGCGGTACCGGGCGCCCTCACCGTCAATCCGGCGCTCACCATCTCCGCACTGGCCGAACGCGCCATCCCAGGGATCGTCCGGGCGGCCCGCGACCGGGGCGTCGACGTCACCTACGGCGCCCCCACCCCGGACGGCGGCGTCTCCGGCCGGGCCGGCGTCCGCCCGCAGCTTCCCTTCCTCACCCGCGAATAGCGCGGACCCGGACGGCGGGCAGCAGAGCGAGCCGTATCCGCCCACCGCTGTGCTCTCCCGGAGGGCCGGGAGAGCACAGCGGAAGATGACGGGATATGAGCGGGAGTTCTATGTTTCTTCCATGATGGCCGCTGAGAGCGAATTCGCGAAAATAATGGGCTGCCGAGTCTGTGGCGGCAACCTGCAGAAGTTCATCGACTTCGGACGCCAACCCGTCTCCAACGCCTTCGTGGATCCCGCCGACCTGACCGGTGAGGTGTTCTACGACCTCGCGATGGGGCAGTGCTCCACCTGCACCATGGTCCAGCAGTTGAACGAGGTCCCCCGGGACGTCATGTTCCATTCCGGATACCCCTATCGCTCGTCCGAGTCGCGGCTCATTCGAGAACATTTCGAGCGGACCGCCCTGGAGTTTCTGGACGGGCAGCTCGGCAGCCGTACACCCTTTGTCGTGGAAATCGGCTGCAACGACGGTGTCATGCTGGAGACCCTCCGCAGGCAGGGAGTGCGGCACCTCGGGGTCGACCCGTCGGCGGGGGCGGCCGAGGTCGCCCGGGAGCGGGGGAGCGAGGTGAGGGTCGATTTCTTCGACGAGGCGTCCGCGGCCGCCATCCGCTTCGAGAAGGGGCCCGCCGACCTGATCTTCTCCGCCAACACGATCAGCCACCTCGCCTACTTCGACTCCGTGCTGAAGGGCGTCGACGTGCTGCTCGCCCCCGACGGGGTGCTCGTCTTCGAGGACCGCTATCTGGGGGACATCGTCGAGCGCACCGCGTTCGACCAGATCTATGACGAGCACTACTACCTGCTCAGCGCGCGCTCGATGCGGGCCACCGCCGACCGCTTCGGTTTCGAGCTGGTGGACGCGGTGCGGCTGCCGGTGCACGGCGGCTCCCTGCGGTACACCCTGGCCCGGCCCGGCACCCGCGAGGTGCGGGCGTCCGTCCAGGAGCTGCTGGCCGACGAGGAGCGGCAGGGTCTGGGCGACATCGCGACGCTGCGCCGGTTCGCCGACACCGCGGAGCACGTCTGCCAGGACTTGGTGGGGCTCCTGCGCGAGCTGCGCGCCGACGGGCGCAGCATCGCCGGGTACGGCGCGACCTCGAAGAGCGCCACGATCCTCAACCACTGCGGCATCGGCCCGGACCTCATCCCGTACATCTGCGATTCGACGCAGGTCAAACAGCACCTGGTGACTCCTGGTTCGCACATTCCGGTGCGTCCGCCCGAGGTGTTCGCCGACCCGTATCCGGAGTACGCGGTGCTCTTCGCCTGGAACCACGAGAAGGAGATCATGGCGAAGGAGCGGCAGTTCGCGGAGCAGGGCGGCAAGTGGATCCTGTACGTGCCGGGCGTGCACATCGTGTAGGGCGGAACGGCGTGCGGAATCCGGTCCTGCGGGGATCGTGCCGCATTCTCGGAGATGCGGATTTCTCTCCCCTCTCGCGACCATGGTGAAATAGAGGGAGGAGATCGTCTCCATGAAGGCTCTGGTTTTGGCTGGCGGATCGGGATCCCGATTACGACCCTTGAGCAATTTCATGCCAAAACAGCTTGTGCCGGTCGCGAACAAGCCGGTTCTCGAATACGTTCTGGAGAATATACGGAGCCTCGGCATCACCGACATCGGGATGGTGGTGGGCGATCGGGAGCCCGAAATCCGCCGGGCCATCGGCGACGGTTCCCGGTTCGGCGCCGCCATCACCTATCTGCGACAGGACCGACCCTACGGTCTGGCGCACTGTGTGACGCTCGCCCGCCGCTTCCTGGGCGACGACGACTTCGCGATGTTCCTCGGTGACAATCTGCTGCCGGACGGGGTCGACCGGATCGCGTCGGAGTTCCGGCGGGAGCGGCCCGCGGCTCATGTAGTCGTGCACAGGGTCGACGATCCGCGGGACTTCGGCGTGGTGGAACTCGATGCCAGGGGCCGGGTGCGGAAGCTGGTCGAGAAGCCCCGGCGACCACGCAGCGATCTCGCGCTGATCGGCGTGTACTTCTTCACCCCCGCCGTGCACCGGGCCGTCGCCTCCATCGGGCCGAGCCCGCGTGGCGAGCTGGAGATCACCGATGCAATCCAGTGGATGCTGAGCCACGGCTCGGAGATCGGCTGCAGCGAGTACCACGGGTACTGGAAGGACACCGGCCGCGCCGAAGACCTCCTGGAGGCCAACCGCCGGATCCTCGGGGACCTGCGCGGCGGCATGGAGGGGAGCGCGGACAAAGCCAGTGTGCTGCGCGGTCAGGTGAGGGTCGGTCCCGGCGCCCGCGTCGTGCGGTCCCTCATCGAAGGGCCGGCGGTCATCGGTGCGGGCGCCCTGGTCGAGGACAGCCGCATCGGTCCCTTCACCGCCGTCGGCGTGAACTCCCGGCTGCACACGGTCGATCTGGCCGACGCGATCGTGCTGGACGACACCACGCTGGAGGGCCTTGCCCGGGCGCGGGGCGCGCTGTTCGGCCCCTTCGCCGTCATGACCGCGGGCCTGCCGCTCCCTGCGGCAGTGTCCCGGCCCGCCGCGAAAGGGGTAAGAGGATGAGGCTGCTGGTGACGGGTGGCGCGGGATCCATCGAGTCCCCGCTGCTGCCCAACTCCCCTACGCGGCGTCCAAGGCCGCCTCCGACCTGCTGGCCCGCTCGTACCACCGGTCCTTCGGCCTGGATGTCTCCCTCACCCGCTGCACCGACGACTACGGCCCTGACCAGCATCCGGAGAAGCTCAATCCCGCTGTTCATCACCAATCTCCGGTACCACGGGCACACCGACTGGTGGAAGGAGGCCAAGCATCGGGCTCGGTGACCGGGATCCGGTGACGCGGCGCGGCGGCGGGGAGATGTCTGCCCGCCGCCTTCCGGCTGCCCGGCCGCCGTGCGCGAGGACGAGCCGTTCGAGCCGGCGGACACATGGCCGCGCCCGGCCCGCCGGCGTGGAGGCCGGTGGGCCGGGCGCGGTGGTCACACCCCGGAGTTCCTGTACGGACGATCAGGTTCGCGGCGTCGTCCGAGGCCGGGCCGGAAGAGGCCGGCTCACAAGTAGAGGGTGTTGGGTTCCAGGCCGCAGAGAACCCGCCCGTAGAGCTCGGCGTTGGTGTTCGGATGCATCAGGGCGTGGAGGTTGACCGCCTGAACGTCGCGCTGGAACCGCTGGATCGGGACGTCCCGGCGGATCGACGAGGCCCCGCTGGCCGTGTTGAGGATGTCCACGGCCTCCTTCGCCAGTCGGCACACCGCGCCCATGTCGGCGCGTGCCCTGGCCCGTTCCAGCAGCGTCCACTCGGCCCCCTCGGCCGCCTTGGCGTCCACCTGAGCGGTGAGGCGGTGGGCGTGGAACTCCGCCTCGTCGATCCTGATCGCCGCGTCCGCGACCTGGAGGTGCGTCAGCGCGGCATCGCTCTGCCGCTCGTAGGAGGTGTAGGTGATCTTCCGCTCGGGCAGCCGCTGGAGGAACGCGTCCATGGCGCCCTTGGCCATCCCGACGACGGGGCCCACCGACGAAGCGGCGGCGACCGGCAGCAGCGGGGCCCGGTAGATCGACTGGCCCGCGTTGGCCTGGGAGGCGGACTGGCCCTGGAACACCGCGCCCAGCGGCAGCACCCGCTCCTCCGGGACGAACACCCCCTCGGCGACCGTGGTGACGCTGCCCGTGCCCTTCAGCCCCGCCGTGTACCAGTCGTCGATGACGGTCAGGTCCTCCATCGGCACGAGCGCCATGACGGGCATGGGCTCGCTGTCCGCACGGATCAGGACCGCGACGATGAGCTGCCAGTGGGCGTGCAGGGCCCCGGTGATGAACCCCCACCGCCCGTCGACCACGATGCCGCCGTCCGCCGGGGCGGCCGTCGCCGTCGGGCTCAGGGTCCCGCAGATCCGTACGTCGGGGGTGGAGAAGACCTCCGCCTGCGCCCCGTCGGGGAACAGCCCCGCCATCCAGGTCGGGATCCAGTACACGGACGCCGTCCAGGCGGCGGAGCCGTCGGCCCGGCCGAGCTCCACCGCCACCTCGTACAGGGTGCGGGTGTCGGACTGGTGACCGCCGTACTGAGCGGGCGCCCGCATGCGGAAGAGGCCGGCGTCGGTCAGGACCTGGATGGACTTGTCATGGATTCGCCGGTTCTCCTCCGACCAGTCGGCGTGCTCGCGCAGCGTGGAGGCCGACTCCGTCGCGTTGCGGACCAGTTGTTCTCGTGTCGTCGTCTGAGCCGTCAGCACCGTGTCCTCTTTCTCGGGTGAAGAGATCCGGATGAAGCGCTTCGAGCATGGCAACGGGGCCCGCACCCGCACATCTTCAGGATTGCGTAGTGGCACTTCCGACCGTGCTGGGCTCCGACTTGCCGGCCGTCTCGTCGGCCGTGCCGTCGGGCTGCTGTTCACTCTCCGCGCTGGGGCGTACGTGCCGCAGCACCACGACGGAGAGCACGGCGAAGGCGACCATGGCGACGGCGGCCGAGACGGCGACGATGTGCAGCCCGCCGGTGAAAGCCTCACGGGCGACGGACAGCAGGTCTTCCCCCACGGCCCCGGGGAGATCGGCGGCGGCCTGCGAAGCGCCCGAGAGGCTGTCGCGCGCGGTGTCGGCGGTGCCCGCCGGAACGTCGGCGGGCATGTTGTCGTCCATCCGGCCTCGGTAGACGGCCGCGCCGACGCTGCCCAGGACGGCGATGCCCATCGCGATGCCGAACTCGCCGTTCGTCTCCGACATCGCCGCGGCCGAGCCGGTCTTCTCGGGAGGTGCGGAGCCCACGACCAGTTCGGTGCTCAGCACGCCCATCGGGCTGGTGCCCGCGAACGCGATGGCGTATCCGGTCACCACCAGGGCGATGCCGCCCTTGTCGTCGACCTGGGTGATCAGCAGCAGGCCGACCGCCGTCACCAGCAGGCCGATGGCGATGGCGTAGGCCGGCCGGATGCGGCGCGCCAGGTTGGGCGCGGCCAGGTTGCCGACGATCGCCAGGGCGAAGGACGGCACCAGCCACAGCCCCGCCTCCAGCGGGGAGAGCCCCGCCACCTGCTGGAGGTACAGGGAGACGAGCAGCGTCACGCCGCCCATGGTGGCGGAGCACAGCAGGGCGACGCCGAGGGCGGAGCTGAGCGTGCGGTTCCGGAACAGCCGCAGGTCCAGCAGCGGGCTGGCCAGCTTGCGCTGCCGCTGGACGAACACGACGCCGATGACGACACCGGCGAGGAGGGGCAGCAGCATCGTCGCCGCGAATCCGTCGGTGGCCAGCTTCTTGGCCGCGTAGATGACCGGCAGGATCGTGGCGAGGGAGAGCACGACGCTCGGCAGGTCGGTCCTGCCCGCCGTCGGGTCGCGGTGCTCGGGCAGCAGCAGCGGGCCGAGGATCAGCAGCAGCACCATGACCGGCACGCCCAGCAGGAACACCGAACCCCACCAGAAGCGGTCGAGCAGCGCGCCACCGGCGACCGGGCCGAGCGCCATGCCGCCCATGAAGCAGCTCATCCAGACGCCGATGGCCGTGCCCCGCTGCTTGGGGTCGTGGAACATGTTGCCGATCAACGCCAGCAGGGACGGCATCAGCGTCGCCCCCGAGATGCCGAGGACCGCGCGGGCGGCGATCAGGGTGTTGGGGCTGTCGGCGTAGGCGGCGAGGGCCGATGCGACGCCGAAGGCCGCGGCGCCGAACAGCAGCAGCTTGCGCCGCCCGATGCGGTCGCCGAGGTTGCCCCAGGTGATCAGGAACCCGGCGATCATGAAGCCGTAGATGTCCATGATCCAGAGCTGCTGGGTGGCGCTGGCGCCCAGGTCCGCGCTCAGGTGGGGGAGGGCCAGGTTCAGCACGCTGACGTCCAGGGACAGCAGGAGCGTGGGCAGGGCCAGAACGCCCAGGCCGATCCACTCCCGCCGCCCCGCCCTCGCGGGAGCCTCGCTGGTCGTGTTCGTATCCATCACTGAACCTTCCGTCTACTCCGTCAGGGGACCGAGCGGGGGCCCGGCAGTTTGTGGAGGCACCGGGCAGACGCCGGGGGAATTCGCGGCTGCCCGATGCCCCTCCCACTCTGCCCAGCAGCGCTTTCGGAGCACTGTCGGACGGCATTCGCTCCCCTGTCGGACGGCACGCGATACCGTTGCGCATGCGTTTCGGTGTGTTGGGCCCGCTCTCGGTACTGACCGAGGACCATCGTCCGGTCAGGATTCCCGAGCAGAAGATCCGTGCTCTGCTGGCCGATCTGCTGGCCCACGGCGGGCGCCCCGTTTCCACCGACCGGCTGGTGCACGATCTGTGGGGCGACGCCCCTCCGGCCAACCCGGTGGGCGCGCTGCAGATCAAGATCTCCCGGTTGCGCCGGGTGCTGGAAGAGGCCGAGCCCGGCGGCAAGAACCTGCTGGTGTCGCTCGCGACCGGATACGCGCTGGAGGCCCCCGGCGACGCGGTGGACGCCAGCCGGTTCGAGACGCTGGTCGAACGGGCCCGGACGGCTCCGGAGCCGCGGGGACGCGCGGCCCTGCTGACCGAGGCGCTCGGGCTGTGGCGGGGGGCGGCGTTCGCCGACTTCGACGATCAGCCCTTCCTCCAGCCTGCGATCACCCGTCTGAGCGAACAGCGCCTGTCGGCCTGCGAGGACCAGGCCGAGGCCCGGCTGGCGCTGGCCGAGCACCAGGCCCTGACCGGGGAGCTCGGTGAACTGGTGGGCCGGTATCCGCTCCGGGAGAGGCTGCGGGCCTCGTACATGCTCGCCCTCTACCGATCGGGGCAGCAGGCCGAGGCGCTGGCGACGTACGAGGAACTGCAGCGGCTGCTCGTCGAGGAGATGGGGCTCGACCCGGGCGCCGAGCTGGTCGGTCTGCACGGGGCGATCCTGCGGCAGGACCCGGCGCTCACCCCGATGCCCGGTTCCGGCCCCGGCAGCGCCCCGGTGACGCATGCGGGCAGCAACCTGCCCTCCCCGATCACCGTGCTGATCGGCCGGGACACGGCCGTCGCCGAGGTACGCGCCCTTCTCGGGGCGGGCCGTCTGGTCTCGCTCATCGGGCCCGGCGGAGTGGGCAAGACCCGGCTCGCCCTGGAGACCGCGAGCCGGTCCGTCGGCACGTTCCCCGACGGGGTGTGGCTGGTGGAACTGGCCCCGCTGGCGCGCTCCGGCGTCCCTGAGCAGGCGGAGCCGGCGACCGAGGCGGTGGCCCAGGCGGTGATGGCGGTACTGGGGGTGCACGAGGCCGCCGCTGCGGACCCCGGGGCCGCCGGGGGAGGCAGGACACCGGCCGGGCAGCTCGCGGACTATCTGCGGACGAAGCAGGTCCTGCTGGTCCTCGACAACTGCGAGCACCTGATCGAGGCCACCGCGGCGCTGACCGAGACCCTGCTGCTGGCCGCGCCCGGCCTGCGGATCCTGGCGACGAGCCGGGAGCCGCTCCAGCTCGCGGGCGAGGCCCGATGGCCCGTGCCCCCGCTGGAGCTGCCCGACCCCGCGGACGACGCACGCCCGGAGGCGCTGGAGCGGTCCAGCGCCGTACAGCTCTTCGTGGCCCGCGCCCGCGACATCGTGCCCGGATTCTCGCTGACCGCGGACAACGCCCGCGCGGTCTCCACGGTCTGTCGCAGACTCGACGGCATCCCGCTCGCCCTGGAGCTCGCCGCCACCCGGATCCGTGCTCTGGGCGTAGGGGGCCTGCTCGCCCGGCTCGACGACCGATTCCGGCTGCTGGCCGCCGGGTGCCGGGGGGCCGCCCCGCGTCAGCAGACGCTCCGCGCGGTGATCGACTGGAGCTGGGAGCTGCTGACCGAGCCCGAGCGCATCGTGCTGCGCAGGCTGGCCGTCCAGGTGGACGGCTGCACGCTGGAGGCGGCCGAGGCCGTGTGCGGCGGCGAGGACGTGGCGGCCCGGGACGTGCTGGACCTGCTGGCGCGGCTGGTGGACCGCTCCCTGGTGGTGGCCGTGGAGCGTGCGGGCGGCCACCGCTACCGGCTGCTGGAGTCCGTCGCCGAGTACTGCCGCGAGAAACTGCGGGAGGCCGGGGACACCGAGCCGGTGCGGCGTCACCGGCGCTACTACCGGGAGCTCGCCGAACGGGCCGGGCCGCACCTGTACACCGCGGACCAGCAGGGGTGGCTGGACCTCCTCGACACGGAGCGCGGAAACCTGCGCAGCGCGCTCACCGGCGTGATCCGGGACGCGGCCGAGAACCGGGCGGGCGCCAGGGACGCGGCCCTGCGGTTCGCGAGTTCACTGGCCTGGTACTGGTTCCTGCGCGGGCGGCTCCGCGAGGGCATGCGACAGCTCGGCGCGGCCCTGGACGCGACGGCCCCGGACGGCGGGGAGACGGAGCCCGTGCCGGGCGCCGTCCGCGCGGTGGCCTTGGCCTGGCAGGCCGGTTTCACGGTGCTGTCCGGGGACGCGGCGGACGACGGACCCAGGCGGCGGGCGGCACAGGCGCTGGACCGGGGGGACGACGAGCCCGCCGACCGGGCGCGGGCGCGCTGGTTCCTCGGCTTCATCGAGTGCGACTTCGGCGATCTATCGGTCAGTGAGGAACTCGTCGGCGCGGCGCTGGCCGCCTTCGACGGGCTCGGCGACCGGTGGGGCACGGCGGCGGCGCTGGGGACCCGCGCCAAGCACGCGATGGTGCGCGGGGATCTGGCCTCGCTCCGACGGGACGGCGAACGCAGTGCGGCGCTCTTCCGGGACATCGGCGACCGCTGGGGGTACCTCCAGGCGACGGACTCCCTGGGTAACCTGGCCGAGATCGCCGGCCGTTACGAGGAGGCCACCGAACTGCACTGGACCGGGCTGCGCACCGCGCAGGAGCTGGGCCTGTGGTCGGAGGTTTCCAGCAGGCTCTCCTGGCTCGGCCGGGTGGCGATGCTCACCGGCGAGTTCGAGCAGGCCAGGGAGCTTCACGAGCGGGCGATCCGGCTCGCCAGGGAGCACAGCTTCAAACCGGGGGAGATCTTCGGGGAGATGGGGCTCGGGATCGCGGCCCGCAAGGCGGGAAAGCTGGAGATGGCCGAGACACATCTGCGGCGAGTGCTCGACTGGATGCCGCAGGAGCGGTCGGGACTGGGCAACACCCTGCCGCTGGCGCTGATCCTGCCCGAGCTGGGGTTCATCGCGGAGGCGCGGGGCGACACCCGGGCCGCGCTGGCCCTGCACCTGGAAGGCCTTGACGTCGCACGGCAGTTGGCGGGGGACCCCCGGGGGGTGGTGATCGCGCTGGTGGGACTGGCCGGAGTGCACGCGCAGCTTGGCCGCCACCGCGATGCCGCGCGGCTGCTGGGTGCGGCGGCCGAGGCCGGGGAGGCGACGAACGCTCCGCCGGCGCCGGCGGAGCGGGGCGATGTCGAGCGCATCACAGCGAAGGTCCGTGGCGCCCTCGGCGACAGGGCCTACCGGGACGCGTACGCGGACGGCCGCCGGGCCGACCTCGACGAGCTGAGGTCGGTGGCCGGGGACCTGCCCTCTCAGCCCTGAGCCGGCGGATCCCCGGCGGCCCGGCACTCCCGTACGGCGGCGGTGAACTCCCTGACGACGGTGTGCACCTCGTCCTCCCGCAGCGCCTGGTGCAGCGGCAGCAGCAGCGTGGTGGACCAGGCCTCGTCGGTGCCCGGCAGGACGGGGGGCGGCCCTCCGTAGCGGTAGAGCGGGGCGTGGTGCAGCGGCATGTAGCGGAAGGTCGTGTAGATGCCGCGCTCCAGCAGCGTCTTGGCGACCCGGTCGCGGATGTCCTCGGCGAACTGGACCCAGTAGAAGTAGTGGGTACTGCGGTGCCCCGCGGGCGGACGGGGCGGCAGCCGCACCCCGTCGAGTCCGGCGAGCCCGGTGTCGTACACCTCGGTGAGGGCCGAGCGCCGGGCGACGAATCCCGCGAGGCGGCGCAACTGTACCTGCCCGATGGCGGCCGTCATGTCATTGCCGATCAGGCGGCGCCCCAGGTGTTCCACGTCCAGCCCCCACCACCGGTCGGCGCCCTGGGCCGCGGTGGTGAAGGCGCTGCGGTCGGCCAGTCCGTGGTAGGCCAGCCGGTGGGCCTTCCGGGCGAGGTCGGGATCCCGTACGTAGATCATGCCGCCGTCCCCGGTGGTGATGATCTTCCGGGAGTCCAAGCTCCACACCGTGAAGTCCCCGAACGTCCCGCACATCCGGCCGTCGACGCTGGAGGCGATGGAGCAGGCGGCGTCCTCGACCAGTGGTATGCCCCGGGCGCGGCACAGCTCCGCGATCGCGGCGATGTCGCCGGGCAGGCCGCCGTAGTGCAGCACCATCACCGCTTTGGTACGGGGGGTCAGCACGCGCTCGATGTCGGCGGCAGTGGGGTTGAGCGTGCGGGGGTCGACGTCGCAGAAGACCGGACGGGCGCCGGTGGCGGCGACCGCGTTGGCATTGGCGACGAAGGCGGCCGACGGCATGACCACCTCGTCGCCCGGCCCGAGTCCGAGCAGCTCCGCCGCGAGGAACAGCCCGGAAGTCGCGGAGTTGATGAACACGAGGTGCCGGGGGTCCAGTGCGAGGTGCTGGGCGAAGCTCTTCTCGAACTCCTCGCACCGCGGCCCGTATCCCAGCCAGTTCCCGTCGAACACCTCGCGGACCGCTGCGAGTTCCTCCTCGCCGAGGCTCGGCTGGGACACGTTGATCATTTATTGCTCCTCTGGGCGGTCAGATTCTCCAGTACGGGAACGGTGTCGTGCGGGCTCGGCATCGCCAGGTGTTCCTCGCGCAGCCGCGCCGCTCCCTCCCGGAAGGACGGCTCCTCCAGGACACGGCTGATCTGTGCGCGCATCGCCGTCGAGGACGGGCTGGCGATGTCGAGGACCAGTCCGGCGCCCCGGGCGAGCACCTGGCGTACGGAGACGGGGGACGCGGCATGCTTCGTCGCGCCCATGCCTTCGTCCCCCTGGACCGCCTGGACGTCCGCTTCGGGGGTGTCGGTGATGAGCTGCGGCACGTTCAGGGACGCCGCCGCCGAGTAGGTGGCGAGGCCACCGTGGTGGATGAGGGCGGAGCACGTCGGCACGAGCTGGTCCAGCGGCAGGTAGTCGACGGTGCGGACGTTGTCGGGGAGCCGGGTGACCCCGGCGAGCTGTTTGGCGTTCAGGGTGGCGACGACCTCGATGTCGAGCGTCGACACCGCGTCGAGCAGTTCGGGGACGTGGTCCCAGCCGCCCTCCAGGTACTTGCGCCAGGACAGTCCCAGGGACAGGCCCACCCGGGGCCGCTCCGGCGCCGGGTGGAGCCAGTGGGGCATGACGGTCTGGCCGGAGAACGGGACCCACCGGACGCGGACCGTCGGTGTGCTCACCGGGATGCTCATCGCCTCGGACAGGGTGCTGACGGTCCACTGGCCGCGTATCAGTTCGTCGTCGAGGCGCTGGCCGTAGCGCTCGGCGACCGGGCCGAGGGTGCGGGTCAGCGGATCGTCGCCGGGGGCGGCGCCCGCGGCCGTCCGTGCCGCGAGTCTGTCGACCGACCAACCCCACCAGTCCGGCGCCGTGATGAGGCGGGCGTGCGCCGAGCCGCAGTCGCGGGCCGCGACTGCGGCTCCGGGGAAGCACGGGTCCCACAACACCAGGTCGGGACGCCAGCTCCGGGTGAACGCGACGAGGGCGTCCATGGCCGGGCGCGGCTCCCCCGGAGGGGCGTCGTAGGGGTGGAAGTCCCACATGGCCGGCAACATGAACTGGCTGAAGGTGTCCCAGAGCTCGCGGTCGGCGGCGTCGAGATCGAGCTCGTCGGTGACGCGTGCGACCTTCGCGCGCTCGTCGGTGTAGGCCCTTCCCGGTCCTGCGGGAACGGGCATGTCGTGCGGGTTTCCGAGCGGTACGGCGGTGAGGCCGGTGGCCGCGATGGTCTCGGAGATCTCCGGGTGGGCCGCGACACAGACCTCGTGGCCCGCGCTTCTGAGCGCCCAGGCGAGGGGTACCACGGGGTAGAGGTGCGAGGGGTTGGGCCAGACGGTGAACAGGACGCGCATCAGGGGCCTCCCTGGGCAGGCTCGTGGCTCATGGGCTCAGCAGGTGATGGAGACGACCGGGCTCGGCTTGTTGAACATCATGTTCGGGTCGAACTGGACCGCCCGGTAGGTGTGGGTGCCGCTTCCCTTGCAGAGCCATTCGGCCGATGCGGTGCCGCCCGCGGGGATGACGTTCTCGGTGACGGAGTGCCACTCCGACCGGCCCGCGTCGTAGCGCATCAGCCAGAAGGTGGTCGGGGTGCCGCAGGCGTTGCGCGCCGAGCTGAGAATCCGGAATCCGCTGGAGCTCTTGTGCGGTGTCTCCGGCGCGCTGATGCACTCGCGGGGCGATGTGGGCGGAGCGGGGGGCGCGGGCGGCGCGGTCCGGTCCGTCCTGAGGGCGTTCATGGTGGTCTGCTCCAGGGTGTTGCCCCGGGAGTCGGTGAGCTGGGCGCGCAGCGAAATGCTCTTCGCCCCGCTCGGGCGGGGCACCATCGCCCGCGACTTTCCCGCCTTGTCACGCACCACGGGCACCTGCCGCCAGGAGTCGCCCTGGTCGGTGGAGACGCTGATGCGCAACGTGCTCACCTGGCCGGTGCCCGCTCCGGGGTGCGGCTCGGCCGACAGCGGCAGTGCGATGTTCTTTCCCCCCACGGGGTTGTTGTACAGGTCGACCCGGGGGAAGTACCTGACCACCCACAGCGGCAGCGGCGCCGCCTCGCCGGTGGTGTCGGACGTGAAGGTCCATACCGACTTCACCTGGTTCGACAGCCGGAACAGGGATCGCCGGTCGGCGGTGCTCTCGATGCGGAACCCGGCCTTGCCCGGGGGCACCTGTGCGTTGAGCTGTCCGCCGTCCGACTCGCCGACCAGCTTGCCGTCGCGGTAGAGCTTGACCGAGGCGCTGTCGGTCAGCGAGCCCGCCCGGTGGTCGTCCTGGTCGGTGAAGAGGGGGACGCCCGCCCACATCCTGTCGCCGTCGCGGCCCGCGTGGTCGGGACGGAAGAGGAAGGGGGCGAACACGGCGGCGTTCCATCGCTCCGTGGTGCGTTCGCCGGCTCGGTACGCCCGGTAGTCGGATCCCATGGCCGTCGCGTACACGGGGAACCCGTCGGCTCCGGTGATCTGTTCGCCGAACGCCCCGGACCACTGGGTGTCGCGGGTGTCCAGGTAGTGGGTGACCCTGGCGGGCAGATCGAAGGGGAGCATGGTCCCGGACACCGCGGCGAAGCCCGGGGCCATGCCGAAGAAGCCCTTCACACCGCGCCGCTCGGCGGTCTGGGTGTTGTGCGCCGCGTCCACCCGGGCCAGCTCCGCGTCATGGACCGTGCGCGCGAAGCCCGTGAAGAACCCGCCGTGCTTGGTGTTGAGCAGGTGGTAGCTGTACGGGGTGTTCTTGAAGTCGCCGGCCGGCCCGGGGACGCCCCAGGTCGAGGAGAGGCCCGACGTCATCTCCCCGTCGGCGACCGAGGGCCCTTGCTGGGCGGTGTAGAGCCGCCCGAAAGTCGTGGATCCCAGCGAGACGCTGAAGACGCTGTCGCCGAACCGGCGTTCGATCCCGACGTCGACCGCGGCCGGCCTCGCTCCCTTGCGGGCGACGGTCGTCGTCACCGGTTCGGTGGTGCGGGCGTCGGCCGTGATCCGGGTGTCCCGGGTCAGATCGAGCAGGGGGCGGACGATCCGGTGCCAGTCGGCGTTCCGGTCGACGATGTCGGAGACCAGCATGTAGCGGCCGGGGGGCAGGCGGAGGTCCGCGGTGCCGTCCTCGTCGTGGAGGAATTCGCGTACGGGTACGTTCAGGCCGATCACCATCGTCTCGGCGTCGGCTGCGGGAGCGCCGTCCCTGCCGAGGTGTCTCACCGTGAGCGCGCGGGTGACTCCCATCCGGGCGGACGGGCTGCTGTCGGCCTCGAAGCCGCCGCCGCCCGCCGCGCCGACGGTGCTGTCGGTGCCGCGCAAACTCTTCCAGAAGCTCGCCAGTTTCGCGGTGGGCACCCGGCGCTCGGTGCCGTCCACGGTCAGCGGCAGTTCCGTGGCCCGGTCGTCGTGCTCGGCCTTCACCAGCGCCGTGACGTCGAAGAGCCGCCGGTCGACCCGGCCCTCCCGCACCAGGTGCCGGGCGTCCTCCGGTACGACGTACTGGTGCCCGTCGATCCGGTAGCTGCTGAACCGCACTCCCTCGCGGCCTGCCGCCCGCTCGACGTCGGCCCTGGGTTCCCCCGCCCCGGACACCCGCACCCGGTCACCGGTGATCAGGGTGACGGTGCGCGCGTGGTCGTCGGTGACGCGATCGCTCTTCTGGTCCGCCCCGTTCGCCGGGGCGGCGGGCGCCGCCCCGATGCCGAGCAGCGCTGCCGTGACCAGGCCGATCAAGCCGGTCCGTATCAACGTACCTCCCAAGTGACGGGTGTTCGAGGTGTCCGAGATCCATCGCCATGGTGGTGCGCGCGCGCCCTGCTCGGCATCTCCTGGAATGCGGTGCGCAATCCAGGAGATGCAAGCCGTGAACGAGGGACGCGAGGGTCTGAGCACGAGACGCGAAACAGAAGGAGGTGCCCCTCGATGACCAGCCGCGCCAGGAACCGTGCCGTGGTGCTCGGCGGGAGCATGGCCGGGATCCTCGCCGCCCGGGTGCTCGCCGAGTTCTACTCGGACGTGGTGGTGATCGACCGTGACAAGGTGGTCGGCGTCCACGAGCCCCGCCGTGGCACCCCGCACGCCCGTCACGCCCATGGCCTGCACGCCCGCGGCCAGCTGATCCTGGAGGAGCTCTTCCCCGGCTTCACCGAGGACCTGGCCGCCGCCGGGGTGCCGGTCGGCGACCTCGGGGAGATGCGGTGGTTCTTCAACGCGCGCCGCCTGCGGCCGGCCAGAACCGGGCTGAAGTCGCTGACGCCGCCCCGGCCCTATCTGGAGGGATGTGTACGGGAGCGGGTCGGGGCCCTGCCCAACGTGGTGTTCCGGGAGGAACACCAGATCCTCGGGCTGAACGCGACCCCGGCCCGTGACCGGGTGACCGGGGTGCGCATCCTGCGGACCGCGAGCGGCGTCGAGGAGGAACTGGAGGCGGACCTGGTGGTCGACGCCACGGGCCGAGGCTCGCGCACTCCGGTCTGGTTGGAGGAGTTCGGGTACCGGCGGCCCGATGAGGAGCGGGTCAAGGTGGACCTGGCGTACACCACCCGGCACTACAGGACCGAGCCCGGGATGTTCGACGGAGTCCAGTCGATCAACCCGGTGGCCTCGCCCGACCACCCGCGCGGCGCGTTCTTCGGCCAGGTCGGCCCGGACCGGTGCATCCTGTCGCTGACCGGCATCCTGGGCGACCAGCCGCCCACCGAGCCCGACGCGTTCCTGGAGTTCGTACGGTCCCTGCCCGTGCCGGACGTGTACGACGCGGTCCGTGGTGCCGAGCCGCTCGACGATCCGGTGTCCTTCCGGTTCCCGGCGAGCGTGCGGCGGCGTTACGAGCGGCTGTCCCGCTTCCCCGACGGCCTGCTCGTCATGGGCGATGCCTCGTGCAGCTTCAATCCGGTCTATGGCCAAGGCATGAGCGTCGCCGCGATCGAGACGATGGCGCTGCGCGACCGGCTCCGGCTCGACGGGCCCGTGGCGCCCCGGCTGTTCCACCGGGACGTGTCCCGCGCCATCGACATCCCCTGGGACGTCTCGGCGGGCGGTGATCTCGCCTTCCCCGGGGTCGAGGGACGCCGCACGCTGAAGGTGAACATGGGCAACGCGTACATGGCGCGGGTGCAGTACGCGGCGACCAAGGACGAACGGCTGGCCGACGGCATGATGCGGGTGGCCGGACTCATCGATCCGCCGCAGTCCCTGATGCGCCCGGCCACCGTCCTGCGGGTCCTGCGCCATGCCACGCGGCGTCCGCCGAAGGCGCCGGCGCGGCCGGCGGCCGCCGATCCGGTGGCGCCGGGGCACACCAGTTGAACCGCTCAGGAGAGGGATCACCTTGTTCGCCCAGCAACTCGCCCTGATCTACGACCTGGTGTACAAGGCCCGGGGCCAGGACTTCCGGGTCGAGTCGGAGCTGGTGACCGAGATCGTCCGGGCCCGCCACCCCTCGGCGGCCTCGCTGCTCGATGTGGGCTGCGGCACCGGCGAGCACCTGCTGACGCTCTGCCGGAGGTTCGGCCATGTGGAGGGGATCGACCTGTCGGAGCCGATGGTCGAGGTCGCCCGGGACAAGCTCCCCGGGACGGTTCTCCATGTGGCGGACATGCGCGACTTCAGCCTGGGGCGCACCTTCGACGTGGTGATCTCGCTCTCCACCGCGGTCGCCTACCTTCCCTCTCCGCGGGACCTGGCGACGGCGCTCCGGCAGATGGTCCGGCATCTCGCGCCGGGAGGCGTGTTGATCGTGGAGCCCTGGTATTTCCCCGATACGTTCCTCGACGGGCACATCGCCGCCGATGTGGTCCGGGGCGACGGGCGCACCGTGTCGCGGGTCTCGCACACCCGGCGGTTCCCGGGGTCGGCCCGGGTGGACAGCCACTACGTGGTCGCCGACCCGCACGGCATCGAACATTTCACCGAGAGCCATGTCTTCGGCCTGTGGACCCAGGGGCAGTATCTGGACGCGCTCGCCGGCGCGGGCTGCACGGCGGAGTACCTTCCGGACGTGCAGTCGGGGCGGGGGCTGTTCGTGGCGGAGCGCGGACTGCGCTGAGGACGCCGCCTGCCCGGCCCGGAGCAGCTCCGGACCGGGCAGGCGGCGGCGTCCTCAGCGCAGTCCGCGCGCGAACTTCCGTACGTCGGCCACGAAGGCCGCCGGCTGCTCGAGCGAGGCGAAGTGACCGCCACGCTCGACCTCGGTCCAGTGGGTGATGGCCGGATACTGGCGCTCGGCGATGCTCCGTACCGGCGCGAAGTCGGGCTGGAGGACCAGGACGCCCATGGGTACGGGCACCGGCTCCGGCAGGACTCCCGGCGTGAAGACGCCCTGCATGTACGCACGCGCCTCGTAGAACAGATGCGCGGAGGACCCTGCGGTGGCCGTCAGCCAGAAGAACATGACGTTGGTGAGCAGCGTGTCGCGGTCCACCGCGTCCTCGGGGGCCTTGTCCGAGTCGGTCCACTCCATGAACTTCTCGACGATCCAGGCGAGCTGGCCGACCGGGGAGTCGGTGAGGCCGTAGGACACCGTCTGGGGACGGGTGGCCTGCAGCTTCATGTAGCCGGAGAGTTCCTGGTCGAAACGGGCCATCTTGTCGAGCCGTTCGAAGTCGGACGGGGAGAGCTCCGCGAGCTCCCCGGGGTCGCCCGACGGGACGGTGAAGAGCATGTTGACGTGTATTCCGGCCACGCGCTCGGGGGCCAGCCGGGCGAGTTCGAGGGAGATGAACGCCCCGTGGTCGCCTCCCTGGGACAGGTAGGTGTCGTAACCGAGCCTGCGCATCAGCTCGTCCCAGACCCTGGCGATCCTGGGGTAGTCCCAGCCCGGTCCCGTCACGGGGCCCGAGAACCCATGCCCCGGCAGCGAGGGGATGACCAGGTGGAAGGCGTCGGCCGGGTCCCCTCCGTGCCGTGCCGGGTCGGTGAGGGGTTCGACGACGTCGAGGAACTCGACGATCGACCCGGGCCAGCCGTGGGTGAGGATCAGCGGCCGCGCCTCGGGCTCGGGGGACCGGATGTGCAGGACGTGGATCTGGGCGCCGTCGATCTCCGTGAGGAACTGGCGGTACTGGTTGATTCGGGCCTCGGCCGCCCGCCAGTCGTACTCCGTACGCCAGTACTCGGCGAGTCCCTTGAGGTAGTCAAGCGGCACCCCGCGCGCCCACCCGGCGTCCAGGGAGGCCCCGGGCCAGCGGGTCAGTTCCAGTCGCCGCCGCAGGTCGTCGAGGTCTTCCTCGGGGATCTCGATGTGGAAGGGTTTCACGTGGCCCTTTCTGGTGTGGATATGGTTCCGGGCGGTCACGGGCGCCCGTCCCTCACCGGGGTGTGCCGGAGAACTGGCCGGGCCTGCGGCCCTCACCGGCCGGGCCCCGGTAGGCCTGGGCGATGTCGAGCCAGTGGTCGGCCGCGCCCTCGGTGGCGGTGAGGGCGAGGTCGTCGCGGTGGCGGCGCCGGGTGACGAGCAGACAGAAGTCATGGGCGGGGCCGGTGATCCGCTGGGTCGCCTCCGCAGGACCGTACTCCCACAACTCCCCTGTGGGGGAGGTGAGTTCGAACCGAAAGGGCTCGGAGGGCGGAGTGAGGCCGCGCGCCTGGTAGCCGAAAGCCTGGGTCAGCACGGCGAATCCGGCCACGTGGCGCAGCCACTGGGCCGGTTCGCGGCGGACGCCGATGGCGTCGGCGATGTCCTGACCGTGGGCGAAGGTCTCCATGAGCCCCGCGCAGGCGAGTACGGCCGGCGGCAGCGGGTTGACCAGCCAGGGCACCGTCTGTCCCGGCGGGACGGCGGCGAGGGCCTCGATGGTGGCCGCGCGCTCGGCGCGCCAGCGCGCGAGCAGCGCCTGCGGGGTGTCGGAGGTGTAGGCGGCCAGTGCGGCGTTGACCGCACCGTCGAAATCGCCGGAGGCCTTCTCGGTCATGACCCGGAACGCCTCCGGGTCGGACGCCGCCGTACCGGCGAGCCGATAGACGAAGACGAGGTGGGCTATCTGGTCGGTGACGGTCCAGCCGGGGGCCGGAGTGTCCAGCGCCCACTGGGTGTCGTCGAGGTCGGCCACCATGCGGTCGGTCTCGTCGCCTGCCGCCGCCAAGTCCTTGAGCACGTTCGCCAAATCGGACATCGCTCGCTCTCGTCTCTGCTCGAATGGTTCGTGACCGGTATCCCGGATACCGGATCCAGCCTGATGCCGGCGGGGATTCGGTGTCTTCTCCCAGAGTGCTGAGCGAAGACCGCGAACAGCTCGACTACGTCCGCCAGGCCCTGGACAGGACCCCACGGCGCAAGAGCAAGCCACGCTGCGCCCGCGACGGACGCATGATCGGCCACATCGGACTCGGCGCCGCCGAAGCCGGCCCGGACAGCGGTCTGTACCGGCGCCGGGTGTTCTTCCCCCTCCCCACGACCGGGACTCCGACCCCGACGGCGTCTACCGGCAGGGCGCGCCCGGCGAGGCCGTCGCTCCCGGACCATCGAGCCCCACCGCGTGGGCGAGAAGACCCCCGCTTCCAGCAGGGCAGCTCCTCCGCCATGACGACGTCGGCCCCCGAGCGCTGTCCGTAGGGGTGACTTACCGTCAACTTCCCTTAGACGCAATACCGGTGATTTAGGTG